>NZ_JAFEJA010000001.1:5047500-5730000 GCF_016919245.1 Streptomyces zhihengii | reverse complement strand
GAGGGCGGTCGCGGCGCCGAGCGCGCAGCCGACGGTGTGCCGGACCGTCCGTATCGCCAGGGTTCTCATGATCGGTCACGCTAGCGGGCGGTGCCGTGCGGGCGCACTGCGGAAAACCGCAGGATGCTGTGGGGCCGCCTTCAGGGCCTCTTCAGCTTCGGCTTTCTAGCGTTCGCCCATGGACACGCAGATGGTGAACGTCGCCGCCGACAGCGCCCCGGGGTGGGTCACCGGCCTGATGGACGCTCTCGGGGCGCCCGGAGCGGGCATAGCGATCGCGCTGGAGAACCTCTTCCCGCCGATCCCGAGCGAGGTGATCCTGCCGATGGCGGGGTTCGCCGCGAGTCAGGGGCAGATGAGCCTGCTGGCGGCGCTGCTGTGGACGACGGCGGGCTCGGTGGTGGGCGCGCTCGCGCTGTACGGGGTGGGCGCGCTGCTCGGCCGGGAGCGGACGATCGCGATCGCGGCGAAGCTTCCGCTGGTGAAGACCTCGGACATCGAGCGCACGGAGGCGTGGTTCGTCAAGCACGGGCCGAAGGCGGTGTTCTTCGGGCGGATGATCCCGGTGTTCCGCTCGCTGATCTCGGTGCCGGCCGGCGTGGAGCGGATGTCGCTGCCGATGTTCACGCTGCTGACGACGCTGGGCAGCGCGCTGTGGAACACGGTGTTCGTGCTGGCGGGGTACGCGCTGGGCGAGCGGTGGGAGGACGTGACCGGGTACGTGTCGACGTACTCGAAGGT
This sequence comes from Streptomyces zhihengii, assembly GCF_016919245.1. Lineage (NCBI taxonomy): Bacteria > Bacillati > Actinomycetota > Actinomycetes > Kitasatosporales > Streptomycetaceae > Streptomyces > Streptomyces zhihengii. The sequence goes on along the minus strand of NZ_JAFEJA010000001.1, from coordinate 5,729,259 downwards.
GGTGCTGGGGATCGCGGTGCTGGCGGTCGTCGCCTTCCTGGTGGTGCGGGTGACGAAGGCGGGGGCCGGGACGCGCCGGCGCACCTGAGCTCGCGCCCCCGCCCCCAGCGGCCCGGCCCGGCGAGATCCGGCCCGGCAGATCGAGACACCGAGCGGCGCGGCGAGATCCCGCCCCGGCCCGGCAGATCGAGACACCGAGCGGCCCCGGCCCGGAGAGAATCCGGGCCGGGGCCGCTCGGCTGCGACGGCTCAGGCGCCGAGGCGCTCAGGTGCTCAGGCGCTCAGGCGTTCGGCTCGCCCGTCGCGTGGGCGGTGAAGCGGCGCAGGATCTCCTCGCCCGCGGCCACGCCCTGGTGGTGGAGGGCCTCCACGTGCGGGGCGCTCCAGCCGGCGTCGGTGAGTTCGCCGTGGCCGGGCTGCCAGCCGAGGTCGGCGGCGAGCAGCAGGTCCGCGTCGAGGAGGGAGTCGCCGGCGGCGAGCGTCAGCCGGGCCCCGGTGCGGCGGGCGACCTCGCGGACCGCGGCGCTCTTGGTCAGCGGCTTCGGCACCACGTAGATCTTGCGGCCCTGGAGGGAGACGGACCAGCCGCGCTCCCCGGCCCAGGCGGCGAGCTCCTTGACCCAGCCCTCGGGCAGCAGCGGCCGCTCGACGACGAGGTAGGCGAAGAGGTCCTCCGCGACGCGTTCCTTGCGCATCCAGGCGGGATCGGCGGCGACCGCGAGATGGGCGCGGATCTCGGCGAGGGGCGCGCACTCGTCGTCGAGGCGGGTGGCGACGGACTGGCGCCAGTCGCGGTCGCTGACGCCGTCGACGAGCAGATGGCCGCCGTTGGCGCAGATCACGTACCGGGGCGGGCGGCCGGGCAGGCTGATGCGCTGGTACTGCTTGCGGGTGCGGGTCGTGGTGGGGACGAAGACGGCGTCCTCGGTGAGCCGGGTGAGGATGCCGGCGGCGGTCTCCGTCATGTACGACAGGGGCTTGTGCTCGTGGACCTCGACGCACAGCAGCCGGGGGGCGTCCGCGTCCGGCATGGTGAGCGCGAGGGCGGCGTTGGAGTAGATCAGCGTACGGTCGAGGTCGCTGGCGACGAGGACGCTCATGCCGACACCGCCTTGCCGTCGGCGCCGGTGGCGCCCCGGGTGTACTTGGGGTGGATCAGCCCCACACAGGTGTATGGGAGTCCGTCGACCTCCTCGACGGGCACCCCTCTCTGTTCGGCGAGCAGCCGCACGTGGTCGAGGTCGGCGCCCGCGCCGCGCTGGGCGAGGATCTTCCAGGGGACGCGGCGCAGCAGCACGCGGGTGGTCTCGCCGACGCCGGGCTTGACGAGGTTGACGTCGTGGATGCCGTACTCCTCGCTGATGCGCTCGACGGCGGCCCAGCCCTCCCAGGTGGGCGCCCGGTCGGGGGCGGCGAGCAGGGCCGCGGCGTCGCCGGCGACGGCGTCCGCGACCTCGTCGAAGCGGTCGGCGACGGTGTCCAGGAAGTGGCCGGAGACGTCGGAGCCGACGAGCTCGCGGTAGAACTTGGCGCCGTGGAAGTCGTCGGGCCCGACGAGGTCGGCGCGCAGGACGGTGCGGGATATCAGGCCGGAGACGGTGGAGTTGAGGCAGGCGGAGGGGATGAGGAAGTCCTCCCGGGTGCCGTAGGTGCGCACACAGCCGCCGGGGTCGGCGAGGACCGCGATCTCCGGGTCGAAGCCGTCGAAGTCCCGCAGGGCTTCGGCGAGTTCGCGGGTGATGGCGCCCTTGCCCGTCCAGCCGTCGACGAAGACGACGTCGGCCGGGTCGTGGTGGGCGGCGAGCCAGCGCAGGGCGTTGGCGTCGATGCCGCGGCCGCGCACGATGGAGACGGCGTAGTGCGGCAGGTCGATGCCGTGGCGGGCGAGGGCCCAGCGGCGCATCAGGATGCCGACGGGTGTGCCGGCGCGGGCGAGGGAGACCAGGACGGGGCGGGAGCCGCCGGTGCGCCCGCCGGGCCGCGGGCGCCGGGGGACCTCGGCGAGCACGGTCTCGGTGACGGTGCCGACGGCGCGGGCGATCCGGGCGGCCGAGGTCTCCAGGGCGGCCTTGAAGAGCTGCTGGTACTGCTCGCTGGGCTGGTACTCGACCGGCAGGGACTCGGCGTAGTGGGCGCCGCCGCTCTGTATCGCCTCCTCGCGCTCCTCGGTGGGCGCCTCCAGTTCGGTGTCCGAGAGGTCCTGGAGGAGCCAGCCGACCTCGTCGGGCGCGTAGGACGAGAAGTCGGGTCCGCGGAGCGGCTCGGCAAGCATGGAGGCCCTTTCATGGGCGGTCGGTGACGGTGCGGCGGCCGCCGGCCGCGCGGCGGCGAGCGGTGTCCGCGCGGCGGCGGACGGCGGCTGCACGGCGGCGAACGGTGGCTGCGCCGCGGCCGGTGACGGTGCAGCGGCGGAAAGCGGCTGCGTGGCGGCGGAAAGCGGCTGCACGGCGGTGGGCAGCGGCTGCGTGGCGGCGGCCGGTACGTACGACGGGACCACGGCCAGCACGACGTGCGGGGTGTGCCCGGCGAGCTGGGCCAGCAGGCCGTCGGGGGCGTGGAGCGCGGGGGTGTCGGCCGCGGAGTCGACGACGGCGACCACGGCGTCGAAGCCGCCGCCCGCGACGTTGTAGGCGTAGCGCTCGCCGGGGCCGTCGGCGGGGTCGTCGTGGGCCGGGAAGACCAGCCGGCTGCGTATCGCGTAGCCGGGGTCGTCGACGGCGAGGACGGGCGAGCGGGTGGTGGTGGAGTAGCGCACCTCGGGGACGGCTCCGGTGTCCTCCAGCGCGGCCGCGAGGCGCAGCGGGGCGTACATCAGCTCCTCGAAGCCGAGGACGAGGACGCGGCGGGCGGGGCCGAGGGCGGCGGCCAGGGTGTCCGCCATGGCGGGCAGGGCGGCTTCGAGGCCCGCCCGGTGACCGGGGGTGAAGCCGTGGCGGCCGCCGTCGGGCAGGCCGTCGGGCCAGCTCAGGTCGATGCGGGACCGGGTGGCGCGGGCGGCGCGCTCGGCCACGGGCTCCGCGCCGCGGCCCTGGGCGAGCCCCTGCGCCCGCTCGCGCTCCTGCTCCCGTTCCTGCTCGGCGACGAGTGCCTGGCCCCTGGCCAGGACGCCGTCCGGGAGCCGGACGGTGCCGGTGGCGGTGGCCACCAGGTCGACGCGGGCGCCGATCGCGGTGGCGAAGGCGTCGAAGCGCTCCCGGTCGCGCCCGCCGCGCATGTCGACGAGGGCGACGATCACATAGCGCCGGCGCGGGTGGCGTTCGTGCAGGTCGCGGATGGTGTTGAGGACGGTGTTGCCGGTGGAGAACTCGTCGTCCACGAGGACGAGCGGGCCGTCGCCGGCGAGCAGCAGCGGGTCCTCGGGCAGCAGCAGATGGCTGGTGGCGTGGGAGTGGGACTCCTCGAAGCCGCCCGCCTGCGGGACGCCGTCCACGGGGCGGCGGGTGGAGTGCAGGTAGGGGGCGAGGCCGACGCCGTCGGCGACGGCGTGGCCGAGGCCGGTCGCGGTCTCCGCGTAGCCGAGGACGACGGCGCGGGCGGCCTCCTCGGCGCCGAGCAGGCCGCGCACCCGTACGCCCAGGTCGTGGCCCGTCCGCCAGACCAGTCCCGGGCTCTGCGGCACATGCTTGCCGAGGACGTTCGACACGAGCAGATGGGCCCGCTTCGGGTTGCGCCGCAGGGCGAGGCCCAGCAGTTCGGGGAGGCGTTCGTCGCCGTCCAGCCCGACTCCGAGCCGTTCGGCCACCCAGCTTCCCGACCACACCACGTTGTCGCCCTCTCTCATCAGCCGGCGACCCCCGCCGCCAGCAGGTCCACGAAGCCCACGTCCTCGGCGGCGACGCCGAAGGCCTCGGCGCGCTGGAGGGTGCGTTCCGCCCAGGCGCGGTGCGGCTTCACCTCGTTCATCTTGTTCGTGTACGCCGAGCGCAGCACCCCGCCGCCGTCCCGTTCGGGGCGCAGGATGTCGCGGGCGTCGCTGTACTCCTCGTGGCTGACCACGGAGAGCGCGTGCACCGGGGCGACGTGGGAGGGGTGGATGCAGGTCTTGCCGAGGAGGCCGTTGGCGCGGTCCAGCTCGATCTCGCGCAGCAGTCCGTCCATGTCGTGCTCGATGAGCGTGGTGCGCAGGTCCTCGGCGCTTCCCTCCAGGAAGGGGCTGCGGCGGAGCTGCGGCTTGAACATGCGCTCCTGGGCGGTGGGGAAGTACTCCCAGACCGGGCCGGTGATGGTGAAGCCGGTGCCGTCGGAGCGGCCGAGGACGTTGACGACGTCGGCGATGACGGAGGTGACGATGCGGACGTCGTAGGCGGTCATGTCGGGCGAGCGCCGCAGTCCGTAGGCCGAGCAGAAGTCGGTGACGCCGAGCCGCAGGGCGAGGACCCGGTCGCGGTACTTGTCGACGGTGTGGGCGATGCCGGTCAGGGTGTCGGCCCGGGTCTCCAGGTAGAGCAGTTCGGGGGACTCCAGCACGGGCATCGCGAAGAGGCGCCGCCCGCTCTCGGCCTCGGCGGTGGTGAGCGCCTCCAGGAAGGGGACGCCCCGCTCCTCGGTGAACTTGGGGAGTACGAATCCGGACAGCAGTCGCCCGGCGGGGCCCATGCGCCGGACGAGGTCGGGAATCTGCTCGGGGCGGCGGACGCGGACGAAGAGCAGGGGCAGCTCCGCGCCCCGCCCGGCGAGGTCGGCGAACTGCCGGACGAGGTTGGCCTCGGCGGCCTCCACGTCGGCGTCGTCGATGGAATCCTCCAGGCACAGCACCATGGACACCACGCCGCGCCCGGTCTGCTTGATCACGTCGTCCGCGAGCCGCGGCCGGGTGGCCGGGCTGTAGAGCGTGGCGCCGAGGGCGGCGGCGAGCATCCGGGCGGGCGATTCCGCACCGAATTCGGCCGGCTGCCGGTGGAAGAGCCGCTCCCGGACCGCGGGCGGGACGTGCCCGAAATGACGCATATGAATACCCCGTACTGCCTCGGCGGCCCTGACGACATGTGGCCGGTAATAGTACGTAAGGCGAGGTGTCCACAGTTCCCCGCCTGCATGACATTCAGGTAACCCGCCCCTTTCCTCCCCGCAACGCGGGGTGCGCCGATCGTGGCTCCCGGCGGCCCGGAGCCGCCCCCGCGTTGTCCCGGGGGTGCTCGGACAGGCAGGATGACGAGCATGACGCACACGATGATGAAGGGCTCGAACGTCCCTCTCGACGCCACGGCCGTGCGGGCCGTGCTGCGCTGGACACCGGGGTCCGGAGTGCCGGACGTCGACGCGTCGGCCCTGCTGCTCGGGCCCGGCGGTCGTGTGCGCTCCGACGAGGACTTCGTCTTCTACAACCAGCCGCGCCACCCCTCGGGCCTGGTGCGGCGGCTGCCCAAGAAGCGCGAGGGCGAGAGCCTGACCGACACCGTCGAGGCCGACCTCGCGGCGCTGGACGCCGGTGTCGACCAGGTCGTGATCGCCGCCTCCTCGGACGGCGGCACCTTCCAGCACGTGCGCGACCTGCGGATAATGCTCCACGACGCCTCCGTCGACGGCGAGCCGCTGGCCGTCTTCGACGTGCGGCCGGAGACGGGCGAGGAGACGGCGATCATCTGCGGCGAGCTGTACCGCCGCGGGGACGGCTGGAAGTTCCGCGCGGTGGCGCAGGGGTACCCGACCGGTCTGGTGGGCCTGGCGACGGCGTTCGGCATCTCGGTGGACGAGGCGGAGGCCGCGGCGGACCCCTCCTCGGCGCCCGAGCCGCCGTCCGCTCCCCCGGCGGCGCCCGCGCCCGGCTACGGCTACCCCCAGCCGGACGAGGCCGTGACCCGGCCCGCCTACGGCTACCCGCACAACGCGCCGCCCCCGCCGCAGACGGCTCCGGCGCCGGCCCACGGCTACGGCTATCCGCAGCCCGCCGCGGCGGCCGCCCACGCGCCCGACCCGAACTTCCGCCTGCCCCCGATGGGGCCGCAGTTCCTGCGCCGCTGACGCGGCGGACGGCCGGGGCCCGGCGGGCCCCGGCCGTCCGGCCGGTGCGGTGCGCCCTACACCCGGCTCTTGTAACCGCGTCCCCACTGGAGCCCCCATCCGTACAGCCGGTCGAGTTCCGCCTGGAAGCCGTAGACGAACTTCATCTCGCGGCGCACCACCAGGTCGCCCTTGACGTTCTCCACCGAGAACACGGCGCAGGAACGGGCCTGCGGCGCGCGTTCGTCGAGTTCGATCTCCACCCGGGGGCCGTTGCTGGGGTAGAGCGTGCAGTGGGCGTGGGTGCGGTCGAAGGCCGGGGTCTGGTCGTAGATGTAGACGAAGAACAGCAGGCGCTTGATCTCGTCCCGGTGGTCGAGGTTGACGTAGATCGTCTCGCCGGACGAGCCGCCGAAGCGGTCGTCGCCGCTGAGGCGGACGTAGGGGGACTCGTTGAGGCTGCCGAGGAAGCCGCCGAGCGGCTGCACGACGCCCTTGCTGCCGTCGGTCAGCTCGTAGAGGCAGCCCAGGTCGAGGTCGACGTTGACGATGCCCTGGGTGTGCGCCTGGACGACGTCGGGCTTGAAGAGGTTGAACGGACGGCGCAGCAGACCGCCCTGATGTGAGCGGCCGTCGAGGTCGGAGGTGCGCATCCGCCAGGAGAGGTTGACGCGCAGGTTGCCGGTGGCCGCGCCCTGCTTGGTCAGCGAGACGGACGGGCGCCGCCTCGAGAGCTCGATGGAGTTGGTCGCCGCGCTCCCCGAGTCGAACTGTGCCGCCCTGCCGCGAAACAGGTTGTCCCAGATGGCCATGCCCCACCCCACACAATCGGTCCGTCGTGCCCCACCACACATGCCACAGGGCGGTCGCGAGGCCGATGACCTCGCGACCGCCCCGTTCAGAGCGTTCCCTCCGGCCGGAGGGTGTCACACCCGGAAGTCGGTCACACCCCTGACGAGATTCCGGCCTTGTCGCCGGATGTCCCGCCCTCGGCCGCCGCGATGCGCTTGTTGCGCACCACGGAGGACCAGAAGGAGGCGCCGATGAGGATCACACCGAGGAAGCCGGTGATGAACTCGTTGATCTCGTAGCGGATGGTGACGAGCAGGATGCCGGCGAGGGCGCCGATCGCGTAGTGCGCGCCGTGCTCCAGGTAGACGTAGTCGTCGAGGGTGCCCTCGCGGACCAGGTAGACCGTGAGCGAACGGACGTACATGGCGCCGATGCCGAGGCCGAGCGCCATCCAGAAGATGTGGTTGGTGATGGCGAACGCGCCGATCACGCCGTCGAAGGAGAACGAGGCGTCGAGGACCTCGAGGTACAGGAAGAGGAAGAAGGCGGCCTTGCCGGCCAGGCCGACGGCGGAGACGGGCTTGCCCTCGCGCTTGGCCTCTTCCTCCTCCTCGTGCTCGCGCTCCTCCTCTTCCTCCAGCTTGTCCTCGAAGTAGCCGGAGAGGCCGCCGACGACGAGGTAGGTGATCAGACCGGCGACGCCGGCCAGCAGCACGGTGGCCGTCTTGTCGGCGTGGCCGGAGCTGGTGTGGGCCTCGACGGCGAAGTACATCGCGGACAGCAGCAGGGCGATCAGGGCGACACAGGCGGAGAGCATGTCGACCTTGCCGAGCTTGGCCAGCGGCTTCTCGATCCAGGACAGCCAGGTGTGCTCGCGCTTCTCGAAGATGAAGTCGAGGAAGATCATGAGCAGGAACATGCCGCCGAAGGCGGCGATCGCCGGATGGGCGTCGGTGACGAGCGCCTCGTACCGGTCGGGGTCGTCCATGGCGAGCTGGACGGCCTCGATCGGTCCGACCTTGGCGCTGATGGCGACGATCACGACGGGGAAGACCAGCCGCATACCGAAGACGGCGATCAGAATGCCGATGGTCAGGAAGATCTTCTGCCAGAAGGCATTCATCTTCTTGAGGATGCCGGCGTTGACGACCGCGTTGTCGAAGGACAGCGAGATCTCCAGGATCGACAGGATCAGTACGATCCCGAACGCCTCCCAGCCCCACTGCCACGCGGCGAAAGCAAGGCCGGCCGCCGTCACGGCGAACGACCAGCCGAAGGTTTTCAGAACCACTGGCTACCCAATCGTGTATTGGTCCCCCGAGTGAAGCCTGAGGGAGGTGCTCCCCCGCGCCGCACGCGGCTTTACGAAACGTTGACCCCGAAGTCTAGAGCGATGCCGCGCAGGCCCGACGCGTACCCCTGCCCCACGGCCCGGAACTTCCACTCGCCCCCGTACCGGTAGAGCTCGCCGAAGATCATCGCGGTCTCGGTGGAGGCGTCCTCGCTGAGGTCGTAGCGGGCCAGTTCGACGCCGTCGGCCTGGTTGACGACGCGGATGAACGCGTTGCTGACCTGGCCGAAGGTCTGGCCCCGGTTGTCCGCCTCGTGGATGGAGACGGGGAACACGATCTTGTCGACGTGCGCCGGCACCGCGGGGAGGTCGACGATCAGCGACTCGTCGTCGCCGTCGCCCTCGCCCGTGAGGTTGTCGCCGGTGTGCTTCACCGAGCCGTCGGGGCTCTCGAGCTGGTTGTAGAAGATGAACCACTCGTCGCCCAGCACGCGCCCGTTCTGGCAGAGAAGGGCACTGGCGTCGAGGTCGAAGTCGGCTCCGGTGGTGGAACGTGCGTCCCAGCCGAGGCCCACGAGGACCTGAGTGAGGTTGGGTGCGGCCTTGGAGAGGGAGACATTGCCTCCCTTGGCGAGCGTGACGCCCATGATGATGTGTCCTCCCCTGTGCGGTCTTTGTGCGAGGCACGTCCGGCGCCGCACGAAGCGTGCGGCGCCGGACGTGGAGTGCTGCGGCTCAGACGTTGACGCCGAAGTCCTGCGCGATGCCGCGCAGCCCCGAGGCGTAACCCTGGCCGATGGCGCGGAACTTCCACTCGGCGCCGTTGCGGTAGAGCTCCCCGAAGACCATGGCGGTCTCGGTGGAGGCGTCCTCACTGAGGTCGTACCGCGCCAGCTCGACGCCGTCGGCCTGGTTGACGACGCGGATGAACGCGTTGCGCACCTGGCCGAAGGACTGCTGGCGGCTCTCGGCCTCGTAGATCGAGACCGGGAACACGATCTTGTCGACGTCGGCGGGGACCGCGGCCAGGTTGACCTTGATCGCCTCGTCGTCGCCCTCGCCCTCACCGGTGAGGTTGTCACCGGTGTGCTCGACGGAGCCGTCGGGGCTCTTGAGGTTGTTGAAGAAGACGAAGTTGCCGTCGGTGGCGACCTTGCCCTCGGCGTTGGTCAGCAGCGCGCTGGCGTCGAGGTCGAAGTCGGTACCGGTGGTGGTCCGGACGTCCCAGCCCAGGCCCACGGTGACCGCGGTCAGGTTCGGCGCGGCCTTGGTCAGCGAGACGTTGCCGCCCTTGCTGAGGCTGACTCCCACGAGTCCCTCCATTGGTGTTCAGGGGCAGCGCCCCCGTCGTGCGTTCCTGTACGGATCTACGAAGGAATCCTAGTGACCGGTTCCCCACGGAAACAGACTTTCGCTCCCCGGTTCGTCCGGTGCGTGCGCCGGCGGCCGGTCTCCCCGGCGGTGTCCGGCGGTGGCCCGGGGGCCGTCGCGGCGGCGGCCCCCGGAGCGGGGCTCAGAGGGTACCGAGCGCCGCCACGTATTCGTTGAGGTCGCGGGCGTCCGGCAGGCCGTTGACGACCGTCCAGCGCACCACGCCCTCCTTGTCGATGATGAAGGTGCCGCGGACCGCGCAGCCCTTCTCCTCGTCGAAGACCCCGTAGGCGCTGGAGACCTCGCCGTGCGGCCAGAAGTCGGACAGCAGCGGGTACTCCAGGCCCTCCTGCTCGGCGAAGACGCGCAGGGTGTGGATGGAGTCGTTGGAGACGGCGAGGAGCTGGGTGTCGTCGTTCACGAAGGCGGGCAGCTCGTCGCGCAGGGCGCACAGCTCACCCGTGCACACGCCGGTGAAGGCGAACGGGTAGAAGAGCAGCACGACGTTCTTCTCGCCGCGGAAGTCCGAGAGCGAGACGGTGCGGCCGTGGTTGTCCTTGAGGGTGAACTCAGGAGCCTTGTCGCCGACCTCGATCGCCATGGAAACGCATCCCTTCAGTGGGCCGAACCGGTGAAAGCCCACCCTACGCAGTACGTGCCGGGCATGCGCGAGGCCCCCGCCGACGAGATGTCGGCGGGGGCCTCGCGATGCTGTCGGGACGCTCCGCGGTCCGCGGCGGGCACCGTGCCGCCTGCGGGACCTCAGCGCTTCTTGGCCGCCGCCTTCGGCGTGACCAGGCGGGTGCCCGCCCATTCCTTGCCGGCGCTGACGCTCTTGGTCTGCGACAGGCCCGCGGTGGTGGCGGCCTCGCCGATGTCGCTGGGCTCGACGTAGCCGTCACGGCCCGTCTTCGGCGTCAGCAGGAGGATCTGGCCGCCCTCTTCCATGTACGCGATGGCATCGACCAGCGCATCCGTCAGGTCCCCGTCGTCGTCACGGAACCAGAGCACCACGGCGTCGGCCACGTCGTCGTACTCCTCGTCGACGAGGTCGCTGCCGATGGCCTCCTCAATGGCCTCGCGCAGTTCCATATCGACGTCGTCGTCGTAGCCGATCTCCTGGACCACCTGGTCGGGCTGGAAACCCAGCCTTACGGCCAGGTTCGTCTCCGCGTGGTCCGCGGTCGCGCTCACGGCTTGCCTCCTGATCTTGATTCTTGGGAATGCCTGCGGCCACGCGCACAGGCGTGACGTTGACCGTAGTCCACACGGGCGGGCCCGATCGCGCAAGTACCCGGCCACAGGGACCGCCGAAACGGTGACGTTTGGGGCCGTCTCGGCGCAACTCCGCGCAGGAGCCGCGACCGCACCCCGGAGCCGGTACGCCCCTTTGATCACCCTTCGCGGCATACCTACCCCTCGATCCGGCAATCGGAACCGAACGGCCGAACGAAACGCATGAACGCCTTGGGCGTAAGGTTGCGATTTGACCGGTCCCGCACCGGGGCCCGGCGCCCGATGTCATGGAGTACGGGGGTTACCCCTCGGTAGAGGTGACGTACGCCTCCCCGCGGTACACGATGGAGGCGGTGCGACAGCTCGTCCGTCATCACGTCAGTGCGTCTTCCCGCCTCGTGTGGCGGCAGGCGCCCAACAGCGAAGGAATAGCGTGGCTTCCGGATCCGATCGCAACCCGATCATCATTGGCGGCCTTCCCAGCCAGGTCCCCGACTTCGATCCCGAAGAGACGAAGGAGTGGCTGGACTCCCTCGACGCCGCCGTCGACGAGCGGGGCCGCGAACGCGCCCGCTATCTGATGCTCCGCCTCATCGAGCGGGCCCGCGAGAAGCGCGTGGCCGTGCCGGAGATGCGCAGCACCGACTACGTCAACACCATCGCCACCCGGGACGAGCCGTTCTTCCCCGGCAACGAGGAGATCGAGCGCAAGGTCCTCAACGCCACCCGCTGGAACGCCGCGGTGATGGTCTCCCGCGCGCAGCGTCCCGGCATCGGCGTCGGCGGCCACATCGCCACCTTCGCCTCCTCCGCCTCCCTCTACGACGTGGGCTTCAACCACTTCTTCCGGGGCAAGGACGACGGCAGGGGCGGCGACCAGATCTTCTTCCAGGGCCACGCCTCCCCCGGTATCTACGCGCGCGCGTTCCTGCTGGACCGCCTCAGCGAGCAGCAGCTCGACTCCTTCCGGCAGGAGAAGTCGAAGGCCCCGTACGGCCTGTCCAGCTACCCGCACCCGCGGCTGATGCCGGACTTCTGGGAGTTCCCCACCGTCTCCATGGGCCTCGGCCCGCTCGGCGCCATCTACCAGGCGCGCATGAACCGCTACATGGAGGCGCGCGGCATCGCCGACACCTCCGACTCGCACGTGTGGGCCTACCTCGGCGACGGCGAGATGGACGAGCCCGAGTCGCTGGGCCAGCTCTCCATCGCCGCCCGTGAGGGCCTGGACAACCTCACCTTCGTGGTGAACTGCAACCTCCAGCGCCTCGACGGCCCGGTGCGCGGCAACGGCAAGATCATCCAGGAGCTGGAGTCGCAGTTCCGCGGCGCCGGCTGGAACGTGATCAAGCTGGTCTGGGACCGCACCTGGGACCCGCTGCTCGCGCAGGACCGCGACGGCGTGCTGGTCAACAAGCTGAACACCACGCCCGACGGCCAGTTCCAGACGTACGCGACCGAGACCGGCTCGTACATCCGCGACCACTTCTTCGGCGGCGACCACCGGCTGCGCTCCATGGTCGAGAACATGACCGACCACCAGATCCTGATGCTGGGCCGCGGCGGTCACGACCACCGCAAGATCTACGCGGCGTACGCGGCGGCGCGCGAGCACAAGGGCCAGCCGACGGTGATCCTCGCGCAGACGGTCAAGGGCTGGACCCTCGGGCCGAACTTCGAGGGCCGCAACGCCACCCACCAGATGAAGAAGCTGACCGTCGCCGACCTCAAGGGCTTCCGCGACCGGCTGCACATCCCGATCACCGACGAGCAGCTCGACTCCGGCCTGCCGCCGTACTACCACCCGGGCCGGGACTCGGAGGAGATCCAGTACATGCACGACCGCCGCAAGGGTCTGGGCGGTTACGTGCCCACCCGTGTCGTGCGGGCGAAGCCGCTGGAGCTGCCGGGCGACAAGACGTACGCGGCCGTGAAGAAGGGCTCCGGTCAGCAGTCGATCGCCACCACCATGGCGTTCGTCCGGCTGCTGAAGGACCTCATGCGGGACAAGGAGATCGGCAAGCGCTTCGTGCTGATCGCGCCGGACGAGTACCGCACCTTCGGCATGGACTCGTTCTTCCCGAGCGCGAAGATCTACAACCCGCTCGGCCAGCAGTACGAGGCCGTGGACCGGGAGCTGCTGCTCGCCTACAAGGAGTCGCCGACCGGGCAGATGCTGCACGACGGCATCTCGGAGGCCGGCTGCACCGCCTCGCTGATCGCCGCCGGCTCCGCGTACGCCACCCACGGCGAGCCGCTGATCCCGGTGTACGTCTTCTACTCGATGTTCGGGTTCCAGCGGACCGGCGACCAGTTCTGGCAGATGGCCGACCAGCTCGCGCGCGGCTTCGTCCTCGGCGCCACCGCGGGCCGCACGACGCTGACCGGCGAGGGCCTCCAGCACGCCGACGGCCACTCGCAGCTCCTCGCCTCCACCAACCCGGGCTGTGTCGCCTACGACCCGGCGTTCGGCTTCGAGATCGCGCACATCGTCCAGGACGGTCTGCGGCGGATGTACGGCCCGGAGGCCGAGGACGTCTTCTACTACCTGACCGTCTACAACGAGCCGATCCAGCACCCGGCCGAGCCGGCGGACGTGGACGCCGAGGGCATCGTCAAGGGCATCCACCTGTTCCGCCGCGGCGAGCAGGGGCAGATCCCGGCGCAGATCATGGCGTCCGGTGTCGCGGTGCCGTGGGCCGTCGAGGCCCAGCGCATCCTCGCCGAGGAGTGGAACGTCCGGGCCGACGTGTGGTCCGCGACCTCGTGGAACGAGCTGCGCCGCGAGGCCGTCGAGGCGGACCGGCACAATCTGCTGCACCCCGAGGAGGAGCAGCGGGTGCCGTACGTGACGCGCAAGCTGTCCGGCGCCGAGGGCCCGTTCGTGGCCGTGTCGGACTGGATGCGTTCCGTGCCGGACCAGATCTCGCGCTGGGTGCCGGGCGCGTACACCTCGCTCGGCGCGGACGGCTTCGGCTTCGCGGACACCCGCGGTGCCGCCCGCCGGTACTTCCACATCGACGCGCAGTCGATCGTGCTGGCGGTGCTGACGGATCTGGCCCGTGACGGCAAGGTGGACCGCGGGGTGCTGAAGCAGGCGATCGACCGCTACCAGCTGCTCGACGTGGCCGCGGCCGACCCGGGCGCGGAGGGCGGCGACGCCTGACCCGCTCGTGACGAAGGGGGTGTGCGGGGCCGCGAGGCCCCGCACACCCCCTTCTCTCATCTCTCCCAGACCTTGAACGCGCGGATCCGGTACGGCGACTCGGGGACCCAGGTGCCGGTGCCCGGATAGGTCTCGAACTCGCCGGTCTCGGCGCACTCCGCGGACTGGTAGGTGGTGACCGGGCGGCCGGTGCGGTTGGCGAGGGAGGCGGCGGTGGCGCCGCCGGGAAGCGCCGTGCAGCTCTCGATGTCGAGGCCGGACAGCTCGTGGACCCGGCGCGCGCCCTGGAAGCCCCCGGTGGTCCAGAGGCACAGCTCGCCGGCCCCGCAGGAGCCGAGGCGCGGCGCCGCGGACGGCGGCGGGACGGCCGGCGCCGCGGTGGCGGCGCCCACCGGCCCGAGGGCGGGCGGGATCAGGGCGGCGGCCACCAGGACCGCGGCCGCGGCGGTGCGGGCGGACGGACGGCGTGTGTGTCGGCGCATGGGTGTGTGTCGGCGCATGTGAGGGGACCCCCGTGCTGGTGCGGATCGGACGCTTCGCAGCGTGACCCGGGGGCCGGGGCGCCGGTAGGCCCCGCGTCCATGATCATCCGGATAGGCGACGGCCCCGCCGGAGGCATCCGGCGGGGCCGTCGTGGGCGTGCGGTTGACGCCGCCGGGGGCGTCGGCCGGGTCAGATGTGGCCGACTCCGGCACCGGCGTCCGCGTTCTCGCCGCGCTTGGTCAGGGTGGCGACCAGGGCCGCGACCACGGCGACGACGCCGGCGACGGTGAACGCCAGGCCCATGCCGGACATGAACGTGTCATGGATGACGTCACCGATAAGAGTGAGCAGGTCGGGCGTCATTCCGGGCGCCTGGGCCAGCTCGCCGGGGACGGCGCCGAACTCGGCGGCCTCCTCCAGCCGGGGGTCGGCCGGGACGGGGATCCCCGCCGCCTGCCAGTTGTCCGCGAACTCGGCGCTGACCTTGGAGGACATCACCGCGCCGAGGACGGCCGTGCCGAGCGCGCCGCCGACCTGCATCGCGGCCTGCTGGAGGCCGCCGGCCACGCCGGACAGCTCCAGCGGGGCGTTGCCGACGATGACCTCGGTGGCGCCGACCATCACGGGGGCGAGGCCGAGGCCGAGCAGGGCGAACCAGAGGGACATGGCGAAGGTGCCGGTGCCGTCGGTGAGGGTGGTCATCCCGAACATCGCGGCCGCGGTGCAGACCATGCCGCCGACCAGCGGGACGCGCGGGCCGAACTTGGTGATCAGCAGGCCGGCCAGCGGCGAGGAGACGATCATCATCGCGGTGAGCGGCAGCAGCCGCAGACCGCTGTCGACCGGGCTCAGGCCGCGGACGCCCTGGAGGTAGAAGGTCACGAAGAAGAGGCCGCCCATGAAGGCGAAGGCCATCAGGACCATCAGGACCGTGCCGGCCGAGAGCGGCACGGAGCGGAACATCCCGAGCGGGATCAGCGGCTCCTTCACCTTGGTCTCCCAGACGGCGAAGAGCACGAAGAGGATCACCGCGCCGCCGAGGCAGAGCCAGGTGTTGGTGCCGCCCCAGCCCCAGGACTCGCCCGCCTTGATGAGGCCGTAGACCAGGGCTCCCATGGCGCCGGACAGCAGCACGATGCCGGGGATGTCGAAGGAGCGCGGCGCGTTCTCGGCGCGGTGGTCCCTCAGGATCACGAGGCCGAAGGCGAGCGCGACGACGCCGACGGGCACGTTGATGAAGAAGACCGACTGCCAGCTCACGTGCTCGACGAGCAGACCGCCGACGATCGGGCCGCCGGCGGTGGAGGCGCCGATGACCATGCCCCAGATACCGATGGCCATGTTGAGCTTCTCGGCCGGGAAGGTGGCGCGCAGCAGGCCGAGCGCGGCCGGCATCAGCAGGGCGCCGAAGAGGCCCTGGAAGATACGGAAGACGATCACCAGGGCGATGGAGTCGGACAGGCCGATCGCGGCGGACGCGGCGGCGAAGCCGGCGATACCGATCAGGAAGGTCTGCCGGTGGCCGAAGCGGTCGCCCAGCTTGCCGGCCGTGATCAGCGCGACGGCGAGGGCGAGCAGGTAGCCGTTGGTGATCCACTGGACCTCCGACAGCGAGGCGCCCAGGTCCTTCTGGATGGCCGGGTTGGCGATCGCGACGATGGTGCCGTCCAGCGCCACCATCATCACGCCGATGGCCACGGCGAACAGGGTCAGCCAGGGGTGGCCGCGCAGTCCCTTGGCGGGTGCGGGCAGCTCGTCCCGGTGACCGTCCGGCTCTCGCGGCGCCTTGTCGACGGTGGTCTGACTAGTCATACGGGGAGGCTAATGTCAGCGACTGACAGTTGACAAACAACTTCGGCCGTCGGTAGGTGTCGCCTGGCTCACAGGTAGCCTGAACCGGTGGAAAGCGCGTAAAGCGCCGATGGACGACGGCAGAACGACGAGCAGGCAGCGCGGGCGGAGCAGGCAGCCCATGCCGCGTACGCCGCCGTGCACGCCGAGGACGCCGAGGAACAAGGACGGTGACGTGGCGGTCGAACCGACCGGACTGCGGGCCCGCAAGAAGCAGCGCACCCGGGACGCGCTGGTGCGCGTGGCCCTCGAACTGTTCACCGCCCAGGGGTACGAGGAGACCACCGTCGACGAGATCACGGACGCCGTCCAGGTCTCGCAGCGCACCTTCTTCCGCTACTTCGCCAGCAAGGAGGACGTCGCCTTCGCCGTCCAGGAGATGGTGGAGGCCCACTATCTCGACGCGCTGCGCGCACGCCCGCCGGGCGAGCCGCCCCTGGAGGCCATGCGCAGCGCGGTCTTCGCCGCCTGGGACACGATCGAGGAGGCCGTCTGCGAGATCGTGCCCCTGGACCTCCACATGCGCGGCTTCCGGATGATCGAGTCGACCCCGGCACTGCTCGCGGCGCATCTGCGGCGCTCGGCCGAGGCGGAGGAGCTGCTGGCGCGGCTGATCGCCGAACGCGAGGGACTCGACCTGGCGGCCGACCCACGGCCGCGGGTGGTGGTCGCCGCCTTCAGCGGGGTGATGCGGGTGACCGGGCGGCTGTGGAGCCAGGGCGAGGACTTCAGCCCCGAGGCGATCCGCCGGATCACCGAGGACTTCCTCGACCACCTGACACCGGCGCTCGCCCGGGACTGGGGCACCGGCACCGTCGCGGCGGGGGCCGTCCCCCACGCAGCGCACACGGAACCTCACCTTCCCGCGTCCTAATCCCCTCGCACGCGTGATCTGCCTCACGCTGTGCGTACGCGCGCGCACGCGTCTCCTAGGGTGTCCCGCAGTGACTTCCTTCGACTCCACCCCCACTCCGACCGCGTGGCGCGCCCTGTTCGTCCTCACGGTCGTGCTGATGATGCTGGCGACCACCGGGTGGACCGCCGTACGGCATCAGACCGGCCCCCGCACGCTTCTCGCCGCGGAACTGACCGCCTGGCACAAGGCCAGGATCCAGGGACGCGCGCTGCCGTCGCCGGACGCCGGGCCGACCCGGCTGGCGGCGTTCTTCGCCTCGGTCGGCACGGGGGCGGGTGCCCGGCTCGCCGCCGACTATCCGCGTGTCGTGGGGAATCTCGACGGAGCTCCGGTGACCCTGCGTTACCGGGCGAACCGGAAGGCGCTCGCCGCCTCGTGGTCCAAGGAGAGGGACCGGGTGGCCGATCCGGCGCTCACCGCCGACGGGCACCACGAGGCGGTGCGCCGGATGCACCGGTTCCGGGCGCTGATGGACGAGGACCGCCAGATCCTCGCCTTCGACCCCTCCGGCGCGGGCCGGGTGGCCGAGGTGTTCGGCGACCTCGACCGGGCCGAGCGGGTCTCCGTGATCGTGCCCGGCGTCGACACCAACCTCCTCACCTTCCAGAAGACCAACCGCAAGTACACCGCCCCCGTCGGCATGGCGCAGTCGCTGTACGCGGCCGAGCGGGCGGCGGCGCCCCGCGTCCCGACCGCCGTCATCGCCTGGGCCGACTACACCTCCCCCGTGGGCGTCGGTGTGGACTCGGCGATCGGACGGCTCGCCGAGAGCGGTGCACGCCGGCTGACCGCGCTGACCGAGGCGCTGCCGGGGAACTCCCGGGTCGCGCTCTTCTGCCACAGCTACGGCTCCGTCGTCTGCGGCGTCGCGGCCCGCGGGCTGCCCGCGCGGGTGGAGGACGTCGCCGTGGCCGGCAGCCCCGGCATGCGCGCGGAAAACGTGGCGGGGCTCGGTACCAGCGCCCGGGTGTGGGCCACCCGGGACGGCGACGACTGGATCCAGGACGTGCCGCACCTGGAGGTCGGCGGCCTCGGACACGGCGAGGACCCGGTCACCCCGGAGTTCGGCGCGCGGGTCGTCTCGGCCGCACGCGCCGTCGGCCACACCGGCTATTTCGAGCCGGGAACGGAGAGCGTGCACAACTTCGCCGCCATAGGCGTCGGGGCGTACGACGGCATCAGCTGCGCCGCCGGGGACGACTCCTGCCGCCTGGGCATCGCCGCCGCCTGAAGCCGGAATTCCGGCCGGTTTTGCGGTGACCGGCGGTCCCAACGCGCGTAGAGCGGCGCAGAAGCTGCTTGCCTCACAGGGGCGACGGACAGGCGTCGGCCGCATACGATGAGGCACATGGGTGACGTTCTGGCGGGAATTCAAGCCACGTGGGAGTTCGAGACCGACTCCGTGCTCATCCGCTTCGAACGGGGAATCCGCACGCCGAAGCTGTTCTCGGCCCTGCGTGAACGGCGCATCCCGCACGAGGCGTTGGCCGGGGTGACGCTCTCCCCCGGCAAGCGGGGCACGGTGGTGCTGCGTGCCGAGCCCAGACCGGGCGCCGACCCGCTGATGGAGGCGGCCGCCGGCCAGCTCAAGGACACCTCGGACCCGTACCGCCTGGTGCTCCCGGCGGAGCGCGAGACGCTCGCCGAGTACTACGCCGACGAACTGCGCGCCGCCCTCTCCCCCGACGCCGGATCCTCCGCCGACCGCTACCTGGTGGCCGCGCCCGAGGGCCCGCTCGGCTTCAAGGCGTACGACGGCAAGGCCTCGTTCGACGGTTCGAAGGTGGCGTTCCGCTGGTTCTGGACGGGGGCGTCGACCGCCAAGTGGAAGGCGGGCGACCAGAGTTTCGCGCTGTCCGAGCTGAGTGGCGTCGAATGGCGTTCGCCGGAGATCCTCGACGGCTATCTGCGGCTGCTGCGCCGGGACGCCGACCCCGGCCCCGCCCAGCCCGACCAGGACCCGGCGGCCGTCGTCTTCGGCCTCGGGTACGGGCCGGTGCACGAATCGCTGCCGTTCGCCGCCGCGATCCTGGAGTCGGTCCGCACCCATGCGCCGGCGCCCGCCCTCGCGGCGGCCCGCGCCTCCCGCCGCGACCCGGCGGACATCGCCGACCGCATACGCCACCTGGGAGACCTGCACGGGGCGGGCCTGGTCACCGACGAGGAGTTCTCCGTCAAGAAGGCGGAGCTGCTGGCCGAGCTGTGACGCGGGCGCGGGGGCGCGCCGCCGCCACGGGGCCTCTCCGGGCGGCGGCACGGCGTCCTCTCCGGGCCGCCGCCACGGCCTCCCCTCCGGACAGCGGCCACCGCGTCCTCTCCGGGCCCGCCGCGGCGTCTTCTCTAGGCTGGTGCACCTCATGGCTCACCATCCCGCTCTCCGCAGCCGCCTGACCGGCGCCGCCCGGCACGCGGCCCGTGTCGTCCGCGCCGAACTGGCCTCCCCGTCCGAGTCGACCGCCGCGCTGTTCGGCGGCGCTCGCTCACGCTGGGTGCGCCTGCTGCCCTACGTCGTCGCGGTCGGACTCGTCGCCTCGCTGCTGCCGGTGAGCGTGACCGTCCTGACGCAGGACTACGGTCTGAACGGCGCCCTCGCGGGGGCGCTCGCCACCGCGCAGAGCGCGCCGCTGCTGCTCGCCGTGCGCCGCCCCATGCACGCCTGGTGGATCGTCTTCGCCGCCGACATCGGGACGGCGTTCGCGCTGCTGGGCGCGGACGGCACCGAGGGCCGGACCTGGCCGTGGACGCCGATGGCCGTCGTCGGCTACCTCTTCCTGATGGCCGCGCTGGGGCTGCGCGAGCCCCGGCGCAGGCTGGTCGCCGTGTGGCTGGCGACGGGCGCCGCGGGCCTGATGTTCGAGCTGGTCTCGCAGCGGCTGAGCGACGGTGTCCATCTGCTGCTGTTCGTGCTGAGCGGCGTCGTGCTGGTGCTCACCGGCGCCCTGCGCGAACGCGACGACGTACGGCGCCGGCTGCTGGTGCAGGAGACCATCAGCGAGACCGAGCGGGCCCAGCGCACGCTGCTGGAGGAGCGCACCCGGATCGCCCGGGAGCTGCACGACGTGGTCGCCCACCACATGTCGGTGATCACCGTGCAGGCGGACTCGGCGCCGTACCGGATCGAGGGTCTTCCCGACGCGGCGCGCGAGGAGTTCGCCTCGATCGCGGCCGGCGCGCGCGAGTCGCTGACCGAGATGCGGCGGCTGCTCGCGGTGCTGCGCAGCGACGGCGCCGGGGGCGAGCGCACGCCCCAGCCGGGGCTGGACCGGGCCCAGCAGCTGGTGGAGGCCACGGTGCGGGCGGGTGTGCCCGCCGAGTTGTCGCTCCAGAGCGGTCTGGACGGGCTGCCGGGCACCGTGGACCTGTCGGCGTACCGGATCGTGCAGGAGGCGCTCGCCAATGTGGTCCGCCACGCACCGGGCGCGCCGACCCGGGTGTCGGTGGCCTCGGACGGCGCCCATCTGACGGTGCTCGTCGTCAACGGGCCGCCGTCCGGGCCCGTCTCACCGCTGGAGAGCACGGGGACGGGGCACGGCCTGGTGGGGATGCGGGAGCGCGTACGGTTGACCGGCGGCACCCTGGACACCGGGCCGCTGCCGGACGGGGGCTTCCGGGTCGCCGCCCGGATCCCCCTGGCCCCCGAGCCGCCCGGGCCCACCGGATCCACGGAGCCTTCCGCATCCGCCGGACACGCCGGATCCGCCGAGCCCGCACACCCCACCGAGCCCGCCCACCCCACCGAGCGCACCGAGGACGGCAGTTGACCATCCGCGTGATCATCGTCGACGACCAGGCCATGGTGCGGGCGGGGTTCGCCGCCCTGCTCTCCGCGCAGGCCGACATCGATGTGGTCGGCGAGGCCCCCGACGGCCGCCGGGGCGTCGAGGTCGGCCGGGCCACCCACCCCGACGTGGTGCTGATGGACGTCCGGATGCCCGAGATGGACGGCCTCGCCGCCGCCCGGGAGCTGCTGAACCCCCCGGCGGGCGTGGTGCACCGGCCGAAGGTGCTGATGCTGACCACCTTCGACGTGGACGACTACGTGTACGAGGCGCTGCGCGCCGGGGCGTCCGGCTTCCTGCTTAAGGACGCCCCGCCCGCCGACCTGATCTCCGCGGTGCGGGTGGTCGCCGCCGGGGAGGCGCTGCTCGCGCCGTCCGTGACCCGGCGGCTGATCGCGGACTTCGCCGCGCAGCGCCCGGCGCCCCGCCGCGACCCGGCGCTGCGGCTCGCGGGTCTGACACCGCGTGAGACCGAGGTACTGGAGCTGGTCGCCCGCGGGCTGTCGAACCAGGAGATCGCCGCGCATCTGGTGCTCGCCGAACAGACCGTCAAGACCCACATCGGCCGCCTGCTCGCCAAGCTGGACCAGCGCGACCGGGCCCAGCTCGTCATCTTCGCGTACGAATCGGGCGTCGTGCGCCCCGGCGACGGCACGCGCTGAGCCCGGCCGGACGCCGGCCGCCGTCTCCACCACCCCCTACCCCGGTATGACACCGCGGTTGGCTCCGCGGTGTGACGTGCCGCCGGACACCTTCTTCCTACCTTCCTGCCCTCGGAACGGACGGACGGGAAGAAGGGGGCGGGCGGATGCGCCGCTACAGGAGGACGCTGGTCGCGGTCGCGCTGACGACGACGGTCGTCGCGGGGACGGCCGGCTGGGCATCGGGCACCGCCCAGCGGCCCGTGACGGGCCCGGTGCCGGGCGCCGCGGCCTGGACGGCGGACCCGGTGCTCGGCCGGCCGCTGCCCGACCCGGCGACGGCGGAGCCGGCCGAGGTCGCCGCGTTCTTCGCCGCGACGACGGCGGCCGAGGACCGGGAGCTGGTGCGCCGGCACCCGCTGGTCGTCGGCAACCTCGACGGCGCGCCCGTCGCGCTGCGCCTCACCGCCAACGCCGCCGCCGTGCGCGGCACCGCCTTCGCCCACCTCGCGGGCCGCGCCGTCCTGGCGTTCGACCCGCGCGGCCGGGGGCAGGTCGCCGAGGTGTTCGGCGACCTGGAGCACGCCCGGCAGGTGTCGGTGGTGGTTCCGGGCTCCGACGTCGACGCCGGCACCGCCGACCGGACGTCCGACCCGTACGGCACCCCCGCCGGCATGGCGAGGTCGCTGCGCGCGGCGGCCGGGCCGGGCACCGCGGTGGTGGCCTGGACCGGCTACACCACACCCGTCGGCGTCGGCATCGACGCCGCGTCCGGCGAGCTGGCGGCGGCGGGCGCGGAGCGGCTGGCGCGCTTCACCGGCGGGCTGACCGCGGCGGGGGCGCCGCGGCCCGCGCTGTTCTGCCACAGCTACGGCTCCGTGGTGTGCGGCCTCGCGGCCTCCCGCGCGGACGCCCGGGACCTGGTCGTGCTCGGCTCCCCCGGGATGCGGGCCGACCGCGTCGCGGACCTCGGGACGCGAGCGCGGGTGTGGGCGGCGAAGGACCCCTCCGACTGGATCTCCAAGGTGCCGAACGTCCGCTTCGCCGGCCTCGGCCACGGCAACGACCCCGCCGCCCCGTCCTTCGGCGCCCGCCCCGTCCCGGCCACCCGCGCGGTGGGCCACACCGGCTACTTCGCCCCGGGCACGGACTCCCTGGAGACCTTCGCGGCGATCGCCCGGGGTGAGGTCCGATGAACGGCGCGCACGGGGCACGCGGGACCGGGACGGCGCGGGGCGCGGGCGTGGTGGGCCCCGGCCCGCACCCGGTGGGCGCGGGCGACGCGGCCGGACGGACGCCCGCCGGAAGCGCACCGGACGGCGCAGGGCAGGCGGCACCCACCGGAAGCCTGCCGCACGGCACGCGGCCCGAAGCCGCCGCGACCGCCGGGACGGCGCGGGGCGGGCGTGGCGGGACCCGGCCCGCACCCGGTGGGCGCGGGCGACGCGGCCGGACGGACGCCCGCCGGAAGCGCACCGGACGGCGCAGGGCAGGCGGCACCCACCGGAAGCCTGCCGCACGGCACGCGGCCCGAAGCCGCCGCGCCCGCCGGGGCGACGCGGGGCGCACGCCCGGTGGGCGCGGCCGCCGTGGCGGGACCCGGCCCGCACCCGGTGGGCGCGGGCGACGCGGCCGGGCGGACGCCCGCCGGAAGCGCACCGGACGGCGCAGGGCAGGCGGCTCCCACCGGAAGCCTGCCGCACGGCACGCGGCCCGAAGCCGCCGCGCCCGCCGGGACGGCGCGGGGCGCGGGCGCGGTGGGCCCCGGCCCGCACCCGGTGGGCGCGGGCGACGCGGCCGGACGGACGCCCGCCGGAAGCGCACCGGACGGCGCAGGGCAGGCGGCTCCCACCGGAAGCCTGCCGCACGGCACGCGGCCGAAGCCGCCGCGCCCGCCGGGGCGACGCGGGGCGCGGGCGTGGTGGGCCCCGGCCCGCACCCGGTGGGCGCGGGCGACGCGGCCGGACGGACGCCCGCCGGAAGCGCACCGGACGGCGCAGGGCAGGCGGCTCCCACCGGAAGCCTGCCGCACGGCACGCGGCCCGAAGCCGCCGCGCCCGCCGGGACGGCGCGGGGCGCACGCCCGGTGGGCGCGGCCGCCGTGGCGGGACCCGGCCCGTACCCGGTGGGCGCGGGGCGGGCGGCCTCCGGCGGGAGCACGGCGGGTGGCCGGGGGCAGGCCGTCGCCGGGTGGGGCGCCGGGGTGCGGGGGCGGGTGGGGAAGGTCGTCGGGCGGATCGAGGCGGGGACGCCGGCCGACCGGGACCGGGCCGTGGACGGGCTGCGGGCGCTCGCGCTGCTCGCCGTGCCGGCCGGGCACTGGCTGCTCGGCGGCTTCACCGTCGACGGCGACGGCGCCCTCCACAACGCCAGCCCGCTGGCGTCGTTCGGCTTCTTCGCGCCCGTGAGCTGGGTGCTCCAGATGCTGGGGATCTTCTTCCTCGTCGGAGGATGCGCCTCCGTGCGCTCCTACGAGCGCCGCACCGGCGGCACCGGTGCCTGGCTGCGGCAGCGGCTGACCCGGCTGGGGCGTCCGGTGCTCGGGGTCACCGCGGTGTGGGCGGTCCTGGCGCCGGTCCTCCACGTTCTCGGCGTACCCGCCACCACGCTGCGGACGGGGGCGACGCTGGTGATCCAGCCGCTGTGGTTCGTCGGCGTGTACACCGCGATCACCGCGCTGACGCCGTACTGCGTCCGTGCCGCGCGGCGCACGGGCGTATGGGCGGCGGCGCCCCTGCTCGCGGCCGTCGCGGTCGTGGACCTGTTGCGGTACGGGCCGTGGGCGGACGCCGTCCCGGGCTGGCTCGGCGCCCTGAACATCCTGCCGGGCTGGCTCTTCGCGTACCAGCTCGGCGTGAGCTGGGGTCTGGGCCGCGTCGGCCGGCGCCACGCCTGGGGGCTCGCGGTGGGCGGCGCGGCGCTGTTCGCGGTGCTGCTGCTCGTCTTCGGCTACCCGGCGTCGATGGTGGGCGTCCCGGGCGAGGCGCGCACCAACTCCCATCCGCCGTCCCTGCTGGTGCTCGCCCTCGCGGCGGCCCAGAGCGGCGCGGCGGTGCTGCTGCGGGAGCGGCTGGGGCGGGCGCTGCGGCGGCCGGCACTGTGGGCGCCGGTCGTGGTGATCAATCTGTGCGCGATGACGATCCTGTGCTGGCACCAGACGGCGATGCTGGCCGCGGCCGTCCCCGCCTCCTTCGCCGGCGCGGTCCCGGGCCTGACGACCGCGCCGGACACCCTCGCGTGGGTGGCGGCGCGGCTGGCGTGGCTCCCGGTGCTGGCCTGCCTGCTGGCCCTGATCGCCCACCGGACCCGTGTCTTCGAGTCCCCGTGGACCACCCGCGTCAGGCCCCCCGTGCGGGCGGCGGCGGGGATGGCGGGGGTGGGGTTCGCCGTGTGGGCGCTGGGGTGGGGGTGAGGGCCACGGGGGTGCCCCGTCCCGTCCCGGGCTCCGCCCGGCCCCGTACCGCGCTCCGCGCGGTGTCCTCGATCGCCGGACGGGCTGACAAGGTCGGCCCCGCACGGGGGGGGCACCTCCCACGGCCGCCAGGCCGTAGGGGGAGTTCGAGGCGCGGGGTCCGGGGCGGAGCCCCGGTTGCGGGAAGGGGCGGGGCGGGGAGAGGCCCCGCGCAGCGGCCCCGTCCCGCCGCCACCGCTGAAAGCCCCGCGCGAGCGCTACTCCCGGGCCGCCGAGGTCGACGACATGTCCGGGTAGCGGTCGCCCGCGACCTTCGACGCGATGGGCTCCAGGGCCGCCAGGTCCTCGGGGGTCAGGCGGAGGCGGGTGGCCGCCGTGTTCTCCAGGAGGCGGGTGGTGCGGCGGGTCCCGGGGATCGGGATCACCGGGAGGCCGTGCACCTCGGCCCGCTGCTGCACCCAGGCGAGCGCGACCTGAGCCGGGCTCGCCCCGTGCGCCGCGGCGATCGTGCGCACCGGCTCCAGCAGCGCCGCGTTGGCGCGCGCGTTGTCGCCGGTGAAGCGGGGCTGGAAGCGGCGGAAGTCCCCCGCCGACAGATCCGTCCCGGCGTCCTGGAAGGCGCCGGTCAGGAATCCGCGGCCGAGCGGGGAGTACGGGACGAACGCCACCCCGAGGTCCGCGGCGGCGCCCACCGCGCTGCGTTCGACGTCCCGGCTGAACAGGGACCACTCGGACTGGAGGGCGGCGACGGGGTGCACGGCGTGGGCCTCGCGCAGTTCGGCGCCGGTCACCTCGCTGAGGCCGAGGTGCTTCACCAGGCCGCGTTCGACGAGTTCGGCCATCGCGCCGACGGATTCGGCGAGCGGCACGTCCGGGTCGCGGCGGTGCATGTAGTAGAGGTCGATCACGTCGGTGCCGAGCCGCCGCAGGCTGTCCTCGACGGCGGCGCGGATGTACGCGGGGTCGTTGCGCACCGCGCGCCGGTCGTCCCCACCGGTCCGGTCGATGGCGAACTTGGTGGCGAGGGTGATCTCCTCGCGGTGCGCGGCCACGAACGGCGCGAGGAACTCCTCGTTGGCGCCCCGGCCGTAGATGTCGGCGGTGTCGTAGAGGGTGACGCCCGCGTCGAGCGCCGCCTCCAGGGTGCGGCGGGACTCCGCTTCGTCGGTGTCGCCGTAGAACTCGCTCATGCCCATGCAGCCGAGGCCCTGGACGCCGACAAGGGGCCCGCCGGTACCGAGTTCCACCTGTGCGATCGTGCTGTCGGCCATGGTGTCAGCCCTTCTGGGCGCCCCTGCGGGCGTCCGTGTAGAACTCGATCTTGTGGTCCAGTACGGCGAGCGTGTCCTGGAGTTCGGCGATGCGCGCGATGACGTCCTGACGGGTGCGGTGCAGGAGTTCGCGGCGTGCGTCGAAGGTGTGGTCGCCCGCTCTGATCATCTCCGCGTAGGCGACCATGTCGGCGACCGGCATGCCGGTGAGGCGGAGCTTGCCGACGAAGGCGAGCCAGTCGAGGTCACGGTTGGTGAAGCGGCGCTGCCCGGTGTGGGAGCGGTCGATGTGCTGCATCAGCCCGATCCGCTCGTACCAGCGCAGGGTGTGCGCGGTGAGCCCGGTGAGGGCGGCGACCTCGCTGATGGTGTAGCGGTCGCGGCCCTCGGGCCGGGGGTGCGCGGCGGGTGCGGCCTGGCAGAGGTCCTTGGGGGCACCGGTGCGTCCACCGGGCCGTCGGCCGGTTCGTGCCGGAGTGGTCTCGATCACCGTCATACCTCCACGCTAGAACCTTCGAGTGCACTCCAAGCAAGGGCGAATCCGTTCACGCCCGCAAGACACCCCCGCGAATCCGTTCACGCCCGGAAGACACCCGCGGCTGGCCTGCGGCGCATGAGCATCGCAAGGGGCTGCTGGGCTGGTTCCGGGAGCGCGGCGTCGGCCGGTCGACCTGCGGTCCTCGGAGCACGGGGAGCCGCTGTACGCCTCCCTCGGCTTCGTCCGCACCCCCGACCCGGCCATGCGGCTGAGCTGGTAGCACCCCGTAGGCTCGTGGGCATGCAGAGCCTGGCGATGATCGAGAACTGGCCGGTGCCCACCGCGGCGGCCGCAGTCGTACGCGCGGACGGGACCGTCGCCGGTTCCCACGGCCCCACGGACCGGCGCTTCCCGCTGGCCTCCGTCACCAAGCCGCTCGCGGCGTACGCGGTGCTGGTGGCGTACGAGGAGGGGGCGGTCGAGCTCGACGAGCCGGCGGGCCCCGAGGGCGCGACCGTGCGGCACCTGCTCGCCCACACCTCCGGTCTCGCCTTCGACGAGCACCGGATCCAGGCCGCTCCCGGCGCCCGGCGGATCTACTCGAACGCGGGCTTCGAGGTGCTCGGGGACCACATCGCGAAGGCGACCGACATCCCGTTCGCCGACTATCTCCACCAGGCGGTGCTGGAGCCGCTCGGCATGGCGTCGACGACGCTGGAGGGCTCGCCCGCGAAGGACGGCGTCTCCACGGTCGGCGATCTGGTGCGCTTCGCGGCCGAGGTGCAGGCGCCGCGGCTGCTGGACCCGCGCACGGTGCTGGAGGCCATGACGGTCGTGCATCCCGGTCTGTCCGGGATACTGCCGGGCTACGGCAGCCAGAAGCCGAACGACTGGGGCCTGGGGTTCGAGATCAGGGACGGCAAGTCGCCGCACTGGACGGGCGCCTCGTCGTCGCCGCGCACCTTCGGCCACTTCGGCCAGTCCGGCACCTTCCTGTGGGTCGACCCGGACGCGGGGGCCGCGTGCGTGGCGCTCGCGGACCGGGCGTTCGGCCCCTGGGCGATCGAGGCGTGGCCGCCGTTCACGGACGCGGTCCTGGCCGAACTCCGCGGCTGACCCGAGGCGTTCACGGACCCGGTACCGCCCGAGGCGCGCTACCGGCGCCCGCCGCTCACGGCCCCGGTGCCGCCCGAACTCCGCGGCCTACCGGAGGCGTTCACGGACCCGGTGCCGGCTGGAGTTCCGGGCTGACCGTCGGCGTGGGGCGGTCGGCGTCCTCGGGCGCCGGGACGGCCGAGGTGTCGCAGTCGGACGCCGGCCGGGTCCCGTCCGTGCCCGTGAGCCGTACCGGCGGCCGGCCCCACGCGTCCTCGGCGTAGGCGATCGTGCAGACGAGCTGCCGCAGACCGAGGTCGTCCACGCCGTCGAGGGGCGCCTTGACGGTCGCGTCGATGACCCCGCCGGAGACCTTGATCGTGACGGCGGCCTGCTTCGGCAGCGTGGGCGCGTTGCGCAGCCCGGACTTCTGCTCGGTGGCGGTGGGTCCCCCGAGGAGCGCGGCGACGGTCTTCTCGGTCGGCGGCCGGACCGGCAGCGGCACCTGCCCGCCGGAGCCGCCCCCGCCGCTGCTGTCGGCCTCCGTCTCGGGCCCGATGCCGTCCGGGAGGCGGTAGTTCTCCCCGAAGCCGTCGTCGACGACCCGGGGGACGGGCGTCAGCCGGCCGTCGGGCGACAGGAAGAAGAGCAGCATCCGGTAGTCGCGGGCGGGCAGGACGTCGATGGTCGCCGGGCCGCCCGCCTCGATGACGTCGGTCTCCGGTATGCCGATGCCGCACCCGGCGAGCGGCACCAGTGCCGCGAGGGTCGCCAGCGTGCGGGCCGCGGTCCGTCTCATGCCCTCGTCTCCTCCGTGTCCCGGATCCCGGTGAGCGGGATCTCGACGGTGAAGACGGCGCCGCCGCCCGGCTGGTTGGCCGCCCGCACGGTGCCGCCGTGGAGCCGTACGTTCTCCTGGGTGATCGCGAGGCCGAGTCCGCTGCCCGTGGACCGGGTGCGGGCCGCGTCGGCCTTGTAGAAGCGGTCGAAGATGTGCGGCAGCACCTCGGGCCGGATGCCGGCCCCGCTGTCCATGACCTCGGTGACCAGGGTCCGTTCGCGGACGGACATCCGCACGGTGACCGGTTCGGCGCCGTGGCGCAGCGCGTTGCCGACGAGGTTGGCCACGACGATGTCGAAGCGGCGCGGGTCGAGGCGGGCCCGGACGCCCTCGGGCAGTTCGGTGCGCACCCGGCCGTCCCAGTGCCGGTGGGCCAGGGTCTTGCGGACGGTCTCCGCGGCGTCGACCTCGTCGGTGTTGAGCTCGGCCGCGCGGGCGTCGAAGCGGGAGATCTCCATCAGGTCCTCGACCAGGACGGCGAGTTTGCCGGTCTCGGCGCTGACCAGCCGCACCGCGCGGGCGGTGTCCGGGTCGAGTGTGCCGGCGTCCTCGTCGAGCACCTCGGTGACGGCGAGCATCCCGGCGAGCGGGGTGCGCAGTTCGTGGGAGACGTCGGCGGCGAAGCGCCGGGCCCTGGCCTCGGCCTGCTGGAGTTCGTCCACGGAGCGTTCGAGTTCACCGGCGGATTCGTTGAACGTCCGTGCCAGGTCGGCGAGTTCGTCGCGTCCGCGGACCTCGATCCGGGTGTCGAGCCGGCCGCTGCCCATGGACCGTGCGGCGCCCCGCAGTTCGCGGACGGGGCGCAGCACGCTGCGGGCGGCGAGCAGCGCGGGGATCAGGGCGATGGCGAGGCCGGGCAGGGCGCCGTCGCGGGCGGCGGTCAGCAGGGCGTCGACGTCGGCCTGTTCGTCGGTCATCCGCATCACGGCGAACAGCACGAGCCCGCTGGGCAGGGAGCTGGTGTTGCCGGTCCGCACGGCGACGGGCATGGCGATGGTCAGGTAGGGCACCCCGTCGTGGACGACCCGCTCGAAGCTGCCGTGCGAGGCGGTGAGCGCGGTGCGGCGCAGTTCGGGGGTGATGACGGTGGAGGTGGGGTTCTCGCCGGAGGAGACCCGCACGGAGCCGTACTCGGCGAAGACGACCCAGGGGTGGGGCTTGGCCTTGCTGGCTATCACGAACAGCATCTCGCGCAGCGTCGGCGGGTCGACGGGCAGTCCGGTGCCGAGGCTCTCGACCTGCTCGCGGAAGGAGACGACGGCGGTGTCCTGGGCGCTGGCGAGCACGGCGTTGCGCGCCTCGCGGTAGGTCAGCGCCGAGGTGGTGCCGGCGCTGACGACGGCGACCAGCAGGAAGGCGAGCACCAGGCGGGTGCGCAGCCCGAAGGGCACGAGCGGCCCCCGGCGGCGGGACCGGGAGGCGCGGGCGGGTGCGGGGGCGGTGGTCACGGCAGTGGTCACAGGGGTCCGAAGCGGTAGCCGAAGCCCCGCAGGGTCTGGATGTAGCGGGGGCTGCCCGACGAGTCCTCGATCTTGGTGCGCAGCCGTCGCACGCAGGCGTCCACGAGCCGGGCGTCGCCGTGGTAGCTGTGCTCCCAGACGTGCTCCAGCAGTTGCTGGCGGCTGAAGACCTGCTCGGGCGCCGCGGACAGGTGCAGCAGCAGCTTGAGTTCGGACGGCGCGAGGGCGAGCCGTTCGCCGGACTTGGCGACGGTGAGCCCGGCCCGGTCGATGGCGAGGTCGCCGTGGAACTCGACGGCCGGCCGGCCGGCGCCCGGTTCCTCGATGCGGCGCAGCACGGCCCGGATGCGGGCCTCGATCACCTCGGTGCGGGCGGGTTTGACGATGTAGTCGTCGGCGCCCGCCTCCAGTCCGATGACGACGTCGAAGTCGTCGCCGCGGGCGGTGAGCATGATGATCGGGAGCTGGCTGTCCTCGCGTACCCGGCGGCAGACCTGCACGCCGTTCATGCCGGGCAGCATCAGGTCGAGCAGCAGCAGGTCGGGCCGGAACTCGCGCAGCGCGTCGAGTCCGGCCTCGCCGGTGGCGGCGGTGCGGACCTCGTGGCCGCGGCGGCGCAGCCCGAGCTCGACCCCTTCGCGCACGGAGGGGTCGTCTTCGATGAGGAGGACGCGGGGCATGGGGCGGGGGCTCCAGGGGGTGTTCGGGGCCGGGGGGCGGTCGGTGGCGAGAGGGGGAGGTCGGGGGCGAGGTGGGGAGGGTCAGCGGCGGACGGGCAGGGCGCGGCGCAGCCGGGTGGCGGCGCCGGTGAGCAGGGTGTCGAGCTCCCGCAGGCGCAGGGGGCGGGCGAGCAGGGCGAAGACGGCGACGACGACGGCCGCTCCGGCGCCCGCGGCGGCGAGCGCGCCGCCCGGTTCGGCCCAGCGGGCCGCGGCGTACCCGAGCAGCGTGGCGGGGACGGCGGCGAGGAGCAGCCGCAGCTGGGCCCCGAAGGCACCGGAGGGGGCCCGGTCGCCGGCGGCGGGGCCAGGGCTGTGGAGCGGGGAGAGGTCCGGGTGGCCGGCCGGGCCCGGGGCGGCCGTGCCGCGGGCGAGGCGGCGGCGCAGGACCAGGGCGGTGACGGCCCAGCCCGCCCACAGCGCCACCGAGTACGCCCCCGCGATGCCGGTCACCGCCCACCGGGCGGGCAGAGCCGCGAACGCGGCGAGGGACAGGCCCGCGTTCAGGGCGGCGATCACCAGGTTGAGGAGGAAGGGGGTCCGGGTGTCGGAGAGCGCGTAGAAGGTGCGGGAGAGGACGTACTGGCCGGAGAAGGCGATCAGTCCGGGCGCGAAGGCCATCAGGGTGCCCGCCATGACGGCGATGTCCCGCGCGTCGGTCTCCCCGTACTGGAAGACCAGCGCCATCACGGGCTGTGCCAGGGCGAGCAGCAGGCAGGCGGCGGGCACGACGGCCGCGGCGGTGGTGCGCAGCGCGTACGACACGTCCCGGCGCACCGCGCCGGTGTCGCCGTCGGCGGCGGAGGAGCTCATCCGGGGCATCAGGGCGGTCACCAGGGAGACGGTGACGATGCCGTGCGGGACGGCCCACAGCACGTAGGCGTTGGTGTACGCGCTGAATCCGGCGCCCTCGATCCCCGCCGCCTGGGCGGCCGCGCCGGCGTCGGTGGCCAGCCGGGTGGTGACCCAGTAGGCGGCCTGGTTGGTGAGCACCAGCAGCACCAGCCAGCCCGCGTTGCGCAGCGGCCGGGTCAGGCCGCTGCCGCGCCAGTCGAAGCGGGGCCGGAAGCGGAAGCAGGCGGCGCGCAGGGAGGGCAGCAGGGCGAGTGCCTGGGCGGCGATGCCGGCGGTGGTGCCCCAGCCGAGCAGGGTCGTCTCGGCGGGGGTGAGCGTCCCGCCGTCGCCGGTGGCGAGGTAGAGGCCGAAGACCGCGATCACGACGACGTTGTTGAGGACGGGCGTCCACATCATGGCGCCGAAGCGGCCGCGTGCGTTGAGCACCTGTCCGAGCAGGGTGAAGACGCCGAGGAAGAAGATCTGCGGCAGGCAGTAGCGGGCGAAGGCGATCGTCATCTCGGCCTGGCCGCCGTCGTAGGCGGTGTAGACGCCGATGATCGCGGGCGCGGCCCACACCGCGGCGCCGGTCAGCGCGAGGAGGGCGAGGACGCACACGGTGAGCAGCCGGTCGGTGTAGGCGGCGCCGCCGTCCGCGTGCTCCTTGCCGGCCCGGACGAGCTCGGGCACGAAGACGGCGTTGAGCGCGCCGCCGATCAGCAGCATGTAGACGATGGTCGGCAGCGCGTTGCCGACGGCGTACCCGTCGGCGACCAGGCCGACGCCGAGCGCGGAGGCGACGACGGCGGAGCGGGCGAAGCCGGTGGCCCGGGACACGACCGACCCGGCGGCCATCACCAGCCCGCTGCGGAGCACCGAGGGTGCCCGGCCGCGCGCGGCCTTCGCGGAGCCGTCCGCCGGCGCCTCCGGCGTCCCGGGTCCGTGCGGGGTCGCCGGTCCCGGCACGTGGGCGCCCCCCGCAACGGCTTCGTGCGGGGCCCCGGCGGGGGCGCCGCCCGGTGCGGGCACGGCCCCCGGGGGCACGGCCGCCGCGTCCGCCACGGCGCGGTCGCCGCTCACCGGCGGGCCAGGTACGCCTGGAACGCCCGGTACAGCGCGTGGTTGGCGGTGCCGTCCAACGGCTTCTCCCATTCCCCCAAGGTCTCGACGACCTCTCCCCCGGTGCCGAGCTTCCAGCGCAGCAGTCCGTGTCCCCTCTCAGCGGGGTCGAGGGTGGAGGGTACCCCGCGCATGTCGTACACGTCGGCGCCGAGCGCGTGGGCGTCCTGGAGCATCCGCCACTGGAGGAGGTTGGAGGGACGCACCTCACGGCGGTGGTCGGCCGACGCCCCGGTCTGGTACCAGACCCGGCCGCCGACGCGGATCATGGTGTGCGCGGCCAGGATCTCGCCCTGGTGCCGGGCCAGGTAGAGCGTCATCCGGCCGGGCTCCTCCGCGTTGAGGGCCGCGTACTGCCGCTCGTAGTACGCCAGCGAGCGGCCGAGCCGGAAGCCGTCGCGCTCCTCGGTTATCCGCAGCAGCCGGAAGAACTCGGGCAGGTCGGCCGCGCTGCCGACGACGGTCTCCACGCCCTCCTTGCGCGCCTTGCGCACATTGCGCCGCCACTCCTGGTTGAGCCCGGCCCACAGGTCGTCCACGGAGCGGCCCGTCAGCGGGACCCGGAAGACGTAGCGCGGCTGGGCGTCCCCGTCCTCCTCCCCGCCGCAGCGGTGCCAGCCCCGGGCCCGCAGCCGCTCGGAGACGGCGGTGCCCAGCGGGTCGACCTCCCGGGCCAGGACGTCGGCGAGCCGGCGCCCGGGGGCGGCGGCCGCCTTGAGGCGGGCCGCGTCCCAGCTCCGGTGCGCCGGTGACGGGCCGATGCGCACGGCGAACACCCCGGCCGTGCGCAGGGTCTTCAGCAGCGGGTCGAGCCAGCCGTCCATGTGGGGGTCGGCCCAGTCGGCGACGGGCCCCTCCGGCAGGTAGGCGAAGTACTTCCGCGTGCCCGGGAGTTGGCGGAGCAGCACCATGGCGACGCCGGTGAGGTCGCCCTCCTCGGGCCGGGGGCCCCAGCCGAGCAGCAGCGAGCGCCAGCCCTCCTTGACGTCGGCCCAGGAGGGGCACTGGAGGAAGCCGGGGCCGAGGGCGTTCCCGGTGCGGGACGCGAGGAAGGCGCGGTACGCCTCCCGGGTGATGGGACCGAGCGGCGTCTGCTGGCCTCGGTCGGCCGGCACGAGCAGTGCGGACACGGTGTGGGACCTCTCTGTTCACGCGTCTGTTCACGCGGAATCACGCGGAATGACGTGGACTCTCACAGCCCCGCGTGACCGGTCCGAGCGGCGAATATGACCGGACGATGACCGTTGTGACGCAACGGCCGTCACATCGCCCCATCCCCTCTCACCTGCGGTTTCTCCGCCCTACGCTCGCCGTATCGGATCCCGGCCCGCTGCCGGACGACAACGGAGGACCCATCCCATGACCGTGAGACGCGCACAGGCCGGCCGCATACGTGTCCGAGCCGCCGCTGCCGCCGTGCTGCTGGCCCCGCTCGCCGCCTGCTCCACGGGCTCGGGAGGGGCGGGCGCCGACGACGGCAAGGCGGGCGAGCGGGCCGGCGACGGCCGCCCGGCGACTGTGACCGTCACCCCGAACGGCCGCTCGGTGCGCGCCGGTCAGCCGGTGAAGGTGACGGCCTCCGGCGGCACGATCGCCTCGGTCACCGTCACCGACGCGAAGGGCGGGACGCTCAAGGGCGCCGTGGGCAAGGACGGCTGGCAGTCCGAGCGCAAGGCCGTCCCCGGCACCACGTACACCGTGAGGACCACCACCCGCACCGAGGGCGGCACCGAGAAGACCACGTCCACGTCGTTCACCACCGCCCCGGCCGAGAAGGTCAACAAGGTCGACTGGCGTCCCGGCGAGGCCGTCACCGTCGGCGTCGCGCAGCCCGTGTCCCTGGTCTTCGACAACCCGGTCACCGACAAGGCGGGTGTGGAGAAGCAGTTGAAGCTCACCACCTCCAACGACACCGAGGGGTCCTGGGGCTGGATGAAGGACTGGTCGGGCCGCGACCGGATCGACTGGCGCCCGAAGACGTACTGGGAGCCGGGCACCGAGGTCACCCTCCGGGCGCAGCTCGACGGCACCGACTCCGGCAAGGGCGGCGGCTTCTTCGTCCGCGACTACACGACGAAGTTCACCGTCGGCTCCCGCCAGATCGTCCGGGTCGACCTGGA
Source organism: Streptomyces zhihengii (assembly GCF_016919245.1). NCBI lineage: Bacteria > Bacillati > Actinomycetota > Actinomycetes > Kitasatosporales > Streptomycetaceae > Streptomyces > Streptomyces zhihengii. The sequence goes on along the minus strand of NZ_JAFEJA010000001.1, from coordinate 5,694,444 downwards.
CACCCACAAGCTCACCCTGGAGCGCGACGGCCGCACGGTGCGGACCATCCCCGTCTCGGGCGGCACCCCCGGCGGCATCAAGCGCTCCTGGGGCGGCACCTCGGTCCTGATGGCGAAGGAGGGCACCATCAACATGAACTCCGAGACGGTGGGCCTCGCCGACGCCTACGACAAGATGGTCGACTACTCGATGCGGCTGACCTGGTCCGGGATGTACGCCCACGCGGCGCCCTGGAACAACAGGTACATGGGCAACGCCAACATGAGCTCGGGCTGCATCGGCATGAGCGACGAGAACGCCGCCTGGTTCTACGCCCAGGTCCGCCCGGGCGACCCGTTCGAGATCAAGGGCAAGGACACCAAGGGCGTCCCCGACCCGGGCAACGGCTTCGGCGAGTGGAACGTCTCCTGGGAGAAGTGGCAGGACATGAGTGCCCTGGCCTGAGCGCCGGCGGCGGGGCGAGGGCGGGAGCCGTCCACGGGGGGCGGCTCCCGCCCCGCTTCACCAGCGCTCGTAGGCGGTGAAGGTGCTGCCGCCGCCCGATCCGGCGACGATGATCCGCCCGTGGTGCTGGTACACGGCGCCGATGTCGTGGGGCACCTCGTCGCGGAAGCTGCGGAAGTCGACCTCCTCGCCGTCGGCGGTGTCGAACGCCAGCAGGTCGGTGATGTCGGTGCTCTGGGTGGTCCATTCGCCCAGTACGGTGATCCGGTCGCCGCGCAGGGAGAGCGCGGCGGCCGGGTCGTCGAGGGTCGTCCGCCACACCTTCTCCCCGGTCGTCAGGTCGAAGGCGGCGAGCCGGTGCCGCTGCCCCTTCTGCCAGAACCCCTCCAGGGCGTAGAGCCGGTCCCCGGCGACCGCGGCCCGGGCGGGCACGCTCGTGCCGACGCCCTCGGACTCGATGACGGGACGCGGCTTCCCGTCCCCGCCGAAGGAGAAGAAGGCGACGCCCTCGTCGGACACCCCGCTGCGCCCGACGGAGAGCACCGGCGGGTCCGCCGACACGATGTCCGCGGCGGCCGACAGGCCCACGGGGCGCCGGGCGTCGAGGGGGACGTTCCACTTCAGCGCGCCGCTGCCGAGGTCGAAGGCGGCCGCCGTCAGCTCGCCGGTCTCGCCGAAGCCGTCGTCACCGGGCTTCCCGGCGCCGCACCCCAGGACGGCGACGACCTGCTCCCCGCCGACGGAGAACGTGCGCGGACCGCACCCGTCCGGGATCGCCGCCGTCCAGCGCGGCTTCCCGGTGCGCAGGTCGAGGGCGCGCAGCGAGGTGCGGTCGCCCCCGGACCGGGAGTGGTGCCCGATCACGGCGAGCCCGCTGCCCGCGTCCAGGAACGGTTCCTCCTGCTCCGGCCCGCCGTCGGCGACCGTCCGGGGCGCGGTCCACAGCTCGCGCCCGTCCTTCGTGTCGAGCGCCAGGACCGCCGCGCAGCCCTTCCCGCGCGTCGCACCGCCCTCCTGCCCGTAGGCGACGAGCAGCACGGACGCGTCCGCGTGCCGGGCGCTGCCGCAGATCCGGGTGCGCCCCGGGGGCACGAACTCCCAGAGCTTCCTGCCGTCCTGCCCCTCGCCGATGCCGAATCCGGTGACCGCGTCGTACCGGCTGCGGACGGCGACGTCGCCCGCGATCCAGGTGCCGTTGGGCCGCCCGTCGCCGGCCCGGTCCTTCGGCGCCGCCCACGACCGCACCACGGCGTCGCCCGGCAGATAACCCTGGTACGACAGGATCCAGGCCGTCACCGACCCGATCACCGCCAGCACGACGGCGAGCGCCGTCAGCCCCTTCGCGAGCGTGCTTCTCCCCGCCATCACACAGCCCCCCGGCCGTCCGTGTCCCGCCCCTGTGCGGCCGACGCCTCCTGGCGTCCCGCGCCGCGCTCCGGCCTCACGACCGTCGAACGGGTGATCAGAGTAAGGGAGGGGCGCCGCCGGCCCCGCGGTACGGCGGTCCGCCGGGAGCCCGGGTGCGGCGGCCCCGCGCCCGCCGCACCCGGCCCCGTTCAGGCGGTCGTGTCCGCCCGCTCCCCCGTGGCCGCCTCCGCGAGGCGGGCCCGCAGTGCCGCGTTCTCCGACTCCAGGAGCGCGATGCGCTTGCGCGCGAAGTACAGCTCCGTGACCGCGTCGCGGAACTCCGACACGAGTTCGTCCGGCGTCAGTTCCATCTCCGGTTCCTCTCCTTTCCGTTGGTGCGGCGGCCGGTTCAGGCCGGGGCGATCTCGGTGACGGTGCCGTCGGAGCCGCGCCACTTGAGTGCGCCGCCCTCCGCGTAGAGCGCGCCGCCCCCGCGCGAGTCGACGGTCATGGGCACGGCCGCCGTGTCGACGACCCGCACCACGCCCTCGGCCATCAGCGCGGAGTCGGTGCCCGCCTGCTGCACGACGTGCAGCTGGGACCAGGGGTTGGCGCCGATGCCCATGCCGATGCCGACCCGCCCGCTGCCCTTGACGACGAAGTCGTCCCGCCCGTTGTTGCGCAGGCAGATCAGGTTGCCGGCGGTCGGGACCCCGTCCCCGTTGGTCACGTAGATGCCCTGCGCGGCGGTGCCGGGCGTGCGCAGGTCGATCGAGAGGCCGGACGCCTTGTGGTCCGACCCGTCGCCGTGGCCGATGTGCGTGATCTTCAGGGTGCCGTGCTCCTTCTCGCGGCCCTTCAGATACACCGCCGAGGTGGCGGGGTTGTCCGAGACGATGTTCAGCGCGACCCCGCCGCCGGACGTGCCCGCCTGGTAGACCGTGAGCGCGTGCGCGGTCGTCGACGTCGTCTTGAAGAAGCCCGCGTTGACCGTGGAGTCGGCGCGGTACGACTCCGCCACCACCGGCCCGTCGAACGTGGTCGTCGGCCCTCCCGCCGCCGCGGCGGGAGTCGCGGCACCCGCCGTGACGCTCACCGCCCCGGCCGTGAAGCCTCCCAGGAACAGTCTCCGTGACACCGCCATCGTGTCCGCCCTTCTCCTTGTGAGGCGCGCCCGCACCGGGCGCGTCCGCAGAGAGGACCGGGCAGCCGCTCTGTTGGTTGCCCAGCACCTCCCGGAAGCGCGAATCCGTCATCCGAGCGCGACCGGACGACTACGCTGGGTGCGCAACGTACCGAACGCCGCGAGGCGTTGGCGGCCGGAGGTGCCACATGGCCCACGCCCTGTCACTCGACCCGAGCGCGTCCCCGCTCGACTACTACGGCTACGAGCTGCGCCGCCAGCGGGAGGCCCACGGCCTCAAGCAGAGCCAGCTCGGCGACATCATCTTCTGCACCGGGTCGCTCGTCGGCCAGATCGAGACGACGAAACGCGTCCCCACCCGCGACTTCTCCGAACGCGTGGACGCCGCGCTCGGCACCGACGGGATGTTCTCCCGTCTCGTCGGGCTGGTGCTGCGCAGCCAGCTCCCGCACTGGTTCCAGCCGTACGCGGAGATGGAGGCGACGGCGGCGTACATCTCCACCTACCAGGCGCAGTTGGTGTACGGGCTGCTCCAGACGGAGGCGTACGCGCGGGCCGTGCTGGCGACGGGCATGCCGGACGACCTGGAGGGTCTGCTCGCGGCCCGGATGGAGCGCCAGCGCATCCTGGAACGGGAGCAGCCGCCGCTGGCGTGCGTGGTCCTGGACGAGGCGGTGCTCCACCGGCCGATCGGCGGGCGTGGAGTGATGCGCGAACAGCTCGCCCGGCTGCTGGAGTTCAGCGCTCACCGCTGGATGCGCATCCAGGTGCTGCCCTACACGGCAGGTGAACATCCAGCGTTGGCAGGGGCGTTCACCCTGTTGCGGTTCGACGACCATGCGGACATCTTCTACACCGAGGACATGATCGCCGGTCATATGACGGCCAACCCGGAGACCTTCAAGGAAGCCAGCCTCCATTACGCTCACTTGCAGGCGTCAGCCCTGTCCGTCAGGGATTCGGCGGCGCTGATCGCCCGCGTATTGGAGGAGCACTATGGAGAACAGGACGCAGTGGCGTAAGTCCACGTACAGCGGACCCAGTGGCGGGGAGTGCGTCGAGTGCACCGTCACCGGCGGCGCCGCCTGGCGCACCTCCACCTATAGCGGCCCCACCGGCGGCGACTGCGTCGAGGTCGCCGACGGCTGCCCCGCCGGCGCCGTCCCCGTGCGGGACAGCAAGCGCCCGGACGGCCCGGTGGTCACCGTCGGCGCCGGTGCCTGGCGGGCGTTCGTGGACGGGCTCCGCTAGGCGTATGCCGTCGATCGACGAGCTGCTCCCGCTCGGCCCCGGCAAGGACCTCCCCGCGCTGCGCGCCCTCGACCCGGAGCTGCTCGCGCGGTACGTGGCCGACCGGGGCAACCCCTGGTGGCGGCGGCGCCACTGCGTGCACGCCCTCGAAGGCCGCGTCCCTCAGGCGTGCGTCCCGGAGCTGATCGCGCGGGTGAAGGACACCGGGGACACGGGCGAGGTGCGGATCGCGCTGCTCGATGTCCTGGGCGACCGGCCGGAGTTGCTGCCGTGGGTCCGCCACGAGGACCGGCGGGACGAGAAGGCGTCCGGCATGCCCGCCGCCCTGCTCCGGACGCGCGGACGGCTCGGTGACCTCTCCGCGGTCCCCGGGCTGGCCGCGATGGCCGCCGACCCCTGGGCCCGCAACCGGGAGGCGGGCGAAGCCGGGCTCGACGCCCTCGCCGCCCGCCACGGCCCCGCCGCCGTGCTGGCACTGCTGGACGAGAAGCGCCCGCAGGACCGGATGGTCCGGGTGCGGACGCGGGCCCGCGCGGGCGAGGACGTCACCGGCGCCCTCGCCGATCCGGACCGGGCGGTCGCCCACCTCGCCGCGTCCCTCGCCGACGACGCGGACCGGCTGCGCTCGTGCGCCGCCGACCCCGACTCCCCCGTCGAGGCGGCGCTGTGGGCCGCGTACGCCCTCCACCGCCTCACCGAGGACGCCTCCGCCGCCCGGGAGGTCTGGACACGGCTCGGGCGCCCGCGCGTCGAGGTCGACGGGCTGGACGAGGAGACGCGCGCCGCGATCGTCCACGCGTACGCGCCCGACTGCCGGCGGCTGAGCGATCCGCGCTGGCGGATCGAGGCCCTCGTCACCGCGCCGCCCGCGCCCGTCGACGTGCGCGATCAGCTCCGGCGCGCGGCGGCCGCCCTGACCGGCGCGGGGTTCGAGCACGGGGCGCCGGTGTCCGTCGGCGAGCACAACCACCAGGGCGAGGGCAGCTACTGGGTGCTTCCGCGCGGCGAGTTCCCGGTGTCGGTCAGCACCCTGGGGCGCTTCGTCACCTGCCACGACCCCGACCCGGCCGTCCGCCGGACCCTCGAAGCCGCCGGGTTCCGCTGGTTCGACCCCGCCGTCGACGACGTCACCGTCACCGGCCTGTGCGTCTACTTCTTCGGGAGCCGGAAACCGCTCGGTGCGGGCGATCTCCTCTTCTACTGGCAGGACTGAGGATCCTCGCCCGGCCGGCTCCTCAGCCGTTCATCTCCCACATCAGCACCTCGGCCGGCCCGCCGTCGGCGGCGAGCTCCTGCCCCCGCGCGCCGGTGATCCGCGCCGCGTCACCGGCGGCCAGCTCCTCGCCGTCCAGCAGGGCCCGGCCGCGCACCACATGGATGTGGACGTGCGGGGCGTCGGGCACCGCCGTCCGCTCCCCCGCGGCGAGGCGGCGGACGTGCAGCAGGGCCCCGGCCTCGGGAAGCGCGTACGGCGTGGAGTCCGCGATGCCCCGGACGACCTCGTACGCGGGCGCGCCGCCCGGGTCCCTGGGGGCGAGCCACATCTGCACGAACACCAGCGGACCGTCGCCGTCGTTGCGCTCGACATGGCGGACGCCGCCGGCCGCGCTGAGCCGCTGGACGTCACCGGGGCGCACCACGGTGGAGTGGCCGGCCGAGTCCCGGTGGGTCAGCTCGCCCTCGACGACCCAGGTGACGATCTCGGTGTGGCTGTGGGGGTGCTCGTCGAAGCCCGCGCCGGGCGCGAGGCGCTCCTCGTTGCAGGCGAGCATCGCGCCGAAGCGGAGATTGTCCGGGTCGTAGTGGCTGCCGAACGAGAACGCGTGCAGCGACTCGATCCCGGCCGCCGGGTCGCCTCCGGGGTAGCGGTCGCCGGAGCGGTGCACGGAGGTCACGGGTGCGGTCACGGGTCCACGGTAGCCGGGGCGCGCCACGGCGCGGACGATCGCGCCGAACCCCGGCACTCGGACCCCGCGTCCTGATAAGGCACTCTTGTCCCCGTGTCCGAACCTCCTGCGAACGCCTCCCATCCGCACTCCGCGACCCTCCGCCGCCTGGAGCAGTCGTCCGGCCGGCTCGCGGCCAACGCGATCGCCCGCATGGACGAGTCGCTGCCGTGGTACCGCGCCATGCCCCCGGAGAACCGGTCGTGGATCGGGCTGGTGGCCCAGGCCGGCATCGCCGCCTTCACGGAGTGGTTCCGGCACCCGGAGACTCCGCAGGCGATCTCCACCGACGTCTTCGGCACCGCCCCGCGCGAGCTGACCCGGGCGATCACCCTGCGCCAGACCGTGGAGATGGTGCGCACCACCATCGAGGTCATGGAGGCGGCGATCGAGGAGGTCGCCGCGCCCGGCGACGAGTCCGTGCTGCGCGAGGCGCTGCTGGTCTACGCGCGGGAGATCGCCTTCGCCACGGCGCAGGTGTACGCGCAGGCGGCGGAGGCCCGGGGCGCGTGGGACGCCCGCCTGGAGTCGCTGGTGGTGAACGCGGTGCTGTCGGGCGAGGCCGACGAGGGCGCCGTGTCCCGTGCCGCCGCCCTCGGCTGGAACTCCCCCGACCATGTGTGCGTGATCCTCGGCACCGCGCCCGACGGCGACAGCGAGCTGACCGTGGAGGCGATCCGCCGGGCCGCCCGGCACGCCAAGCTCCAGGTCCTCACCGGGGTCCTCGGCAACCGGCTGGTCGTCATCGCCGGCGGCAACGACAACCCCCTGCACGTCGCCAAGGCGCTGATCGGCCCCTACGCCGCCGGTCCCGTGGTCGCGGGCCCGGTCGTGCCGGACCTGCTGGCCGCGACCCGCTCCGCACAGGCCGCCGCGGCGGGCCTCAAGGCGTGCGCCGCCTGGCAGGACGCCCCCCGTCCCGTGCTCGCGGACGATCTCCTGCCGGAACGCGCCATCGCCTCCGACCCTGCGGCGCGCGAACAGTTGGTGGAGGAGATCTACAGACCACTGGAAGAGGCCGGTTCCGCGCTGCTGGAAACTCTCAGTGTCTATCTGGAGCAGGCGAGCAGCCTGGAGGGCGCGGCCCGGATGCTGTTCGTTCACCCCAACACCGTGCGCTACCGGCTGCGACGTGTGACAGACGTCACCGGATGGTCCCCCTCGGACGTCCGCTCGGCGTTCACGCTGCGAATCGCCCTCATCCTGGGGCGTCTGGCCGACGGGGACCCCCAGTCCTAGACTTTTGTGGGACACCGACAATTCCCCCGACGGTTCTTGGTCCCTGTCCCCACGGGTGTCCCGAGCCGTCCGCAAGAGAGAGTGTGAGGGTGCTCGTACTCGTCGCTCCCGGCCAAGGCGCCCAGACGCCCGGCTTCCTGACCCCCTGGCTCGAACTCCCCGGCGCCGCCGACCGCGTGGCCGCCTGGTCCGACGCCATCCAGCTCGACCTCGCCCACTACGGCACGAAGGCCGACGCGGACGAGATCCGTGACACCGCGGTCGCCCAGCCCCTGCTGGTCGCCGCCGGACTGCTGTCCGCCGCCGCCCTCGGCGACATCGCGCCCGGCGCCGTCGCCGGCCACAGCGTCGGCGAGATCACCGCGGCCGCGTTCGCCGGCGTCATCGACGAGACGACCGCCCTGCGCCTGGTCCGCACCCGGGGCCTGGCCATGGCCGAGGCCGCCGCGGTCACCGAGACGGGCATGTCGGCGCTGCTCGGGGGCGACCCGGACGTGAGCATCGCCCACCTGGAGAAGCTCGGTCTGACCCCGGCCAACGTCAACGGCGCCGGCCAGATCGTCGCCGCCGGCACCCTGGAGCAGCTCGCCGCCCTCGCCGAGGACAAGCCCGAGGGCGTCCGCAGGGTCGTCCCGCTCAAGGTGGCCGGCGCGTTCCACACCCACCACATGGCGTCCGCCGTCACCACGCTGGAGAAGGCCGCCGGGGACATCGCGCCGGCCGACCCCGCCGTGCCGTACGTCTCCAACAAGGACGGGAGGACCGTCGCCTCCGGCGCGGACGTCATCGCCCGCCTCGTCGGCCAGGTCGCCAACCCCGTCCGCTGGGACCTGTGCATGGAGACGTTCACGGAACTCGGCGCCACGGCGCTCCTCGAAGTCTGCCCCGGCGGTACGCTCACGGGTCTCGCCAAGCGTGCCCTGCCGGGCGTCCGGACGGTCGCACTCAAGACTCCGGACGACCTCGAAGCGGCCCGCACGCTGCTCGCCTCCACCGGTGCCGCCGACGCCGCCGGTCCCGCGGGCACAGTCTGACAAGGGAGCCGTACAGCATGTCGAAGATCAAGCCCAGCAAGGGCGCCCCGTACGCGCGCATCATGGGTGTCGGCGGCTACCGCCCCGTCCGTGTGGTGCCCAACGAGGTGATCCTCGAGAAGATCGACTCCTCCGACGAGTGGATCCGCTCGCGCTCCGGCATCGCCACCCGTCACTGGGCCTCCCCCGAGGAGACCGTGACCGCGATGTCGGTCGAGGCGTCGGGCAAGGCGCTCGCCGACGCGGGCATCGCCGCCGAGCAGATCGGCGCCGTGATCGTCTCGACGGTGTCCCACTTCAAGCAGACCCCCGCCGTCGCCACCGAGATCGCCGACAAGGTGGGCGCGGGCAAGCCCGCCGCCTTCGACATCTCGGCCGGCTGCGCGGGCTTCGGCTACGGCCTGACCCTCGCCAAGGGCATGATCGTCGAGGGCTCCGCCGAGTACGTCCTCGTCATCGGCGTCGAGCGGCTCAGCGACCTGACCGACCTGGAGGACCGTGCCACGGCCTTCCTGTTCGGCGACGGCGCGGGCGCGGTCGTGGTCGGCCCCTCGGACGAGCCGCACATCGGCCCCACGGTGTGGGGTTCGGAGGGCGACAAGTCCGAGACCATCAAGCAGACCGTCCCGTGGAACGACTTCCACGTGGGCGACGTCTCCAAGCTGCCGCTGAACGAGGCGGGCGAGGTCAAGTTCCCCGCCATCACGCAGGAGGGCCAGGCGGTCTTCCGCTGGGCCGTCTTCGAGATGGCGAAGGTCGCCCAGCAGGCGCTCGACGCGGCCGGCATCGCGCCGGCCGACCTGGACGTCTTCATCCCGCACCAGGCCAACATGCGGATCATCGACTCGATGGTGAAGACACTGAAGCTGCCGGAGCACGTCACGGTCGCCCGTGACGTCGAGACAACCGGCAACACCTCCGCCGCCTCGATCCCGCTCGCCATGGAGCGGCTCCTGGCGACCGGACAGGCGAAGAGCGGCGACACCGCGCTCGTCATCGGCTTCGGGGCGGGTCTCGTCTACGCCGCGACGGTCGTTACCCTCCCCTAGGCGCCGTCGGACCTCCGCACGGCCCTGCCACACCCTCTGATACACACCGAAGGAGCGCCAACATGGCCGCCACTCAGGAAGAGATCGTCGAAGGTCTCGCCGAGATCGTCAACGAGATCGCCGGCATCCCGGTCGAGGACGTCCAGCTGGACAAGTCCTTCACCGACGACCTGGACGTCGACTCGCTGTCCATGGTCGAGGTCGTCGTCGCCGCCGAAGAGCGCTTCGACGTCAAGATCCCGGACGAGGACGTCAAGAACCTGAAGACCGTCGGCGACGCCGCGGACTACATCCTCAACCACCAGGTCGCCAAGTAAGCGCCTGGGTCGTCTGACGCGCTGGTCGCCACCCTCGGTGGCGCCGGATCAATTCCGCACCCTCTGACAGTGGAGAAAGAATTCCTGTGAACTCGACCAATCGCACCGTGGTCGTCACCGGTATCGGCGCAACCACACCGCTGGGTGGCGACAGCGCATCGACGTGGGAAGGCCTGCTCGCCGGTCGTTCCGGCGTGAAGGCCCTGGAGGGCGAGCGCTACGCCGAACTCCCGGTCCGCATCGCGGCGACCGCCGCGGTCGACCCGGGCGAGGTCCTGCCGCGCCCGCTCGCCCGCAAGCTGGACCGCTCCGCGCAGTTCGCGGTCATCGCGGCCCGCGAGGCGTGGTCCGACGCCGGATTCACCGCCCCCGCGGGCGAGGACGAGTCCGTCGCGCCGGCCCGTCTCGGCACCGTCATCGCCTCCGGCATCGGTGGCGTAACGACTCTGCTCGACCAGTACGACGTCCTCAAGGACAAGGGCGTGCGCCGGGTCTCCCCGCACACCGTCCCCATGCTGATGCCCAACGGCCCCTCCGCCAACGTCGGCCTGGAGGTGAACGCCCAGGCGGGCGTCCACACCCCGGTGTCCGCGTGCGCGTCCGGCGCCGAGGCGATCGGCTACGCCGTCGAGATGATCCGCACCGGCCGTGCCGACGTGGTCGTCGCCGGCGGCACCGAGGCGGCGATCCACCCGCTGCCCATCGCGGCGTTCGCCAACATGATGGCGATGTCCAAGAACAACGACGAGCCGCTGAAGGCCTCCCGGCCCTACGACACCGGCCGCGACGGCTTCGTCCTCGGCGAGGGCGCGGGCGTCGTGATCCTGGAGTCGGCCGAGCACGCCGCCGCGCGCGGCGCCAAGGTCTACTGCGAGGTCCTCGGCCAGGGCCTGTCCGCCGACAGCCACCACATCGCGCAGCCCGAGCCGACCGGCCGCGGCATCGCGGCGGCCCTGCGCAACCTGCTGGAGACCACGGACCTCAAGCCGTCCGAGGTCGTCCACCTCAACGCGCACGCCACGTCGACGCCGCAGGGCGACGTCGCCGAGATCAAGGCCCTGCGCGCCGTCCTCGGCGACGACCTCGACCATGTCGCGGTCTCCGCCACCAAGTCGATGACGGGCCACCTGCTCGGCGGCGCCGGCGGCATCGAGACGGTCGCCACCGTCCTCGCGCTCCACACCCGCACCGCCCCGCCCACGATCAACATCGGCGAACTCGACGAGGCCGTCGAGGCGGACGTGGTCCGCGACACCCCGCGCGCGCTGCCCGAGGGCACGATCGCGGCGATCAACAACTCGTTCGGCTTCGGCGGCCACAACGTGGTCCTCGCCTTCCGCACGGTCTGACGCGGCTCCGCCGCACACGACGGCGCCGGCACCCTCCCGGGGGTGCCGGCGCCGTCGTGTCGCTCCGGGCGGGACGGGCCCGTCCCGCCCGGAGGGCACGGCACTCCCCCGGCCCCGGCCGCCCGCGACGGGACGTCACGGTGCCCCGCCGGGCCGGGCTCGCGGTGTCGACCGGCACCGGACGGCACGGCACCCCGCCGGACCCGGCGGCCGGTGTCCGGCCCGTGGCCGGACGGTCCCGGCCCGTCCGGCGCCGCAACGGCGACGAGGCCCCGCACCCCCGAGGGGTGCGGGGCCTCGCGCGTCGGAGCCCTTACGCCTCCGCGGGCGGCCAGCGCAGCGCGATCGCCGCGCCCCGGGAGGGCGGCGCGTACGACGCGCGGACGACCGTCCCCTCGAAGGTCGCGTACGCCCACGCGTCCGTGCTGCCGGGCTTCGCACCGGCCCCGGTCACGAACCCGCGCAGGACCCAGCCGGGACCGTCGCAGCCGAGGACCCGGGAGATCTGCCCGGCGGACTTGCCCCGGACGGGCACGACCGTCTGCAGCTCGACGCCCGCACGCCCGGCGCGCTCCTCGACGGAGCCGCCGTTCCTGCCGATGGACCGGGAGAGCTGCCCCCGGATCGTCTCCCACGAGGTGTCGGGGGACGAGCGGTACGCCTGCAACTGGACCGCCGTCCGGCCGTTGACGACCGTGACGGCGACCACGGCACCGTCGTCGGACCGCATGGGGTGGACCTCGACCCCCGGCACCCTCGGCACCAGCAGCGCCCCGAGGTCGATCACCCGGCCGCCCTCCGGGCGTCCGGCGTCGTCCTCGTCCCACGGGCCGGCGTCGATCCCCCGGCCCGTGGCGGCCCCGCCCGGGGCCTCGGCGCAGCTCTCCTCGGCGGCGGCGAGCAGTTCGCCCGTCTCCGCCTCGGACATCGACTCCTCGGCCACGACGGACGCGAGCAGCGCCAGCACGTGGTCCAGGGTGATCAGGCCCCGCCGCTCCGCCTCCCGGGCCGCGGGCGCGTCACCCAGCAGCGCCGGGACGAGCACCCGGTGGTCCTCGCCGCCGAGTCCCGCAGCGCCGCCCGCGGGCGGCGCGGCGGCGTCGTCCCGGCCGTCCTCATGCCGCAGCCGCAGGACGGTCTGCAACGCCACGAGGACCACCCGGCCCGGGGTGACCCGGTCCCAGACGCCGAACTCGGCCCGTTCCCTGCTCTCCTCGGCGACGAAGCCGTCCCGCGCGAACTGCGCGACGACAGCCGCCGCCTCCTCACCTGCGACGCCCATTCCACCATTTCCTGAGTTTCTGCGCCGCCTTCGCGGCGACGAGGGCGCTCACGACCAGCACCTCCGCCGGACCGTGGGATCCGGCCTGTTGCGCGCCGTCGATCATCTTCTGCGCGGCGCCCGGACTCCGGGAGATGGTCGACGACCGTGTCTCGGACTCGGACACCATCTCCTCGGTCGCCCGGCGCGTCTTGCCGGCCTCTTCGAGCTTCTCCTTCTTACCCCGGTACTCGTTGAAGTCGCCACTGTCGGGGTCGTAGAGGTCCGGGACCTCGCCCGGGTCCTGGCTGGCCCGGGTGCCGCAGTTGTGCACCAGCAGCGGGCTGTCCTCGGCGAGCACGTAGTAGGTGTGGACGTCCGCGACCGTGAGGTCGTGGGTGCGCTGGCGCTGCTCGAAGTAGCGCGTGTCCGTGACCTCGGCCGTGTCGCCCGACGCCGTGTACAGGGTCATGCCGGGCGTCAGGTCGCCCGCCTCGACCCAACGGCCCTCGGAGACGGACCAGAACGGGTGGGTCGTGGTGGAGACCAGGCTCTCGGCCTCGCCGGAACGGCCGGTGACGGTGAGGTCGACGAAGTGCTTGTCGTCCTCGGTGACGATGGTGCCCACGACTTCGCGGACGGTCGTCTCACCGGTCTCCGGGTCGGTGACGGTGACCTCGTCGCCGAGGACCACGTCCTCGATCGGCTTGGTGGTGCCGTCGGCCAGGAGGACCTTCGTGCCGGGCAGGAAGCTGTGCTTGACGGGTGAGGTCGGGCACGAGCCTCCCGGCGGATCCCCGTCGCCCTTGCCCTTCTTGACCGCCGCGGCCGCCTTCTTCTTGGCCGCCGCCAGTGCGTCCTTGGCCTTGGACAGCCCGTCCTTGGCCTTGTCGACGGCCTTGTTGGCCTTGAAGAGGTCCTTCACCCCGCCGACCAGGTCGCCGACGAGATTGACGACCCGCTTGGCGAGTTTGGCGCCCTTGGCCCAGTTCCAGGGTGCGCCGTACTTGGCGAGGATCTTGCCGGCGAGACCGCCGGCGAAGCTGCCCGCGATGTTCAGCAGTGTCTCGCCGCACGCGCCCATGTCACCGCTGGAGACGCAGTCGAGAGCGGCGTCCACGCCCAGGATGTCGCGGACGATCTTGACGAGGGCCTTGCCCGCGGACTTGATCCGCTGCTTGGCCTGTGTCTGCTGCTCCTGGGCGCCGCCCAGGATGTTGGAGGCCCCGTCGACGTTGTTGGACGCCTCCTTGACCGGGTCCTTCTTGCCGCCGGAGACGGGGAGACCGCCCCGGCACTCGATCAGGCCCTGCATGCACTCCGGGATCGCCATGCCGCTCGGGTCGGCGTGGGTGACCGGGGTGTTGTTGGCGTAGCTGTAGCCGTTGATCTGCTGCGGCTGGGTGTAGTCGATCAGCGGGTCGACGGAGATGAACTTGCCGATCACCGCGTCGTACTCGCGTGCGCCGAGATGGGTCAGGCCGGTCGACTTGTCGATGGTGCCGCCGACATAGCCCTTCTCGCCCGGCCAGCTGCCGGTCGCCGTGCCCCGTTCGACACCGTAGGGATCGAAGCGGCGCTGGGTCACCGAACCGGTGACGGCGTGGACCGCGACCTCGCCGGTGCCGTGGTGGTCGGCGGCGATGAACGACACGGTGCCGTCGTCCGTGCGCACGGCCACCGTCTCACCCGCGTGCGCGTAGTAGCGGGTGGCCGACTTCTTGGCGCCGTCGGCGGAGAGCTTCAGCTCCATGCCCGGCAGATAGACCGTGGTGCCGGTGGTGTCCTTGCGCTGGACCCGGTTGCCGACGCTGTCGTAGAGGTAGGTCGTCTCGGACCCGTCGGCCTCCTTCGCCTTGCCGAGCTTCCCGTCGGCGGTCCACTCCAGCGTCTGGGCGTTGCCGCCGATGGTGCGCTTGGTGGTGTTGCCGGAGTCGTCGTACTCGTAGCTGGACTGCCGGTCGCCGGTGGGGGTGTTCTCGACGACCTTGGTGACCTGGTGGGGTCCGTCGCCGAGGGCGCCCGCGCCGCCGTAGGTGAAGGTGCGGGTGATGTTCTTCGCCGGGTTCAGCCCGGTGTCGTGCACCGTCTCCGAGGTCCGGTTGCCGATGGCGTCGGTGACGTACGACTTCCAGTACGGCGCGGGGCCGCCGAGCGCCTTCGCGCCGGGAGCCGCCTGGCAGGCGGCCGGGCCGGAACCGTCGAGCGGGGCGATGGAGCCCACGGACCCGCTGCCGGTCGCCTCGGCGACGGTGGCCGCAGGTGTCCACGCCTCGGCGAGACGCTTGCGGGCGTCGTAGCCGAAGCACTGCACGTCCGGCGAGGCCGTGTTCGAGGTGTCCGCGATCGACAGGACGTTGCCGGCCTGGTCGTAGGAGTAGTTCGCCTCCTTCACCGGCGCCGGAGCACCGTAGACGTCCACCACGATGCGCTTGAGGCGGTCGGTGCCCGTCTCGTAGTCGAAGGTCTGCCAGACCTTCTTGCCACCGGTGTTCAGCTCGAACTGGAGCATGTGGCCCTGGTTCGAGTAGACCGTGTTCGTGACGTACGGCGTCGCACCCGTCAGGGTCGTCGGGCGCTGGAGCTCGTCGTAGCCGTTGACGAGCACCTCGGCCGGCAGACCGCCCGCGGCGGGCACCCCGCTGGACTGCACGCTGCCGTCACGGTTGTAGGCCGAGGTGAAGGAGTACGTCCCGGCCAGCGAGCCCTGCGAGGCGGGGACGAGGTAGTCGCTCCGCAGCGGACGGTAGAAGTCGTCCCACGTCTGGATGACGGTGGCGAAGTACTCCGTCGGCGAGACATAGCTCAGGTCCGCGTAGGCCCGGCCCAGCATGCCGGCCTTGTCGTACCGGGTCTCCGTGAGCCGGGTCCCCGTGTTCGCCTCGCCCTGCCAGCTCGACAGGGGCCGGCCCAGCTTGTCGTAGACCGTGGAGATCTTCTTGCCGCGCCCGTCGGTGGTCGAGACGGGGCGGTCGAGCGCGTCGTACTGCGTGGTCGACGTGCCCGTGTCCGGGTCGTCGAGCTGTGTGGTGCGGCCCAGCAGGTCGTACCCGTACCGCCACTGGTTGCCCTTGGCGTCGGTGACGGTCTCCAGCTGGTTCTTCTGCGTGAAGGTGTACTTGGTGGCGTCGTAGCCCGCGAGCGGGTTCGGGGAGTCGCCCTTGTAGTGCCAGATCTCCTCGGTGTTGCCCCGGGCGTCGCTGATCGACGTCGTCGGGACACCGCCCTGCGGCGGGTCGACCGTGGTGCGCTCGCCGTCGTAGGTCGTCGTGGTGCGCCACTGCTCCACACCGGAGACGGCCATGATCTGCGCGGTCGGACGGCCGAGGCCGTCGTACCGCAGCAGCGACTGCTGGCCGACCTCGCCGTTGCGGACGATCAGCAGCTCGTCCGACGCCGCTCCCGCCGCGTTGTAGGTGGCGTTGGTCTGCTTGATCTTCCCGGTGCCGTCGTAGAACGAGTCGGCCACCATCCGGGTGCCCTTCGGGCCCTCGGTCTGGAGCTGACGCGGGCGCAGCAGGCTGTCGAACAGCTCGTACTCGGAGCCGTAGGAGCCGTCGTTCTCGATCTTCTCCGTCCGGATCGCGGTGACCTTGTCACGGCGGACGTTGTAGGAGTACTTGATGGACGGCGTCTGCGTCTTCGCCCGGTCCGGGAGCCAGACCGAGGTCAGGCGGCCCAGTCCGTCGTAGGCGAGGTCGGTGCGCTTGCCGTTGGCGTCGGTCTGACCGGCCGACATGCCCCACGCCGGGACGTAGTCCGTGGTGGTGACGTGGTTCAGCGCGTTGGTGTTCTTCGTCTGCGAGATCAGACCGTTGACGTCCGTGTACGACGTCTTGGTCTCGGCCCCCGACGCGTCCTTCTGCGACAGCGGCCGCCCGAAACCGTCGTACGTCGTGGTGCCGGTGACCTGGTAGGTGCCGGTGGTGCCGTTGTGCGCGGTCAGCCGCTCCGTCGTGGTCGCCAGACCCCGGGTCGGGGCCTCGCCGAACGCCTTGTTGTCGTACGAGGTCCGCTCGTCGGCGTGGACCTGCGTCTTGCGGTCCGGCGTCGCGGAGCACCGCACGCCCACGGCTTCGCTGCGCGAGGGCAGGGACAGCAGGTTGGCCGTGGTGTTGTCGGCGTACCAGATACGGATGCAGGCGTCGTCCGCCGTCGTGGAGACGTCACCCTGGTCGTCGACCTCGGTCACCCGGCCGGTGCCGTACACGGTGGAGTACTTCGTGGTGCTCTTCGACTCGCGCCAGGTGTCGTTCGCCAGGAGGCTGAAGCCCCGCTCCACGTCCGACCGCACGATGACGGCGTTCCTGGTGCCCCAACTGTGGGTCTGGGTGCCCGTCACGGCCTTCCACGGAGTGGTGACGACCTTGGAGACGACCTTGTCGCCGTCCCAGGTCTGGGCCTCCAGCTGGTGCCCGGTGAACTCCTCCGCGTCCGTGAACTCCGCGCCGGTCGAGTCCTTGACCTTGACCGAGCGGTTGCCGCCGTCCGGGTCCTTGTCCCCGTCCATGCCCTGCATGTACGTGTAGTCGATCCGCGTGGACTGCTTGTCCGCACTCC
The DNA here is from genome assembly GCF_016919245.1 of Streptomyces zhihengii. Classification (NCBI taxonomy): domain Bacteria; kingdom Bacillati; phylum Actinomycetota; class Actinomycetes; order Kitasatosporales; family Streptomycetaceae; genus Streptomyces; species Streptomyces zhihengii. The sequence goes on along the minus strand of NZ_JAFEJA010000001.1, from coordinate 5,677,502 downwards.
CCGACGTGACGGTGACCTTGCCGTAGCCCTGCCAGCCACCCCAGGTGAGGTACTTGTCCTCGGTGATCCCGTCCGGCTTCGCCTTCCGCCAGGCCGCGTCACCCTTGTAGTCGTACCGCGTCACCAGCGAATCGCCACCACCGGTACGGTCCGTCTCCACGATCTCCGCGACCACGTACTTGTGGAACCAGTCCGTGATCGGCTCGATCGTCCCCGGCGGCGCCCACTTCACCGGATAACACCGCTTCACCGACTCACCCGGCTTCGGCAGCGACGCCTTCGAGCACTCGGTCGGCGCGTAGTTCACATCGAGCTGCGCGCCCGTCTCACTCACCACAGCGGCGAGGCGGTAGCGGTGGAACGGCGCGATGTTGTCACCGATCGCATCCACCCGGTTGACCAGCTGCTCACCGAACAGCTCCAGCGCCGGCAGCTTCGCCGCCGTCCCCACCCGGCCCTCGTGCTCCAGCTTCGACAGCCACAGCGTCTTCGAGTCGTCACCGTTGTCCGTGAACAGATGCGTGAACGACCACGCATCCACATCCTGGTACTCGGTCGCACTCTTGCGCATCTGGGTCGTGATGCCCGTCAGCCGCTTCGTCGTCCAGAACGTCTGCCCGACCGTGCACTTCGTATCGGCCTTGCACTCCTGATCCACCGGAGTGTCCGGCCACCGCGCCGCGTTCGCCTTCGTCCGCTTCGACTCCGCACAATCGAAATCCGACGTCGGAAGACAACGCTCCGCGGTCTCGAACACCACCCGCGCCGGCGCCTTCGCCGCATACACCTGACCGTCACGCTGACCGTAGTCGATCCGCTTCAGCCAGCCGCCACGGTGATACGCCGTACCGTTGACGTCCGTCTTCCCGTTCAGCGCGTAGTAGTTCGTCTCCGGCGCGTAGAAGTACGACATCACATTGCCGTGCGTGTCCTTGACATAGTCAAGACTCCACCGCCACGCCTGCTTGCAGTGCGCACTGGTGAACGTCGCGTTGTAGCACGGCTCCCCGGAGTCGTCACCGAACACCGGCACGGTCCACGTCGAACCGGTCGTCTCCTTGCCGTCCGTGTACCCCGGCAGCCGGTTCAGCCCGAACCAGTACTGCGTACCGTCGGCCGTCGTGACCTTCCAGTGCTCACCGTTGTCGTCACCGTTCGACGCACCCGTGAGCTTCTCGACCTTCGTACCGTCGTCCGAAGCGAACTTCCACGCCCCGGAATCGTCGTCCTTGATCAGCTCACTCGACGTCCCGTTGAGCATGATCGAGGCATTGTCGAACGCCCAGCACTGCTCACCCGACGACTCGTGCCCGTCATCGGAACAGGGCTTGTAACGGCGCTCGATGAACCCCGCGTCGTACGAGAAACCCTCACCGACCCAGGAACCCTGGTTGTTCGTCACCGCCGTCCGGCCGTCCGCCGACTGCGACGAATACCCCAGACCCACCGTCGGCGACAGACCACCCGGCGTCGGAACCGTCCGCATCGGATAGTTCCAGCTGAACCCGCCACTGGAATTGGCGACGCTCCAGCTCGACGCAGGAGCCAGGGACGTCGCCTTGTAGGAACCCTGGCCCGACGACGGACCCGCCGCCAGCGCCACCAGCGGCGCGGCCTCGGCCGCCATCGTCGACGCGCCCGCCGCCTGCGCAGGAGCCGCCGTCACCGACGCCGACACCGTGCGCGCCTCGGGATCGTTCACCGTCGCCAGAGGCTTCGGCAGCTCCGGACACCCGGCGCTGCCCGGCACCGCGACCGCCGCACACGCCGGCAACTGCACCAACCGCAGCCGCGACGCATACGAGCCGCCGTACCCCTCCGCGAACGACGAGTAGTCCACGGTCAGCCGGACCGGAGCAGCCTTCGCCCCCGCGTCCGAACGCTCCACCCGCAGCACCGCACCCGCGCCCAGCTCACCGGCCCGCTTCCCCGGCAGCACATCCACCCGCACCTCGGCGGGCGACGCAGCCGCAGCAGCACGGGCCGACTTCGCCGCCCTCACCGGCACGGATGTGACGGTGACCGGCAGACCGCCGACCACCTTCTCCTTGCCCGAAGCCGCAACGGCCAGCTCCGCGCTGCCGTCGCCCGGCCAGACCGCCTTGTCCAGCGCCGTGACGGCCGCCTTCCGCGCCGCATCGGCACGCCGCGGCGCCGCCTTCGCGTCCCGGCCCTCGACCGGATCACCGAAGTCCTGCACACCGGGACGACCCCGGACCTGCTCCTCCAGGGTCAGCGGCATCGCCTGCACCGAGGAACCGGTCAGAGCGATCGTCACCCCCAGAGCGGTGGCCGCGAGCAGCCGCCCTGGTATTCGCCGGTTCAGCAACCGGCCGCGAAATGGCATCACGTGTCTCCGCACGTCGATGGGGAAGGTGGATGCGCTCGGGTGCCTGGTCCTCGGAGGTCCTTGCACCGTCACGTCGTGCCTGCGCGGGAACGGTCCGCGATGCGGTCCGTTCCCGGCACGTTCGGTGTCGCGCGGTGGGCGACGTCGCCGGTGTCGGGAATGTTCATGACGGGTACGCGGCGCGCACGGCGGCCGCGGGAAGCGAAGACGGTGGACGGTGGCCGCGGGGTGACGTCGTGTCACGGACGGCGGGCGGACGCCGGGGTCCGTCGGTTCAGGAGGTTCCCGGGGCCGGCTCCGCCGGCGTCCCCAGGGGTGTGTCCGGGCCGTCCCGGAGGGCGGTCTCCACCCGTGGTCGCCCACGGGGAGCCGACGTCCTCACCCCTCGCCCTGTACGTGCCGATGCGCGCGGCATGTGCCCCCCCCACCCCGCATCGCCCCTCCGTCCCGTCATCAGCGGGCCGGGCGGCGATCCGATCGATGTGCTTCGGCGGTGTACGGATCCCCCCGGATCCCTCGAAGCGGAACGGGACTATTCCACGCCCCCGGGGACTTCACAAGATCACAAGTCCGACATCGAACCATCGGCCGCAATCACCGTTTCATCACATCCGGCTCACTCTGCGGTCATGGTTCTGCCACAATCCGGCCGCATCGGGCGCCCGCGCCGGGGCGTGCGGCACGACGGATCACGGGACGGCACGCGGGGCGGCGTGCGGGGCGGCGTGCGGGTGCGTGCGGTGCACGGCGCACGGGTGCGGCGCGCGGTCCACGGGTGCGGCGCGGGCGGGACGTACGACGGGGCGCGCGCGTGTCGCGTCAGACCACCTGGTGGAGCCAGCGGACCGGTGCGCCCTCGCCCGCGTAGCGGAACGGCTCCAGCTCGTCGTCCCACGGCTTCCCGAGCAGCTTGGCGATCTCCGCCTCCAGCTCGGTCTCCCCCTGGGCGGCCCGCGCCATGGCGGCCCGCAGGCGGTCCTCGGGGACCAGGATGTCGCCGTGGATTCCCGTCACGGCGTGGAAGATGCCGAGCTCGGGGGTGGCGCTGTAGCGCTCCCCCTCGGCCGTCGCGCACGGCTCGGCCGTGACCTCGAAGCGCAGCAGATGCCATCCGCGCAGCGCGGAGGCGAGTTTGGAGGCCGTACCGGCCTCACCGCGCCAGGAGAACTCCGCTCTCCAGGTGCCGGGCGATGCCGGCTGGCGGATCCAGTCGAGCTGGACCCGTGTGCCGAGCACTCCCGCGATCGCCCACTCGACGTGCGGGCACAGCGCGCGCGGTGCGGAGTGAACGTACAGAACGCCACGTGTCGTCACCGGGACCTCCAGTGTGGGACGAGGGTCACCTTCCCAGCGGCCTCAGTAAACAGCATCCGGCGCGAAACTCCACAAAAGGGACATCATGTGACGTGATGTAATTTACTGGCGCCGATGGGCGGGGATGCCTCAGGGTCGACGGGGAAAAGCTATCGTGCGGGCGCCCCCGAGGGGTGACGTACGCTCGGTCCTGGGCCCGTACGCACCAAGCTTTCACCCGGCAGGAGTCGGACGCCGGTCTCGGGAGGGGATCACAGGATGCGTCAGCGTCCGGCAACACGCCGCAAGCGTGCGGTGGCAGCCGTCTCCGCCGCTCTGGCCGCGCTGCTGACGGCGGCCTCCCTGACGGCTTGTGACGCGCCGTCACCGCACGAGACGCGACCGGGCCCGGCCACCTCGCGGCCCGCCCCGACCCCCACCCCCGTGTGGGACGGCACTCCGGCCTCCGTCGCCGCCGTCGGCGACTCCATCACCCGCGGCTTCGACGCCTGCATGGTCCTCGCGGACTGCCCCGAGGTCTCCTGGGCCACCGGTTCCGACGCCTCGGTCGACTCCGTCGCGCTGCGGCTGCTCGGCCCCGCCCGCGTCGCCACGCACAGCTGGAACCACGCCGTCTCCGGCGCCGACGCCTCCGACCTGCCCGGCCAGATGGCGAAGGCGGCGGCGCACCGGCCCGGACTGGTCACGGTGATGGTCGGCGCCAACGACGCCTGCGCGGACTCCCTGGACCGGATGACCCCGGTGGACTCCTTCCGGGAGTCCGTCGAGACGGCCATGGAGGTCCTGCGCGAGGAGGCGCCGAAGACCCAGGTCTACGTGTCGAGCGTGCCCGACCTCAAGCGTCTGTGGGCCACCGGCCGGGACGACGCGCTGGGCAGCCGGATCTGGCAGCTCGGCATCTGCGCCACCATGCTCGGCGACGCCCACGACGACGGCCCCGCGGCCGAACGGCGCCGGGACACCGTCCACCAGCGGGTGATCGCCTACAACGAGGTGCTGGAGGACGTCTGCGCCGAGGACGACCGCTGCCGCTGGGACGACGGCGACGTCTTCGGCTTCCGCTTCACCGAGACCCAGCTCAGCCGCTGGGACTGGTTCCACCCCAGCAAGGACGGTCAGCGCCGGCTGGCCGACATCGCCTACCGCCACATCACGGCCCCGTAGCCGCACCGCCGCACCGCCGCGCCCCGGCCGCACCACCACATCACCGCCCCGCCGCCCCACGGTCCCGCAGCCGCCCCGCCGCCTCCCGGTCCCCTCGGCCGCACCGGCGGATCAAGGCCCCGTAGCCAGGAGTCCCGGCGGCGGCGATACTTCCGCCCACCCGACGGAAGGACTGCCGTGTTCCGGATACGCCCCCGCGTCACCGTGCTCGCCCTGGCCGCCAGCCTCGCCCTGGGGGCCGCCGTCGCCCCGCCCGCGGCGGCGAGAAGCACGGACCGGGCCCCCGCGCCCACGGCCGAGGAGCAGCGGCTGACGCGCGCGGTGCCGCAGGAGATCCTGCGGCGCAGCGGATTCGACACCGTGGCACCGGCCTTCGCCCGCTCGCTGGCCGCGGCCGGCGGCTACCGCGAGGCCGAGCGGGCCGTCGTCCGCCAGGGCCGCGCCCTGTGGGAGCGCGCCGTGGACCGGGCGCAGGGGCGGGGCCCGGCGCGCGGGGACCTGAGCCGGGACGACGACCGTCCGCTGTACTGGGCCCGGCTCGGGATGACCTCCCAGCTCCGGGTGTGGCAGCCCGCCTTCGGTCTCGACGACGCGCGACGCGCCCGCCTGCTGGACCGCCTCGAACAGGCGTCGCGCGGGCAGGACTCGATGGACTTCCCCGGCGGCAAGGGCGTGCGGCACATCGTGCTGACCGGCTTCGACCCGTTCACGCTGGACCGGGACATCCGGATCAGCAACCCCTCGGGCGCCACCGCGCTCGCCCTGGACGGCACCTGGATCCGCACCCCCGACGGGCCCGCCCGCGTCGAGACGGCCGTCTTCCCCGTCCGCTGGGACGACTTCGCCGCCGGCACGGTGGAGCGGACGCTGCGGCCGGTGCTGCCGCGGGCCGACCTCTTCACGACGGTCAGCCAGGGGCGCGTCGGCCGGATCGACGTCGAACGGTTCAACGGCGCGTGGCGCGGCGGCTTCGCCGACAACGACAACCTCTCGCGCACCGGCCTCGTGCCGGTGACCGATCCGGCGACCCAGCCGCAGTGGACGGCCACCACGCTGCCGTACGCGGCGATCACGGCGGCCCCGACCGGGCGCTTCCCGGTGTACGACAACACCTCCGTGACCGAGGTCCCGGCCGGGGGCACCGCCCCGGTCGTGCGCCCCGAAGGCCCGACCCCGGGGTCGGCGGCGCGGGCCGGCGGCGGCGGCGACTACCTCTCCAACGAGATCGCCTACCGGGCGACCCTGCTGCGCGACCGGCTCGGTCTCACCGTCCCGGGCGGGCACGTGCACACCCCGGTGCTCCAGTTCGGGGCGGGGAACACCACCGAGGTGACGGACCCGGAGTTCGTGCGCAACCGGCTGGACATCATCGCCCAGGTGCGGGCGATCGTCGAGGTCGCCGCGGCGGCGGGCTGACCGCGCGGGGACCCCGCCCGGCGTACCGGGCGGGGTCTGCCGCATCATGGGCGCATGAGGATCGCAGCAGGTCAGTTCGTGTCCGTGCCCGGCGACATCGAGGCGAACGTGCGCAGCATGACCGCACTGGTCGAGCGGGCGGGCGAGCAGGATGTCCGCTTCGTCGCCTTCTGCGAGCTGTCCGTGAACGGCTACCTCCTCGACCCCGTCGCCGCGGGCCCGGACGCCTGGCTGACCGAGGACGACCCGCGGCTGGCACCCCTGCGGGACGCCTGCCGCCAGACGTCCACGGCCGCGCTGATCGGCTGCGCCGCCGCCACGTCCGCCGGCCGCCCGGCGATCACCGCCCTCGTCATCGGTCCGGACGGCGGCCTGCTCGCCCGCTACGACAAGACGCACCTGTACGGCCGGGAGCTGGAGATCTTCGAACCCGGCACCACCGACGGCCGCTTCACCCTCGACGGCGTCCGCTTCGCCGTCGCCGTCTGCTACGACAACCGCTTCCCCGAGGTGGCGGAGCGGGCGAAGGCGGACGACTGCGCGGTGTACGTGGCGAGTTCCGTCCTGGACACGGAGAACGACTCCTTCGAGAAGGTCCTCCCCGTCCGCGCCCGCGACAACGGGCTGCACGTCCTCCTCGCCAACCAGATCGGCGGCGGCGACGCCGGCGAATGCTCCGGCGACAGCGGCGTCTGGGGGCCGGACGGCACCCTGCTCGCCTCCGCCGGACGCACCCCGGGGCTCGTCGTGCGGGATCTTCCGACGGTGTGACGGCCCGTCACCGCCGGTCGTAGACTCGGCCCATGCGGGAGCGGGGGGAACTGGTCGACGGGCGGTTCCGTCTGGAGCGGATCGTCGGCCGGGGCGGGATGGGCCGTGTGTGGCTCGCCGAGGACGAGCGGCTCGGCCGCCAGGTCGCGCTGAAGGAACTGCTCTTCCTCCACGGCACCGGCGACGAGGAGCGGCGCCGCTTCGACCGCGAGGCGAGGGCACTCGCCCGGATGCGCCACGACGCCGTCGTCGCGGTCCACGACCTGCTCTCCCACCTCGACCCGCCGGCCATCGTGATGGAGTACGTGGACGGCCCCTCGCTCAAGGACGTGCTCCGCACCTCCGGAAAGCTCCCGGTACCGGAGGCCGCGCGCCTCGGCCTCGCCGTCCTCGGCGCCCTGCGGGAGGCCCACGGCAAGGACATCGTCCACCGGGACCTGAAGCCGGCCAACATCCTGGTCGCCGGCCCCCGGGTCGTCGTCACCGACTTCGGCGTCGCCCTCCTCGACGACATGTCGCAGCTGACCGCCCTCGGGGGGACCCCGGGGACCTCGCTCTACATGGCCCCCGAGCAGTTGGAGGACGACCGCGGCAGCGCCGCGTCGGACCTGTGGTCGCTCGGGGCGGTCCTGTGGGAGACCGTCGAGGGCCGCCAGCCCTTCAGCCGCACGACCCAGGCGGCCACCGTCCGCGCGATCTGCGACGAGGCCCCGCCGGAGCCGACACACGCCGGCGCCCTGACGGACGTCATCCGCGGCCTCCTGGTGAAGGACCCCGCGTCCCGCCTGACCGCGGAGGAGGTGTCCACGGCCCTCGCCGCCGCGACGGCTCCTCCCCCCGAGCCCCGGCCGTCCCGGGTCACCCCGGCCGCCCCGGTCGCCCCGGCGAAGGCCTCCGGCGGGCCACCGGCGCCGGAAGCACCCGCACCGGACGCCTCGGGCACGCCCTCCGGGCCGCCCGCGCAGGCCACATCCGAACCGGCCGCGACACCTCCGGGCCCGACTCCCGCCGAGCCACCCCTCAGCCCCAGGGAGGGCTTGATGAGGGAAGTTGCCGTCCGGCACCGTCACACCGGCACTCCTGTCACATCGCCCGACCGCGGCCACCCGTCGCCCCCGGTCCGGGTCGAACCCGCCGAGCGCTCCGGAGACCACCTCCCCGGACAAGCCGCGACGCCTCCCGTCACGCGGTACCCCGAGCCGCTGCCTTCGTCGGACGCTCCCGTGGCACAGCCCGCCCCGTTCACACCGCCCATCGCCCTGCCTCCCGGCTGGACGACGGGATCCCTTCCGCCCGCCGAGACCACCACGGCGATGTCGGCCCCCGTCCGCGAACTGGTCGCCCTCGTCGACTCCCTGCACGCCGACGACGCGGGGACGGCAACCCGCCTGCGCGTCCTGGTCAAGGCCGCGCAGAACCTCACCCCGCCCCAGCTCGCGGCGGCGGCCGGCGTCCTGAGCGTCGCCGGACGTCACCAGGCGGAAGCGGAGGCCCTGCTGCGTGAGGCAGGGCGCCGACTCCCCACGCCCGACGTGGCACGGCTGACGGAACAGCTCCGCCGCGAGGGCCGGCACGACGCCGCCGACCTCGTCCTGAAGGCCGCGGCGAAGCACCGTGGTGTCTCCGAGCTGCACGAGCTGCGCGACGCCCTGCGCATCCCACCCGGTCAGGAGGGGACGGCGGACCGACGCGCCCACTCGCGGCGCGACGTCCGGGTCCTGACGGACGCGGCCAACGGCGCGGGCCGGGCCATGGAGTCCGACGAGGACCTTCGGTTCCGACCGCCCGCGTGGTACACGGCCGGCAAGTCCGGTCCGGCCACCGCACCGGAGCCCGGGACGATGGCCGAGGGAGCCGCTCAGGCCGTCCCGCCGCACGACGGCGGGCTGGCGTCTCCCGTGCCGGATCCGGAGACCCCGCCGTTCGCGCCGTTCTGGTTCGCCGTCCCCGTCGTCCGGCAGATCGTCGCGGAGGCCGACCCGCACCACAGGATCGGCGAGCTGGTCCCCGGTGTCTGGAATCTCGCGGTCGGGGAACGCGGGGAAGCCCTCGTCGTGGTGCTGGACCACCGCCGGCGCGGTCTGCTGCGGGACACGAGCGGCATCGAACGCGGCTGACCGCCGCTGCCACCCCGGCCCCGCGCGTCAGCGTCTCAGCGCCGCGGCCCCTGCCCCGGTTCCGGCCACGCCACCGGCGGCGGCGCGGCGCCCGCCGCGACGGAGCCGTCCTCGCCGGGAGCGGCGTCCCCCGGGACGTCACCGCTACCGGTGTCCGGCGCGGGCGCCAGCTCACGGGCCATCAGGGTCGCGCCCGCGACCGCCCCCGGCATCAGGAAGACGGCGACGAAGGGCACGAGGAAGGCCAGCACCAGCGGTACGCCGAAGCCGAGGACGGCCGTGCGGCGCGCCCGCAGCAGCCGCAGCCGCCTCTTCAGGTCGATGCCGCGGCGCTGCATGGCCACCGCGGTCAGCTCCTCCGTGAGGAAGAACCCGGAGACGCAGAAGCCGATCAGCGGCACGGCGGTCTGCCCGACCACGGGGATGAAGCCGCAGGCGAAGAGCAGCACGCCCCAGAGGACGACGCGGAGCAGGATCCGCAGCGAGTCGCGGGCCGAGATCCACAGTTCGCGCCAGAGCGACAGCCCCGAGGAGGGGACGTCGCCGCCCTCGGTGCGGTCGACCTGCTCGGAGAGGGACTCGTAGAAGGGCTGCCCGACCAGCAGGGTCACGGCGGTGAAGGTGATCACCGACAGGAAGAGCCCGAGGGCGAACAGCAGCGCGGTCAGGGCGCCGCGGAAGGTCTCCAGCCACGGCGAGGACCAGTCGTCGGCGAACGGGGTCGCCCAGGCGATCAGGTCGTCGGCGAAAGTCACCAGGCCGAACAGCGCGGCCGCGTACAGCACCAGGGTCACCAGCCCGGGCAGCAGCCCGAAGCCGAACCACCGGCCGTGCCCGGCCACCCACCGCTGGCCCTTCATCAAGTAGCCGAAGCCCACCCCGAAATCGCGCATAACCACAGCTTAACGGGGTGGCTCTTGTTGATCGGCGGGCGAACCGGTAGACCCTGCGTACTGATCGTGTACCGCATCCTTCCGGCATCCGAAAGGTCCGTACCGCATGGGAACATCCCGACCCGTCGTGTTCCGTGCCGCGCTCACCACGCTTGCGGCCGCCCTCGCGGGCACCCTGCTCGTCCCGCCCGCCGCCACCGCGGCGCCCGGCCGTGACGAGCCCCGGCCCCACCCCGTGCGGGAGGGCGGCGGCCGGGACACCGGCGCCGCCCGTGCCCCCGCGTCCGCCACCGGGGCCGCGCTCGCGGTCCGCTCCCCCGCGCCCGCCCGGACGGGCGGCTACCCGCGCGAGACGGTGCTCGACGTCCCGCCGGAGAACCCCGCCGACAAGTCCCTCAAGCTCGGTCTGGCGCCCTACCACGCGCTGGCTCCCCGGCTGAACGCCCTCCAGCGGCTGGGCGACCGGGTGAGCGTGGAGGTCGCCGGCCGGTCGGCGGGCGGGCACGAGCTGTACCTCGTCACCGTGACCGCGCCGGAGAGCGCGGCCCGCTCCCGCGAGCAGGACCGGATGCGGGAGCTGATCGGGAACGATCCCGCGCGGGCGGCGAAGGACCGCCGGATCAAGGACACCTACAAGACGCCGGTCTTCATCAACAACAACATCCACGGCAACGAGTGGGAGGGCACGGACGCGGCCCTGAAGCTGGTCGAGGAGCTGGCGAGGGCGAAGGACGCCCGCACCGCGTCCCTGCTGGCCCGCAACCGGATCATGCTGAACATCACCGCCAACCCGGACGGCCGGATCGCGGGCACCCGCGCCAACGCGGCCGGCTTCGACCTCAACCGGGACTTCGTCACCGCGACCCAGCCCGAGACCCGGGCGATCCGGCGGATCGCCGTCGACCGGCAGCCCGCCGTGATGCTGGACCTGCACGGCTACGTCAACGGAACCCTGATCGAGCCGACCACCCCGCCGCACGGCGAGAACTACGAGTACGACCTGTTCCTGAAGAACGCGTACGCCAACGCGCTCGGCATGGAGGCCGCGGTCAACGGCCTCGGCTACACCGCCGGGAAGGACGGGGTGCGGCCCGCCGTCATCCCGTTCCGGGACGAGAAGGAGGGCTGGGACGACTGGCCGCCCATCTTCACCCCGCAGTACATGCCCTTCCAGGGCGCGGTCGCCTCGCACACCATCGAGTTCCCGATGACCGTCAACAACAGCGCCTACACCACCCTGCCGGTGGAGGAGCTGCGCCGCCGGGCCGCGATCAACACCGACATCGCCGGTGCGGCGATGCGCGCGACCCTGGAGTACACGGACACCCACCGCGCCTCGGTGATCGCCGACCAGATCGAGACCTTCCGCCGCGGTGCGGCCGGTGAGGCGCAGCGCCCGGTGTCCGAGGAGACCGTGCCCGGGGTGCCCGGCATCGGCCCGGAGGACGTGTACACGACCCGGTTCCCGCGCGCGTACGTCATCCCGGCGGGCGGCAGGCAGCGTTCGGCGCCCGCGGCGGCCCGGCTGGTGGACCACCTGGTCGCCAACGACGTGCGGGTCGGGCAGGCGCGCCGCGCCTTCACGCTGGAGGGCCGCGCCTATCCGGCCGGTTCGTACGTCGTCGACATGCACCAGCCCAAGCGGGGCATGGCCAATGTGATCCTGGCCGACGGCCGGGACATCAGCGCGGACGTCTCCACGATGTACGACATCTCCGGCTGGAGCCTCGGCCTGCTGTGGGGTGCGACCGTGGAGCGGGCCGAGCGGCGGGCGCCCGGGGTGCCGGTGCGCGCCGTGCACGCCGCCTCCGCCACGGGGTTCGTCGCCCCGCGCGGTGACCTGGCGCTGCGCCTGGACGACCCGAAGGAACTGGCGGCGGTCAACTCCCTGCTGGCGCAGGGGGTCCGGGTGCGCCGGGCGGCCGACGGCTCGGCCGTCGTGCCCGGTTCGGCCCGGGATGCCGCCCGCGTCCTCGCGGAGCGGCTCGGGGTCCGCTTCGAGGCGGCGGCCCGGCGGGGTGTGGCGGACATGCACCGCACCCGGGTCGCGGCGGCGGTGACGTCCGGGGAGCTGTCCGCGCTGCGCGAGATGGGCTTCGCGGTGGAGCCGGTGTCGACGGCGGTGCTCAACGCGGGCTTCGACTGGTCGCGGGCGGACGCGCTGTTCGTGTCGACCGGGCTGGACCACGCGGCGCTCACCCCCGCCGCGCGGGCGGCGTTCGAGGCGAGCCGGGTGCCGGTGGTCGGGCTCGGCGAGCGGGGCGCGGCGTTCAACGCGTCGGCGCGGCTGCTGGAGGTGACGGCGGTGACGGGCAACGGCGACGCCAACGGTGTGGTGCGGGTGGCCAACGCGGGCGGCGCGATCACCGGCGGCGCCCCGGCGCACACCTTCGTCTACGCGCCGGGCTGGTTCACCGCGCTCGGCGCCGGGGTGCGGGTGGAGCAGTCGTACGCCAGCGGGAACCCGCTGGTCTCCGGGCACTGGCGGGCGGCGGAGGACGGCGCCGGCGGCCCGTCGGACGCGGCCGGGCGGCCCTCGGTCGTCTCGGGTGCGGCGCCCTCCGGCGCCCCCGTGGTGCTGTTCGGCACGGAGCCGCTGTTCCGGGCGCACCCGAAGGGGGTGTTCGCCCAGATCGGGCGGGCGCTGCTGGCGCACTGACGGCACATGCCCGAGGGCCCCTCACCCCGGCTGGGGTGAGGGGCCCTCGGTCGTGCGGTCACAGCGGCCGGTGCGCGGCCGCCGTCACACGGCCAGGTCGACCGTGATGTTGCCGCGGGTCGCCTTGGAGTACGGGCAGACCTGGTGGGCCTTCTCCAGAAGGTCCCTGGCGGTGTCGGCGTCGACGTTCGGGATCGTCGCGGAGATCTTCACGATGATCCCGAAGCCGTCGTCGTTCTTGCCGATGCCGACCTCGGCGGTGACGGTCGAGCCGCTGATGTCCGCCTTCTCCTGGCGGGCGACCACGCCGAGGGCGCCCTGGAAGCAGGCGCTGTAGCCGGCGGCGAAGAGCTGCTCCGGGTTGGTGCCGGCGCCGCTGCCGCCCATGGCCTTCGGCGGGTTGACGACGACGTCGAGCACGCCGTCGTCGGTGGCGACGCGCCCGTCGCGGCCGTTCTCGGCGGTGGCCACGGCGGTGTAGAGCACGTCGGACTGCTGGATGGACATGAAGTCGTTCCTCCTGCTGGTTCGCCGCGACTCGCGCCCACGATCGCGACGGCTGGGCAAGAGCCTAACGGGTGAACGTCTCAGCCCAGCGAGACGATCATCTTTCCGGTGTTCTCGCCGCGGAGCATGCCGGCGAAGGCGTCGTAGCCGTGCTCGATGCCCTCGACGACCGTCTCGTCGTACTTCAGCTCGCCGGAGGCGATCCAGCCGGAGACGTCCTCGGTGAACTGCTGCTGGAGGTGCTTGTGGTCGTTGACCAGCATGCCCGTCAGCCGCAGCCGCTTGCCGATGACCAGGGCGAGGTTGCGCGGGCCGGGCGTGGCCTCGGTGTTGTTGTACTGGGCGATCATGCCGCAGATGGTGGCGCGGCCGCCGACGTTGAACGAGGAGATCGCGGCCTCCAGGTGGTCGCCGCCGACGTTGTCGAAGTAGACGTCGATGCCGTCGGGGGCGGCGTCCTTGAGCTGCTGCCCGACGGGGCCGTTCTTGTAGTTGAACGCGGCGTCGAAGCCGTACTTCTCGACGAGGAGCTTGACCTTCTCGTCGGAGCCGGCCGAGCCGATGACCCGCGAGGCGCCCTTGATCCGCGCCATCTGGCCGACCTGGCTGCCGACCGCGCCGGCCGCGCCGGAGACGAACACGGCGTCGCCCTCCTTGAAGGAGGCCACCTCGAACAGGCCCGCGTAGGCGGTGAGGCCGGTCATGCCGAGCACCCCGAGGTAGGCGGAGAGCGGCGCGAGGGAGGCGTCGACCTTCACCGCGTGCTGGGCGGGGACGCTCGCGTACTCGCGCCAGCCGAGGCCGTGCAGCACGTGGTCGCCGACCTCGAAGCCCTCGGCCGCGGAGGCGACGACCTCGCCGACGGCGCCGCCGTCCATGGGGTGGTCGAGCTTGAACGGCGGGGTGTAGGACTTCACGTCGTTCATCCGGCCGCGCATGTAGGGGTCGACCGAGAAGTGCAGGTTGCGCACGAGGACCCGGCCCTCGGCGGGCGCGGTGACCTCGGCCTCGCGGAGCGCGAAGTCCTCCGCCTTGGGCCAGCCGTGCGGACGGGCGACGAGGTGCCATTCACGGCCGGACGCGGGAAGTGCGGACATGCTGCGAGCCTCCAGAAGAGCTTCAAAATACTTCAGAACCTGAAACAACCATGCAGGTGAATATTTCAGATTGTCAAGCATATGGGTATCGTGGTGCCCATGGCCGCCCAAGGAACAGACCCCCTGACCGTCGAGGTCGTCGAGCTCATCGGCTCCGTCGTGGCCCGCTACCACGACGAGTACGAGCGGGCGGCCGCCGAGCACTCCCTCACCGGCGCACAGGCGCGGGTCCTGGGACTGCTGTCCATGGAGGCGCTGCCCATGCGCCGGATCGCCCGGACGATGAAGTGCGAGCCGTCGAACATCACCGGCATCGTGGACCGCCTGGAGGTCCGCGGCCTGGTCGAACGCCGCCCGGATCCGGGCGACCGCAGGGTCAAGCTGGCCGCGGCCACCGACGAGGGCCGCGACCTGGCGCGCCGGCTGCGCACCTCGCTGGACTTCGCCCGCGAGCCGCTCGCCGAGCTCACCGCCGCCGAGCGCGCGCTCCTGCGCGACCTGCTCAGACGGATGCTCGGGGGCCCGGAGGCGTAAGGCGCCCGGGGCGGATCAGCGCCCGGCCGGCCGGCCGCGCGTCGCCGACACCGCCCGTGTCACCGACACCGGCACCACGCGTGTGGCCGACACCACCCGCGTCACAGACACCACCACAGGAAGCGCTCGCACGTCGGCGTGGGCGACGGCTCGGCCGGCGGCGGGGGCCCCGGCGACGGCGCCTGGGTGCCCGGGCCGCCCGAGGGCGCACCGCCCGACGGCGACGCCGAGGCGGAAGCCGAAGGCGCGGCCTCCTCCGGCTCCCGGGTCGCCGAGGGCGAGGGGCTCGCGGTGTCCGGAGCGGCCTCCGCCGTACCGGAACCACCCTTGCCGGGCGCGCGCACCGGCACCGCCGTCCGCCCGGGGCGCGGGGCGCCCGACGAGGCCACCGGCTTCCCGGTCACCTCCGCCGGGCCCTCGGGCGCCTGGTCGGACGGCGTGGGCTCGGCCGACTCCGTCTCGACGACGGCACGTTCCTTCACCGCGGTCGCCGCCCCGTCGTCGCCCGGGCCCTCCGCGAACTGCGCGAAACCCAGCGCGCCCGCGGCCAGCGCCAGGCCGACGGTCCCGACCGCCAGCTTGCGCCCGCGCTTCTTGCGCGCCCTGCGCCCCGACGGGGCGGGCTTGCGGCGCGACGCCGCCTGCCGGCGCGCACTGCGCGGCCCCGGCGGCGCGGGCTCCGGCTCCGGATCGCGCTCCAGCTCGTAGACAGGCGTGTTCGCCGCCGCAGGGGCGAAGCTGAGACGGCGGAGCTCCTCGACAGGGGTACCGCACCCGGCACAGGCCAGAGCGCCGTTGAGGTGCCGTCCGCACGGGTGGCAGTAATCCATGGCCTTGGGAGGCTATGCGGGCGAGGCGTACGAGTGACGGGGCGCCCTGTGAGGATCCTGTGTGGAATCGCATCCTCCGCGGCGTGCCCGCTCGCGGTGCCCGCCTGCGGGCCGGGGCAGGATGTCGGGCATGAGCCCCGACGCCCCCTTCGGCCCCGACGACTTCCAGCTCGTGCTGCTCCGCCGGATGGCCGACCAGCGGCCCGAACTCGTCGACGACGCCCGCCGGACGCTCGGGGCCACGCTCGCCGGGATGCGCGAGGCGAACCGCCGCTGGCAGGCGATGTGCCGCTCCCCCCGGTCCCGCGGCGCGCTCTCCCGCTACCGCTCCGTCCTCGGCACCCCCGAGCCGGCCGCCGTCCGCCGCATCGGCGACCTGGTGTGCGACGCGTACCGCTGGCCGGTGCCGCTCTGGCCGGACCTGCGCTTCGAGGTGCTGGCGGTCGCGGGGAGCGGGGCGGTCTGGAACGAGTGGCTGGTGCGGGCGCCGGGCGCCCCGGGGCCCGTGCTGCGCACGACGGCGGACCTGGTGCCGTGGTCGTGCACGGTCGACGAGGTCGCCCGCGCCTTCCCCGCCGCCCGCCCCCTGGAGGGCACCGCCCCCACCCGCTTCCGCCTCGCCTTCCCCGATCCCGCCGACCCCGCCGTCCTGCGCACCGCCGACTTCACCTGGGGACTGCTCCAGACGGTGGGCTGAGGGGCGACCCGGCCCGTCCGGCGAGGACACCGTGCGGAGCGCGGTGCGACGGCCACCGGCCGGCCGCACCGCCGCGGCTCCGGCACGACAAGCCCTCGACACGCCCCCGCGCAGGTCCGTCCGGCCCAGCCCAGCGCGCGCCCCCGCCCTCCCGATCCGACGATGCGAACAAGTACCGCACTCGGGAGGACTTGTCATGACCGTCAGCCTTGAGCAGCTCCGCCGGTGCCATGTCGCCGTCGACCTGGGAGCCGCTCGGACCCGTGTCTTCGTGAAGGGCGCCGGACTCGTCGTCGACGAGCCGAGCGTCGCCGCGGTGAACACCCGCACCGGCGCCCTCATCGCCGTCGGCGCGCTCGCCGAGAAGATGACGGGCCGCACCCCGGACTACATCCGCGTCGTCCGCCCCGTCTCCGGCGGCACCGTCGTCGACATCGAGATGGCCCAGCGGATGCTGCGTCACCTGCTCGGCGAGAAGCTCCGGCGCCAGCTCCGCCGCAAGCCCCGGCTGCGGGCCGCCGCGAGCACCCCGCACGACAGCGACCCGCTCGCCCAGCGCGCGACGGTGGAGACCCTGGTGGGGCTCGGCGCCCGGCGGGTGGAGCTCGTGGACACACTGATCGCCGCGGCGGTCGGCTGCGGGCTCCCCGTCGAGCAGCCCACCGCCACCATGATCATGGTGTGCGGCGCGGCGACCACCCAGATCGCGGTGCTGTCCCTCGGCTCGATCGTGACCGCCGAGCGCATTCCCGTCGGCGGCAACGCCATCGACTACGCCGTCATCCAGCACCTGCGCCACCAGCACGAGCTGCTGCTGCCCAGCCAGTCCGTGCGCCCGCTCCAGCTCGCCCTGCGCGGCAACGGCCTGACGGCCCAGGGCCCGGCGGTCACCGAGATCCACGGGCGGGACGTCGCCACCGGCCTGGCCCGTTCGGTGCGCGTCGACACGGCCGCCGTGCGGGACGCCATCCACACGCCGCTGACCTCCGTGCTCGACGGCATCGGCAAGGTGCTGCGGGTGTGCCCGCCGGATCTGGTGGCCGACCTGGTGGACCGCGGCATCATGATGGTCGGCGGCAGCGCCCTGCTGCCGGGCCTGGACCAGATGCTGCGGGACGCCACCGGCATGCCGGTGCAGATCGCCGAACGCCCCGACACCTGCGCCGTCCTCGGTCTGGGCGCGATGCTGGAGGGCCGGATCAAGCCGATGGTGCTGGACCCGCTGGCGGACGCGATCCCCGAGGCGCAGCCGGGCGTGCGCACGGAGTTCCTGAAGCTCGGCGACGGCGACCGCGAGGGTGTCGCGGCGGGCGCCGGCGCGGGCTCCCTGCGCGGCGGCGACGGAGCCGCCGACGACGGCGACCCCTTCTGAGGCGTCCGACGGTGACGGGCGGGGAGCCGGTGACCCCGGGAGCGCCGGACCTCTCCGGTGTCCTGGCGGCCGTCATCGGCGTCGGCGGCGAACTCGAACTCCGCCCCGCCCTCCAGCGCATCGTCGACACCGCCGCCTCGCTGACCGGCGCCCGCTACGCGGCGCTCGGTGTGCTGGACCCCGAACACCGCCGGATCACCGAGCTGTTCACCCATGGCCCGACCGGGCCGGAACGCGACCGGACCGGGGAGCCGCCCGGCGGCCCGGCGGGGCTGATCGGGGAGCTGCTCCGCGATCCGCGGCCGCTCGCCCCGGAGGACCCGACCGGGGACCCCCGCTCCCCGGGGGTCCCCGGCGGGCCTCCCCGGACGCACACCTTCCTCGGCGTCCCGGTGCGGGTCGGCGGGGAGGTGTTCGGCCATCTGTACCTGACGGAGCGCCGGGGCGGCCCGTTCGACGACGAGGACCTGGCGCTGGTCACGGTGCTGGCCTCGCAGGCCGGGATCGCGGTGGGCAACGCCCGGCTGTACGAGACGGCCCGCCGGCGGGAACGCTGGATCGAGGGCGCGGCGGCCGTCACCACGGCCCTGCTCTCCGGCCGCAGCGCGGACGACGCGCTGACGACGGTGGCGGAGCAGGCGAGGATCCTCGCCGGGGCGGCGGCGGGGGTGGTGCTCCAGCCGACCGAGGAGGGCGGGATGGAGATCGTCGCCGCCTCCACCCGCGACGACCCGGAGGGCCTGGTGGGGACGACGATCCTGCCCGGCTCCCCCGTGCTCGTCCAACTGCTGGGCGGTGAGCCGGTGTTCATCGAGGACTCGGCCACCGACCCGAGGATGACGACGCAGGTGCGCAGCCGCTTCGGCCCGTCGATGATGCTGCCGCTCCAGAGCGGCGGCCGGCTGATCGGCACGCTCGCGCTGCCGCGCCGCCGGGGAGACGCCGCGTACACGGCCGTCGAGCAGTCGCTGGCCTCGCGGTTCGCCGCGCACGCCGCGCTGGCGCTGCTGCTCGCCGACGCGCAGCACGACCGGGAGCGGCTCGCCGTCTACGAGGACCGCGACCGGATCGCCCGCGACCTCCACGACCTGGTCGTCCAGCGGCTGTTCGCGACGGAGATGATGCTGGAGTCCACCCGCCGCAGGGCGGCCGGCGAGGAGGGGACCCAGGCGCTGATCGGGCGGGCGGTGGACGAACTGGACTCCACCATCCAGGAGGTGCGGACGGCGATCTTCGCGCTCCAGCAGCCGCCGGCCGACGCGCCGACGACGTTCCGCGGCCGGGTGCTGCGCGAGACCCGGGGCGCCGCCGTGCTGCTGGGGTTCTCGCCGTCGGTGCGCTTCACGGGGCCGGTCGACGCCCTGGTGCGCGAGCCGCTGGAGGGGCGGCTGCTGGCCGAGCTGCGCGGGGCGCTGGCCGCGGCGCACCGGCGGGCCGGGGTGTCGCGGATCGAGGTGACCGTGGACGTGACGGCGACCCTGCCGGACGGCGGCGACGGGGTGCGGCTGCTGGTGCGGGACGACGGGGCACGCGAGGACGGCGGCCCGGGCACCGTGTTCGCCTGGGAGGCGGACCGCCGGGCCGGGGCCGGACCGGAAGCGCCGGACACGCCGTAGGGCACCGGCGTTCCCGGGCCGTACGGGGCTCCCCCGTACGGAGCAGTCCAGCGAGCCCCGGGCCTGGCCGGACGCCTTGACTGGGCGGGTGGACACCGTCGCGAAGCCCTCGCCCGCGGAGGACGTGAAGCCCTCCGCCGCCGCGTACCGCAACCTGATCATGGCCACGATCGGGTTCACCCTCACCTTCTGGGCCTGGAACCTGATCTCCCCGCTCGGCGGCGCCTTCAAGGACCGGCTGGACCTGAGCTCGTTCCAGCAGTCGCTGCTCGTCGCGGTGCCGGTGCTGGTCGGGTCGCTGGGGCGGATCCCGGCGGGCGCGCTGACCGACAAGTACGGCGCGAAGCGGATGTTCCCGCTGGTGTCGGCGCTCACCATCGTGCCGGTGCTGCTGCTGATCCCGGCGAAGGACTCCTACGGGGCGATGCTCGCGGTCGGGTTCCTGCTGGGCCTGGGCGGCACGACGTTCGCGATCGGCATCCCGCTGGTCAACTCCTGGTTCCCGCCGTCCGAGCGCGGCCTCGCGCTCGGCATCTTCGGCATGGGCATGGGCGGCGTGGCGCTGTCCGGCTACTTCACCCCGCGGATCGCCGACCACGGCGACAACCTGCCGTTCCTGGTGGTGGCCGTCGCGCTGGCCGTGTACGCGGCCCTCGCCGCCGTGCTGATCACCGACCACCCGGACCGCAAGGTCCCCACCACCTCGCTCGGCCACCGGCTGGGGCAGGCGGGGCGGCTGCGGGTGACCTGGGAGCTGTCGGCGCTGTACGCGATCGGCTTCGGCGGCATCGTGGCGTTCGGGGTGTACCTGCCGACGTATCTGAAGACGTGGTACGAGCTGAGCCCCACCGACGCGGGCACCAAGGCGGCCGGATTCGCGCTGGTGACCGTCGTGTTCCGGCCGTTCGGCGGCTGGCTCTCGGACCGGGTCCATCCGGCCGTGGTCACGGCGGGGGCGCTCGGGTTCGTGGCGCTGCTGGCGATCGTGCAGGCCTTCGACCCGGATCTGGACCCGGTCGGCACCATCGCCCTGCTGTGCATGGCGGCCGGGCTGGGCACCGCGAGCGGCAGTGTCTTCGCCCTCGTCTCACAGGTCACCCCGCAGCCGCAGGTCGGCAGCGTGACCGGCATCGTCGGCGCCATGGGCGGTCTCGGCGGCTTCGTGCCGCCGCTGGTGATGGGCGCGATCTACAGCGCCAAGGACTCGTACTCGATCGGCTTCATGCTGCTGTCGGACCTGGCCCTGGCGGGCTGTGTGTACGCGTACGGGCGGATGCGCACCCTGCGGCCGAACGCCTGAGACCGGAGGGGCCGCCTCCGCAGGGGGCCCCGTGCGCGGGGCCGCCCGGGGGACGATGATGCACCGGAGAGCCGCGCCCGGCGTGCGCGGCACGAGATCCGGAGGTCGACAGTTGAGTTCCCTCTTCCCGGCGCTGACGGGCACGCCCGGTGGCCCGGACCCGGTGGCCCTGCGCTTCGGTGAGCGGTCCCTGACGTACGGACGACTGGCCGGGGCGGCCGGGGCGCTGGCCGCCCGGCTGCGCGCGGACGCCGGAACGGGACGGGTCGCGCTGTGGGCGACCCCGGCCCTGGAGACCGCGGTCGGCGCGGTGGCCGCGCTGCTGGCCGGCACCCCCGTCGTCCCGCTGAACCCGAGGACCGGTGAGCGGGAACTGGCCCACATCCTCGGCGACAGCGCCCCCTCGCTCGTGCTGGCCGCCCCCGGCGAACGGCTCCCGGCGGCGCTGGACGCGCTGGAGCGGGTGGACGTGGACGTCACCGGCGAGGGCCGGATCCCGGACACCGAGCCGGAGCCGGACGCGGCGGGCCTGGTCGTCTACACCTCGGGCACCACCGGGCCGCCCAAGGGCGCCGTGCTGTCCCGGCGCGCGGTCGCCACCACGCTGGACGCGCTGGAGGACGCCTGGCGGTGGGACGCGGCCGACGTCCTGGTGCACGCGCTGCCGCTGTTCCATGTGCACGGGCTGATCCTGGGCGTCCTCGGGCCGCTGCGCCGCGGCGGCGAGGTGCGGCACCTGGGCCGTTTCAGCCCCGAGGGCGTGGCGCGGGAGCTGGGCGCCGGGGGCACGATGCTGTTCGGCGTGCCGACGATGTACCACCGCATCGCCGAAGCCCTGGCCGGCGACCCGGAGCTGGTGAAGGCCCTGGCGGGGGCGCGGCTGCTGGTGTCGGGCTCGGCGGCGCTGCCGCTGCCGGACCACGAGCGGATCGCGGCGGCGACCGGGCGGCGGGTGATCGAGCGGTACGGGATGACCGAGACCCTCATGAACACCAGCGTGCGCGCCGACGCCGAGCCCCGGCCCGGTTCGGTCGGGGTGCCGCTGCGCGGGGTGGAGCTGCGGCTCGTCGAGGAGGACGGCACCGAGATCACCGCCCTGGACGACGAGACGATCGGCGAGATCCAGGTGCGCGGCGCCAACCTGTTCACGGAGTACCTGGGCCGGCCGGACGCGACGGCCGCCGCCTTCGACGGCGACTGGTTCCGCACCGGTGACATGGCGGTGCGCTCGGCGGACGGTTCCGTGCGGATCGTCGGCCGCAAGGCCACCGACCTGATCAAGAGCGGCGGCTACAAGATCGGGGCGGGTGAGATCGAGAACGTGCTGCTCGACCACCCGGCCGTGCGCGAGGCCGCCGTGACCGGGGAGCCGGACGCGGACCTCGGCGAGCGGATCGTCGCCTGGGTGGTGGCCGCCGACCCCGCCGCGCCGCCGAGCGCGGACGAGCTGACCGGGCACGTCGCCGCCCAGCTCTCCCCGCACAAGCGGCCGCGGGAGGTCCGGTTCCTGGACGTCCTGCCGCGCAACGACATGGGGAAGATCATGAAGCGGGCGCTGGGCGATGGCTGACCCCGGCGTCCGGATCTCCGCCCGCGAGGCGATCGCCCTGGTCTGCGACGCCTTCACCGAGCACGAGCTCGGCGAGGTGCCGCCGGCCGGGGACGGCCCGCTGGGCTGGGAGGGCTACGGCGCGGCCCGCGACCGGGCGGCCCGCCGCACGGGGTCGGCGGAGTCCGTCGTCTACGGCGAGGCGAGCTGCGGCGGTGTGCCGTGCGTGGTGCTCTCCTTCGAGTTCGGCTTCCTCGGGGGCTCGCTCGGCGAACGCACCGGGGACCGGCTGGAGGCCGCGTACGCGCTCGCGCGCGAACTCCGCCGGCCGCTGGTGTCGCTGATCGCGACCGGTGGCAGCCGGATGCAGGAGGGCATGGTCGCGCTCGGCCAGCTCCAGCGGGTGGCGCGGGCGTCCGTGCTGCTGCGGGAGGCGGGCGTCGGGCATCTCGCGGTGCTGCGCGACCCGACGACCGGCGGCGGCTGGGCCACCCTCGGCGCCGGCGCCGACGTGGTCCTCGCGCTGCCCGGGGCGCAGGTCGGCTTCGCCGGCTCGCGGGTCCGCCCGCCCGGCGCGGACCCGGCCGCCTACACGGCCGAGGGCCAGCTCGCGGCCGGGCAGGTCGACGACGTGGTGCCGGAGCACGCGCTCCGGGACACGGTCGCGTTCTGGGCCGGGGCCCTCGGCGGCGGGGACACCGCGCCGGCGGCGGCGCCGGTGCCGCGGGCACTCGGAGCGGAGGTGCGGCTGCCGCGCTCGGGCATGGACGCCGTCGAGGCGGCCCGGGACCCGCGCCGCCCGCGGGCGGCGGCGTACCTGGACGACTACTTCACCCGGCGCGAGCCGCTGCGCGGCGACCGCTGCGGCGGCGACGACCCCGGGATGCTCTGCGGGGTGGGACTGCACCGGGGACGGCCGGTGGCCTACGCGGCCCAGGCCGGCACCGCGACCCGGCCCGCCGGCTACCGGACGGCGGCCCGGGTGGTGGAACTCGCCGGACGGATCGGGCTGCCGGTGCTGACCCTGGTCGACACCCCGGGCGCGGCCAACGACGCGGAGGCGGAACGGGCGGGCGCCGGGGCGGCCATCGCCGGGCTGTTCGGCGCGATCGCCGCCGCGCGCACCCCCGTCACCAGTCTGCTGATCGGCGAGGGCGGCTCGGGCGGGGCGCTGGCCCTGGCCGCGCCGGGCCGCACCTGGGCCACGCCGGACAGCTACTTCTCGGTGATCGCCCCGGAATGGGCGGCCGCGATCCTCAAGCGCGACCCGTCACGGGTCGCGCACACGGCCGACCAGTTGCGGCTGCGCCCGCAGGATCTGGCCGAACTGGGCGTGGTGCGGGGCATCGTGGGCCCGGCGCCGCACTGAGCGGCACCACAAGCGCACACGAAGGGCCCGGCGCGGAGGCGCCGGGCCCTTCGGGGTGCGGGATGCGGCGGTTACCGCACGCCCACCGCCCGGATGATCTCCTGCTTCACCGAACCGCCGCGGTCGTCGGACGCCGAGGCGCGCACCGAGATGTGCCCGGCGCCGGACGGGACGCGGACCGAGCCCTCCCAGGCGGCCGCCTTGCCGCGGACGCCGTCGAGACGGACCGTCGTCCAGGTCTTCCCGTCGTCGAAGGAGACCTCCAGCGTGCCGCCGGTGATCCGGCCGGTCTTCTCGGCGCCCTCGATGTACTCGGCGAAGATGCCGAGGTCGAGCCGCTTGCCGCCGCGCACGTCACCGCGCAGATCGGTGTCGATGTCGAACCCGAGGTTGAGGAGCGGCAGATGGGTCCGGCGGTCCGAGGGGGTCTCGCCGGAGCGGAAGGTCCACTCGGAGTGGCCCTTCACGGCGAGCCGCCAGCGCTCCGGGTCGAGCGTGGTGTCGGTGACCACCCGGTACGTCCGCTCGGCCGGATCGGCGTCCCAGTGGTTCAGGCCGGAGCTCATCTTGCGGTCGACGCGTTCGCCGTCCACCCAGAGCTCGGTGAACTGCGTCATCGAGGTGTCCGTCCACACGTCGCCGAAGCCGGTGTGGTCGGGCCCGGAGTCGCCCCAGCCGGGGGTGTTGAACGCGAGGTCGTTCCCGGTGCGGGTCTGGCCCCAGCCGAGGCCGGTGCCCAGCCACGGGTGCAGCACGGGCTTGAACCAGTTCAGCTCGGAGCGGGTGCCGCCCTTGTAGGAGGGGGTGCCGCTGCGCTGCTCGATGGCGCCGGGGCCGTTGCTCATCGACTCGTGCCAGAGCTGGCCGGGGCCGGTGGAGACGTAGTCGGTGCGCTCGGCGGGGAAGGCGACCCGCTCCTGGAAACCGAAGCCGATCGGGAAGGTGTCGGTGATCGAGTAGCGGAACTCGCCGCCGTCGGCGGGCTTCGCCGCGTGGAACTTGGCGTCCAGGACGGCCAGTTCACGCTTGGACGGACGGTAGGCGAGGTCACGGTCGGGCACCCGGCCCGGGTGGCCCTGCGAGAGGTCGTACACGTACGGGGTGTACTGCGTGCCGTCGAGCTCGACCGTGCGGCCGCGGCGGGCGGCATCGGCCAGGCGTGCGCCGTCGGCGGCGTTCACGGTCGCCACGTGCAGCGGCCGGTCCTCGTACGCCTCGGTGCCGAACCACTGCATCAGCCGGCCGGGGGTGTCGTCGGTGACGAACAGGGCGACCGCTCCGGCGTCCTGGGCGCGCTGGGCGATCTGCGCGGGGACGCCGTCCCCGAGACGGACGACGACCGCCTTGCCGCGCACGTTCCTGCCCTGGTAGCCGGCGGCCGAGCCGTCGCCGGCGTCCACCACCGCGAGCTTGCGGCGGCCGTCCAGGACGGTCGCGCCCGCCTGCGGCGTGGCGTCGGAGAGCTGCTTGCCGCCCGCCTCGACGCTCAGCACCGGCTTGCCCAGCCGCCAGACGGTCCGGTACTCGAAGGTGCCGGTGGCGGGCTTGTCGGTCGGGGCCGCGAAAATGCTGTCGTACATCGGCGGGACCTGCACCGCACCGCCGTAGGAGACGCCGTTCGCGTCCCGGTCGAACTCCATCAGCACCTGGCGGGTCTCGGTCCGGCGGTCGACGTCCGCCGTGAGTTCGCGCAGTTCGCGCCCGTCGAGGGTGATCTCCCGGTCGCGGTCGAGGGTGATCTCGGGGTCGGTCAGGAAGCCGAGGCCGAGGGAGTCCGCGCCGTGGCTGCCGCGCACGTCGAGGAAGGTGCTCACGGTGTACGTGCCCGGCTTCAGGCGCAGCTCCAGCGTGCCGGACTCGCCGACGGCGGCCGGGAAGGGCTCGGCGCCGGCGGCGAGCCGCTGCACGCCCAGGCCGGCGGCGGCGGGGGCGCCGTCACGGTCCTTGACGTGGACGGTGAGGGTGTAGCGCTCCTCCTCCTTCACCAGACCGAGGGCGGTACGGGCGACCGTCTCGCCGCCGACCGACGCGGTGAGGCTGCCCGAGGAGTTGCCGACGGGCGCGCCGGTGCCGTCGCCGGTGACGGTGGTGGACGCCGTCGAACGGGCGGGCACGGTGAGGCGGGAGTCGGCGACGGCGGCCACGCCCGCGGGCATGCCCTCGACCGCCAGGTCCAGGGTGACGGGGGCGTCGGTGTGGTTGGTGTACGTCACGGTCTTCGTGACGGGCTCGTTCCCCTCGTAGGGCCACGCGTAGAAGCCGAGGTCCGCCGAGCCGGTGGCGGTGACCGTCGCGTCGACGGCCGCGGGGACGTCGAGCCGGCCGGCGCCGAGCGCGTACGCCGAGGCGTCGAGCCGCTTCGACGTCGACATCAGGGCGTTCTTGAGCTGCTGCCCCGTCCAGTCGGGGTGCTTCTCGGCGAGGAGCGCGGCGACGCCCGCGACATGCGGGGTGGCCATCGAGGTGCCGCTCATCGCCTGGTAGAGGCCCTCGCCCGGGGCGAGCCCGGAGCGTGCGGCCAGAATGTCCACGCCGGGCGCCGACAGGTCGGGCTTCAGCGCGTTGTCGCCGAAGCGGGGGCCCTGGCTGGTGAAGGAGGCGGCCTCGTCGGCGGAGTCGACGGCTCCGATGGTGAGCGCCGAGTCGGCGGCGCCCGGGGAGCCGATGCTGCCGGGGGCGCCGGAGTTGCCCGCCGCGATGACGAACAGGGCGCCGGTCTCGGCGGAGAGGGTGTTGACGGCCTGGGCCATCGGGTCGGTGCCGTCCGACGCCTCGCGGGAGCCGAGGCTCATGGACACGATCTTGGCGTCGATGTCCTTGGCGGCCCACTCCATGCCGGCGATGATCTGCGACTCGCTGCCGGAGCCCTCGTCGCTGAGCACCTTGCCGACGGCGAGTTCGGCGCCCGGGGCGACCCCCTTCTCCCGGCCGTCGGAGGCCGCGCCGCTGCCGCCGACGGTCGAGGCGACATGGGTGCCGTGGCCGTCGCGGTCGGCGACCTCCTGGCCCTCGATGAAGCTCTTCGTCTCCGCGAGGCGGTCCTTGAGGTCGGGGTGGCCGGCGTCGACGCCGGTGTCCAGGACGGCGACCTTCACGCCCTTGCCGGTCAGCCCGGCCTCCCACGCCTTCGGCGTGCCTATCTGGGCGTTGGACTCGGCCATGTCGGCCTCCACCCGCCCGTCGAGCCACACCTTGGAGACACCGGCGCCGAAGGCGGCCCGGGAGCGTCCGGAGGTGACGGAGTGCCAGAACTCCCCGGAGGCGGCGGCCTCGACGGCCGCGCCGCCGATGCTCGGCAGACCGCGCACCGTCTCGGCGCCGCGCGGCGCGGCGGCTCGGACGCCCTTGCCGTAGGAGACGATCAGCGGCAGGCCGGACTCGCCGTGCAGCCCCTGCTCGATCAGGCCGGTCACGTCGAACAGCCGCTCGTCGAGGACACCGGCGCTGAGGTAGGGCCGTGCCTCGTCGGGCACGACGGTGACCCGGCCGTCCAAGACCTCGCTGCGCACGGCACCGGTGGCGCCCTCGGCGCGTTCCACCGTCACCGTGCTGCGGTCGCCGCCGAGGTCGGTGACGGTCACCTTGTCGCCGGTGATCAGCGTGACGGTGTGCGCCGCGTGGGCGGCGGCGGTGGCGGGACGGTCGGCCGCGCCGGCGGCCGGGTCACGGTCCGCACCCGCCGCCAGGGCCTGTCCTGCGGGGAGCATTACGAGCGAGAGCCCGGCGGCCATCAGCCGGGCCCGGCGCCTCGCTGGCGCTCTTGTCATGGGGATGCCTCTCCTCGTTCACGCCCGGTCGACGGGGGTGATGCCGGGGCGTTGCGCAGCAGTCTGGAGGCTGAGAAGGCGCTTGCGGGCCGCGCGCCCTGGCGGTTAGCTGCCATGGCGGCAGCCCGCCAGGGGGTGCGGGCAGGGGCGTTGGGGGGCGCGGAGTACCGGGGGCCGGGGCGTCACCCGCGAGATCCCAGCCCGTTGGGGGCGCGGAGTACCGGGGGCCGGGGCGTCGCCCACGAGATCCCAGCCCGTCCGGGGGCGCGGAGTACCGGGGTGCCAGGGCGTCGCCCACGAGATCCCAGCCCGTCCGGGGGCGCGGAGTACCGGGGTGCCAGGGCGTCGCCCACGAGATCCCAGCCCATCCGGGGGCGCGGGATGCCGGGAGGCCGGGGCGTCGCCCACGAGATCCCAGCCCGTCCGGCGATTGAGGACACGGCCGCAGGCCGTGCCGGAGCCACCGGCTCGCAGAGGCAGCGGGCCCCGGCGCCCCATCGCCTCCGCAGGCCGTGCCCGCAGCACCACGCTCCGCGCGGTGTCCTCAATCGCCGGACGGGCTGAAAATGCCGGCCCGCACAGGCAGCGGACCCCCGCGCCCCATCACCCCCGCAGGCCGTGCCCGCAGCACCACGCTCCGCGCGGTGTCCTCAATCGCCGGACGGGCTGAAAACGCCGGCCCGCACAGGCCGAGGAAAGCCCGTGCACACGACGCCCCCGCGCCGACGTCTCAGACCCCGGAGGGGCTGAAGATGCCGGGCGGGGCGCCGACCTCGGTGGTGTTCGGGGTGGAGCCGTCGCCCGCGGACCGGCGCGCGGGGGCGGAGTCCGGCCGGGCCGTGGTCGTCGTCGCCCAGATCTGCTCCGGCGAGTCGTCCCGCACCTTCACGGCGACGGGCGATCCGGCGTCCGGCGACACGGGCACCACCGCGAGCCCCTCGTTCCAGCGGGGCACGATCTGCCCCTGGATCGTCAGGTCGTAGCGGACGTCCGTGCCGTCGGGGGCCGCACGGCCCGTGCACGTGCCGGCGACAACGATGCCATCGAGCCCGCGGGAGTCCAGGCACAGCCCGGGCGCGAGCGCGCTGCGCAGGCGTCCGTCGGTCTCGTACACCCAGCGCTGGCTGGGCGAGGCCGAGCAGGCGGCCATCAGGATGTCCGCGTCGGCCCGCGCGTCACCGCCGGCGAAATCGACGCACAGGTCGGCCTCGACGTTGCGCAGGGAGAGGGTGACCGGCGCGGCCGGGTGGCCGGCCGAGGTGGTGGAGGGGAGCGGCGCCGACGGGGTCGCCCCGGACGGGCCGCCCGCGCCGGGCGCGGGGCTGGCGCTGCCGGTGACCGTCCCGCCGGGTGCGGACGGTCCGGCGTGGTCGGGCTCGTCGTCCGGCAGCAGGGCGGACGCCAGACCGGCGACGAGCAGCCCGGTGACGGCGACCGCCGCGCCGATGCCGAGTGCCGTGGGCGTCGTCCGCTCGGCGGCGGCCCGCCGGCCGCGCAGGATCAGGTCGGGCAGGGCGGCGCGCGCCCGGCCGGAGCGGGAGTGGCGGCCGCGTCCCGCGGGCCCCGGTCCTTCGGGCCGGTCGGGTCCGCCCGCCCGGAGCCTGGCCTGGCGGCGGCGTCCGGGCCGGGAGGCCAGATAGGCCCCGGCGGCACCGCCGAGCAGCGCCTCGGCGAGCAGGACCCCGAGGCGCCCGTCGGACTGGTGGAGCTGTTCGGCGGCGTCCCGGCAGTAGCGGCACTCGGAAAGGTGCACCTGGATGTCGGGGATCAGCTCCCCGCCGCGCCGCAGGGATATGTCGAGCAGCCGGTTGTAGTGGCGGCATTCCCCGGTGGGCGCGTGTTCGCGGTGGGTGCGGACGCAGACCTGCCGGAACTGTTCGCGGGCCTGGCCGAGTTGATCGGAGGCGAGGCGCGGGTCGATTCCGAGGAGACCGGCCGGGACGGATATCCCTTCGGCCTCCGCCTCGGCGTGCCAGAGCAGCACCTGGGGGACCATGGGCATTGCGTGGAATGCGCGGGCCACCAATTGGCGGTTCTCGGCGGGCGGTTCGGGAATCGTCAGACCCGGCAGCATCGTGGTGACGCGCGGGTCTTGGGCCCAGCCCTTGGCGATGTGGCGGGCGGTGACCAGCAGGTGGGGGCGCACGGCGCCCGTCACCCCGTTGCGCGCCAGGGTGTCGAGCACCTGGGAGAACGCGGCCGTCGCGAGCATCGAGGCCGTCCGCGCGGAGGGCGCGCAGGCGGCCGCGTAGTCGAAGAGTGGCTGCCAGTGGCGCGCGAGCAGCCCGGCGACGGGGTGCGCCGGCCGGGTCGCGTGGTCGGTCCCGAGTGCCGCGGCGAGCTCCTCGTCGGAGATCCCCGGCACCGGTCCGGCCGGCGGGGAGGGCACGCTCCCGGGCGTGCTGGGGTGCTGCATAGACGTCTTTCCATCCATGGCAATGCGGTGGGGGGTTGCGGTTTCGGCCATCGGCTCCGGCCGGCGGATGCCGGCGGCCGGTCGAAAGACGCGCACCTGTTGGTACGCACCTTCTGGTGGCGATGCCCTCTCTTTTGAAGAGGCCCACCCACAGGAAATTCGAACGGTTGATCAGAATGGTGTTTGTTCGGATGCGAAGGCTCACCCTGACACAACTGCCCTGTCAGGAACAAGAGTTCCGTAACTCCTGCCATTCCCCACCGCACAGGACCGGACAACTTACGTGGCCGGGAACCGCTTTCTGTGAACGCGGGTCAGCGGAACAATGCCACCCCATTGGAGTGCCGTTCCTCGACGTTTGCCCGAAAGCGGTCCGAACTCGTCCGGGTTACCGCACGAAACCCCTTCACTTCCGCACACCCGGCCCCGGAAAAGACACGTTCGACGACCCGCCCGCTCCGGCGGCGCGGCGCGGATACGCTGCGCTTCCGACATCACGTCACGAAAGGGGACCAAGGTGGCTTCTCGCCTCAATCCGTACCTCAGCTTCGCCGGTGACGCGAAGCAGGCGATGGAGTTCTACAAGAGCGTCTTCGGGGGCACCCTCACCTCCCACACCTTCGGCGAATTCGGCGGCGCGCCCTCCGAGGAGTTCACCGACAAGATCATGCACAGCCAGCTGGAGACGGACAGCGGCTACACCCTCATGGGCGCCGACAACCCGCCCGGCATGGAGCACCGCCCGGGCACCAACTTCTCGGTGAGCCTCAGCGGCGACGACGCGGACGAACTGCGCGGCTACTGGGAGAAGCTCTCCGCCGGCGGGACCGTGGCCGTTCCGCTGGAGAAGCAGATGTGGGGCGACGTGTTCGGCATGTGCACGGACTCGTACGGCGTCTCCTGGCTGGTCAACATCACCGGTACCCAGAGCTGACCCCAGCCTGCCCGGCCGTCACCCCTGTTCCCGGGGGGTTTCGGCCGCGGGCGGCCCGCCCCCCCTACGATGGCCGGCATGATCCGGCGGCAGGAGCGGCACATGCCCCGGGCCCGCGGAAGCCGGGCCCGTCTGCTGCTGATCCTCGCGGTCCTCGCCGGTGTGCTCGGGATGCACGGCCTGGTGTCCGCGCCGGCCGCCACGGCCCGCCCGGCCGCCCACTCCCCCGCAGCGCACCCCGGCCACGGTCACGAGGACGCCTCCCGCACCGCGGCCGGGGTCCACGACGGCGGCCACGCAGGGCACGGCGGCCACGACGGCGTGCATGCCGCGCACGGGGGCCACGACGGCGGGCACGCCGAACACGCCGACGGCACCTGCGCCGCGAGCGGTCTCGGCGGCACCCCCGCCCTCCCGGCACTCGCCCCGGCTCCCCGCGCGCCGGCCCCGCTGACGCCCGCGACGGCACCCGACGGCCCGTCGGGACCGGACGGCCGCGGCCCGCCCGCGCTCAGCGAGCTCCAGGTCCTGCGCATATAGGCAGCCCCCGCGGCGCCGCCTCCCGGCGGCCGTCCGCGCCCGCACGCCCCCTTCCCGCGAAGCCCCCGCGCCCGGAGACCGCCGCGCCGCGCCTCCCCGACGGGCCCGCCCCGCCCGGAGCACCGCTACCCGCGCCTCTCCCCGCCGGGAGCGCTTCGCGCCCTTCGCAGCACAGGAGTCGCATCACCATGACCGCACAGCTTTCCCGCGCCCGCCGGGCCGCCGTCCTCGCCGCCACCGCGGCCGCCGCGCTCGCCCTGGCCGCCTGCGGATCCGGCGCCGACGGCCCGTCGGGGCACGACGCCCACAGCTCCCCGTCCGCCCCGGCGAAGTCCGCCGGGGGCCACAACGCCGCCGACGTCACCTTCGCCGAGGGCATGATCCCCCATCACCGCCAGGCGCTGGAGATGTCCGAACTGGCCGCCGCACGCGCCTCGTCGGCCGAGGTGAAGACGCTCGCCGAGGAGATCCGCGCGGCCCAGGACCCGGAGATCCGGACCCTGTCCGGCTGGCTGGCGTCCTGGGGCGAGAAGGTGCCCGCCACGGGCGCCGACCCCCACGCCGGCCACGGGTCGGGCCGGGAGATGTCCGGAATGATGTCGGCCGACGACATGGAGCGGCTGCGGACCTCGTCGGGTGCCGCGTTCGACACCGCGTTCCTGTCCCTGATGGTCGAGCACCACGAGGGCGCCGTGGAGATGGCGAGGACCCAGAGGACCGAGGGAGCCCACGCGCCGGCCAGGACGATGGCCGAGGAGATCATCACCGCGCAGAACGCCGAGATCACCCGGATGAAGGCCCTGCTGGAGGAGTGAGCGCGCCGCCGTCCGGGCGGTGAACGGAGAAACCCCCGGCGCGTCGCACCTTCGGTGCGGCGCCCGGGGGGCATGCTCGTGCGTGGCCCTGCGGCGGTCGTGAACGATTCTGCACGCCTGGCGTGCGGTGGGGCGGGTGGGACTCGAACCCACGGCCGACGGATTATGAGTCCGCTGCTCTAACCGGCTGAGCTACCGCCCCTAACGGCGCGTCGCGCACATGTGTGCGCGCCGTCTGCCGCAGCATAGCCGGTCATACGATCTCCTGCCTCGCATGGTCGACAACGCCTGACCATGAGGACTCCGCTGGTCGCCGCCCGGTTCCCGGTCCCGTACGGAAGACGGGAAATGTCGTACGGAACACATCCCGGGCATGTCCCCGACAGTCCCCCGCCTCGCCCGGGGAACGTCCCGGAGAACGAGAAGAGGGCCCTCGCGGGGCCCTCTTCGTCTGTGCTCCCCCGGCTGGACTCGAACCAGCAACCCTCCGGTTAACAGCCGAATGCTCTGCCAATTGAGCTACAGGGGATCGCGCTCCCCCGACTGGACTCGAACCAGTAACCTGCCGGTTAACAGCCGGCTGCTCTGCCAATTGAGCTACAGGGGATTGCTGCGTGTGCACCGAACGTACCTACCGGATGCGTCCCGGAGGGCGTGCGCTCGCTGCGACACATACATTAGCGCAAGCAGGGGGGTGCTCCGCCAATCGGTTCCGCGCAGGGTGATCAGGCGCCCCGCAGGGTAGGCGGGCAGCACCGACGCAACGGAAGGTGACACCCATGCGGTACAAGCTCACGTTCGTCGCCGGACTGGCCCTCGGCTTCGTGCTCGGCACACGGGCCGGGCGCGAGCGGTACGAGCAGCTCAAGAAGTCCGCGCGACAGATCTCCCAGAACCCCGCGGTGCGCAACGCCGCCGAATCCGCCGCCCACAACGGCCGCGAGGCCGCCGGCAAGGCGTTCCACGCGGTGAGCGACAAGGTCGGCGACCGCGTCCCGGAGTCGGTGGCCGGCCGGGTGCGCTCGCTGCGCGAACGCGGCTCCGGTACCGAGGACGACTGGGGAACGACCAACACCTGACCCGCCCGCCCCCGCGCGTACGGCAGAATTCCGGACATGGGGATAGTCGCCGGACTCGACAGCTCGTCCGAGTACACACGCATCGTCGTCTGCGACGCGGACACGGGCGCCGTGCTGCGCCAGGGGTACGCGCCGCATCCACTGGAGCCGAAGTCCACCGAGGCCGATCCGCAGGCCTGGCTGCTCTCGCTCGGCGAGGCCGCGGGCGGCGGGCTGCTGGAGGGCGTGCAGGCCATCGGCGTCTCCGCCCAGCAGCACGGCCTGATCACCCTCGACGCGCAGGGCGGCCCCGTGCGCCCCGCGCTGCTCGGCAACGACCGGCGCGCCCAGGTCGCCGCCGCCGATCTGGTGGACGCGCTCGGCGGGAAGCAGGCCTGGGCCGAGGCGGTCGGGTCGGTGCCGCAGGCGGCCCTGCCCGTCGCCAAGCTCCGCTGGCTGGCCCGCAGCGAGCCGGAGGCGGCCCAGCGGGTCGCGGCCGTGATGCAGCCGCACGACTGGCTGGTGTGGCAGCTCCTCGGCAGGCCCGCCCGCCGGACCACCGACCGCGGCGGCGCCTCGTGCACCGGCTACTGGTCGGCCGGCACCGGCGCCTGGCGCCCCGATCTGGTGGAGACCGCCCTCGGCCACCAGTGCGCGCTGCCCGAGGTGCTCGGGCCCGCCGACGCCGCGGGCACCACCCCCGAAGGACTGCTGATCTCGGCCGGTACCGGCGAGACGATGGCCGCCGCGTTCGGTCTCGGCGTCGGCACCGGCGACGCCGTGGTGTCGCTGGGGGCGTCCGGCTCGGTGATGGCCATCCACCACGAGGCGCTCGCCGACCCCAGCGGGATGATCACCTCGTTCGCCGACGCGACCGGGATGCACCTGCCCGTGGTGCACACCCTGAACGCGGTCCGGGCCCTGCGCGGGACGGCCGAGATGCTCGGCCTCGAAGGGCTCGACGAACTCTCCGCGCTCGCCCTGAAGTCCACGCCCGGCGCGTCCGGGCTGGTGCTGCTCCCGTATCTGGAGGGCGAGCGCACCCCCCAGCTCCCGCACACCGCGGGCACGTTGAGCGGGCTGCGGCGCGAGTCGATGAAGCCGGAGCACCTGGCGCGGGCCGCCTTCGAGGGCATGCTGTGCTCGCTGGCCGACGCCCTGGACGTGCTGCGCGGGCGCGGGGTGGAGGTGCGGCGGGTGTTCCTGCTGGGCGCCGCCGCCGAGCTGCCCGCCGTGCAGGCCGTCGCGCCCGCCGTGCTCGCCGCCCAGGTCGTGGTGCCGCAGCCCGCGGACTACGCCGCTCTCGGCGCGGCCCGTCAGGCGGCGTGGGCGCTGGGCGTCGCGCAGGGGACGCTCTCCCCCGCCGCTCCGCCGGCCTGGCAGGGTGCCGCCGCGCAGGTCTTCGAGGCGGGCGAGGACGCGGACGTCGGCATGGCCGTGCGCCAGCAGTACCGGGCGACCCGGGAACAGATCCACCCGGGCGCGTTCTCCCAGGGGATGTGACCGGCGCCGGGCGGGGCCGTCCGCCCGGCATGGTCCGTTCTTGACCCGGGTTTGGGGAAAATCCCGGGAGGTTCGCCGACTCGGTGCCGGAAGATGGGGTGCATCCAACCCCCGATCGTGCCGAGCCCGAGAGACGCGTGTGCTGATACGACTTCTGCGGACCTATCTGGGTCCGTACAAGAGACCCATCGTCCTGCTGGTGGTGCTGCAGCTGCTGCAGACCAGCGCCACCCTCTATCTGCCGACCCTCAACGCGGACATCATCGACGACGGGGTCGTGAAGGGGGACACGGGATACATCCTGTCCCTCGGCGCGCTGATGATCGTCATCAGCGTCGTCCAGGTGCTGTGCAACATCGGGGCCGTCTTCTACGGCGCCCGCACGGCGTCCGCGCTCGGGCGGGACGTGCGCGCCGACGTGTTCGCCCGGGTGCAGAGCTTCTCCGCCCGTGAGGTCGGCCGCTTCGGGGCGCCGTCGCTGATCACCCGGACCACCAACGACGTCCAGCAGGTCCAGATGCTGGTGCTGATGGCGTTCACGCTGATGGTCTCGGCGCCGATCATGTGCGTCGGCGGCATCGTGCTGGCGCTCGGGCAGGACGTGCGGCTGTCGGCGGTGCTGCTGGCCGTGGTGCCGGTGCTCGGCATCTCCGTGTCGCTGATCGTGAAGCGGATGCGGCCGCTGTTCCGCACCATGCAGGAGCGGCTGGACACGGTGAACCGGGTGCTGCGCGAGCAGATCACCGGCAACCGGGTCATCCGGGCCTTCGTCCGCGACGGCTACGAGACGGAGCGCTTCCGGGGGGCCAACACGCAGCTCACGGACGTGTCGCTGTCGACGGGCCGGCTGATGGCGCTGATGTTCCCGATCGTCATGACGGTCGTCAACGTGTCGTCGATCGCCGTCGTCTGGTTCGGCGCGCACCGGATCGACAGCGGCGGGATGGAGATCGGCGCGCTCACCGCGTTCCTCGCCTATCTGATGCAGATCGTGATGGCCGTGATGATGGCCACCTTCATGTTCATGATGGTGCCGCGCGCCGAGGTGTGCGCCGAGCGCATCCAGGAGGTGCTGGACACCGAGTCCAGCGTCGTCCCGCCGAAGGCGCCGGTGCGCGAGCTTCGGGCGCACGGTCATCTGGAGGTGCGGGACGTCGACTTCCGCTATCCGGGCGCGGAGGAGCCGGTGCTGCGGGCGGTGTCCCTGGTGGCTCGCCCCGGCGAGACCACGGCGATCATCGGCTCGACGGGCAGCGGCAAGTCGACCCTGCTGGGGCTGGTGCCCCGGCTGTTCGACGTCACGGGCGGCGAGGTGCTGGTGGACGGCGTGGACGTGCGCGCCCTCGACCCCGCGCTGATGGCGCGCACGGTCGGGCTGGTCCCGCAGAAGCCGTACCTCTTCACCGGCACCGTCGCCACCAACCTGCGCTACGGCAACCCGGACGCGAGCGACGAGGAGCTGTGGGAGGCGCTGGAGGTCGCGCAGGCGGCCGACTTCGTCCGGGCGCTCGACGCCGGGCTGGACTCCCCCGTCGCGCAGGGCGGCACCAACGTCTCCGGCGGGCAGCGCCAGCGGCTCGCCATCGCGCGGACCCTGGTGCAGCGGCCGGAGATCTATCTGTTCGACGACTCCTTCTCCGCGCTCGACTACGCGACGGACGCGGCGCTGCGTGCCGCGCTCGCGGCGCGGACGGCCGACGCGACGGTGGTGATCGTCGCCCAGCGGGTGTCGACGATCCGCGACGCGGACCGGATCGTCGTCCTCGACGAGGGCCTGGTCGTGGGGACGGGCAGCCATCACGAGCTGATGGAGGGCAATGAGACGTACCGGGAGATCGTTCTCTCGCAGCTGACGGAGGCTGAGGCCGCATGAGCGGGCCGGGTGCTGCACGGATGATGGCCGGCGGGTCGCCCGCCGACCGTTCGATGGACTTCAAGGGCTCCGGCCGGCGGCTGCTGCGGCAGCTCGCCCCCGAACGGGCCGTGCTGTGGCTGATGCTGTGCGCCGGGGTGCTCTCCGTCGCCCTGTCGGTGGTCGGCCCCAAGATCCTGGGCGCCGCGACCGACCTGGTCTTCGCCGGCGTCGTCGGCCGGCAGATGCCCGAGGGCGCCACCAAGGAGCAGGCGGTCGAGAGCGTCCGGGCGGGCGGGGACGGCTCGCTCGCGGACATGCTCGGCGGCGTGGACTTCACCCCGGGCCAGGGCATCGACTTCACCGCCGTCGGCCAGGTGCTGCTGCTGGCGCTCGCCGTGTACCTCGCGGCGGGGCTGCTGATGCTGGTGTCGACGCGGCTGTCGATCAAGGTGATCAACCGGACCGTGTTCCGGATGCGCGAGGACGTGCAGACGAAGCTGGCGCGGCTGCCGCTGTCGTACTTCGACAAGGCGCAGCGCGGCGAGGTGCTCAGCCGCGCCACCAACGACATCGACAACATCTCGCAGACGCTCCAGCAGTCGATGGGGCAGCTCATCAACTCGCTGCTCACCATCGTCGGCGTGCTGGCGATGATGTTCTGGATCTCCCCGCTGCTGGCGCTGGTCGCGCTGGTGACCGTGCCGCTGTCGGTCTTCGTCGCGGCGCGGATCGGCAAGCGGTCGCAGCCGCACTTCGTGCAGCAGTGGAAGTCCACGGGCACCCTGAACGCGCACATCGAGGAGATGTACACCGGGCACACGCTGGTCAAGGTCTTCGGCCGGCAGGACGAGTCCGCGCGGGACTTCGCCGAGCAGAACGACGCCCTCTACGAGGCCGGGTTCCGGGCGCAGTTCAACAGCGGCATGATGCAGCCGGTCATGTTCTTCGTGTCCAACATCAACTACGTGCTGGTCGCGGTGGTCGGCGGGCTCCGGGTCGCTTCGGGCTCGCTGTCGATCGGTGACGTGCAGGCGTTCATCCAGTACTCGCGGCAGTTCTCGATGCCGCTGACGCAGGTCGCGTCGATGGCGAACCTGGTGCAGTCGGGCGTCGCGTCCGCGGAGCGGGTCTTCGAGCTGCTGGACGCGGACGAGCAGGAGCCGGACGCGCCCGCCGAGGAGCGTCCGCTGCGTCCGGCGCGGCCCGAGGGGCGGGTGGCGCTGGAGAAGGTGGCGTTCCGCTACGACCCGGAGAAGCCGCTGATCGAGGACCTGTCGCTCACCGTCGAGCCCGGCCACACGGTGGCCATCGTCGGCCCGACGGGCGCGGGCAAGACCACGCTCGTCAATCTGCTGATGCGCTTCTACGAGGTGACCGGCGGGCGGATCACCGTCGACGGCGCCGACATCGCCGCGATGTCCCGCGAGGAGCTGCGCTCCGGCATCGGGATGGTCCTCCAGGACACCTGGCTGTTCGGCGGCACGATCGCCGAGAACATCGCCTACGGCGCCTCCCGGGAGGTCACCCGCGAGGAGATCGAGGAGGCGGCGCGGGCCGCGCACGCCGACCGGTTCGTACGGACGCTGCCCGACGGCTACGACACCGTCATCGACGACGAGGGCGCGGGGGTGAGCGCGGGCGAGAAGCAGCTCATCACCATCGCGCGGGCCTTCCTGTCCGACCCGGTCATCCTCGTCCTCGACGAGGCCACCAGCTCGGTCGACACCCGGACCGAGGTGCTGATCCAGAAGGCGATGGCGCGCCTGTCCCACGGGCGCACCAGCTTCGTGATCGCCCACCGGCTCTCCACGATCCGGGACGCGGACGTGATCCTGGTCATGGAGGACGGGACGATCGTCGAGCAGGGCACCCACGAGGAGCTGCTGGCGCGGGACGGGGCCTACGCCCGGCTCCACGCCGCGCAGTTCGCCCAGGCCGTGGTGGAGGTGGAGTAGGCGCCGCTCCCCCACCCGGTGCCCCGTGCCGCCGTGCCGCTCCCGGCGCGGCGGCACGGCCGTCCCCGGGGTCAGTCCAGATAGCCGCGGAGCTGATCGGCGAAGGCGTGGTCGCGGAGCTTGTTGAGCGTCTTCGACTCGATCTGGCGGATGCGTTCGCGGGTCACCCCGAACAGCCGCCCTATCTCCTCCAGGGTGCGCGGCCGGCCGTCGTCGAGGCCGTACCGCAGCTGGACCACCTTGCGTTCGCGTTCGCCGAGCGTGGAGAGCACCGCCTCCAGGTGCTCGCGCAGCAGCAGGAAGGCCGCCGACTCGACCGGGGACGCGGCGTCGCCGTCCTCGATCAGATCGCCGAGCGCGACATCGTCCTCCTCGCCGACGGGCGCGTGCAGCGACACCGGTTCCTGGGCCAGCCGCAGCACCTCGCCGACCCGCTCGGGCGCGAGGTCGAGCTGGGCGGCGACCTCCTCGGCGGTGGGCTCGTAGCCGCGCTCCTGGAGCATGCGGCGCTGGACGCGGATCACCCGGTTGATCAGTTCGACGACATGGACGGGCACCCGGATGGTGCGGGCCTGGTCGGCGAGCGCCCGGGACATGGCCTGGCGGATCCACCAGGTCGCGTACGTCGAGAACTTGTAGCCCCGGGCGTAGTCGAACTTCTCGACCGCCCTGATCAGGCCCAGGTTGCCCTCCTGGACGAGGTCCAGCATGGTGAGGCCGCGCCCGACGTAGCGCTTGGCGACCGAGACCACCAGCCGGAGGTTCGCCTCGATCAGACGGCGTTTGGCGACCCGGCCCATCACGACCAGCCGGTCCAGGTCGAAGGCGAGCCGCGAATCGGGGTCGGGCGTCCGGGCGAGCCGTTCCTCGGCGAACAGCCCGGCCTCGACCCGGCGCGCCAGCTCCACCTCCTCGGCCGCGGTGAGCAGCGGGATGCGCCCGATCTCGCGCAGGTACTGGCGGAACAGGTCCGAGGAGGGGCCCGAGCCGTCGGCGGCCCGGGCGGTGGGCCGCGGCGGCGGCTCGGGCGGTTCGAGGTCCACGACGGGCTCGTCGGGAAGCGCCTCCGGGTGGCCGGCGGGCCGGCCCTGCGCGGGCACCTGCCCGAGGGGGGCGACGGCGGCTGCCATGGCCGGTTCGGTCTCGGGCTCGGTCAGGATCCGGGTCTGCACGCGACCTCCAGGGTGATCGCTGCCGTTCGGGGGGCGTCCGGCAGCTTCCGAGGGCTCAGGCACCGCATCCAGTGTGGCGTACGACACAACCCCGCCACGAGGGGCGTGCGGCGACTTTCTGGGACCCGGTGTGACCGGACGGTTACTCGGATGCCCCCATGTGTGGGGGTCTGGCAGGATCGGCCGATGCG
The DNA here is from genome assembly GCF_016919245.1 of Streptomyces zhihengii. NCBI lineage: Bacteria > Bacillati > Actinomycetota > Actinomycetes > Kitasatosporales > Streptomycetaceae > Streptomyces > Streptomyces zhihengii. The sequence continues at coordinate 5,637,741 of NZ_JAFEJA010000001.1, read as the reverse complement.
AAGGGGCGGCGACGAGACGTACGAGACCCATGTGACCGTCCGGTGCGACGGGGAGCACGGCCGCGGACGGCTGGACGCGTGGGCGCGGACGGCGGGACTGAAGGTGACGCACATCGTGCTGGCGCGGGGGCGGATGGTCTCCCAGCCGATGCTGACGCTGCGGGGCGGCGACGGCCTCGCCGCGCAACAGGCGGCCGCCCACGGGCTGGTGACCAGGCTGCGGGAGGCGGGCTTCGCGCCGGTGCGGGTGAAGACCGAGACGACGCCCTGGGCGGCGGAGGTCGCCACGGCTCCCGACGGCTACTTCGAACACCATCTGAAGCTGCTTCTGGACGAGGACTTCGACCGGGCGGCGCTGACCGCGATCGCCGTCCGGCACGGCGCCCATCTCTCCTGGAACGCCCGCCGGGTGACGGGAGCGGGCCGGCACGAGAGGTTCGTGACCCAGCGCTGCCGGGGCGTGTCCGCGCGGACCGCCGGGCTCCGCTGCGACGAGCTGGCCGCCGAGCTCACGGCGGCGGGGCACCGGATCGTGTCCCAGGAGAGGGAGTTCGTGCTCCACGACAGCGACCTGTCCGTCGACGACGGCTGGATCGAGGAGGTACCGGGACGATGACCGACGCATGGCAGCCCTCCATCCCGGGCGGGCCGGACGACCCCGCGGAACCGGCCTCCGAACGCCACCGCCGGAACGACGGGCCGCCCCGCACCCTGTGGGCCGGCATCGACTCCGCGGACCGGAGGGGCCGGGTGTTCGATCCGGCGCTGAAGCACTTCGCGGAGGCCTACCGGCCGCTCGACGCCGCCCCTTCCGAGGAGTGGCGTGCCGCCCGGCGCGCCGCGCTGGACGCCGTCCTCGCGGCGGTGGCGGACTCGCCCTGGGCGGACAGTCTGGTGCTGCGCGGCAGCATGACGATGTCCGCCTGGTTCGACGGGGCGCGGGAGCCGAAGGACATCGACTTCGTCGTCACGCCCGAGGACCGGGCCATCGACGACCCGAGCACCGGCGGCATGCTCGACGGCATCGCCGCGCTGGCGGAGCGGGTCGCCGCGCAGCGCTTCCCGGGGCCGGCGATCGACGCGGCCGGGGCGGTCCGGGAGTACATCTGGACGTACGAGCGGGTGCCCGGATACCGCATGGTGCTGCCGTGGCGCGCCGCGGGGGCGGGCGGCGGCCAGGTGCAGCTGGACTTCGTCTTCAACGAGAAGCTGCCCCTCGCGCCCGTGACGGCCGACGTCCGCGGTGCGCGCCTGCGCTGCGCCGACCCTGTCCTGGCGCTGGTCTGGAAGATGCAGTGGCTGCTGACCGACATGTACCCGCAGGGCAAGGACCTCTACGACGCGGTGCTGCTGGCCGAGCGGCACCCGCTGCCGCTGCCGCTGCTCACCGAGGTGCTGCGGCTCTCCGGCGAGTGGCCGACGGGGGTGCCCGGCGTGGTGCGCCTGGAGGACGTCGAGGAGGCGGTCCGGCAGGTGGAGTGGCACCACTTCGCGGCCGATGCGCCGGTGCCGGCCGACGCCGGGGAGGCGTACGCCCGGCGGCTGCTGACGGCCGTGCGGCCGGCCTTCGCGCCGGCGCGCTGACCGGCCCGGCCGCCCGGAGCACGAGCCCGGTCGGGCACGCTCCGGCACGGGGCGGGTGAGCGGACCGGGACCGGTCCGGCACGGGGCGGGTGAGCGGACCGGGACCGGTCCGGCACGGGCGGGGCGGCGGATCCCCGGCGCGGAACCGGTCCGGCACGGGGCGGGTGAGCGGACCGGGACCGGTCCGGCACGGGCGGGGCGGCGGATCCCCGGCGCGGAACCGGTCCGGCGGGGGTGGCGGCCTTGGGGCGCGGGCGGGTGGTCAGAGTGCCGCGGCGCCCTGGTTGCGCAGGGCGCGGCCGTACTGCTGGAGGACCCAGAGCTCGTTGGCGACGGCGGTGTAGCGCTCGGGGTCGGCGCCGGTGCCGAGGCGGGCGAGGGTGCCCTGGACGTCGGCGACGCGGCGGTCCACGGCGCGCAGCCGGACCTGGACGAGCTGTTCGCCCGCGTACACCTCGTCGACGGTGCGGGCGTGCACCGCCTCGACGGCGAGCTCGGTGACGAGGGCGCGCACCGAGTCGTCGGGCGCGGTGTCGCGGACCCGGGCGAGGTAGCCGGAGGTGTCCTCGGCGCCCGCCTCGGCGCCGCCGGCCTCCATGATCGTCCGGCGGACGGCGGCGTAGGGCGGGGCCGTGAACTCGTCGATGCCGTAGGCGTCGAAGGCCGGGGAGACCAGGCCCGGGTGCTGGAGCGCCAGCTTCAGCAGCTCGCGCTCGGTGCGGTGGGCGGGGCTGCGGAGATTGAGCGCGGGGCCGGACGGGGCCTGGGGCGCGGCCGGGGCCTCGTACGTCCGGGGCCTGCGGTCCTGGCCGGGGCCGCCGGGCCCGCGACCGCCGGCGCCGCCGCGCTCACGGGCCCAGCGGGCGAGCTGGGCGACGCGCTTGACGACGAACTGGGTGTCCAGGATGCCGAGGATCCCGGCGAGCTGGACGGCCGACTCGTGCTGGATGGCGATGTTCTTGATGGCGGCGACGACGGGCGCGGCCTCGTCGAGGGCGGCGGCCCGGCCGGCCGGGGTCTCCAGATTGTGGCGGGTGACCATCTGCCGGATGGCGAACTCGAAGAGCGGGGTGCGGGACTCGACCAGCTTGAGCACCGAGTCGTCGCCCTGGGCGAGCCGCAGGTCGCACGGGTCCATGCCGCCGGGGGTGATGGCGATCGAGGTCTCGGCGGCGAACTTCTGGTCGTCCTCGAAGGCGCGCAGGGCGGCCTTCTGCCCGGCCGCGTCGCCGTCGAAGGTGAAGATCACCTCGGCGGTGGCGTTGTCCATGAGGAGCCTGCGGAGGATCTTGATGTGGTCGCCGCCGAAGGCGGTGCCGCAGGTCGCGATGGCGGTGGTGACACCCGCGAGGTGGCAGGCCATCACATCGGTGTAGCCCTCGACGACGACGGCGCGGCTGGTGCGGGCGATCTCCTTCTTGGCGAGATCGATGCCGTACAGGACCTGCGACTTCTTGTAGATCGCGGTCTCGGGGGTGTTCAGGTACTTCGGGCCGTTGTCGTCCTCGCGGAGCTTGCGCGCGCCGAAGCCGACGACCTCCCCGGTGATGTCCCGGATCGGCCACATCAGCCGCCCGCGGAAGCGGTCGATGGGGCCGCGGCGGCCCTCCTGGGAGAGACCGGAGAGCAGCAGCTCCTTGTCGCTGAAGCCCTTGCCGCGCAGGTACCGGGTGAGGTGGTCCCAGCCGGCCGGGCTGTAGCCGACGCCGAAGTGCTGGGCGGCGGCCTGGTCGAAGCCGCGCTCGGCGAGGAACGTCCGGCCGGTCTCGGCCTCGGCGCCGTCGAGCTGCTCCACGTAGAACTGGGCGGCGATCTTGTGGGCCTCGACCAGGCGGATGCGCTCGCCGCGCTGGTGGGTCGGGTTGTAGCCGCCCTCCTCGTACCGCAGGGTGATGCCCGCCTGCGCGGCGAGGCGCTCGACCGTCTCCGAGAAGGAGAGGTGGTCGATCTTCATCACGAAGGCGATGGTGTCGCCGCCCTCCTGGCAGCCGAAGCAGTGGAACAGGCCCTTGCTCGGGCTGACCTGGAAGGAGGGGGACTTCTCGTCGTGGAAGGGGCAGAGTCCCTTGAGGTTGCCGCCGCCCGCGTTGCGGAGCTGGAGGTATTCGGACACGACGGCGTCGATCGGGACCGCGTCCCGTACCGCCTTCACGTCGTCGTCGTTGATCCTGCCTGCCACGGGGGAAGTCTACGGCGACCCCACGACACTCCCGTCAGCCGGCGAGCGAGGCCAGGGGCACGGCGGGATCGCCCAGGGCCTGGGGATCCACGGCGGTCCCGGAGCGGATGAGGCGCTGGATGTCCTCGGTGACGTCCCACACATTCACGTTCATCCCCGCCAGCACCCGGCCCCCGCTCAGCCAGAAGGCGATGAACTCGCGCTTGCCGGCGTCGCCGCGGAGCACGACCTGGTCGTAGGAGCCGGGCGGGGCCCAGCCCGAGTACTCCATGCCGAGGTCGTACTGGTCGGAGAAGAAGTAGGGCACCCGGTCGTACACGGTCTCCTGCCCGAGCATGGCGCGGGCCGCGGCCGGACCGCCGTTCAGGGCGTTCGCCCAGTGCTCGACGCGCAGCCGGGTGCCGATCAGCGGGTGCTGGTGGGCGGCGACGTCGCCGGCGGCGTAGATGTCGGGGTCGGAGGTGCGCAGCCGGGCGTCGACGGCGATGCCGCCGCCGTGGGCGCGGTCCGCGAGCTCCAGCCCGGCGCTCTCCGCGAGGGCGGTGCGGGGGGCGGCGCCGATCGCAGCGAGCACCTCGTGCGCGGGGTGCTCCTCGCCGTCGTCGGTGCGGGCGGCGAGGACCATGCCGTCCTGGCCGGTGATCTCGGTCAGCCGGGCGCCGAAGTGGAACCGCACACCGCGTTCGCGGTGGAGGTCGGCGAAGACCTGGCCGAGTTCGGGACCGAGGACGCCGTACAGCGGGGTCGGCTCCGGTTCCACGACGGTGACCTCGGCGCCGTAGCCGCGGGCGGCGGCGGCGACCTCCAGGCCGATCCAGCCGGCGCCGGCGACGAGCAGGTGCCCGTTGTCGCGGCCGAGGGTGGCGAGGACCCGGCGCAGCCGGTCCGCGTGGGCGAGGCGCCGCAGGTGGTGGACCCCGGCCAGGCCGGTGCCGGGGATGTCCAGGCGGCGGGGCTCGGCGCCGGTGGCGAGGAGCAGCTTGTCGTAGTGGAGCACGGTGCCGTCCCCGAGGCGGACGGCCTTGGCCGCGCGGTCGATGGACACCGCGGTCTGGCCGAGGTGCAGCTCGATCTCGGAGCGGGCGTACCAGCCGGGCTCGTGGACGAAGACGCTGTCGCGCTCCTCCTTGCCGTTCAGGAACCCCTTGGACAGGGGCGGACGCTCGTAGGGGCGGTCCCGCTCGTCGCCGATGAGGATCACCCGCCCGGTGAACCCCTCGGCGCGCAGCGTCTCGGCCGCCTTGGCGCCCGCCAGGCCACCGCCGACGATGACGAAGGTCCGATGTGCGTCGACCACGTGTTGCCTCCTCTTCAGGTCCTGTTCGGCCTTGCGAGCGTCCCGCACCCGGCGTGCCGGCGAAAGGGGGAGTGCCCGCCCGAGGCCCCCGGACGTACGGAACCGGACGAAACGACAAACGATCACCGTACCCGGCCCGGCGCCGGGCAGCGGTCAGCGCCTCGGCAGCCGGGCGTGCAGGGTCCGGGCCGAGGCGTCGGTGAGCGAGGCGATCTGGTCGACGACGACCCGCTTGCGGGCCCGGTCGTCCGGCGCCGCCTCGAACAGCGCCCGGAACTGCGGCTCCAGCCCCTCGGGCGCGCGGGCGGTGAGCGCCTCGGCCAGTTCGGCGAGCACCACGCGCTGGTCGGCGCGGAGTTCCTCCTGTTCGGCGCGGCGCATCACATAGCGGTCGGCGACGGCCTTGAGCACCGCGCACTCGTGGCGGGTGGCCCGCGGGACGACGAGTTCGGCGCCGTACCGGGTCAGCGGCCCGTCGCCGTACGCCCGGCGGGTGGCGCGCTCGGCGGCGAGCGCGAACCGGCCGATGAGCTGGCTCGTCGCGTCCTTCAGCCGGGCCTGGGCGACGGCCGATCCGTCGTAGTGGTGGGGCCACCACGGCGCGTCGACCAGCCGGTCGAGCGCCTCGGACAGCTCGTCGGGCGAGGTGTCCGCGGAGACGTACCGGCCGATGGCGACGGACCAGACGGATTCCCGTTCGGCCGCGGAGAGCAGGCGGCCGGTGTCGATGTGGCCGGCGTGCAGGCCGTCCTCGAAGTCGTGGACCGAGTAGGCGACGTCGTCCGACCAGTCCATGACCTGCGCCTCGAAGCAGACCCGGCCGGCGGGGACGCCGCGGCGCACCCACTCGAAGACCGGCAGGTCGTCCTCGTACACCCCGAACTTGGCCGACGAAGGATCGGCGGGGCTGCCGCCGCGTGTCCACGGGTACTTCGTCGCGGCGTCCAGCGCGGCGCGGGTCAGGTTGAGGCCCACGCTGACCGGCTCGCCGGTCCGGGCGTCCGGCGCGAACCGCTTGGGCTCGATACGGGTGAGCAGCCGCAGGGACTGGGCGTTGCCCTCGAACCCGCCGCAGTCGGCGGCGAACTCGTTGAGCGCCTGCTCGCCGTTGTGGCCGAAGGGCGGATGGCCCATGTCGTGGGAGAGGCAGGCCGCCTCCACCAGGTCGGGGTCGCAGCCGAGCGCGGCGCCGAGCTCCCGCCCGATCTGGGCGCACTCCAGGGAGTGGGTGAGCCGGGTGCGGGGGCTGGCGTCCCAGGTGTGGCTGCGGGTGCCGGGCGTGACGACCTGGGTCTTGCCCGCGAGACGGCGCAGCGCCGAGGAGTGCAGGATCCGGGCCCGGTCGCGCTGGAAGGCCGTACGGCCGGGGCGCTTGTCGGGCTCGGGCGCGAAGCGTTCGACCGCGGCGGCGTCGTAGCCCCGCTCGCCGTCGCCGAGCGGGGCGGGCGCCTCGGGATCGTGCGGCCAGGCGGCGTCCGGCGCCACCGGGGTGGTGCGGGGGGCGGTGCGGGCGGCCGGGGTCGTGGGGGACGCGGGGGCCTCGGGGTCGTGGGGCCAGGTGCTGCCGTCGGTGCCGGTGGTGCCAGTGCCATCCATGCACCGAAGGTAACCGGCGCCACCGACGCGGGACGCGAGGCGGGGTGCGAGGCGGGGGCCTGTGCCGTCAGGGGCGGTCGCCCTTCAGCCCGTCCGGCGATTGAGGACACGGCCGAGGGCCGTGCCACGAGAACCGGCCCGCGGGAAACGGTCCGGCCCGCACCCCGGGGCGCGGGCCTCGGCGAGCGGCCTGGGCCGCCGCGCGGTGCGCGGCGGGCCGCACCCGGCCCGATCCGGTGGCCGCGGCGCCGCACGCTGCGCCCGGTGTCCCCCGACGGGCCGGAGGATTCAGGCCGCGGTGAGGGTGCGCGGGCGGTGGGCGGCGGTCAGGGACCGGTCGTAGCGGTGGAGGAGCAGGCGGGCGAGGGCCGGGTGGACGCCGAGCGGCTGCGCGGCGATCCAGGGCGCCGCCTCGGCGCTGCGGGTCGCGAAGAGGCCAGGCGCGGCGAAGTAGGAGGCCACGGCGACGCGGTGGCGTCCGCGGGCCGTCAGCGCGCGCACGGCGGCGGGGACGGTCGGCGCGAGGGCGGAGGCGTACGCGGGGACGACGGGCACCCGGAGCCGCTCGGCGAGCAGGGCGGCGGCGTGGCGGGTGTCCTCGGCCGACTCCGGGTCGCGCGAACCGGCGGAGGCGAGCACCACCGCGGCCCGGCGGCTGCCGTTGTCCTCCTCGCGCCAGCCGGCCTCCGCCAGCCGGGCGGCCAGCACCTCGGCGAGCAGCGGATGCGGGCCGAGGGGCGCGGCGACGCGGATGTCGGCGCCGGGCACCCGCTCGGCCGCCCGCGGCAGGTCGTGCTTGACGTGGTACCCGCGGCTGAGCAGCAGGGGGACGAGAACGGCGGGCGCGCCCGCGAGGCCGTCGAGGGTGGCGTCGAGCAGGGGCTCGTTCAGCTCGATGTGGCCGAGACGGACATCGAGGCCGGGGCGGAGCTCACGGACCCGGTCGAGGAGCGCGGTGACGGTGCGCACGGCGCGCGGGTCACGGCTGCCGTGGGCGACGGCGACGAGGGCGGGCCGCTGGGAGGTCGGGGGCATGCGTGGCGGGTTCCGTTCAGTCGGACGTGACTCAGCTGGGTGCCGAGCTGAGCGGTGATGCGCGTGAGCAGTTGCGCGGTGGTGTCGAACTGCGCGGTGCTCTCGTGGGGCATCGGTGCGGGAGGGGGCAGGGACTCACGAAGGTGTTCCGGCTCCGTCATGACCCGATGGTGGCGGGCGCAGGTTGCCTCCTTGTTGCGCGAGGGTGACGGCGGTTTTCGCCGGGCTCACATCCCGGTCTTCCCGATCCCGGTGTCCGCCGGATGCGGCGGACGGCCGCGGCTCAGGCCGCGGACAGCCACACCCGCAGCGGCCCCGCCGGGGCCAGACCCTGGCGAACGGCGGCGGCGAGGTCGTCGCCGTGTTCGTAGCCGACCACCGGGGCGCCCGGCCACAGCCGGTCCACCGCCGCGAGGCAGCCGGCCCAGGCCGTGTCCGGGTCCCCGTCCGTGGTGAAGAGGTTGGAGACACCGGCGGCGGTGCCGTCCGCCGTGACCACGGCGCCCGCGACCGGGGCGCCGGACGGGCCGCGCGCGGCGAGGACGGCGGTGTCCGCGTCCCGCAGCAGCTCCGGGCGGAAGAGGTCCGCGAGGCCCTGGCCGCCGTCCCAGGCGTCCGCCCAGCCGGCGAGTTCGGCCGCCGTGGTCACCCGCTCCCATCGCGGCCCGGCCGGGGCGGGGACGGCGGCACCGTGCGCCGGGCGGTGCAGCCACTGCGCCTCGAACAGCACCGCGAACCCGGCGGGCGCCAGATCGAGCACGGCGTAGGAGTCCTTGACCGAGGCGCCGGGCGCGGCCGTGTCGGCACGGGCCAGCACATCCGCGGCACAGGCGTCCGGGGTCAGCGTGACGGCGTCCGGGTAGAGCGGCGGCGTACGCCGGGCGCTGGTCCAGGCGTCCGGTGCGAAACTGCCGGTCAGCCCGTGGGCCCGGCACATCGTGTGGCACCACCGTGCGTTGTTGCGGGCGGCGAGCTCCACCCTGTCGTCCCTCGTCATGGGCGGGATCCTGCCAAGCCGCGCACCGGGGCGGCGAACCTTTTTCCCCCGCCGGACGTCTGTCCTCAGGGAGGGAGCATGCAGCGAATCCGCAGGTGGTGGGCGGCAGGCGGGCCGCGCCGCAGACGACGTGCGATCCAGGCCGTCATGGCGGGGTGCGTGCTCGCGCTGCTGCCGTCGACCTGGATGCACGCCGCCGCCGACGGCAGGGTGCGCCCGGCCGGCGACGTGCCCGCGCGCGAGGTGGCCGTCGTCTTCGGCGCGGGGCTGTGGGACGGGCGGCCGACGCCGTATCTCGCGCACCGCCTCGACACGGCCGCCGAGCTGTACCGGACGGGCAAGGTCAAGGTCGTCCTGGTCACCGGCGACAACAGCCGCGCCGAGTACGACGAGCCGGACGCGATGCGGGGCTACCTCACCGGGCTCGGGGTGCCGGACGACCGGATCGTCAGCGACTACGCCGGGTTCGACACCTGGGACTCCTGCGCGCGGGCGCGCAGGATCTTCGGCGTGGAGCGGGCGGTGCTGGTGACGCAGGGCTTCCACATCCGGCGGGCCGTCACCCTGTGCCGGTCCGCCGGGATCGACGCGTACGGCGTCGCGGTGGCCGAACCGCACGACGCGACCTGGTACTACGGCGGTGTGCGGGAGCTGTTCGCGGCGGGCAAGGCGTCGCTCGACGCGGCGTTCCGGCCCGACCCGCACTTCCTCGGCGACGAGGAGCGCGGCGTCCACGACGCCCTGGCGGCGGCGGGGCACTGACGCGGGGGCCCGGGGAGCCCTGACGCGGGGCCCGGGGCGGTGGGGCATGCGGCGGGGAGGGGTCCGACGCGCGGGTGACCCGCCGGCGGGCGCGCGCCGTAGCGCGGGTGACGGCACGGGGAGGGGTCCGACGCGCGGGTGACGGCACGGGGGAAGGGTCCGACGCGCGGGTGACGGCACGGCACGCTCGCTTCCGGGCCCCGGGCAGGCGACAGTGAGCCGCATGAACAATGACGTGACAGTGCTGCTCGCCCGGCACGCCGAGGCTCTCGCCCTGTTCACCGAGCGGGTGCACGCCGTCCGGCCGGACCAGTGGGACGAACCGACGCCGTGCACCGAGTGGTCCGTACGCGATCTCGTCAACCACCTCACCGCCGAACAGCTCTGGGTGCCCGCCCTGGTGACCGACGGCTCCGGCCCGGACGACGTCGGCGACTCCTTCGACGGCGATGTGCTCGGCGAGCGGCCCCGGGTCACCTGGGACGCCGCCGCCCGCGCCGCGCGGAACGCCTTCGCCGCGGAGGGCGCGCTGGAGCGCACGGTCGAGCTGTCGTACGGACCGACCCCGGCGGTCGCCTACTGCGCCCAGATGACGGCGGACGCGGTGGTGCACGCCTGGGACCTGTCCCGGGCGATCGGCGCGCCGGAGCACCTCCCCCACGACCTGGTCGCCTTCGCCCTGGACGAGGTCACCCCGTACGCCGACGGCCTCGCCGACTCGGGTCTCTTCGCCCCGCCCGTCGAACCGCCGCCCGCGGACACCCCGCAGTCCCGTCTGCTGGCGATGCTCGGCCGGCGGGGCTGAGCCGCACGCCGCGCCGCGGCCGGGCGGTCACGGCGCCGGAGGCGGTCACGGCGCCGGGGACGGTCACGGCGCCCCCGGGACCGTCACGGCGCCGGAGGCGGGGCCGTTTCGCTGCCGGTCCGGGGCCCTGAGCGGGCCGCGCCGGGGCCGTGAGCGCGCCGCGACGGGGCGGTCACGGCGCCGCGCCCCCTCACCGGGCGGCGCGGCGCGCCCGGAGGGCCGCGTACCGCGCCCGTAATGCGCGGCGTCCGCCCGCGTAACACGGATGTCGCACGCTGGCGGCATGCGCGACGAGACCACCGACACCCACTGCCCCTACTGCGCGCTGCAGTGCGGCATGAAGCTGCGCGCCGCGCCGGACTCGGCGGACGGCGCCGAACGGACCGTCGAGGTGGTGGAGCGCACCGAATTCCCCGTGAACCGGGGGGCGCTGTGCGGCAAGGGCCGTACCGCGCCCGCTGTTCTCTCCTCCCGGGTGCGCCTGACCGGGCCGCTCGTCCGATCCCACGCCACCGGCCGGCTCGAGGAGGCCACCTGGGAGGAGGCACTGCGTACGATCGCCGACAAGCTGGGCCGCAGCCGGGCCGAGCACGGCCCCGACGCGGTGGGCGTCTTCGGCGGCGGCGGGCTGACCAACGAGAAGGCGTACACGCTCGGCAAGTTCGCGCGGGTCGCCCTCGGCACCTCCCAGATCGACTACAACGGCCGCTTCTGCATGTCCTCGGCGGCGGCCGCGCACACCAGGGCGTTCGGCCTCGACCGCGGGCTGCCGTTCCCGCTGGAGGACATCCCGCGGACCGGCTGTGTGATCCTCGTCGGCTCCAACCTCGCCGAGACCATGCCGCCCGCGCTGCGCTACCTCACCGAGCTGAAGGAGAACGGGGGCCGGCTGATCGTCGTCGACCCCCGGCGCACCAGGACGGCCGAGCAGGCCGATCTGCATCTGGCACCGCGGCCCGGCACCGATCTGGCGCTCGCCCTGGGGCTGCTGCACATCGTGGTCGCCGAGGGGCGCACCGACGACGCCTTCATCGGGGAGCGGACCGCCGGCTGGCCCGAGGCGCGCGCCGCGGCGATGGCGCACTGGCCGGAGCTGGTGGAGCGGATCACCGGTGTCGGGGTGCCCCAGCTCCGGGAGGCGGCGCGGATGTTCTGCGACGCGCCGACCGGGATGGTGCTGACCGCGCGCGGCCCCGAGCAGCAGTCCAAGGGCACCGACACCGTCGGCGCCTGGATCAACCTCTGCCTGGCGACGGGCCGCGCCGGCCGGCCGCTGTCCGGCTACGGCTGCCTCACCGGGCAGGGCAACGGGCAGGGCGGCCGTGAACACGGCCAGAAGGCCGACCAGTTGCCGGGCTACCGCAAGCTGGACGACCCGGCCGCCCGCGCCCATGTCGCCGAGGTCTGGGGCGTGCCGCCCGAGTCGCTGCCCGGCCCCGGGCGCAGTGCCTACGAACTCCTGGACGCGCTCGGCCGGGACGTGAAGTCGCTGCTGCTGATGGGCTCCAACCCGGTGGTCTCCGCGCCGCGCGCGGCCCATGTCGAGGAACGCCTGCGGTCGCTGGACTTCCTGGCCGTCGCGGACGTCGTCCTGTCGGAGACGGCCGCACTCGCGGACGTGGTGCTGCCGGTCACCCAGTGGGCCGAGGAGACCGGCACCATGACCAATCTGGAGGGCCGGGTGCTGCTGCGGCGCAGGGCGCTGACCCCGCCGGCGGGGGTGCGCAGCGATCTGGAGGTGCTCCACGCGCTGGCCGCTCTGCTGGGCCACGAGAAGGGCTTCCCCACCGACGCGGAGGAGGTCTTCGACGAACTGCGCAGGGCGTCCGCGGGCGGCCCGGCCGACTACTCGGGCATCACCTACCGCAGGATCGCGGAGGAGGACGGGGTCTTCTGGCCCTGTCCGGACGGGGCGGGAGACGCGCCCCACCCCGGGACGCCCCGCCTCTTCCTGGACCGGTTCGCGACGCCGGACGGCCTGGCCCGCTTCGTGCCGGTCACCCACCGGCCCGCCGCGGAGGAGCCGGACGCCGAGTACCCGGTGCTGCTGACCACCGGCCGGGTGGTGGCCCAGTACCAGTCGGGGGCGCAGACCCGCAGGGTGGACGAGCTGACCGCGGCCGCGCCGGGGCCGTTCGTCGAGCTGCATCCGCAGATGGCGGAGCGCCTGGGGGTGGCGGAGGGCGATCCGGTGGCCGTCGTCTCGCGCCGCGGGCGGGCGGAGGGCCCGGCCCGGGTGACCAACGGGATCCGGCCGGACACGGTGTTCATGCCGTTCCACTGGCCGGGGGCGGGGCGGGTCAACACGGTGACCAATCCGGCGCTGGATCCGACGTCGCGGATGCCGGAGTTCAAGGTGTGCGCGGTGCGGGTGGAGGTGGCGGGGCGGGGGCCGGGGGCCGGTACGGGGTGACGCGAGGGGAGCGGGCGGGGGCGGGGGTTCGGGTGGGGGCACGCCTGCGGCGGGCCCTTTCCCCACCCCGCCCCTTCCCGTAACCGGGGCTCCGCCCCGGACCCCGGTTCTCGGGGCTCCCGCCCCAGGGCCACGGGCCCCGAACGCCGGCGGGGCTGGGAAGGTGCCGGCGGGGCCGGAGTGGGGCGCACGGCGGGGCCGGGAGGGCGCTGCCCGTGCTCAGGCCGGGCCGCGGGTGTGAGCGGACCAGTCGCCGGACGGGACCGGTACCCCGGACCCGGCCAGCGCGCGGGCGATCCCGGGGGCGGCGACGTACACCCAGGCACGGGCCGCGGGCCCGTCCGCGGGGACGACCTCGCGGGCGACGCGTTCGTAGAGGTTGCGCGGGTGGCCGGGTGCGATGTACTCCTCCAGCCCGTCGAGGGTGCGCAGCAGCGCCGCGTACTCCCCGGGTGCCGCCGTGACGACGGTGCCCGCGACGCGGCCGGAGCCGGCCGGGTCGTCCACGGCGTAGGGGTAGCCGGGGCCCTCGTAGAGCAGTGCTCCGTGGAGGGTCGCCGGGCGTTCGCGGGTGGTGCGGCCGGCCAGGAACAGGTCGTGGTTGCGTTCGCCCGGGCGGAGTGTGCCGTAGACGAAGAAGGGGAGCTCGACGGTCACGGGGCCGTGGTCTCCGCACGGACCCAGGCCGTGTAGCCGGCGGCCGCGCGGACCACCGGCACGGCGACGATCTCCGGGGTGTCGTAGTCGTGCGCGGCCGTCAGGTGCGCTTCGAGGGCGTCGTAGCAGGCCGGGGTGGTCTTGAAGACGACCTGCCACTCCTCGGCGGTCTCGATGGCCCGCTGCCAGTGGTAGACGGAGGTCACCGGGGCGGAGATCTGCGCGCAGGCGGCGAGCCGGGCCTCGACGGCCCCCTGGGCCAGGCGGCGTGCCTTCTCGGCGCTGTCGGTGGTGGTCGTCACGGCCAGCAGTGGCGGCGCGGCGGGTCCTTGCTCCACGGCACGGGCTCCTTCGTCGGCTGTCGCCGCCTCTCGGGCGGGCGGCCGGGCAGGCGGCTGTCGGGCGGGCGGCCGGGCGGCCCCCGGCGCAACCGTACGCGCCGCCGCCGCGCCCGTCCCGGCGCATTACCGCACCCCCGCCCCGCCCCCGGCGCGCGGTCGGCCTCAGGCGCCGTACGGGTGCACCGCCTTGGCACCGCGCAGCGCGGACGCCCACCACGCGAGCTGGTCGAGCATCGTCTTGGCGGCGGCGTCCGGGCCCGCCGGGTCGCGGTGGTTGCCCTCGTCGTCGAAGTGGGCGCCCGCGTTGTGGAAGGAGACGGTGTCGCGGACGGTGACCGCGTGCATCTCGGCGAAGACCTGCCGCAGTTGCTCGACGGCGCGCAGGCCGCCGGACATCCCCCCGTAGGAGACGAAGCCGACGGGCTTGGCCTGCCACTCGCCGTAGTGCCAGTCGATCAGGGACTTGAGGACGGCGGGGAAGGAGTGGTTGTACTCGGGTGTGAGGACGACGTACGCGTCGGCCCCGTCGAGCACCGGGGTGACCTTGTCGAGGACGGCCCTGACCTCGGGCCCGGGCCGGTAGGAGAGGGCGCTCGGCAGCTCGGTCTCGCCGAGGTCGATGAAGTCGACCGCGAAGTCGTCGCGCAGCGCCGCCCGGGAGAGGAACCAGTCGGCGACGACCGGGCCGAAGCGTCCCTCCCGGTTGCTGGCGAGGACGACGGCGAGCTTCAGCGGCGCCTGTGCAGGCGTGGTGGTGTTCATGCCGAGAAGCGTCCGACCTCAAGTCCGCTTGAGGTCAAGCACCGGCCTGCGGCGATCCACTCCCCGCACACCCCGTCACCGCGTGTCACCCGTTCGCCACGGGGTGTCCGCCGTGCCGCGAGCCGCTCATCAAGCGCGGCTGACCTGCGAGAACACCACCTGTCCAGCGTGACACGCAGGAAAGCGGGAGCCGAATCTGATGATTCATCAGCAGGCACCGGGCGCGGTTCGCCTCTTATCTCGAAGCAGACGCACCCCCCGCATCACGCACTCCCCCGCACCACGCACTCCCCCGCACCACGCACCCCTCGCACCACGCGCTCCCGGAGGACCACATGCGCACCACCGTCCGCCTGCTGACCGGCGCCGCGCTGGCCATGGCCACGATAGGGCTGGGCGCCCCGGCGACCCACGCCGGCGACTTCGGCACGCTCGAGATCTACCCGCAGACCGCCGCCCCCGGCGACACGGTCGCCGTCAGCACGGAGGCGTGCGGCAAGCGCGGGCACGGCGTCGGCGACGCCAGCTCGCTCGGCGCGGGCGAGTTCAAGCTGTGGCCCGGCACCCACAAGGAGGTCGTGGTCGGCGAGTTCACCGTGCCCGACGACGCCCGCTCCGGGACGTACGGGATCGGTGTGCTGTGCAAGAACGGCAAGGAGGCCACGGGCGACGTGACGATCCGTCACCACCGTCCGAGCGGCCATGTGAAGACCGGAGTCGGCGGCAGCGTCGGCCCGGACTCCACCCAGATCGCGGCGGGCGTGGCCGTACTGGCCGCTGCCGCCGTCGGCGGGACCCTGCTCCTGCGTCGCCGGGCGAGCGGCGCGCAGGGCAGTTGACGGGGGCGGCCGAGGCCGCTCCCGTACCGCCTGAGCCCCCGCTCCCGCCAGGTCCCGAGCCGGCGGGGGCGGGGTGCAGTCCGTTCACCCCTGACGCATCCCGGGCTTCCGGGTGGAGAACCGGAGACGCAGATGACCGCCAAGGTCAAGGGCTGGGGCCTGGTCCTCGCCGTGTGCGCGGGCCTGTGGCTGGTGCAGAACGGCTCGCGGGACGTCACCCCGCCCATGCCGTCGGCCGCCGAGGCGTTCGCGGCCGGTCCGAACACGCACACCGACGCCGCCGCGGACCCGCTGCCCGCGTCGAAGCCGCTGCGGCTGCGCATCCCCGAGATCGACGTGGACACCCCGGTGACCGGTCTCGGCCTGGAGCGTGACGGCAGCCTGGAGGTCCCCCCGGACGGCGACCGCAATCTGGCGGGCTGGTTCCGGGACGGCACGGCTCCGGGCGCCAGGGGGACGGCGATCGTCGCCGGTCATGTCGACAACGCGAAGGGGCCCGCGGTCTTCTACAGCCTGGGCGCGCTGAAGAAGGGCAACCGGGTCGAGATCGCGCGCGAGGACGGCCGGACCGCCGTCTTCACCATCGACGCCGTCGAGGTCTACGAGGCCGACGCCTTCCCCGACACGAAGGTGTACGGGCCGAGCCGGCGGGCCGAACTGCGGGTGATCACCTGCGGCGGCGGCTTCTCCGAGAAGACCGGCTACCAGGGCAACGTCGTGGCGTACGGGCACCTCATCGGGGTGCGCCAGGGCGGCGGCGGGCCGCGCGAGGGCGGTGATGGGGGCGAGGGCGGCGGTGGGGTGCGCGAGGACGCCGGACGGCCGGTCTAGCCCTCTCCGGCTCCCCGCCGGCCTCCCGCCGACGCCGGCCTCCCACAAAAAAGCTCGCCATGGAGATAGTAGCCATGTACCTTATCTGCGTCGGCGACCCGCTCCGGGCCGCCCGTCCACGGACGCAGAGGAGACACCATGTCCACGGCCCCCGCGACCACACCCCTGCTGAACAGCCCCCTCCTCGGGCGCGCCCACTACGCGGCCCGCGCCCTGCTCGACCGCGAACTGGCCCGCTCCGGGCACACCTTCCTGCACTCGATCGTGCTCGGGGCGATCGCCGCCGAAGACGGCGAGGCCGGCCGCGAGGCCGTCACCGCGTACACCGTGCGGACGGTGAAGGTGCCCCCGGCCGACGCCCGGCGCGCGCTGGCGGAGCTGATGGACGGCGGATACGCCGAGGCGACCGGCGAGGAGGCCGGCAGCGTGCGCCTCACCGGGGAGGGCGCGGCCCTGCGCGCACGCCTCGGCGAGTTCTCCGCCCGGACGGCGCCGCAGGTCTACGGGGACATCCCCGCCGAGGACCTTGCCGTCGCCGGACGGGTGCTGCTCCAGGTCATGGAGCGGGCGGAGGCGCTCTACGCGCGCACGGCGGACCGCTCCTGAACCGGGGCGGCGGTCGGATGCGCCGGGACCGGGGCAGCGGTCGGATGCGCCGGGGCCGGGGTGGCCACAGGTCCGGCGAGGCGGACGGGCCCTAGCTAGGCGTTCCACTGGTCGAAGCCGAGCTTCGCGACCAGCGAGAAGACCACCACGAGCAGCACCCCGCGCACGAACCCGCTGCCCCTGCTCAGCGCCATCCGGGCTCCGATCATGCCGCCGGCCAGGTTGAAGACGGCCATCACGGCGGCGAGCTGCCACAGCACCGTCCCCTGGTAGGCGAACATCGCGAGCGCCCCGGCGTTGGTGCAGACGTTGACGATCTTCGCGGTGGCGGAGGCCGTCACCAGGTCGAGGTGGAGCACGGCGGTGAGCGCCAGCACCAGGAAGGTGCCGGTGCCGGGCCCGAAGAGGCCGTCGTAGAAGCCGATCCCGCCGCCGACGAGGACGATGGCGGCGATCGTGCGGGAGCGGGTGACCTTCCGCCGGTCGGCGGGGCCTGCGGTGCCGAACGACGGCCGCAGCATCACGAAGGCGGCGACGGCCAGCAGCACCACCATGATCACGGGGCGCAGCACGTCGCTGCTGATCCCGGCCGCGAAGAAGGCGCCCGTCATCGAGCCCGCGAGGGCGGCGAGGCCGATCCGTACCGCCGTCTTCACCTGGACCGGGGCCTTGCGCACATAGGTGATCGCGGCGCCCGAGGTGCCCACGATGGCCACCGCCTTGTTGGTGCCCAGCACATGGGCCGCGCCGGTGTTCGGCAGGCCCAGCAGCAGCGCGGGCAGCAGCAGCAGTCCGCCGCCGCCCACGACGGCGTCGATCCAGCCGGCAGCGGCGGCGGCGATGCACAGGACGACCAGCGTGGTCAGTGATATGTCGGGCACTCGCGCGAGCCTACGGACGGGATACGTGTGCCGTCCAACGATCTGAGCGAGACTTGAGCGAGCCCCGCGCTCCGGCCCCGGCCGGGTCGGCGTCCGGGCCCCCACCGCGCCCGGGCTCCGGCGCCCCGGGCCCCCGCTGCCCGGTCCCGGCCCTCACACGGCGGCCGGGCACGCGCTGAGGGCAAGGTTCCCCGTGGGAAACAGAAGGGATCCGGACGGGAAACACCCACGACGCACGCTGCTCGCATGACATCGGAGATCGTGGTGATCGGCGCCGGCACGGCAGGCGCCCGGCTCGCGCGCCAGCTCGGCGCCGCGGCCCGCGTCACCGTCTTCGGCGAGGAGACCCACGCCCCGTACAACCGGGTGCTCCTCGCCGAGGTGCTCGCCGGCCGGTACCCCGCGGACGTCATCGCGCTGCCCGAGGTGCCGGTGCGCCGCGGTGTGCGGGCGACCTCGATCGACCGGGCGCGGCGGCTGGTGCACTGCGCCGACGGCACCTCGGTCCCCTACGACCGGCTGGTGCTCGCCACCGGCTCGAACCCGGTGCTGCCGCCGCTGCGCGGCATCGGCCCCGGCCTCCCGGACGGCGTCCACCCGTTCCGGACCCTCGACGACTGCGCGGCCCTGTCCGCGGCCGTCGGCCCCGGCACCCGGGCGGTCGTCGTCGGCGGCGGCCTGCTCGGCGTCTCCGCGGCCCGCGCGCTCGCCACCCGGGGCGCCAAGGTGGTGCTGGCCCAGCAGGGCGAGCACCTGATGGAGCGGCAGCTCGACGCCTCGGCGTCCGCGCTGCTGCGCACCCACCTGGAGTCGCTCGGCGTCGAGGTGCACACCGAGTGCCGGGTGCGCGGACTGCGCACCGGCGCCGACGGCGCGGTCGGCGCCGTCGTCCTCGCGGACGGCTTCGCGCTGGACGCCGAGGTCGTGGTGCTGGCCTGCGGCGTCCGGCCGAGGGTCGGTCTGGCGGCCGACGCCGGGCTGAAGGTCCGGCGCGGTGTGGTCGTCGACGACGAGCTGCGCACCTCCGACCCGTACATCCACGCCATCGGCGACTGCGCCGAGCACGACGGCGTGGTCCACGGGCTGGCCGGACCGGCGCTGGAACAGGCCGATGTGCTCGCCTCGGTGCTGAAGGCCGAGGAGGCGCCCCGCTACACGGGTTTCCGGGCGCTGACCCGGCTGACCCTGACCTCCGCCCCCGCGGCGGACCCCTCGGCCGCGCCGCTGGACCTCGCCGCGTTCGGCGACCCGACTCCCCGCCCGGGGGACGACGTCGTCCAGCTCGCCGACGCCACCCGGGGCGCGTACCGCAAGGTCGTCGTCCGCGGGGACCGGCTCGTCGGCGGCGTACTGCTGGGGGACCTCGCCTCGGTCGGCGCCCTCGCCCGGGCCTGGGAGGGCGACGAGGCCCTCCCCGACTCCGTGCCCCTGCTCCACCTGCTCACCAATGATGGAGGCCTCTGACATGGCTGCGACGTCCGCGATGTCCACCCCCGCGATCAGCCCCACGATCGTGGTCGTCGGCCACGGCATGGTCGGCCAGCGCTTCCTGGAGGCCCTCGCCGACCGCGGTGTCACCGAGCGGGCGCGGATCGTCGTGCTCTGCGAGGAGCCGCGCCCGGCCTACGACCGCGTCAAGCTGACCTCGTACTTCTCCGGGAACACGCCCGACGACCTGTCCATGGTCGAGGACGGCTTCATGGAGAAGCACGGCATCGAACTGCACCTCGACGACCCCGCCGTCCGGATCGACACCGCCGCGCGCACCGTCGTCTCGCGGGCCGGGGTGACCCTCGCCTACGACACCCTGGTGCTGGCCACCGGCTCGTACCCGTTCGTGCCGCCGGTGCCGGGCAAGGACGCCGAGGGCTGCTTCGTCTACCGCACCATCGAGGACCTGCTGGCCATCGAGGAGTACGCCAAGACCTCCCGGGTGGGCGCGGTCGTCGGCGGCGGTCTGCTCGGCCTGGAGGCGGCCGGGGCGCTGAAGGGCCTCGGCCTGCAGACCCATGTCGTCGAGTTCGCGCCGCGGCTGATGCCGGTCCAGGTCGACGACGGCGGCGGCGCGGCGCTGCTGCGCACCATCGAGAACATGGGGCTCTCCGTGCACACCGGAGTCGGCACCCAGGAGGTCGTCGCCGGGGAGACGGGCGCCGTCACCGGCATGGCCCTCTCCGACGGCTCGGTGCTCCCCACCGACCTGGTGGTCTTCTCCGCGGGCGTCCGGCCCCGGGACCAGCTCGCCCGGGACGCGGGGCTCGCCGTCGGGGAGCGCGGCGGCATCGTCGTCGACGAGCAGTGCCGCACCTCCGACCCGGCGGTCTTCGCGATCGGCGAGTGCGCGCTCGCCAGCGACGGCCGCGTGTACGGCCTGGTGGCGCCCGGGTACGAGATGGCGGAGACGGCCGCCGCCACGCTGGAGGGCGAGGTGAAGTCGTTCACCGGCGCCGACCTGTCCACCAAGCTGAAGCTGCTCGGCGTGGACGTCGCCTCCTTCGGCGACGCGCACGGCACCGCCGACGGCTGCCTCGACGTGGTGTACTCCGACTCCCGCGCGGGCCTCTACAAGAAGCTCGTGATCGGCGCCGACGGGACGCTGCTCGGCGGCATCCTGGTCGGCGACGCCGAACAGTACGGCACCCTGCGGGCGTTCACCGGCAGCAAGCCGCCGGTCTCCGCGGAGCAGCTCGTGCTGCCGGCCGGCGCGGGCGCGCCGGTGGCGCTCGGCCCGGCCGCCCTGCCCGACGAGGCGGTCGTCTGCTCCTGCCACAACGTCACCAAGGGCACCGTCCGGAGCGCGGTCACCGACCACCGGTGCACCACGGTGCCCGAGGTCAAGAAGTGCACCAAGGCGGGCACCGGCTGCGGAAGCTGCGTCAAGGTGCTGGGCCAGCTCGTCAACGCCGAGCTGGAGGCCGCGGGCGTCGAGGTCGACAAGGGCCTGTGCCCCTGCTTCGGCCAGACCCGGCAGGAGCTCTACGAGATCGTCCGGGCCCTGCGCATCACCTCCTACCAGCGGCTCCTGGACCAGCACGGACGCGAGGAGGCCCGCGGCGGCAACGGCTGCGAGGTCTGCAAGCCGACGGTCGGCTCGATCATCGCCTCGCTGGCCCCCACGATCGGCGCGAGCGGATACGTGCTGGAGGGCGAGCAGGCGGCGCTCCAGGACACCAACGACCACTTCCTGGCGAACATGCAGAAGAACGGGTCGTACTCGATCGTGCCCCGCATCCCCGGCGGTGAGATCACCCCGGAGAAGCTGATCGTGATCGGCGAGGTGGCGCGGGACTTCGGGCTCTACACCAAGATCACCGGCGGTCAGCGGATCGACCTCTTCGGCGCCCGGGTGGACCAGCTCCCGCAGATCTGGGGCCGGCTGGTGGACGCGGGCTTCGAGTCCGGTCACGCCTACGGCAAGGCGCTGCGGACGGTGAAGTCCTGCGTGGGACAGACCTGGTGCCGCTACGGCGTGCAGGACTCGGTCCGCATGGCGATCGACCTGGAGCTGCGCTACCGGGGCCTGCGCTCGCCCCACAAGCTGAAGTCGGCGGTCTCCGGCTGCCAGCGCGAGTGCGCCGAGGCCCAGTCCAAGGACTTCGGGGTGATCGCCACGGCGAACGGCTGGAACCTCTACGTCGGCGGCAACGGCGGCGCGACCCCGCGCCACGCCGACCTGCTCGCCCAGGACCTGTCGGACGGCGAACTGATCCGGCTGATCGACCGGTTCCTGATGTTCTACATCCGCACGGCCGACCGGCTGGAGCGGACCTCGACCTGGCTGGAGCGGATCGAGGGCGGCCTGGACCATGTGCGCGACGTGGTGGTCGACGACTCGCTGGGCATCTGCGCCGAACTGGAGTCCCTGATGGCCGACCACGTCGCCGGCTACCGCGACGAGTGGGCCGAGACGCTGGACGACCCGGAGCGCCTGATGCGGTTCGTCTCCTTCGTCAACGCCCCCGACGTGCCCGACCCCACGGTCAAGTTCGTGCCCGAGCGGGACCAGGTCAAGCCCGACCTGCCCCTGCTGTCCATCCGTCCGCTGGACGAAGCACTGGAAGGAAGCGCCGCCCGATGACCATCGCCCCTGAGAAGACCGACGTCCAGCTCCAGATCAAGATCGGCGACGACTGGCTGGCCGTGTGCCCGCTGTCACGGCTGATCCCCGGGCGCGGCGTCGCGGCGCTGCTCCCCGGCGGGCGCCAGGCCGCGCTGTTCCTGGACCGCGACGGCCGGCCGTACGCCATCGACAACCGTGACCCGTTCGGCGGTGCGCAGGTCCTGTCGCGCGGGCTGATCGGCACCGCGGCGGGCCGCCCGTTCGTCGCGTCGCCGCTGCTGAAGCAGCGCTTCGACCTGGAGACGGGGGCCTGCATCGACGACGCGGACGTCGCGGTGACGGCGTACGAGGTGCGGCTGCACTGAGGCACGGCACCCCGGTGCCACGGAATCCGCCCGCGCGCCGTCTGTCACTGCCCTGACCTTCGCGGCGCGCGGGCGGCACACCTCACGCCCCGGGCACTTCCCCGGGCACGACCCGCCCCCGGATCCGGTGCACGTCCACCCGGCTCCGGGGGTCTGCCGCGTCGCCGGCTCACTCGCCGGCCGTCGCCTCCTGCATGGCCTCGACGTCCATCCACATGACCTCCCAGTTGTGGTGGTCGACGTCCTGGAAGGCGCGGCCGTACATGAAGCCGAAGTCCTGGGTCTCGCCGGACGGGGAGCCGCCGGCCGCCAGGGCGCCGTCGACCAGCGTGTCCACGGCCTCGCGGTTCTCGGCGCTGAGCGCGAAGATCGCCTCGGTGGACACGGTGGCGTCCGTGATGTCCTTCTTGGTGAAGTCCTTGAAGCGCTGCTCCGTCAGCAGCATGGCGAAGATGGTGTCGCTGATGACGAGACAGGCCGCGTTCTCGTCGCTGAACTGCGGGTTGAAGGAGTAACCCAGCTTGGTCCAGAAGGACTTGCTGGTCTCCAGATCCTTGACCGGCAGGTTCAGGAAGATCATCTGGGACATGGTGTGCTCTCTCTCGTCATGCGGTGCTCCGTGCGGTGCTGTCGAATGGGTAGACGGACGGGCCGCGAAGATCTCATCGGCCCTGCCGGAGGTTTTTTCTTCACACCGCGCACCCGCTCACCGTCACCCCGCGTTGAGGTGGACGCAACTCGCCCCGCCTAGGTTCTGCGGCGCGCGACCCCGCGGCGCCGGCCGGTGCCACGGGGCGGTCATCCCCCTCTGGAGTGACACGTGGAACGTCGCAGTTTTCTGCGCGGAGCGGTCGTCGGCACGTCCGCGGCAGCGTTCGGCTTCACCCTCTGGCAGGGCGCCGCGTCCGCGGCGCCCGCCCAGCCCGGCGCCGGCCCGTACGGGACGCTCGGCGCGGCGGACGCCAACGGCATCCAGCTCCCGGCCGGCTTCACCAGCCGGGTGATCGCCCGCTCCGGCCAGAAGGTCGGCTCCACCTCGTACACCTGGCACAACGCCCCCGACGGCGGCGCCTGCTTCACGGACGGCACGGGCTGGATCTACGTCTCCAACTCCGAGATCAACCCGTCCGGCGGGGCGGGCGCGGTGCGCTTCGACTCCTCGGGCGCCATCACCGGCGCCTACCGCATCCTGTCCAACACCCGCCAGAACTGCGCCGGCGGCAAGACGCCCTGGAACACCTGGCTGTCGTGCGAGGAGGTCAGCCTCGGCTACGTCTACGAGGCCGACCCGTACGGCGTGAACGCGGCCGTGCAGCGGCCCGCGATGGGCCGCTTCAAGCACGAGGCGGCGGCCGCCGACCCCGTCCGCAGGGCCGTCTACCTCACCGAGGACGAGACCAGCGGCTGCCTGTACCGCTTCCTCCCCACCACCTGGGGCAACCTGTCGTCCGGCACGCTCCAGGTGCTGGTCGCCGGCTCGGGGACGTCCGGGTCGTTCAGCTGGGCGAACGTGCCGGACCCGGACGGCTCCCCCACGGCCACCCGCAACCAGGTGTCGGGGGCGAAGAAGTTCAACGGCGGCGAGGGCTGCCACTACGCCAACGACACCGTGTGGTTCACCACCAAGGGCGACAACCGGCTCTGGGAGCTCGACCTCACGTCGAACACCTACTCGCTCGCCTACGACGACTCCCTGGTGACCGGCGGCTCGGCGCCGCTCACCGGCGTCGACAACGTCACGGGCGCCGCCTCCGGCGACCTGTTCGTCGCCGAGGACGGCGGCAACATGGAGATCTGTGTGATCACCCCGTCGGACGTCGTCGCGCCGTTCCTGCGGATCACCGGGCAGTCCGGCTCCGAGATCTGCGGCCCGGCCTTCTCGCCCGACGGGCGCCGGCTGTACTTCTCCAGCCAGCGCGGCACCAGCGGCAGTTCGTCGGGCGGCATCACCTACGAGGTGACCGGCCCGTTCCGCGCGTAGGGGCGGGGCTCGGGGCGGGGCTCCGCCCCCGGGTCCGCACGGGGCTCCCCGGGGACGCCGCCGCGCAGCAGGGCGGCGCCCAGCGGGGTCAGCGTGTGGAGTACCGCGTTCCCGTGCCGGAGGGTGACGACGAGGCCGGATTCGCGGAGCACCGCGGCGTGCTGGCTCGCGGAGGCGAGGGACACCCCCGCCCTGCGGGCCAGTTCGCTGGTGGTGCAGCCGTGCCGGATGGCCTGGAGGACCGCCGAGCGGGTGTGGCCGACGAGCCGGCCGAGCGAGGCGCCGGCGGCCTCCGGCAGGGCGGACTCGGCGCTGTGCTGCACCGGATAGACCAGCACCGGCGGCAGCGAGGGGTCGCGCAGCACGACGGGTGTGCCCCGGCAGAAGAACGACGGCTGGAGCAGCAGGCCCCGCCCCTTCAGGTGGAGCTCCCGGTCGACCGGGTAGTCGGCCTCCAGGACGGGGGCGCGCCAGCGCAGCACCGGGGGCAGTGAGGCGAGCAGTTCGGCGGCGCCGCCGTCGAGGAGGGCGCGCCCGCGCGCCGCGCGGTCGGCCTCCACCCGGGCCCGCACATGCGGCCAGTACGGCTCGACGGCGGCGCGGTGGTAGGCGTGCAGGGCGTCCACGAGCCGTCCCACGGCGTCCGCACGGCCCTCGGAGAGCGGCTCCAGCCGGGCGGGCGGCACCCGCAGCGGGGAGCGGTGGACGGCCGTCAGGGCCACTTCCGCGCGCAGCCGCTCGGCCGGGGTGGCCCGCAGTGCCGCGAGGCCCGCCTCCAGGCCGTCACGGCCCTCCGCGGGCGTCAGGAAATCCGGGAAATACCCGCGCGGCGGAACCAGTTGGGCCAGCAGACGCGTTTCACCTTTCAACCGGACGCGTGCTTCCGACCGCCATTCACCGAAGACGAGGGAGCCTCTGCGGTCCCTCAGCCGGTGGAAACTCAGAATCGATTCCCACAGCGCGTCCGGACCGGCCGCCATCCTTACGCGCGCCAGATCGTCCGCACTGAAATGAATACGAAGCACCGAACCCCCACCTGTTGCACCCGCAATCGCCCCCACCAATGAGTATGCATGCAATCACAGGTTGTTACCACGGTGTTTCGGCCACAGTTGAAACACCTCGCGGCACCACGGGGGCAACCGAAAGGCTGTACGACGTCGGGCATGAAACCTTCATCACCGATGTGACGCAGCTAGGACCGTGGGGGGCCTGCGCGTCCGGCGGCGGTGACGGAGGTTGCGGCTCCGTGTCCGGCACGGGTAATGGAGTGCGGTCGGTGGGTGGGGATCCGCCGGCCGCACTCCTCCGAGTCTTTGCTCGGGAAACGGCAGAAATTCGCTCCCCGTTAAACGTCCGCAATTCAACTGAACGACGGGTCAGCACGACCGACCCGGCCGGGCGGCCCGACGGGGCAAGGTCGGTGCCCCCGTGGCGAGTGAGCCGAAGGGGCACGGGCGGCGCCGAAAGGGAGAGCGCGCGGCCCACGTCCGGCAAGTGAGCCGAAGGGGCGCGGGCGGCGCCGAAAGGGAGAGCGCGCGGCCCACGTCCGGCGAGTGAGCCGAAGGGGCGCGGGCGGTGCCGAAAGGGAGAGCGCGCGGAGGTCCCGAGGAACGAGGGATCGAGCACGGTCGACCGTCGGGACCGTCTTGAGCGCCCCGGAGGCGAACCGAGCCCGAGGAAAACAGGCACGGTCGACCGTCGGGACCGTCTTGAGCGCCCCGGAGGCGAACCGAGCCCAAAAAGCAGAAGGGGCAGGCGCCTTGCACGGGGCGCCTGCCCCTACCGCTGTGATTCCGGGACCGTCACCGGGAGCCGGTGAGGGTCGGGTTACCGGGCTCCGGGTTTCGTGCCCCGGCCCGGATGACGGCCCCGGAAGGGTGTCCGCCTGGGGCGGACGGGTGCTCGGGCGCCGTTGACCGAGCACCTCCCGCCGCCGGCGGGAGCCCTGACCCGCGTCAGCGGGAGTCGCTGCCCGCCGACTGCGCCGCGGCGCGTCCCGCCTCCAGGCGGGCCACCGGGATCCGGAAGGGCGAGCAGGAGACGTAGTCCAGGCCCACCTCGTGGAAGAAGTGCACGGACTCCGGGTCGCCGCCGTGCTCGCCACAGACACCGAGCTTGAGGTCGGGGCGGGTGGCCCGGCCGGCCGCCACGGCGTCGCGGACGAGGGCGCCCACGCCGTCCTTGTCGATCGTCTCGAACGGGCTGACGCCGAAGATGCCCTTCTCCAGGTAGGCGGTGAAGAAGCTGGCCTCCACGTCGTCGCGGGAGAAGCCCCACACCGTCTGGGTGAGGTCGTTGGTGCCGAAGGAGAAGAACTCCGCGGCCTCCGCGATCTGGCCGGCGGTCAGCGCGGCCCTGGGCAGCTCGATCATCGTGCCGAGGGCCAGCCGGAGTTCGACACCGGTCTGCCGCGCGACCTCGGCGATGACCTCCTCGGCCTCGTCCCGCACGATCTCCAGTTCCTGGACGGTGCCCACCAGCGGGATCATGATCTCCGCGCGCGGGTCGCCCTTGGCGTCGACGCGCTGCGCCGCGGCCTCGGCGATGGCCCGCACCTGCATGCCGAACAGGCCGGGGATGACCAGGCCGAGACGCACTCCGCGCAGGCCGAGCATCGGGTTCTGCTCGTGCAGCCGGTGCACGGCCTGGAGCAGGCGCAGATCGTTCTCGTTGTGGTCCTTGCGGGCCTCGGCGAGGGCGACGCGCACCGAGAGCTCGGTGATGTCGGGCAGGAACTCGTGCAGCGGCGGGTCGAGCAGACGCACCGTCACCGGCAGCCCGTCCATCGCCTCGAACAGCTCGACGAAGTCCTTCTTCTGGAGCGGGAGCAGGGCCTGGAGGGCCTCCTCGCGCTCCTCGTCGGTGTCGGCGAGGATCAGCTTCTCGACCATCTCGCGGCGCTCGCCGAGGAACATGTGCTCGGTGCGGCACAGGCCGATGCCCTGGGCGCCGAAGCGGCGGGCGCGCAGCGCGTCCTCGGCGTTGTCGGCGTTGGCCCGTACGCGCAGCCGGCGTACCCGGTCCGCGTAGGCCATGATCCGGTGGACGGCCTGCACCAGCTCGTCGGCGTCGTCGGCGCCGGCGTGCATCCGGCCCTCGAAGTACTCGACGACCGGGGACGGCACGACCGGCACCTCGCCGAGGTACACCTTGCCGGTGGAGCCGTCGATGGAGACGACGTCGCCCTCCTCGACGACCGTCCCGCCCACCGTCATCCGGCGGCGCTTGGTGTCGACCTCCAGGTCCTCGGCGCCGCAGACACAGGTCTTGCCCATGCCGCGGGCGACGACGGCGGCGTGCGAGGTCTTGCCGCCGCGCGAGGTCAGGATGCCCTCGGCGGCGATCATGCCGTCCAGGTCGTCCGGGTTGGTCTCGCGGCGGATGAGGATGACCTTCTCGCCCGAACGCGACCACTTGACGGCCGTGTACGAGTCGAAGACGGCCTTGCCGACGGCCGCGCCCGGGGAGGCGGCGATGCCGCGGCCCAGCAGCTCGGTGGTGGCCTTGTCGTCGAAGCGGGGGAACATGAGCTGCGCGAGCTGCGCCCCGTTGACGCGCTGGAGCGCCTCGGCCTCGTCGATCAGGCCTTGGTCGACGAGCTGCGTGGCGATGCGGAACGCGGCGCCGGCGGTGCGCTTGCCGACGCGGGTCTGGAGCATCCAGAGCTGGCCGCGCTCGATGGTGAACTCGATGTCGCAGAGGTCCCGGTAGTGGTTCTCCAGGGTCTCCATGATCTGCATGAGCTGGTCGTACGACGTCTTGTCGATCGACTCCAGGTCCGCCAGCGGGACGGTGTTGCGGATGCCCGCGACGACGTCCTCGCCCTGGGCGTTCTGGAGGTAGTCGCCGTACACGCCCTGGTGGCCGGAGGCGGGGTCGCGGGTGAAGGCGACGCCGGTGCCGGAGTCGGGGCCGAGGTTGCCGAAGACCATGGAGCAGACGTTGACCGCGGTGCCGAGGTCGCCGGGGATGCGCTCCTGGCGGCGGTAGAGCTTGGCCCGGTCGGTGTTCCAGGAGTCGAAGACCGCGTGGATGGCGAGGTCCATCTGCTCGCGCGGGTCCTGCGGGAAGTCCCGGCCCGCCTCGGCCTTGACGATCTTCTTGAAGTGCTTGACCAGCTTCTTGAGGTCCGCGGCGTCGAGGTCGGTGTCGACGGCGACCTTCTTGGCGGCCTTGGCCTCGTCCAGCGCGTCCTCGAAGAGCTCGCCGTCGACGCCCAGCACGGTCTTGCCGAACATCTGGATGAGGCGGCGGTACGAGTCCCAGGCGAAGCGCTCGTCGCCGGCCTGGGCGGCGAGGCCCGCGACGGACTCGTCGGAGAGGCCGATGTTGAGGACGGTGTCCATCATGCCGGGCATCGAGAACTTGGCGCCCGAGCGCACCGAGACGAGCAGCGGGTCGTCGGCCTGGCCGAGCCGCTTGCCCATGGAGGTCTCCAGGGCGTCGAGGTGCGCACTCACCTCGTCGCGGAGTGCCGCCGGCTCCTCGCCGCTGTCGAGGTAGACCTTGCACGCCTCGGTCGTGATCGTGAACCCGGGAGGGACCGGGAGACCGAGGTTGGTCATCTCGGCGAGGTTCGCACCCTTGCCACCGAGAAGGTCCTTCAGGTCCTTGTTGCCCTCGGTGAAGTCGTAGACGAACTTCTGATCTTTGTTTTCCGACACGGGTCTCGACTCCTCGACGACTCGGGTGGCTGCCCTGACGGCGAGGAACATACCCAGATCAAAGGCGTCTGGGTACGTCCACTTGCGCGTCATACGGCCTTAACCACTCGTCCGCCAGCAGATCGAAAGTGCCTGGCGGCGGGTGGGGTGCGCACCCGTTCCTTCGACTTCTGAACGCATCGGCGCGGAGGGTGATCGTTGATCGATCATTCGCCCACGGAGGGTCATCGCCGCCGATGGGATCCGAACGCCAAAAGGGTGGCACTGAGTGCCACCCTTCGGGAGGTGCAGGCGTCTAAAATTCGCTCATCTGAGCGCCACCCCTATCAGGGGTGGCGAGGATCACGCCGCCCGCGGGGCCGGAATTCCATCATCCGGACCCCTTCCGGCGGGCTCAGCCGCCGGAGGTGTCGAGTTCCGCCTCCTCGCCGACACCGGCGCAGTCGTACGGGTCCTTCAGCCAGCCGTCGGGCAGCACCACACGGTTGTTCCCCGAGGTCCGCCCGCGCGGGCCGTCCGCGCCGGCCGGCCACGGCTGGTCCAGGTCCAGCTCGCTCAACTGAGCGCCCAGCTCGTCCAGGGAGGAGGTGACCGCCAGCCGCTTGCGCATCTCGGAACCGACCGCGAAGCCCTTCAGGTACCAGGCCACATGCTTGCGGAAGTCGATGACACCGCGTGACTCGTCGCCGATCCACTCCCCCAGCAGCGTCGCGTGGCGCAGCATCACGTCCGCCACCTCGCGCAGCGTGGGCCGCGCGTACTCCCCCGTGCGGCCCTCGAAGGCCGCCACCAGGTCCCCGAAGAGCCACGGGCGGCCCAGGCAGCCGCGGCCCACGACCACACCGTCGCAACCCGTCTCGCGCACCATCCGCAGGGCGTCCCCGGCGGACCAGATGTCGCCGTTGCCGAGCACCGGGATCTCCGGGACGTGCTCCTTGAGCCGGGCGATGGCGTCCCAGTCCGCGGTGCCGCCGTAGTGCTGGGCGGCCGTGCGCCCGTGCAGGGCGATGGCCGTCACGCCCTCGTCGACGGCGATCCGACCCGCGTCGAGGAAGGTGATGTGGTCGTCGTCGATGCCCTTGCGCATCTTCATGGTGACGGGCAGCCCGCCCGCGTTCCCCACGGCCTCGCGGAGGATCGCGCGCAGCAGGTTCCGCTTGTACGGGAGGGCGGAACCGCCGCCCTTGCGGGTCACCTTGGGGACGGGGCAGCCGAAGTTCAGGTCGATGTGGTCGGCCAGATCCTCGTCCACGATCATGCGCACCGCCTTGCCGACGGTGACCGGGTCCACTCCGTAGAGCTGGATCGAGCGCGGTGTCTCGGTCGCGTCGAAGTGGATGAGCTGCATGGTCTTCTCGTTGCGCTCCACCAGGGCCCGGGTGGTGATCATCTCGCTGACGAACAGGCCCTTGCCCCCGCTGAACTCGCGGCACAGGGTGCGGAAGGGGGCGTTGGTGATACCGGCCATGGGGGCGAGCACCACCGGCGGCTGCACGGTGTGCGGACCGATCCGGAGGCTGGAGGCGGCGGGGGCGAGCGTGGTCATCCGCCCATTGTCCCGCATGCGCAGGGAGGCCCGGGGGCCGCGTGAGGCATCCGACACCGCCGGCCGCCCCGCCCGCGTCCGCGACGCCGGTGCGCGGGCCCTGCCGGCCGGGGCCCGCGGCTCATGGCGCGCGGCGCGCGGCCCCCCGGCCCGCGGTCAGAGGCTGATCCAGCCCAGGGCCAGGGCGGCGACCCCGAGCACGGCCCCGGCCACCGAGACGGCGCAGATGAGCAGCTCGCGCGGGGAGAACAGCCGCCGGCCCTGCTCGCGGCGGGCCTTGGCGAAGAGCAGCGTCGCCGGCGCGTAGACGATGAACGACACCAGCACGAACTTCAGCCCGGCGGCGAACAGCAGGAACGCGGTGTAGACGGTGGCGACCGCGGCCACCGTGATCTCCCGTCCCGTGATCGCGCCGCCCGCCGTCCGCTCGTCCGGCCGCAGCCCGAGCTTCAGGGCGAAGGCCGCCGCCAGCAGGAAGGGGATCAGGCTCAGCGCGCTGGTGAGGTCGAGCGCGAAGTTGAACGCGTCGTCCGAGAACAGCGTCACGACCAGCACGAGCTGGCTCAGCAGCGTCGTCATCATCAGCGCCGGCACCGGCACGTCGTCGCCGCTGGACCGCCCGAGGAAGCGCGGCATGTCCTCGTCCTTCGCCGCGACGAACAGCACCTCGGCGGCCATCAGCGTCCACGCCAGGTAGGCGCCGAGCACGGAGACGATCAGCCCGACGCTGACGAACACCTTGCCCCAGGTCCCGACCGCGTGCTCCAGGACGCCGGCCATGGACGGCTGGCGCAGCTCGGCGATCTCGCCCATCGGCATGATGCCGTAGGAGACGACGGTGACCGAGGCGAAGACGGCGAAGACGCTGAGGAAGCCGAGCACCGTCGCCCGGCCGACGTCCGCGCGCCGCTTGGCGTGCCGCGAGTACACGCTGGCGCCCTCGACGCCGAGGAAGACGAAGACCGTGGCCAGCATGGTGCCGCGGACCTGGTTGAAGAGCGAGCCGGCGTAGTCGGCCCCCGCGAAGTTGTCGGCGAACACCCCCGCGTCGAAGTAGAAGAGCGCGATGACGACGAACACGAGGATCGGGACGACCTTGGCGACCGTGACGACGCGGTTGATCGTCGTGGCCTCCTTCACCCCGCGGCGGATCAGCAGGAAGAAGCCCCAGAGCCCGAGCGTGGAGAGCACGGCGGCGAGCAGGGTGTCGCCGTCGCCGAGCGCGGGCCAGACCGCGCCGACGGTGGACATGATGAGGACCCAGTAGGTCACGTTGCCGACGCAGGCGCTGGCCCAGTAGCCGAACGCCGAGAAGAAGCCCAGGTACTCGCCGAAGCCGGCCTTGGCGTAGGCGTAGACACCGGCGTCGAGGTCGGGCCGGCGCACCGCCAGCGACTGGAAGACGAACGCCAGCATCAGCATGCCGGTGCCGGCGATCGCCCAGGCGATCAGCGCCCCCGCGACGCCGGTCTCCTGCGCGAAGCGGCTCGGCAGCGAGAAGACCCCCGCCCCGACCATCGAGCCGACCACCATCGCGGTGAGCGTCGTCAGGGTCAGCTTCGCCGTCGGCGGGGTGACCTCGTGGCTCCCGGTCCGCTCGGTGCTCCCGCTCATGACGCGCCCGCCCCCACTCGGCTCCCGGGGCGGCGCGGCTCGCGGCGCCCGTACGACGAGCGGAAATCTATACCTTTTCCGGCGAAATGCCCGCTATTGGGGGATGCGGGACGTGTCCCGGGGCGGCCCGGCACCCGCACCTCCGGGGCGCACACCGGGGCCGTCCGGGGCACCCGCGCCCGGACGGCGAAAGGCCCGGACCGCCGGGGGCGGTCCGGGCCTCGCGGAGGTGCGGACGGTCAGGAGGAGGACTCCTCCTGGGGCGCGGGCTGCTCCGTGCCGCCCTGGGCGGCGCGCTCACGCATCCTGCGGAGCAGCTCCTGCTTCTGGTCGACGGCCGCCTTGCGGTCGGCGGCGGCCGCGGGGCCGTTGCCCTGCCCGCCCGTACGGGACAGCTTCTTGCGCTGTCCGCCGACGCCGAGGAGGTTGTTGCGGCTCTTGGCCATGGGGTTCTCCCATCGTGGTGAGACATGACTGGTGATGCGTCCGGCGTGGGCGGCGGGGCCGCCGCGCTCTCACTCGTAGATCTGGAAGAACGAAGACATGAGCCGAAGGTAGCGCGCGCCCCGCACGCGCGGCATCCGGTTTTCTCCGCCCGCCGACCCGACCACCCGGTCACCCGAACGACGGATGACGACTGACAGATATTGAAATCTGTCAGTCGTCATGCCATCGTGGAGGGGTACGGCACGGCAACCGACACGTCCTCGGGAGACCCTCATGACCTCCTCCGCCGCCCAGCTCCCCCGCCCCGTCCGCGCCCTCGGCACCACGGGCCCCCAGGTCTCCGCCCTCGGCCTCGGCTGCATGGGCATGTCCGCGCTCTACGGGGCGGCGGACCGCGCCGAGTCGATCGCCACCGTCCACGCGGCGCTCGACGCCGGCGTCACGCTCCTCGACACCGGCGACTTCTACGGCATGGGCCACAACGAGCTGCTGATCAACGAGGCCCTGCGCACCGCGCCCCCGGCCGCCCGGGAACAGGCCGTCGTGAGCGTCAAGTTCGGCGCCCTGCGCACCGTCGAGGGCGGCTTCACCGGTTACGACGGCCGCCCCGCCGCGGTGAAGAACTTCGCCGCCTACAGCCTCCAGCGCCTGGGCACCGACCACATCGACGTCTACCGGATCGCCCGCGTCGACCCGGACGTGCCGATCGAGGAGACCGTCGGCGCCATCGCCGAGCTGGTGGAGGCGGGCCACGTCCGCCACATCGGGCTCTCGGAGGCCGGCGCGGACACCATCCGCCGCGCGGCGGCCACGGCCCCGATCGCGGACCTCCAGATCGAGTACTCCCTGCTCTCTCGCGGCATCGAGCAGACGATCCTGCCCACCGTCCGGGAGCTCGGCATCGGTGTCACCGCGTACGGGGTGCTCTCGCGCGGTCTCATCAGCGGCCACTTCACCCGCGACCGCGAGCTGGCCCCGGGCGACTTCCGCGGCATGAGCCCCCGCTTCCAGGGCGAGAACCTCCAGCGCAATCTCGACCTGGTCGACCGGCTGCGCGCCGTGGCGGAGGCCAAGGGCGTCAGCACCGCGCAGGCGGCCATCGCCTGGGTGCTCAGCCGCGGCACGGACATCGTGCCCCTCGTCGGGGCCCGCACCCGCGCGCGCCTGGAGGAGGCGCTCGGCGCGCTGGACGTGGCGCTCGACGCCGGGGACCTCGCCGCGATCGAGAAGGCCGTCCCCGCCGGCTCGGCCTCCGGCGAGCGCTACCCGCAGGCCCAGATGGCCCACCTCGACAGCGAGCACTGATCCTTGGGTACGGTCGCGTGAGCCGTGACCACCGAAAGGCAGCGCAGACGCCATGACGCCCGAAGCCCTCACCCCCGAGCGCATCCTCGAAGCCACCGAGGAGGTGCTGCGCCGCTACGGCCCGGCGAAGGCGACGGTGGTCGACGTGGCACGCGCGCTCGGCGTCAGCCACGGCAGCGTCTACCGGCACTTCCGCACCAAGGCGGAGCTGCGGGAGGCGGTGACCCACCGCTGGCTCGGCCGGACCGAGGGGACGCTGGAGGAGCTGGCCGCCACGCCCGGCCCCGCGCCCGAGAAGCTGCGGGAATGGCTCGCGACCCTCTTCGAGGCCAAGCGCCACAAGGCGGGCGACGACCCGGAGCTCTTCGCGACGTACAACGTGCTCATCGACGAGAGCAGCGGAGTCGTGGACCGGCATCTGACCGTGCTGGAGGACCAGGTCCGGCGGATCGTCGAGGAGGGGGTGGCGGCCGGCGAGTTCACGGCGCCCGACCCCTCGGCGTCGGCGCGCGCCGTGTTCGCCGCCACCGCCCGCTTCCACGACCCGGCACACGCGCCGGGCTGGCGCTCGCCCACCGCGGACGCGGAGTTCGACGAGGTGGTGGGCCTGCTGCTGCGCGGCCTGCGCCCCTGAGCGGAGCGCCCCCTGACGCCGGGCGGCAGGCCCGCCCACGACAAAGCCCCCGGTCCGACACGAGGTCGGACCGGGGGCTCCGGTGTGTCCGCGGCGCGGGTGTCAGCAGCCGAGCAGACGGCTGCCGAGGTAGCCCTGGATCTGGTCCAGCGAGACGCGCTCCTGCTTCATCGAGTCACGCTCGCGCACGGTGACGGCGTTGTCGTCGAGGGTGTCGAAGTCGACGGTGACGCAGTACGGCGTGCCGATCTCGTCCTGACGGCGGTAGCGGCGGCCGATGGCGCCGGCGTCGTCGAACTCGATGTTCCAGTTCTGCCGGAGGTCGGCGGCGAGGCCCTTGGCCTTCGGCGAGAGCTGCGCGTTGCGGCTCAGCGGCAGGACGGCGACCTTGACCGGCGCGATGCGCGGGTCGAGGCGCATCACGGCGCGCTTTTCCATGACGCCCTTGGCGTTGGGCGCCTCGTCCTCGTTGTAGGCGTCCAGCAGGAAGGCGAGCATCGTCCGGCCGACACCGGCCGCGGGCTCGATGACGTACGGGGTCCAGCGCTCGCCGGCGTCCTGGTCGAAGTACTGCAGGTCGGTGCCGGACGCCTTGGAGTGCGCGGAGAGGTCGTAGTCGGTGCGGTTGGCGACACCCTCCAGCTCGCCCCACTCGCTGCCGCCGAACTGGAAGCGGTACTCGATGTCCGCGGTGCGCTTGGAGTAGTGGGAGAGCTTCTCCTGCGGGTGCTCGAACCAGCGCATGTTCTCCTCGCGCAGGCCGAGGCCGGTGTACCAGTTCCAGCGCTGCTCCATCCAGTACTCCTGCCACTGCTCGTCCTCGCCCGGCTTGACGAAGAACTCCATCTCCATCTGCTCGAACTCGCGGGTGCGGAAGATGAAGTTGCCGGGCGTGATCTCGTTGCGGAAGGACTTGCCCATCTGCGCGATGCCGAAGGGCGGCTTCTTGCGCGAGGTCTGGAGCACCTGGCCGAAGTTGGTGAAGATGCCCTGCGCCGTCTCGGGACGCAGGTAGGCGACGGAACCGGAGTCCTGGGTCGGGCCGAGGTGGGTGGAGAGCAGGCCGGAGAACTGCTTGGGCTCGGTGAAGGTGCCCTTGTTGCCGCAGTGGGGGCAGCTGAGGCCGGCGAGGCCGTTCTCGGGGAGGCGGCCGTGCTTCTCCTCGTACGCCTCCTCCAGGTGGTCGGCGCGGAAGCGCTTGTGACACGAGGTGCACTCGGTCAGCGGGTCCGTGAAGGTGGCGACGTGGCCGGAGGCCTCCCAGACCTCGGTGGCCAGGATCACCGACGAGTCGATACCGACGACGTCCTCGCGCGAGGTGACCATGTAGCGCCACCACTGGCGCTTGATGTTCTCCTTCAGCTCGACACCCAGCGGCCCGTAGTCCCAGGCGGCACGCTGACCGCCGTAGATCTCACTGCAGGGGTAGACAAAGCCACGGCGCTTGCTCAGGTTGACGATCGTGTCGATCTTGTCGGCGGCCACGGTGCTCTCTTCAGTACGACGGCGAACGGAGAATGATTCAGATTACCGGCGGCCGCACCCCCCGGATCAAATCGGTTCCGGTCCGGACCGGGTGACGCAGGCGGCACCGAGGTTTATTGACAATCGTTTCCGTTTTTGTTGAAAATGACTGTCATGAACGTACGACGCCTCATACCCACCACCGCCGTCGCCGGAGCCGTCGGGCTCGGCCTGCTGGCCGTCTCCGCGTGCTCCACCTCCGACGCCGCTGAGCGCACGGACGACGGCAGGCTGAAGGTCGTGGCGTCGTTCTACCCCATGCAGTATCTCGCCGAGCGGATAGGTGGCGCCAATGTCTCGGTGACCACCCTCACCAAGCCCGGCGTGGAACCGCACGACCTGGAGCTCAAGCCCCGCCAGACGGCCGAGCTGAACGACTCCGGGTTCATCCTCTACCTGAAGGGCGTGCAGCCGGCCGTCGACAAGGCCATCGAGCAGGCCTCCGTGGCGCACAAGGTCGACGCGGCGGAGCTGACCACGATGGAGAGCTTCGGCACCGGCGGCGGCCACGACCACTCCCACGAGGGGGAGGACGGACACGCCCACGAGGAGGGCGACGGCCACGCCCACGAGGAGGGCCACGAGGAGGCCGGGGGCGAGGCCGGTCACGAGGGCCACGACCACACCACCGAGGGCGGCGCCGACCCGCACATCTGGCTCGACCCCGCGAAGTACGCGGAGGTCGCCCAGGGCGTCGGCGCCCGGATGGAGAAGGCCGACCCCGACCACGCCGCCGAGTACAAGAAGAACACCGAGGCGCTGGTCGCCGAGCTGACCGCCCTCGACAAGGACTTCGAGCAGGGTCTGAAGAACACCGCCACCCGGACGTTCATCACCACCCACTCCGCCTTCGGCTACCTCGCCGAGGCCTACGGCCTGGAGCAGGAGGGCATCTCGGGCGTCGCCCCCGAGTCCGAGCCCAGCCCGGCCCGTATCAAGGAACTCCAGACGATCGCGGCGAAGGACAAGGTCACGACCGTCTTCTTCGAGACCCTCGCCAGCGACCGCACCGCGAAGACCCTCGCGAAGGACACCGGCCTGAAGACGGACGTCCTCGACCCGCTGGAGGGAATCACGGACAAGTCCCGGGGCGATGACTACACCGAGGTCATGCGCTCGAACCTCGCCGCGCTGCAGAAGGCCCTCGGCGCGAAGTGACGCAATCAGACGAGAGGCGGCCCGCCATGAACACCGAGCCGGTCATTTCCGTCCGCGGAGCCCGCGCCACACTCGGCTCCCGGCCCGTCCTGCGCGGCGTCGACCTCACCGTCCACCGCGGTGAGGTGGTGGCCCTGCTCGGCGCCAACGGCTCCGGCAAATCCACCGCCGTGCGCTCCGTGATCGGCCAGGTGCCGCTCGACGAGGGCAGCGTGGAGCTGTTCGGCACCGGGCTGCGGCGCTTCCGCGCATGGCGGCGCGTCGGCTACGTGCCGCAGCGCACCACCGCCGCGAGCGGGGTGCCGGCGACCGTGCGCGAGGTCGTGGCCTCCGGCCGTCTCTCGCGCGCCCCGTTCGGCCTGCCCTCGCGCGCCGACCGGGCCGCCGTGCGGCGGGCCGTGGAGCTGGTCGGTCTCGGCGACCGCGCCAAGGACCCGGTGGGCGCGCTCTCCGGCGGCCAGCACCAGCGGGTGCTGATCGCCCGGGCGCTGGCCTCCGAACCGGATCTGCTGATCATGGACGAGCCGATGGCGGGCGTGGACCTGGCCAGCCAGGAGGTGCTCGCGGGCACCCTGCGCGAGCAGGTCGCCGCCGGGACGACCGTGCTGCTGGTCCTGCACGAGCTGGGCCCGCTGGAGCCGCTGATCGACCGCGCGGTGGTGCTGCGCGACGGCTGCGTCGTCCATGACGGCCCGCCGCCGGAGGCCGTCGGCCAGCACGCGCTGCCCGGCCACGACCACGTACATCCGCACGCGGCCGACGAGCCGCTCCGCACGGGACTGCTGACATGATCGAAATGCTCCAATCCCCGTTCATGCAGCGGGCGCTGATCGCGGCCCTGCTGGTCGGCATCACGGCGCCCGCCGTCGGCATCTACCTGGTGCAGCGGCGCCAGGCGCTGATGGGCGACGGCATCGGCCATGTCGCGATGACCGGTGTCGGGCTCGGCTTCCTGATGTCGGCCAACCCCATCTGGATGGCCACCCTGGTCTCGGTGCTCGGCGCCGTGCTGATGGAGCTCATCCGCACCTACGGGCGCACCCGGGGCGACATCGCGCTGGCGATGCTGTTCTACGGCGGCATGGCGGGCGGTGTCCTGCTGATCGAGCTGTCGGACTCCGGTTCCACCGCCAACCTGACCAGCTACCTCTTCGGCTCGCTGTCCACGGTCTCCGACGGGGACGTCACGGCGATCGTGCTGCTCGCCGCCTTCGTGGTGGCGGTCTCCCTGGGCCTGCGGCGGCAGCTCTTCGCCGTCAGCCAGGACGAGGAGTTCGCCCGGGTCACCGGCCTTCCGGTGCGGGCGCTGAACCTGCTGATCGCCGTCACGGCGGCGGTCACCGTGAGCGTCGCCATGCGCGTCGTCGGTCTGCTGCTGGTCAGCGCCCTGATGGTGGTCCCGGTGGCCGCGGCGCAGCAGCTCGCGCGCTCCTTCAAGGCGACCTACGCGCTGGCGGTCGGCATCGGCGTCGTCGTCGCGCTCACCGGCACGACCACGTCCTACTTCCAGGACGTGCCGCCGGGAGCGACCATTGTGATGCTGGCCATCGGCGTCTTCGTCCTGCTGACCGCGCTGGCCGCGCCGCTGGCACGGCGCCGGGCGAGGGCCCTGGAGGCGGACTCCGGCGGCGGGGCGGACTGCACGGCCCCGATGCCGGGCAGCAGACGTCCGAACGACGACGTCAAGGTCTGAGACGGCGGGCGGTGCCGGACCCGGCACCGCGCACCGGCAGTACGGAACGCGTCCGTGTGAGGGCCTGGCAGAATGGCCCGACACATGTGCGGGCGAGGCAAGGAGGCTCCAGTGACCACGGCGCCAACCGGCGGGAACACCGCCCCGGTGCGAGGCCGGTCCACCCGGCAGCGTGCCGCGGTCGCGGCGGCGCTCGACGAGGTGGACGAGTTCCGCAGCGCCCAGGAGCTGCACGACATGCTCAAGCACCGCGGCGACTCGGTCGGCCTGACCACGGTGTACCGCACCCTCCAGTCGCTCGCGGACGCGGGCGAGGTGGACGTGCTGCGCACCAGCGACGGCGAGTCGGTCTACCGGCGCTGCTCCACCGACGACCACCACCATCACCTGGTGTGCCGGCTGTGCGGGAAGGCCGTCGAGGTCGAGGGCCCCGCGGTCGAGCAGTGGGCCGAGACCGTCGCCGCCCAGCACGGCTATGTGAACGTGGCGCACACGGTGGAGATCTTCGGCACCTGCGCGGAGTGTGCCGCGAAGCCCGCCTGATCCTCCGCCGCCGTGTCCGGGGGGCGTGCGACGGGGGTCGTCGTGCCCGGGGCGTGGTTCCGGGGCGGGGGTCGTCGTGCCCGAGGGCGTCGTGCCCGGGCGTTCGTGCGGGGGCGTTCACCCAGGGGGGCCGGAGGCCGAGGTGTCAGACGCGCTCGACGTGTCCGTCGAGCAGGGCGCGGAGGCGGTCGGCGCGCCGTCCGCGGTCGTGGCGCCGCGCTTGGGCAGCGTCAGCATCCCGACGCCGTGCTTGTCGCCGGTGAGCAGCACGAAGACGGTGTCGGTCTCCGCGCAGCGGGCGTACATGGCCCAGCGGTGGAGGGTGTCGCTGTCCCGGGAGACCAGCCGGATGCCCTCGTCCGTCGCCGTGGCCCGGAAGGGCCCCTGCCGGGACGCCACGGCGTGCACCTGACGGGCCTGGAGGAAGTGGACCACCGGTGTGAGCCCGAAGCCGATGACCAGGAACGCGGCCGGCGGCAGCAGCTCCGTGTACACGGGGTCGCCGAGTGTCAGCCCCACCAGCCAGACGGCGCCGACGACACCGGCGACGCGCAGCAGCCACCGGGTGCGGCGGCCCGACGGGGTGGCGCGGAGCCGGGCGTTCAGCGAGTCCGCCAGGTCGGGCACGGTGATCTCGTAGACGAACTCCACGGCAGCCCCGGCCGCGGTTTCCCCGTGTGCGCCCGTGCCGGGGTCCTCGTACGCGCCGGGCCGGTCCTGTGTGTCCGTCATGGGCCGTGATCGTAGCGGGCGGCCACGACGGCCGGACCGGCCGCGGCGGGAGACCCGAGCAGGCCGGCGGGGGCGGCGGCCGGGACCGGCCGCCGCCGCGAGGCCGGCCGGATCAGCCGGTGGTGGTGTCCGGGCGGCCCTGCATCGCGGCGATCTCCTCGTTGGGGATCGCACCGCCGAACCGGCGGTCGCGCTGGGCGTATTCGAGGCAGGCACGCCACAGGTCGCGGCGGTCGAAGTCCGGCCACAGCACGTCCTGGAACACCATCTCGGCGTAACTCGACTGCCAGATCAGGTAGTTGGACGTGCGCTGCTCACCGCTGGGACGCAGGAAGAGGTCGACGTCCGGCATGTCCGGGTAGTAGAGGTACTTCTGGAAGGTCTTCTCGTTGACCTTGCCCGGGTCCAGCCGGCCGGCGGCGACGTCACGCGCGATGGCCTGCGCGGCGTCCGCGACCTCGGCCCGGCCGCCGTAGTTGACGCAGAAGTAGAGCGTCATCGCGTCGTTGTCGACGGTCTGCTCCTGTGCGACCTGGAGCTCCTGGACGACGGACTTCCACATCTTGGGCATCCGGCCCACCCAGCGGATGCGGATGCCGAGCTCGTTCATCTCGTCACGGCGGCGGCGGATGACGTCCCGGTTGAAGTTCATCAGGAAGCGGACCTCTTCGGGCGAGCGCTTCCAGTTCTCCGTGGAGAAGGCGTAGAGCGAGAGGTTCTTGACGCCCATCTCCAGGCAGCCCTTGAGCACGTCGAGGACGACGCCCTCGCCGACCTTGTGGCCCTCGGTGCGCGGCAGGCCGCGGTCCTTCGCCCAGCGGCCGTTGCCGTCCATGACGCAGGCCACGTGGTTCGGGACCAGCTCGGACGGGATCCGGGGCGGGCGGGCGCCGGAGGGGTGCGGCTCGGGGACCTTGTACTCGCGGCGGGACCGCCCCAGGATTCCGCGTCGTGCCATGCGGCTCACAACTCCTCGTCAGCTACTTCTCTACGTACCGGAGCGAGCGCAGGCCACGCTCCAGGTGCCAGTGCAGATACGCGGACACCAGCCCGCTGCCCTCCCTGACGTGACGCGCCTCGCACGCGTCCGCCGTCGGCCAGTCGCCCGTGAGCAGCGCGCTCAGCAGGGCGATGGCCTCCGCAGAGGGTACGACGCTGCCGGGCACCCGGCAGTCACCGCACAGGGCGCCGCCCGCGGCCACGGAGAAGAACCGGTTCGGGCCCGGGAGCCCGCAGCGGGCGCAGTCGCCGAAGCTGGGCGCGTAGCCGTTGACGGCCAGCGAGCGCAGCAGGAAGGCGTCGAGGACGAGATTCGGCGCGTGCTCGCCCCGCGCGAGGGTGCGCAGACCGCCGACGAGCAGCAGGTACTGCTGCACCGCCGGCTCCCCCTCGTGGTCGGTGAAGCGTTCGGCGGTCTCCAGCATGGCGGTGCCGGCCGTGTAGCGGGCGTAGTCGCTGACGATGCCGCTGCCGTAGGGGGCGATGGTCTCCGACTGGGTGCACAGCGGCAGCCCGCGCCCCACCAGCTCGCTGCCGCGCGCGAAGAACTGCACGTCGACATGGGAGAACGGCTCCAGCCGCGCCCCGAACTTGGACTTGGTGCGCCGCACTCCGCGCGCCACCGCCCGCACGCGGCCGTGACCGCGGGTGAGCAGCGTGATGATGCGGTCCGCCTCACCCAGCTTCTGGGTGCGCAGCACGACACCGTCGTCACGGAAGAGGCTCATGCGCCCATTCTCCCGTACCGGGCGCCCCGCCCCGGCCCCGGTCCGCGCGCGCGGTCACTCCCGTACGCGTTCGAGGAGGCGGACGGTCACGGTGTCGCCCGCGTCCTTGCCGATGGCCTTGCGGATGTCCGCCTTCACGGGGAGCTTGTGGCGGCCGTCGCCGAGGGCCATGAAGGAGCTGCGGAACGGGTGGCCGTCGATGGTGCCGCGCACCTTGACCAGGCCTCGGGTGCCGAAGAACGCGGCCGACTCGGGCCAGACCAGGTACGTCCAGCCGCCTTCGGCGGGGCTCTTCTCCAGTACGGCGGTGAATTCCTTGTCCATGCAGTCGTGACCGGGTCCGCGTCCGGAACTCATCGCGGCCCCGTGCACCCGCCGCGCCCGCTCCGGAAAACCCGGTGCGGGCACGGCCGGGGGCCGCTAGCGTCCGCGGACATGACACTTCCCCGGGAACGGCCCCCCTTCAGCGCGGACGAGCGGACCCAGCTCACGGGCTGGTTCCGGATGCAGCGCGAGATCGTGCACTTCAAGTGCGAGGGGCTCGCCGAGGAGGACGCGCACCGTGCGGTGCTGCCGTCGTCCCCGCTGATGACGGTCGCCGGGATCGTCTCCCATCTGCGGTGGACCGAGCAGACCTGGTTCGAGGTGCTGTTCCTGGGCCGCCCGGCCGAGGGCCCCCAGTTCTCCGAGGACCCGGAGGACCTGGACATGCGGGTGGAGGGCGTGCCGCTCGCGCGGCTGCTCGACGACTACCGCGAGCAGTGCGCGATCTCGGACGAGATCATCGCCGCCCATGACCTCGACGAGGTGGGCCGGCACCCCGACTTCCGCTCGGCCGCCGCCTCGCTGCGCTGGATGGTGATCCACATGATCGAGGAGACCGCCCGGCACGCCGGACACCTCGACGCCGTCCGCGAGCTGCTGGACGGCGAGACCGGGTACTACTGACCGGGGCCGGGACGCACGGACCGGGGCCGGGACGCACGGACCGGGTCAGGGACGCACGGACCGGGTCAGGTCACCTCGCCGCGGCTGCGGGCGTTCACATAGGCCGTCGTGGCGCTGATCCGCTCCGCCGCGGTGGCCGGGCGCACCTCTTCGGGCTCGCACTCCCACTCGCGCCCGCCGCCGACGGGTCTCAGCGCGACGAACGGACCGGCCGGCCCCATGAACCGGCCCACGCGTCCGGTGCGGGTGTCGACGACGTACGTACCGATGGGCAGGGTCATGGCGTGCGCCCCCCTTCCCTGGGCAGAGCTGCCGCGATCAGACGGTCAGTCTCCACCGCGCGGCGCCCCGATCCGGCGAGCGGATGCGGCGTGTCCCGGGTGACGGGGCCCTCCGACGGCCCTCCGACGGCGCTCCGGCGGCACTCGGGAAGCCGCCCGGCAGCCGTGCGGCGCTCCCGCGGACGGCGCCCGCGGCACCGGCCGGGGAGGGGCGGGGAGGCGCCGGGGAAGCATCGTCAAGTGGATCTTTGAGAACTCATAAGTCTGCCTTATGGGCTCATAGAAGGGGACCGGGTACAGACTTAGGCTTGCCTTTGTTTAGGGTTGTCGACGAGCCTCTTGTCGCCGCTCGAAGGGAACCTGCCATGCCCCGCCCCCTGCGGGTAGCCATCGTCGGAGCCGGCCCCGCCGGTATCTACGC
This sequence comes from Streptomyces zhihengii, assembly GCF_016919245.1. Lineage (NCBI taxonomy): Bacteria > Bacillati > Actinomycetota > Actinomycetes > Kitasatosporales > Streptomycetaceae > Streptomyces > Streptomyces zhihengii. The sequence continues at coordinate 5,594,510 of NZ_JAFEJA010000001.1, read as the reverse complement.
CGCCGATGCGCTGCTGAAGTCCGAGGTGGCAGCCGCCGAACCCGGCGTCTCCATCGATCTCTTCGAGCGCATGCCCGCTCCCTTCGGCCTGATCCGTTACGGCGTCGCCCCCGACCACCCGCGCATCAAGGGCATCATCACCGCCCTGCACCAGGTGCTCGACAAGCCGCAGATCCGCCTCTTCGGCAACGTGGACTACGGCACCGACATCACCCTGGACGACCTGCGCGCCTTCTACGACGCGGTGATCTTCTCCACCGGCGCGACGGCGGACCGGGCGCTCGACATCCCGGGCGTCGAGCTGGACGGCTCCCACGGCGCGGCCGACTTCGTCTCCTGGTACGACGGGCACCCGGACTGGCCCCGCACCTGGTCGCTGGAGGCCGAGAAGGTGGCCGTGCTCGGTGTCGGCAACGTCGCCCTCGACGTGGCCCGCATCCTCGCGAAGACCGCCGAGGAGCTGCTGCCGACCGAGATCCCGCCGAACGTCCACGAGGGCCTGAAGGCCAACCGGGCCAAGGAGATCCACGTCTTCGGCCGGCGCGGCCCGGCGCAGGCGAAGTTCAGCCCGATGGAGCTCCGCGAGCTGGACCACTCCCCCACCATCGAGGTCATCGTCGACCCCGAGGACATCGACTACGACGCCGGCTCCATCGAGACCCGCCGCGGCAACAAGCAGGCGGACATGGTCGCGAAGACGCTGGAGAACTGGGCGATCCGCGACGTCGGCGAGCGCCCGCACAAGCTGTTCCTGCACTTCTTCGAGTCCCCCTCGGAGATCCTCGGCGAGGACGGCAAGGTCGTGGGCCTGCGCACCGAGCGCACCGAGCTCGACGGCACGGGCAACGTCAAGGGCACCGGCGAGTTCAAGGACTGGGACGTCACGGCGGTCTACCGGGCCGTGGGCTACCTCTCCGACGAGCTGCCGAAGCTCCCCTGGGACGTCGCGTCGGGCACCGTCCCCGACGCGGGCGGCCGGGTGATCGAGGAGTCCGGCGAGCACCTGGACTCCACCTACGTCACCGGCTGGATCCGCCGCGGCCCGGTCGGCCTCATCGGCCACACCAAGGGCGACGCCAACGAGACCGTCGCCAACCTGCTGGCCGACTACGCCGCCGACCGCCTCCAGACCCCGGCCAGCCCCGAGCCCGAGGCCGTCGAGGGCTTCCTCTCCGGCCGCGGCGTCCGCTGGACCACCTGGGACGGCTGGTACCGGCTCGACGCCGCCGAGAAGGCGCTGGGCGAGCCCCAGGGCCGTGAGCGCGTGAAGATCGTCGAGCGCGAGGACATGCTCAAGGCGAGCGGCGCCTGAGGCGCGAGCTCCCGACGGGCGGCGCGCAGGACGGTCGCTCGAACCGACGGGCCCGGTGGCGGAAGCCGCCGGGCCCGTCGGCGTGTGCGGGGCCCGTCGGCGTGTGCGCGCGTCGACGTTCGCGGGCCGCTCGGCGTGCGCGGGGCCCGTCGACGTTCGCCGGCCCCTCAGCGCGCGTCAACGTTCACCGGCCCTTCAGCCCGCGCGGGGCCCGTCGGGGTGCGCGGGCGCGATCAGCCGGGCGCGCTCACTCCGGGGCGCCCGGGGTGACCAGGCCCGACTCGTAGGCGACGATGACCAGTTGGGCGCGGTCGCGGGCGGCGAGCTTGCCCATGATGCGGCTGACGTGGGTCTTGGCCGTGAGCGGGCTCAGGCCCAGGGACTCGGCGATCTCGGTGTTGTTGAGGCCGCGGGCGACGAGGCGGAGCACCTGGCGTTCGCGGTCGGTGAGGTCGTCGGGGCCGCCGGCCGTGCGGGGCAGGCCGGGGGTGCTGAGGAAGCGGGCGATCAGCCGGGCGGTCGGGCCCGGGGAGAGCAGGGACTCGCCCGCGGCGACCGTGCGGATGGCGGCCAGCAGGTCGGCCGGTCTGGTGTCCTTCACCAGGAATCCCGAGGCGCCGGCGCGCAGCGCCTCCACGATGTGGTCGTCGGTGTCGTAGGTGGTCAGCACGAGGACCTTCACGCCCGCCATGTCCTCGTCCGCGGCGATCAGCCGGGTCGCCTCGATGCCGTCGAGTTCGGGCATGCGGATGTCCATCACGACGAGGTCCGCCCGCTCCGAGCGGGCGAGGGCGACGGCCTCGGCGCCCGTGCCCGCCTGGCCGACGACCTCCATGTCGCCGGCCGACTCGACGAGCATCGCGAAGGCGGCGCGCACGAGCGTCTGGTCGTCCGCGAGCAGCACACGGATCATGAGCGGGCCTCCGGGTGCCGGAGCGGCGCAGGGGCCGTGCGCGGGCCCCCGGTCGCCGGGAGCGCGAGACGCATCATGCAAGGGCCTCCGAGGGCTGGAGCGGGAGAAGGGTCATGCGGGGGCCTCCGAGGGCTGGAGCGGGAGAAGGGCGGCGACCTCGTAGCCGGGCTGTCCGGGGCGGGGGCCGGTCGTGAGGGTGCCGCCGACGCTGCGGGCCCGTTCGCGCATGCCGATGATGCCGAAGCCGCCGCCGGGCCCGGCGGCCGGCCCCCGGCCGTCGTCGGTCACGGTGACCCGCAGGCTGTCCGCGAGGCGCTCCAGCCGCACGTCGACGCGCACGTCCGGGCCCGCGTGCCGGACCGCGTTGGTGAGGGACTCCTGGACTATGCGGTAGGCCGCGGCGGCGACCGCCGGCGGCAGCGGCCCGTCGCCGGTGCGCAGATCCAGCCGGGCGCCCGCGGTGCGGACGAGGCCGGGCAGGGCCGCCAGATCGGGCAGCGGGCCGTCGCACTCGGGGCCGTCGGCGCGCAGCACCTCCAGGGTGGTGCGCAGTTCGCCGCGGGCGGTCCGGCAGGTCTCCGCGATGTCCTCCAGCGCCGCGGCGATCGCGGCACGGTCCAGGCGTTCGGGATCGACGGTGAGAACGTGGGAGGCGACCGAGGTCTGGACGCCGATGAGCGTGATCGAGTGCGCGAGCAGGTCGTGCAGATCGCGCGCGATCCGCAGGCGTTCCTCGGCGACCCGGCGGGCGGCCTCCTCCTCGCGGGTCCGTTCGGCCCGCTCGGCGCGGCCGACGACGGAGGCGATGTAGAGCCGGTAGACGCGGACGTCGACCCCGCAGACCAGGGCGGCGATGATCCAGCCCGAGGTGCGCAGCGACTCGAAGCCCTCGTGGGAGCCGATGCGGAACATCACCGCGAGGGTGACGCAGACGATGCCGCAGCCCGCCAGCAGCGTGTGCAGCGGCCGGGCCGTGACGGCGTAGGTGTACAGGGCGAGCAGCGAGGCCGGCACCGGGGCCATGTGGCTGTTGTCGAGCGCGTGGTACGGCGCGACGCACGCCACCACCGCGAACAGCACGAGGCCGGGCCGTGAGCGCCGCTTCGCCAGCGGCAGGACGCAGCCGGCGAGCAGCGCCCAGCCGAGCGGGCCCGGGCGGCGCCCGTCGTCGGCGAGCAGGGCGAGCAGCACCGTCACCGCGCCGACCAGCACGGTGAGGACCGCGTCGTTGCGCCTGCGGTGGGGGGCGGTGAGCGGGTCGCGGCTGATCGCGTTGAGCACCCGCTCGCCGATGCGGGGTGCGCCGGGCGGCGCCGCGTTGTCGGACAGCAGTTCCACGGGCTCCATCCTCCGTCATGGGCGCGGGCCGGACGGGGCCCGCCGGGGCCGGGCGGTCCCGGCAGGGCCAGGCGTTCAGCCCGCGGACGCCGGTTCGCGGACGGCGGCGGGCTCCGGCGCCGGGGCCGGCGGGCGGCGCCGGCTCAACGGGCCCGGCCACCAGACCCGTTCGCGCAGCAGCACGCTGACCGCGGTGACCAGGTAGGTGCGCACCAGGAAAGTGTCGAGCAGGACGCCCACCGCGACGAGGAAGCCCATCTCCACCAGTGGCACCAGCGGCAGGTTCATCAGCACGGTGAACGTCGCCGCCAGCACGATGCCCGCCGAGGCGATGACCCCGCCGGTGGTGCGCAGCGCGGTCAGGGCCGCGGCGCGCGGGTCGGCGCCCGCGAGGGACTCCTCGCGCATCCGGTGCATCAGGAAGATGCCGTAGTCGACGCCGAGCGCGACCAGGAACACGAACGACAGCAGCGGGATGCCGGGGTCGATGCCCTCGAAGCCCAGGAGCGGTTCGAAGACCAGGCCGCCGAGGCCGGTGACGGCCCCCCACACGGCGACGACGGCGGCGGTGAGGATCAGCGGGGCGACCAGGCTGCGCAGCAGGGCGACGAGGATCAGCAGGACCGCGACGAGCACGAGCGGGATGACCACCCGCCGGTCGCGCGCGTTGGTCTCCGCCAGGTCCAGTTGCTGCGCGCCGGGGCCGCCGACGTGGCCGCCGTCCAGCCCGGCGCGCAGGGCCTCGATGGTCCGTCTCTCGCCCGGGGTCTCGGGCGCGTCCTTCGCCAGCACGGTGATCTCGCTCCAGCCGCCGCCGGAGCGGCCGGGCTCGGCGCGCACGACGCCCTCGGTGGCGCGGGCCCGCTCCAGGGCGGCGTCCGTGGTGTCCGCGGGGACGACGACGGTGATGGGCTGACTGCTCCGCCCGGGGTACGCCTCGCCGAGGAGCAGCGTCGCCGACACCGACTCGGGCCGGTCGGTGAAGCTGTCCTCCTGGGCGAGGTCGCCGGGCTGGTTCAGGGTGCCGAGGGCGAGGGCGCCGAGCACGAGCGCGCCGGCCGCCAGCACCACACCGGGCCGGCGCCCGGCGGAGCCGCCCATGGCGGCGAACAGCGAGCGGCGGTGCGGGGGCTCGGAGCCGTGGACGGGCACGAGCGGCCAGAACACCCGGCGGCCGAGCAGCACCAGGACGGCGGGCAGCAGGGTGAGCATGGCCGCGAGCGCGCAGACCACGCCGACGGCGCCGACCGGGCCGAGGCCGCTCGCGCTGTTGAGGTCGGCGGCGAGCAGGCACAGCAGGCCGGCCGCGACCGTGCCGGAGGAGGCGAGCACGGCGGGTCCGCAGCCGCGCAGGGCGGCGAGCATCGCGTCGTGCGGGTGGGCGATGCGGCGGAGTTCCTCGCGGTAGCGGGCGACCAGCAGCAGGGCGTAGTCGGTGCCGGCGCCGAAGACGAGCACGGTCATGATCGCGGCGCTCTGGCTGGTGACGGTCAGGTCGAAGCCGCGGACCAGACCGTATACGAGGGCCTGGGAGGCGACGGCCGCCGCACCGACGACGAGGAGCGGCACCAGCCACAGGAACGGGCTGCGGTAGGTGATGATCAGCAGGACGGCGACGACCAGCACGGTGGCGATCATGAGGGTGCCGTCGATGGTCTCGAAGACCTTCTCCATGTCGCTCGCCAGCGCGCCGGGGCCGCCGAGCTCGGCGCGCAGCCCGTCGCTCACGTCGGCCGCGAGGCGTTCGCGCACGTCGTCCACGAGGGCGATGCGCGCGTCGTTGTCGGTGCCGGGGGCGGTGGTCGTCAGGGGGTACATCAGGGTGGTGCCGTCCTGCGACGGGATGCCCTCGGCCGGGGCGTCCCCGAAGTCGTGGGCCCCGGTGATCTCCGCCAGCCGCCGCTCGGCGAGGGCCCGGTCGGCGCCGGTGAGCCCGGCCTCGCGGTGGTAGACGACGACCAGTTCGGTGGACTCCCCGCCGGGCAGGGCCTGTTCGACGCGGGCGGCCCGGGTGGAGTCGGCGCTCGCGGGCAGGTAGTCGACGACGTTGTCCCGCTGCGCGTCGCCGAGCTTGCCGGCGAAGGGCAGGGCGAGGGCGAGGACGGCGGCCCACAGCAGCACGACGGCCCAGGGCAGGGCGCGCCGCCCGCCGCGGCGGGCGGGCGGTTTCACCGGCGGTGTCGCGACGGCTGGCGGTAAAGGCCCCATGGGTGTCTCCCCTTCGTACGGGCGTCCTGGTGACGGATCTGCGTCACCAGCGTCCCGTCGGGGAGCGCCGCCCACGTCGCGCGGGAGGCCGAGATGCCGGGTACTCCCGGGGGCGGCCCCGTCGGTGCCGCTGCTCCGCGGGGAGTACGGGGTGCGTCCGGGTGGGGGTCAGAACGGTGCGCGGGCCATCTCCATCAGGCGGGCGGTGTCGTCCTCGCCGAGCCGCAGGGCCGCGCCCACGGTGGTGAGGACCTCCCGCTCGGCCTGGGTGTAGGGGCCGTCGGCGAGGGCGATCCGGGCGCCCTGGAGGAGGATCGACTCCCGTCCCGCCGGGGCGAGATGGGGGGCCAGCGGCTCCAGTGCCTCGTGGAGCTCGATGGCGAGGGCCGCGCCGTAGGGCGTGGTGTCGGCGACGTACCGGCCGGTGTCGGCGGCGAGGTCGTCGATCAGGGAGACGAGCTGGTCCTCGGTGCAGCCGTCGAGCCCGGCGGCGCGGACGGTGTGCACGGCGGTCTCCAGCACCGAGCGCGAGGAGGTCCCGCCGGAGGCGAGGACGGCGAGGGCGACCGTGTGCACGGCGTCGCGGAGCATCGCGGAGAAGCGGCCCGTGGTGGGGTGGTCGAGGGCGTCGGGGCCGAAGTGGGTGTGGCAGGCGGCGCATTCGACGACGGGGCCGGTACTGCCCCGGCCGAGCAGCGGCACCCCGAGGAGGGTGAACCGGCGGCGCCCGGTCCGGCGGCGGTAGTTGCGGTCGCCGCCGCAGTCCGCGCAGAAGAACTCGCCGTCGCCGATGGTGGTCCAGGACGTACGAATGCCGCAGACCCGCACTTTTCGGCCCAGATGTCCCAGGGTTGGCAGCACGTCGCACCTCCGCAATGCTGCGGCAACATTGCCGCGTGGACGTGATGTTAGCCACACGAGTGATGTCACGTCAGCACCCCGGAAGGAGGTTGCCCCCGACATGGCCGGATCCGGGTGCACCGGGAGCCCGCTCCGGGGGGTGCGAAAACGCCGGGTGTGCCCGTACTCGGGCACACCCGGCGCTCGCACCGGGACCGGGCGGCGTACTAGCGGGCCGCGCGGTTGACGGCGGAGACGACGGCCTTCAGGGAGGCGCGGGTGGTGTTGGCGTCGATGCCGATGCCCCACAGCACCTTTCCGTCGATGGCGCACTCGATGTACGAGGCGGCCTGCGCGGACGCGCCCTCGCTCATGGTGTGCTCCTGGTAGTCCAGCAGCCGCACGTCGACGCCGACGCCGTTCAGCGCCTCGAAGAACGCGGAGATCGGACCGTTGCCGGAACCGGTCAGCACCGTCTCGACGCCGTCGACGACCGCCTCGACGGTCAGGGTGTCCACGCCGTCCTTGTCGGTGGTGGTCTGCCCGGAGCGGATCCGGATGCGGCCCCACTGGTTCTCCGGGCTGGGCAGGTACTCGTCCTGGAAGACGGACCAGATCGCGGCGGGGGTGACCTCGCCGCCCTCGGTGTCGGTCTTGGCCTGGATGATCCGCGAGAACTCGATCTGCATCCGGCGGGGCAGGTCCAGCTTGTGGTCGTTCTTCAGGACGTACGCGATGCCGCCCTTGCCGGACTGCGAGTTGACGCGGATGACCGCCTCGTAGGAGCGGCCGACGTCCTTGGGGTCGATCGGCAGGTACGGGACCGCCCACTCGATGTCGTCGACGGTCTTGCTGGCGGCGGCCGCGTCGGCCTCCATCGCGTCGAAGCCCTTCTTGATGGCGTCCTGGTGGGAGCCGGAGAAGGCGGTGTAGACCAGGTCGCCCGCGTAGGGGTGGCGCGGGTGGATCTCCATCTGGTTGCAGTACTCGCTGGTGCGGCGGACGTCGTCGATCTGCGAGAAGTCCAGCTGCGGGTCGACGCCCTGGGAGAACAGGTTCATGCCCAGGGTGACCAGGTCGACGTTGCCCGTGCGCTCGCCCTGGCCGAACAGGCAGCCCTCGATGCGGTCCGCGCCGGCCATGACCGCCAGCTCGGCGGCGGCGACGGCGGTGCCGCGGTCGTTGTGGGGGTGCACGGACAGGCAGACGTGCTCGCGCCGGGTCAGCTCGCGCGACATCCACTCGAAGCGGTCCGCGTGGGTGGAGGGCGTCGAACGCTCCACGGTGGCGGGCAGGTTGAGGATGATCTCGCGGCCCGGGCCGGGCTGCCACACGTCGCAGACCGCCTCGCAGACCTCCAGGGCGAAGTCCAGCTCGGTGTCGGTGAAGATCTCGGGGCTGTACTGGTAGCCGAAGGCGGTCTCCGGGCCCAGCAGCTTCTCGGCGTACTCCATGACCAGCCGGGTGCCGTCGACGGCGATCTGCTTGATGTCGTCCTTGGAGCCGCGGAAGACGACCCGGCGGAAGGTGGGCGCGGTCGCGTTGTACAGGTGGACCGTGGCGCGGCGGGCGCCGATCAGCGACTCCACCGTGCGCTCGATCAGGTCCTCACGGGCCTGCGTCAGCACCGAGATGGTGACGTCCTCGGGGATCGCGCCCTCCTCGATGATGGAGCGCACGAAGGCGAAGTCCGTCTCGCCGGAGGAGGGGAAGCCGACCTCGATCTCCTTGAAGCCCATGCGTACCAGCAGGTCGAACATCTCGCGCTTGCGCGCGGGGCTCATGGGGTCGATCAGCGCCTGGTTGCCGTCGCGCAGGTCGGTGGACAGCCACCGGGGCGCCTTGGTGATGCGCCGCTCCGGCCAGGTGCGGTCCGGGATGTCCACGGCCTCGTACCGGCCGTACTTGTGGATCGGCATGCCGGAGGGCTGCTGGGTGTGCGTCGTGTTGGTGATCGGGGTCGGACGGCCGATCCACTGCGACTGCGTCATGGCGTTGGGCTCCTCGGGATCCTGCGGGGATGGGGGCCGACCAGTGGTCGAGAGCAGCACCAGACTCCGCGGGGAGGGGGTCGGCCTACGACTACAGGCCCTCGCCGCGGCAGCTAAGGAGAAGCAGCCCGAAACGCATGATGCCCAGAAGAGTAGCCGAGCCCCGGCGGGAGCGTGGGACCCGTTTCAGTATGCGGGACGACCGATGAGTAAAGCCCAGATGTGGCACATCACTCCATTTCGGTAATCGTGTTCACTTTCCGTGACATCGCGCGTGCGCGCTGCCACTGTCCAGGAATGGACAACCACACCCCGGTCTTCTGCACCATCGTCCCGCCGCACATCCTCGACAGGCTGGCGCGCTCGGACGACCCCGCCCTCTCCGGCCCCGCCCGCCGCACCCTCCAGGCGGACGCGGCCCAGCGCACCGGCCGGCGCCTGACCACGGTCGCCGGCGCCGCCGCCCGCACCGCCGCGGCCCCCGCCGCCGGCCCCCGCCGCACCCTCCACGACGCGCGCAACGGCACCGACCTGCCGGGCGTCGTGGTCCGCCGCGAGGCCGAGGACCCCGTCGCGGACGCCTCCGTGAACCGGGCCTACGCGGGCCTCGGCGCCACCTTCGAGCTGCTGCTGGACGCCTACGGACGCAACTCCGTCGACGGCCGGGGACTGCCGCTCGACGCGACCGTCCACTACGACGAGAAGTACGGCAACGCCTTCTGGAACGGCGAGCAGATGGTGTTCGGCGACGGCGACGGCGAGATCTTCCTCGACTTCACCGTCTCCGTCGACGTGATCGCCCACGAACTGGCCCACGGGCTGACCCAGTACACGGCCAACCTCAGCTACTTCGGCCAGCCGGGCGCCCTCAACGAATCGGTCTCCGACGTCGTCGGCTCCCTGGTGCGCCAGCGCACCCTCGGGCAGACCGCCGACGAGGCGGACTGGCTGATCGGCGCGGGGCTGCTCGCCCCGCGGGTCACCGGCACGGCGCTGCGCTCCCTCAAGGCGCCCGGGACCGCGTACGACGACGACGTGCTCGGCAAGGACCCCCAGCCCGCGACGATGGCCGACTACGTCCGCACCGGCCGCGACAACGGCGGGGTGCACATCAACTCGGGCATCCCCAACCACGCCTTCTACCTGCTCGCCACCCGGCTCGGCGGGCGGTCCTGGGAGCGGGCGGGCCAGATCTGGTTCGACGTGCTCACCGGCGGCGACCTTTTGGTGGACGCGGACTTCGCGAGCTTCGCCCGCCTGACGGTGGCCGCCGCCGCGGAGCGCTACGGCGAGGGCGAGGAGCACGACGCGGTGCTGAAGGCCTGGTCGCAGGTGGGCGTGGACACCCGGGCCTGAGCGGGGCGCCGCGGGCGGGGCGCCGGGGCCGCCGGGCTCCGCTGTCGCCCCGCCACGATCCGTACTAGAACGGAGACCATGCGTATCCAGGTGAGGCGTACCGGCGGATTCGCCGGCATCGAGAAGACGGCCGAGATCGACACGGCGGACCGGGCCGACGCGGGGGACGTGCACGCGCTGGCCGGGCGGGCCGTCCCGGACGGCCACGAGGAGCCCCCGGTCGGGGTGCCCGACGGCTTCGTCTACCAGCTCACCGTCGACGGGCGGACGGTCTACTGCGCCGATCCCCGGCTCACGGCGGCGCAGCGCGACCTGATCTCGCTCGTCCTCAAGGAAGGCGCCTGACCCCGGCCGCGGAAGACGGGCGGGAGCGTCACGCTCCCGCCCGTGTCCGTCAGAAGCCGAGCTTGCGGAGCTGCTTGGGGTCGCGCTGCCAGTCCTTGGCGACCTTGACGTGCAGATCCAGGTAGACCGGCGTGCCCAGCAGCGCCTCGATGTGCTTGCGGGACTTGATGCCGACCTCCTTCAGCCGCTGGCCCTTCGGGCCGATGATGATGCCCTTCTGGCTGGGGCGCTCGATGTAGACGTTGGCGTGGATGTCGAGCAGCGGCTTGTCCGCCGGGCGGTCCTCCCGGGGGATCATCTCCTCGACGACCACCGCGATCGAGTGCGGCAGCTCGTCGCGCACGCCCTCCAGCGCGGCCTCGCGGATCAGCTCCGCGACCATCACCTGCTCGGGCTCGTCGGTGAGGTCGCCCTCCGGGTAGAGCGGCGGGCTCTCGGGCAGCAGCGGGATCAGCAGGTCGGCCACGAGCTGCACCTGGCTGCCGCCGACGGCGGACACCGGGACGATCTCCGCCCACTCGATGCCCAGTTCACGGCCGAGCTGGTCGATCGCGATCAGCTGCTCGGCCAGCGTCTTGGAGTCGACCAGGTCGGTCTTGGTGACGACGGCGACCTTGGGGGTCTTCTTGATCCCCGCGAGCTCCTTGGCGATGAAGCGGTCGCCGGGGCCGAGCTTCTGGTCGGCGGGCAGGCAGAAGCCGATGACGTCGACCTCGGCCCACGTCGTGCGCACGATGTCGTTCAGCCGCTCGCCGAGCAGGGTGCGCGGCTTGTGGAGACCGGGGGTGTCCACCAGGATGAGCTGCGCCTCCGGGCGGTGCACGATGCCCCGCACGGTGTGCCGGGTGGTCTGCGGCCGGTTGGAGGTGATGGCCACCTTCTGGCCGACCAGAGCGTTCGTGAGAGTGGACTTGCCCGCGTTGGGACGACCGACGAAGCAGGCGAAGCCGGCCCGGTGGGGGGCTTCGGAAGACTGGGTACGAGCGCTCATGGCGCCCATTGTCCCTGATCCCGGACGCGGTCCGTGACGCGCGCCCGGGCAGGGGCCCCGCGGGCGGTGTCAGCCCGCGGTGACCGACGACTTGAGCACGCCGTCCGGGCCCGCGAGCAGCACCGGGGTCGCGGCGCCGCCGAGGTCCCGCACGGCCGCGCGGTCCTCGTCCGACGCGGTGTCCGACGCGGAGACGACGGCGGCCGCCTCCAGCGAGGTGGCGCCGCTGGCGACGGCCATGGCGACGGCCGTCCGCAGGGCGCTCAGCTCCAGCGACGGGAGGGCCACGGTGCCGGCGACGTACGTCCGCCCGGTCTCGTCGCGCACCGCGGCACCCTCGGGGACCCCGTTGCGGGCCCGGGCACTGCGCGCCAGCGTGATGATCTTGCGGTCCTCGGGGCCGAGGTCGTCGGTCTGCGTCATGCCCCGAAGCATAGATCGGCCGCCCGGAGGGATTCCGGGCGGCCGGTCGTGAGGCGGGAGGGCGTCAGCCCTGGGTGGCCTTGACGAGCTTGTCGCCGATCTTCGGGATCAGCGCGTCGAACGCCTTGGCCGCGGCCGGGTCCTGGCCGGGGACGTAGGCGGCACGGGTGATGCCGGTGCCCTGGCGGGCGACCAGGAGGTGGGCCTTGATCGAGAGGTCCAGACCCGGGATGGGCATGTCCATCACGAAGGCGTAGGACTCCTCGGCGGTCTTCGGCGCGCCGGGGAGCTTCTGGATGTTCATCTCGACCTTCTCGCCGTCCTGCGTGAACGACAGCTTGGGGCAGGCGTCCAGAGCGGCGCCGAGCGCCTTGGTGAGGTCGGCGGCGCCGGTGCCCTCGTAGGTGAAGGCACGCTGGCTGAGGGCGCTGTCGCCCTCGGCGCCCTTCTCGAAGTCCGCCGCCTCGCCCTTGGCGCTCGCGGTCGCGGGCACCTCGGTCATCAGGTCGGCGATGGGCTGGCACTCGGCCTTGTCGGCCTTGGGCGCCGGCTCGTCGTCGGCGGCGATCGGGGCGGCCTTCCAGCCGTCGCCCAGGTCGGCGGCGACCAGGGTCGCGGCCTTGAGCTGAGCGGCCGTCAGCGGCTCGGTGGCCGCCGGCTTCTCCTCGGCCGGCGCGGACGCCTTGTCGCCGCCCGCCTCGCCGGAGGCGGCCGGCTTCTTCTCGTCCTCGCCCCCGCCGCACGCGGCGGCGGTGAGGACGAGCGCGGAAGCGGTGAGTGCGGCGGCGACGCCGCGGCGCATACGGGTACGCATAAGGATGTTCTCTCCCGTGGTCAATGGATTGCGGGAGGCCCCCCCTCCCTGTACGCGGACAGACAATACACAGCTTCCGCGGTCTCCCCGAACGGGATTGCGGTGGCGCGGACCGGCGCTCGGACCCCGGCGGCGGCAGGCCCTACGCGCGGTCCAGGCGCAGCCGTTCGGCGCGGGGCAGGCCCGCGACGACCAGGTCGTAGGAGTCCTCGACGAGTTCGCGCACCATCCGGTCCGGCAGCTCCCCCACCGTCACGGTGTTCCAGTGCCGCTTGTTCATGTGGTAGCCCGGCGCGATCGCCGGATGTTCGGCGCGCAGCCGGACGGCGTTCTCCGGGTCGCACTTGAGGTTGACCGTCAGCGGCGCCCCTTCCAGGGCGCTGAGCGCGAACATCTTGCCGAGCACCTTGAAGACCGAGGTCTCGGGACCGAACGGGAACTCCTCGACCGCCGCGTTGAATTCCAGGCAGAACGCCCGGAGTTCCCGTGCCCTCATTCCGGTCCGCTCTCGTCGTCGGGCTTCTCCACCGGCTCCGCGAGCACGGTGACGATCCGGTTGCGCCGGCCGGCCGGGGACTCGGCGGTCAGGCGCACCGAGCGGCCGTCGGGCAGTTCGACCACCGCGCCGGCGCCCGCGATCGGGACCCTGCCGAGCGCCTTGGCCAGCAGGCCGCCGACCGTCTCCACGTCCTCGTCGTCGAGTTCGTCGGCGCCCAGTCCGTAGAGCTCCCCGAGATCGCCGATGTCGAGGCGGGCGGTGACCCGGAAGCGGCCCTCGCCCAGTTCCTCGACCGGGGGCAGTTCGCGGTCGTACTCGTCGGTGATCTCGCCGACGATCTCCTCCAGGATGTCCTCGATGGTGACGATGCCGGCGGTGCCGCCGTACTCGTCGATGACGACGGCGACGTGGTTGCGCTTCTGCTGCATCTCGCGCAGCAGGTCGCCGGCGTTCTTCGTGTCGGGGACGAAGACGGCGGGCCGCATGGCGGTCGAGACCAGGTCGGCCTCGGCGTCGCGGTTGATGTGGGTCTTGCGGACCAGGTCCTTGAGGTAGACGACGCCGACGATGTCGTCCTCGTTCTCCCCGGTGACGGGGATGCGGGAGAAGCCCGAGCGCAGCGCCAGCGTCATCGCCTGCCGCACGGTCTTGAACCGCTCGATGGAGACCAGATCGGTGCGCGGCACCATGACCTCGCGGACGAGGGTGTCGCCGAGCTCGAAGACGGAGTGCACCATGCGCCGCTCGTCGTCCTCGATCAGGGACTCCTGCTCGGCGAGGTCGACCATGGCCCGCAGTTCGGCCTCGGAGGCGAACGGGCCCTTGCGGAAGCCCTTGCCGGGGGTGAGGGCGTTGCCGATGAGGATCAGGAGCTGCGGGATCGGGCCCATGATCCGGGCCAGCGGCAGCAGCACGTACGCGGCGGCGGTGGCCGTGTTCAGCGGGTGCTGGCGGCCGATGGTGCGCGGCGAGACCCCGACGGCGACATAGCTGACGAGGACCATCACGGCCATGGCGACGAGCAGGGCCGCCCAGGTCTCCTCGAACGCCTCGATGCAGGCGTAGGTGACGAGGACCCCGGCCGCCATCTCGCAGGCGACGCGGGCCAGCAGGGCGACGTTCAGGTAGCGGGTGGGGTCGGAGGTGACCTGGGCCAGCTTCTCGGCGCCGCGCCGCCCGGAGCGCACGGCCTCGGCGGCGCGGAAACTGGAGACGCGGGCGAGGCCGGCCTCGGCGCAGGCCGCGAGCCAGGCGACCACGACCAGGGCGACCGCGCCCGCGACGAGCTGGACGCTCATGAGACGGTCGGGGCCGGGGAGGGACCGGTGAGGCCCTTCTCCGCGCGCCAGCCGTCGACGATGGCGGCCTGGAGGCCGAACATCTCCGCCTTCTCGTCCGCCTCCTCGTGGTCGTACCCGAGCAGGTGCAGCACCCCGTGGACGGTCAGGAGCTGGAGCTCCTCGTCCATGGAGTGCTGCGTGGGAGCCTCGGCGCCCTGCTTCTCGGCGACCTCGGGGCAGAGCACGATGTCACCGAGGAGCCCCTGCGGGGGCTCCTCGTCGTCCTTGGCCGGCGGACGCAGTTCGTCCATCGGGAAGGACATGACATCGGTCGGTCCGGGGAGGTCCATCCACTGGATGTGGAGCTGCTCCATCGCCTCCTCGTCCACCACGATCACCGAGAGCTCGGAGAGCGGGTGGATGCGCATACGCGCCAGCGCGTAGCGGGCGACATCGAGGATCGCCTGCTCGTCGACCTCGGTTCCGGACTCGTTGTTGACGTCGATCGACATGGCGCGCTGTGACTACTTCCCGTTGTCGTACTTCTCGTAGGCGTCGACGATACGGCCGACGAGCTTGTGCCGTACGACATCCTGGCTCGTGAGCCGGGAGAAGTGCACGTCCTCGACGCCGTCCAGGATCTCCTGCACCTGCCGCAGGCCGCTCTTGGTGCCGCTCGGCAGGTCGACCTGGGTGACGTCACCGGTGATGACGATCTTGGAGTCGAAGCCGAGCCGGGTGAGGAACATCTTCATCTGCTCGGCGCTGGTGTTCTGCGCCTCGTCCAGGATGATGAAGGCGTCGTTGAGGGTGCGTCCGCGCATGTAGGCCAGCGGCGCGACCTCGATCGTGCCCGCCGCCATCAGGCGCGGGATGGAGTCGGGGTCGAGCATGTCGTGCAGGGCGTCGTAGAGCGGGCGCAGATACGGGTCGATCTTCTCGTAGAGCGTGCCGGGCAGGAAGCCGAGCCGCTCGCCGGCCTCGACCGCGGGCCGGGTCAGGATGATCCGGTTGACCTGCTTGGACTGGAGCGCCTGCACCGCCTTGGCCATGGCGAGGTACGTCTTGCCGGTACCGGCGGGGCCGATGCCGAACACGACCGTGTGCTTGTCGATCGCGTCGACGTACCGCTTCTGGTTGAGCGTCTTGGGGCGGATGGTCCGGCCGCGGCTGGAGAGGATGTTCTGGGTGAGAACCTCGGCCGGGGTCTCGGCGCCCGGCTCACCGGTGCCGTCCTCGGCCGCCTTCAGCATGGCGATCGAGCGTTCCACTGCGTCCTCCGTCATCGGCTGCCCGGTGCGGAGCACCAGCATCATCTCGTCGAACAGGCGCTGGACGAGCGCGACTTCCGCCGCGTCGCCGACCGCGCTGACCTCGTTCCCCCGGACATGGATGTCGGCGCGGGGGAAGGCGTTCTCGATCACGCGCAGCAGGGCGTCACCCGAGCCGAGGACCGTCACCATCGGATGCTTGGCGGGGACGGTGAAGTGGGCTCGCGCCTGCCCCGGCGCCGGGTTCTGGGCTGTGGGTGTCTGAGTCATGGGCCGGCTCTGTGGCCTGCACATACCTCCTGTTGCAGGGTTCTCGCTGCTCGACAACCTCCGGACATCCAGGGTACGACCTGCCACCGGCAGGACCGAAGGCTTTTACCGGGCCCGAAGGCGCGTACGGGCCCGGGAGGGGCGGCGGACCGGTCAGGCGCTGCGTCCGAAGCCGATGGTCGGGACCGCCCGGCGCAGCGGCCAGGGCCGGGCCGGGGCGGGCAGCAGGCCCTCCAGGAAGGCGTACCGCCGCAGGGCGGCCGGGTCCTGGTCGGGCACCCCCTGCACCGACTGCCACCAGGCGGCGATCTCCCACCAGCCGGGCGCGGAGAGCGATCCGCCGAACTCCTGCACCGACAGGGCGGCGGTCAGTCCGGCGAAGGCCAGCCGGTCGGCCAGCGGCCAGCCCGCGAGGGTGCCGGTGACGAAGCCGGCCACGAACACGTCGCCGGCGCCCGTCGGGTCCAGCGCCTCGACCGCGATGGCGGGCACCTGGGCGCTCTCGCCGGTCGCGCCGTCCACCGCGTACGCGCCCTCGGCGCCCAGGGTGACGACGGCGAGCCGGACGTGCTCGGTGAGGGCGTGGGCGGCCGCCCGGGGGCAGTCGGTGCGGGTGTAGCGCATCGCCTCGCCCGCGTTGGGGAGGAACGCCTCGCAGTGCTCCAGGTCGGCGAGGTCGGCCGGGTCCCAGCGGCCGGTCTCGTCCCAGCCGACGTCGGCGAAGACCCGGGTGCCCTTGCGGGCGGCCTGGGCGATCCACTCGGCCCGGGTCCCCGGGGTCAGCGAGGCGACCGCGGCCCGGGCGGACGGCGGGCACTGGGGCGCGTGGTCCGGCTGCGGCGCCTCGTGGCCGTGGGAGATCATGGTGCGCTCGCCCTCGTAGGCCATCGACACGGTGACGGGCGAGTGCCAGCCGGTCACGGTGCGGGACAGCGAGAGGTCGATGCCCTCGCCCTGTTCGAGGGCGTCCCAGCAGTACTCGCCGTAGTGGTCGTCGCCGAACGCGGCGGCGAGCGAGGTGCGCAGGCCGAGCCGGGCGAGCGCGGTGGCCATGTTGGCGACGCCGCCGGGGCTCGAACCCATGCCGCGGGCCCAGGACTCGGTGCCGCGGACCGGCGCGGAGTCGAGGCCGGTGAAGATGATGTCCAGGAAGACGCTGCCGGTGAGATAGACGTCGCAGGGCGGGTCCGCGGGGCCCCGCAGACCGGCCAGAGGGTCCAGGCTCGTCGCCTGCTGTCGCTCTCCGTCGCGAATGCTCACCGTGGGGCTCCCGTGCATGGTGCGGTTCCCGCCAGTCTGCCTGATGCGCCCCGCCCGTCCGGGCGCCCGCCGCGCCCGCACGTCACGTGTCGGCGGCGGGGCGGACGCCCGGCCCGGGATCCCCGGGCAGCGGCGCTCAGCGGGACGCGGCCGGGGCCGGGACCGGGTCCTCGGGGTCGCGTCCGGCGGGGACGGCGGCCGTCGGCGCGAAGTCGTACGCCTCGACCTCCGCCAGGTACCGTGCGCGCCGCTCCTCGTCGTCCTCCAGGAAGGAGGCCAGGAACGAGTTGCGGGCCAGCTCGCGCAGTTGCTCGTCGCCGAGGTCCAGTTCGCGGCGCACCGCGGTGAAGTTGTCCCCGGCGTAGCCGCCGAAGTAGGCCGGGTCGTCGGAGTTGACCGTGCACATCAGCCCGGCCGCCATCATGCGCGGCAGCGGGTGCTCCGCCAGCACGTCCACCGCGCGCAGCCGCACGTTGGAGAGCGGGCACAGGGTCAGCGGGACGCGTTCGCGCACCAGCCGCTCCACCAGGCCGGGATCCTCCATCACCCGCAGCCCGTGGTCGACGCGCTCCACGCCGAGGACGTCGAGCGCCTCGCGCACGTAGGCGGCGGGGCCCTCCTCGCCCGCGTGCGCCACCCGCCGCAGCCCGAGCGCGGCCGCCGCCTCGTACACCTCGCGGAACTTCGACGGCGGGTTGCCCACCTCCGCCGAGTCCAGGCCGACGCCGGTGATCCGGTGCAGGTACGGCTCCGCCTCCCGCAGCGTCGCGAGCGCCGACTCGGCCGGCTCGTCGCGCAGGAAGCACATGATCAGCCGGGTGGAGACGCCGTGCCGCTCCTCGGACCGCTCCAGCGCGCGGCCGAGGCCCTCGACGACCGTGCCCATCGGGACGCCGCGCGCGGTGTGCGCCTGCGGGTCGAAGAAGATCTCCGCGTGCCGCACGCCCTGCGCGGCGGCCCGGGCGAGATAGGCGTCGGCCAGTTCGGCGAAGTCCTCCTCGGTGCGCAGGACCGCCATCAGGCCGTAGTACAGGTCGAGGAACGACTGGAGGTCGGTGAACGCGTAGGCGGCGCGCAGTTCGCCGGTGTCCGCGAACGGCAGCTCGACGCCGTTGCGCGCGGCGAGGGCGAAAGCGAGCTCGGGCTCCAGGGTGCCTTCGATGTGAAGGTGCAGTTCGGCCTTGGGTATGGGCATGCACGCATTCTAGGGCCGGTGGACCTGCGGACCTTCAGACCCTTTTCGGCACCGGGATCCGCCACAGATCCTGCGCGACCGTGATCTCCCCCTCGAAGCCGGCCTGCCGCGCCTGCCGCTCGAAGACCTCGGCCGCGTCGGTGTAGCGCTGCGAGAAGTGGGTGAGGACCAGATGCCGCACACCGCCCTCGCGGGCGGCCAGTCCGGCCTGCCCCGCGGTCAGATGCCCGTGCTCGGCGGCGAGCCCGGCGTCCTCGTCGAGGAAGGTGGACTCGATCACCAGCATGTCGCAGCCCTCGGCGAGCGCGTGGACCCCGTCGCAGAGCCGGGTGTCCATGACGAACGCGAACCGCTGCCCGCGCCGGACCTCGCTGACGTCGTCGAGCGTGACCCCGCCCAGGGCGCCCTCCCGCTGGAGGCGGCCCACGTCCGGGCCCCGCACGCCGTGCTCGGCCAGCTTCGCGGGCAGTATCCGGCGGCCGTCGGGCTCGACGAGCCGGTAGCCGAACGACTCGACGGGGTGCGACAGCCGGTGGGCCTCCAGCCGGTAGGGCCCCTCGGTGACGAGCGGGCCGCCGTCGGCGACCGGCCGCTCGTCGATGTCCACCGTCTCCCGGTAGGCGGTGGCGTACCGCAGCCGGTCGAAGAATCGCTGCCCGCTCGCCGGGTAGTGCGCGGTGACCGGATGCGGCACCTGGTCGAGGTTGATCCGCTGGATCACCCCGGCCAGACCGAGCGAGTGGTCACCGTGGAAATGGGTGACGCAGATCCGGTCGATGTCGTGCGCGGACACCCCGGCGCGCAGCATCTGCCGCTGGGTGCCCTCGCCCGGGTCGAAGAGGATGCCCTGGCCGTCCCAGCGCAGCAGGTAGCCGTTGTGGTTGCGGTGCCGGGTCGGCACCTGGCTGGCGGTGCCCAGCACCACCAGTTCGCGTACGGACACGGCGTCCCTACCCGGGGGGCCACTGGAGACCGCGGCCGCCCAGCACGTGCGCGTGGGCGTGGAAGACCGTCTGTCCGGCGCCCGAGCCCGTGTTGAACACGACGCGGTAGCCGTGCGCCTCCAGCTTCTCGTCGGCGGCCACCGCCCCCGCCTCCCGCAGCACGTCGGCCGCGAGCTCCGGGGCGGCGGCGGCGAGCGCGGCGGCGTCCGCGTAGTGCGCCCGGGGGATGACCAGGACGTGCGTGGGGGCCTGCGGGTTGATGTCCCGGAAGGCGACGGTGGTGTCCGTCTCCCGCACGATCGTGGCGGGCACGTCGCCGGTGACGATCTTGCAGAACAGGCAGTCGGCCTGCGGTTCTCCGGCCATGCGCGGGGCCTCCTCGCGGTGCGGTCACGTGTGCCGTCATGCTAGCGGGCCGCCCGGGCGCCCTTCGCCGGGCGCCACCCGCCCGACGGGGTGTCAGGGACGCTCGGGAGGCGTCTTCGCCGGATGCTCGGCGAGGGCGGCCAGCGCCGTCCGGATCGCCTCGTCGAGCTGCGGATCGCGCCCCTCCGCGTGGTCGCGGGGCGTCACCACCACCTCCACGTCCGGGTCGACGCCCCGGTTCTCCACGTCCCAGCCGTAACCCTCCAGCCAGAAGGCGAACTTGGGCTGGGTCACCAGGGTGCCGTCGACCAGCGAGTAGCGGCTGTCGATGCCGACGACGCCGCCCCAGGTGCGGGTGCCGACGACCGGGCCGATGCCGAGCGCCTTGATCGCCGCGTTCACGATGTCGCCGTCGGAGCCGGAGAACTCGTTCGCCACCGCGACGACCGGCCCGCGGGGCGCGTCGACCGGGTAGCTGGAGGCGCGCCGCCCGCGCGGCAGGTCCCAGCCCACGATCCGGCGGGCCAGCTTCTCGACGACGAGCTGGGAGGTGTGGCCGCCGCGGTTCTCCCGGACGTCCACGACCAGGCCCTCGCGCGCCACCTCGACCCGCAGGTCCCGGTGGATCTGCGCCCAGCCGGGCGCCTGCATGTCCGGGACGTGGAGGTAGCCGAGCCGGCCGCCGGAACGCTCGTGGACGTAGGCCCGCCGGCCGGCGACCCAGTCGTGGTAGCGCAGGGGCTCCTCGTCGTCGACGGGCACGACGACCGCGTGCCGCGGGTCGCCGCCGCCCGCCGGGGAGACGGTCAGCTCCACCGGGCTGCCCGCCGCGCCCACGAGCAGCGGCCAGGGCCCCCTGACCGGGTCGACGGGCCGGCCGTCGACGGCGACCAGGGTGTCGCCCGCGCGCAGCGCCACCCCGGGCGCGGCCAGCGGCGAGTGGGCCAGCGGGTCGGAGGTCTCCGAGGGCAGGATGCGGTCGATCCGCCAGGTGCCGTCGTCGGTGCGCGAGACGTCCGCGCCGAGCAGCCCCTGCCGGGTGGAGCGCCTGCCGCGCCCGCCGCGCGGCCTCACATAGGCGTGCGAGGTGCCGAGTTCGCCCTGCACCTCCCAGAGCAGGTCGACGAGGTCGTCGTGGGTGGCGACCCGGTCCAGCACCGGCCGGTAGCGGGCGAGCACACCCTCCCAGTCGACGCCGCCGAGGTCCTCGCGCCAGAAGTGGTCGCGCATCAGACGGCCGGCCTCGTCGTACATCTGGCGCCATTCGGCGGCCGGTTCGACGGTGCGGCGCACCCGGCTCAGGTCGACGGTGATGTTGGAGTCGCTGTCCTCGTCGCGGGAGGCGCGCCGGTCGCTGGGGACGACCTTGAGCTTTCCCTCGGTGGACATCAGCAGCCGCTTGCCGTCACCGCTGACACCGAAGAAGGAGACGTCGTCGGCGAGTTCCTCCGGGTGCCGCCCGCCGAGCTCGAAACGCTCCAGGGTCGTCTTCGGGCCCGGGTCGTCGGGGGTGGCCTTCGTGGCGCCGAGGACGCCCCGCAGCGGGTGGCGCAGCCACAGCAGCCCGTCCTTGGCGGCGCGCAGGGACGAGTAGCGGGCGGCCTCGACGGGGAAGGGCACGATCCGGTCGGCGAGCCCTTCGAGGTCGACCCGGGTCACGGGCGCGCCGCCGTCCTCGCCCTCGGAGTCGTCGTCCCGGTCCGCCTCGAAGGGCCGCCCGTGGCGCTGCGGTCCGAACGGCGAGGGGGTGGTGGCCGCCAGCGTGATCAGGTGCGGGCGGCAGCCGCCGACGAACGCCAGGTCGAAGACGTGGCTGTCGTAGACGGGGTCGAAGGCGCGCTCGGAGAGGAAGGCGAGGTGCTTGCCGTCGAGGGTGAACGCGGGCTGGTAGTCGGCGAACCGCAGCGGCGTCGCCTCGGAGACGGTCAGGTCCGCGGTGCCCGCGATGCGGATCTGGCGCAGCGGGTCGGGGCCGGCGTGCGACCAGGCCAGCCAGGCCGAGTCGGGCGAGAAGACCAGGCCCTCGGCGTCGCCGTCCTCGCTGCGGTCGACCTCGCGCACCTCGCCCGACTCGCGCTCGACGAGCAGCACCCGCCCGTCGTGGGAGGCGACGGCCGCGCGGCTGCCGTCGGGGGCGACGGCGAGGGCGACCACCCGGCCGAGGCGGCCGGCGCCGAGCCTGCGCGGGGTGGAGCCGGCGGCCGTGCCCGTCGCCGGGGCGAACTCCAGGGCGTCGTCGCCCTCCGCGTCGGTCACCCAGACGACGTGCTCCTCGCCGTCGGCGCGGAAGGTGTGGGGCATCCGGGCGCGCACGCCCGGTGCGGTGGCGAGGTCGCGGGCGGGGCCCTCGCGGTGGGTGACCCAGTGGATGCCGCCGCGGATCTCGACAGCGCTGCCGCGGCCGGTGTGGTCGGGGGACGCGCCGCCGACGTTCCGGTCCGGGCTCAGGGTCCAGGGCTGGAGGTCGGTGCGCTGGCCGCCGAGCCCGATGCCGAGGCGGCGGGGCTCGGCGCCGTCGAGGTCGTCGAGGATCCAGAGCTCGCCGGCGCTCGTCCACACCACACGGGTGCCGTCGGTGGCCGCGTGGCGGGCGTAGAAGCCGTCGACCGGGGTGTGGCGCCGCAGTCCGCTCCCGTCGGGGAGCGAGGAGTAGAGGGCGCCGACGCCCTCGTGGTCGGAGAGGAAGGCGATCCGGTCGCCGACCCACAGCGGGTACTCGATGTTGCCGTCGAGGTCCTCGTGGACGCGGACGAAGTCGCCGTCCGCGGCGTCGTCGGACGCGCGGATCCACAACTTGCCCGCGGTGCCGCCCCGGTAGCGCTTCCAGGCGGCGGCCTCGCGGCCCATGGTGGCCGACAGCAGCAAGGTCCGCGGGCCGTCGGCGACGTCCCCGACGGGCCCGTACGGCAGGACCTCGGCCGGTCCGCCGTCGAGCGGCACCGCGTGCGCCCAGGTGCGGCGGAACGAGGGCCGGCCCTGGCTGGAGGTGGCGAGGACCCGGCCGTCGGCCGTCCAGCCGCGCACGGTGGTCCGCACGCTGCCCCAGTGGGTGAGCCGCTCGGACGGTCCGCCGCCGGCGGGTGCGACATGCACCTCGGGGGCGCCGTCCCGGGTCGAACTCCAGGCGACCCGGGCGCCGTCGGGCGAGAAGCGCGGATGGTCGACGGGCATGTTGTCGGCGCTGACACGCCACGCCCGGCCGCCGTCGAGCGGCGCCACCCAGACGTCGTCCTCGGCGGTGAAGGCGATCAGCTCGCCGTGCAGATGGGGAAACCGGAGGTAGGCAGGGTGCGTCACGGGATTCACCCTAGGGAACGCCCGGCCCCGTCAGCAGGGCTTTGGATCACTTGGCCGGAACAGCCGTCACGGTGACGGTCTCCGTGACGGTGACGGCGGGCGCCGGGCGGGGGTCCGAGGGGCGGGCCGGGCGGGACGAAGGCCGGGCCGTGGCGGCGGCCGAGCAGTCGCCGAGCATGGTGGCCTGGAAGACCACCTTCTTCGCGATCCTGGCGGTCATGTCGCCCTTGACGCACACCCCGGCGCGTTCCTCGGTGACGGTGCCGTCCAGGGTGATGGCCTTGCCGTCGTCGGTCTCCCCCTCGCAGTCGACCTCCACCTCGCGCGGGGCGGCGGGGGCCGTGGTGCCGTCGGCGGCCGGCGCGCTCTCCGCCGCCCGGGTCAGCGCCCTGGCCGAGCAGCTCAGCCACGCGACGTCGAACGTGAGCCGTTCCAGGGTGCTCGTGGCCGTGCGGTCGGTGGTGAGGGCGACCGCGGCGGAGTCGAGGCCGCCCGCGGCCGGTTCGCAGGCGGCGGCTCCGGCGACGGCGATCCCGCAGGCCCCGAGCGCGGCCATGGTTCTCAGCAGCCTCATGGGCGGCAGAATCCCACCTCCGGCCGGGAGCGCACCAGGGCCCTTGCGGCCACATTCCCCTTGTGGGTGACGTCCGGGGCGGCGGCCCCCGCGGTGTCCGGGAGGGCGATGCGCGGGGCGCGGACCCGGCCGGCGTGCGGCGGCGGACCGCCGGGGGTCAGGACCAGCGGCCGGTGCGCCCGAGCAGCAGCGCGGTCGCCGCCGTGCCCGCGGTGGAGGTGCGCAGCACCGTGCGGCCCAGCCGGAACGGCCGGGCGCCCGCCCCGGCGAAGAGCGCCAACTCCTCCGGGGAGACGCCGCCTTCGGGGCCGACCACGAGCACGATCGAGCCGGCGGCGGGGAGTTCGGCCCCGGCGAGCGGCTCGGAGCCCTCCTCGTGCAGCACGGCGGCGAAGTCGGCGGCCGCCAGAAGTGCCGCCACCTGCTTGGTCGTCGCCGCGTCCGCGACGTCGGGGAAGCGCAGCCGGCGCGCCTGCTTGCCCGCCTCCCGGGCGGTGGAGCGCCACTTGGCGAGGGACTTGGCGCCGCGCTCGCCCTTCCACTGGGTGATGCAGCGGGCGGCGGCCCACGGCACGACCTCGTCGACGCCGGTCTCCGTCATGGTCTCGACGGCGAGTTCGCCGCGGTCGCCCTTGGGCAGCGCCTGGACGACGGTGATCCGGGGCCGCGGCTCGGGCTCCTCGGGGCAGTCGCGCACCTCGACGGTGAGCCGGTCCTTGCCCTCCGTGCCGTGCACGGTCCCGGCGGCGCCGCGGCCCGCGCCGTCGGTGAGGACGATCTCCTCGCCGGGCACCAGCCGGCGCACCGAGACGGCGTGCCGGCCCTCGGGGCCGTCCAGCGTGACGAGGGCGCCGGGGGCGATGCCGTCGAGCGAGTCGACGACGAAGACGGGGGCGGTCATCGGGTCCCTTCCTCGGCGAGCGAGGCCCGCGCGGTGTCGAGTTCGGCGGCGAGGACGTCCACGAGCCGCCCGGCGGGCAGGTCCCGGACGAGCCGGTGGCCCTGGCCCGCCCAGAGCGCCATGCCCTGCGGGTCGCCGGCCGCGGCGGCCGCCCTGCGCAGCGGGGCGGTGAGGTGGTGGACCTCCGGGTACGCGGCGGGGGCGTACGGCCCGTGCTCGCGCAGGAAGCGGTTCACCAGGCCGCGCGCGGGCCGCCCGGAGAAGGCACGGGTCGTCTCGGTGCGGGTGAAGAGGGGGTCGGTCATGGCCCGCTTGTGCAGGGCGTGCGCCCCGGACTCGGGGCAGACCAGGAACGCGGTGCCGAGCTGGGCGGCGCTCGCGCCCGCGGCGAGCACGGCGGCGATCTGCGCCCCGCGCATCAGGCCGCCCGCGGCGATCACCGGCAGCCCGGCGCTCTCGCGCACCAGCCCGACGAGGGCGAGCAGTCCGATGCCCGCGCCGTCGGTGTCCGGGTCGTCGCGGTGGGTGCCCTGGTGCCCGCCGGCCTCGATGCCCTGGACGCACACGGCGTCGGCGCCGGCCTGCTCGGCGGCCCGCGCCTCCTCGGGGGTGGTGACGGTGACCACGGTCGTGGTGCCCGCCCGGGCGAGCGCGGCGAGGGCCTCGCGGGAGGGGCAGCCGAAGGTGAAGGAGACCACGGGCACGGGGTCGTCGAGGAGGACGGCCAGCTTCGCCTCGTAGCCGTCGTCCCGTCCGGCGTCCGGGTCGCCGAGGGGGGTCTCGTACCAGGTGGCCTCACCGGCGAGCTGGTCGCGGTACACCCCGACGGCCGCCGGGTCCGCGGCGGCGGGCTGCGGCATGAACAGGTTCACGCCGAAGGGCCGGGAGCTGAGGCTCCGGAGCCGCCGGATCTCCTGGTACATGCCGTCCGCCGTCTTGTAGCCCGCGGCGAGGAAGCCGAGACCGCCGGCGTCGCCGACGGCGGCGGCGAGCTCGGGGCGGGAGGCGCCGCCGGCCATGGGGGCCTGCACGATCGGGTGGCGGCCGAGACCGGGGAGCGCGGACGACATGTACGCATCGTCCCACGTCCAGGCGGGTGCCCGGCGCCCCCGGCCCCGCCCCCGCGGGACTCCCGGCGCGGACGCCGGGTTCGAGGTCGAGGGCAGCGACACCACGACGCTGCCCGAGCACCGGGTGGCGGGGGCGCGAGGCGCGGACATGCGGACGGGGCGCGTCCGGTGGACGCGCCCCGCTCCGTCGAGCCCTCGTGGGCGCCGTGGGCCCTAGCGGCCGTTGAACGCGTCCTTCAGACGCGAGAACAGCCCCTGCTGACCCGGCTGGAACTGGCCCGTCGGCCGCTCCTCGCCGCGCAGCTTCGCGACCTCCCGCAGCAGTCGCTCCTGCTCGGGGTCGAGCTTGGTGGGCGTGGTGACCTCGACGTGCACGATCAGGTCGCCGCGGCCGCCGCCCCGCAGATGCGTGATGCCGCGCCCGTGCAGCGGGATCGACTGGCCGGACTGGGTGCCGGGCCGGATGTCGACCTCCTCCAGGCCGTCGAGCGTCTCCAGCGGGCACTTGGTGCCCAGGGCCGCCGCCGTCATGGGGATCGTCACCGTGCAGTGCAGGTCGTCGCCGCGCCGCTGGAAGACGGGGTGGGCGATCTCGTGGATCTCCACGTACAGGTCGCCGGCGGGGCCGCCGCCGGGGCCGACCTCGCCCTCGCCCGCGAGCTGGATGCGGGTGCCGTTGTCCACACCCGCCGGGATCTTCACGGTGAGCGTGCGGCGCGAGCGGATGCGGCCGTCGCCGGCGCACTCCGGGCACGGCGTGGGCACGACCGTGCCGAAGCCCTGGCACTGCGGGCACGGACGCGAGGTCATGACCTGGCCCAGGAAGGACCGGGTGACCTGGGAGACCTCGCCGCGGCCGCGGCACATGTCACAGGTCTGCGCGGACGTGCCCGGTGCCGCACCCTCGCCGGAGCAGGTGGTGCACACCACGGCCGTGTCGACCTGGATGTCCTTGGTGGTGCCGAAGGCGGCCTCGTTGAGGTCGATCTCCAGCCGGATCATCGCGTCCTGGCCGCGCCGGGTGCGCGAGCGCGGGCCGCGCTGCGAAGCCGTGCCGAAGAAGGCGTCCATGATGTCGGAGAAGTTGCCGAAGCCGCCGGCCCCGAACCCGCCCGCGCCGCCGCCCGCCTGGGACAGCGGGTCGCCGCCGAGGTCGTAGACCTGCTTCTTCTGCGGGTCCGACAGCACCTCGTACGCGGCGTTGATCTCCTTGAAGCGCTCCTGCGTCTTCGGGTCCGGATTCACATCCGGGTGGAGTTCTCGCGCAAGACGGCGGAAGGCCTTCTTGATCTCGTCCTGGGACGCGTCGCGGCGTACGCCGAGTACGGCGTAGTAGTCCGTGGCCACTTACGACTCCGCCAGGATCTGTCCGACGTAACGTGCCACTGCGCGTACCGCTCCCATCGTTCCGGGGTAGTCCATGCGGGTCGGTCCGACCACGCCGAGTTTGGCGACTGCTTCGCCGCCCGAACCGTAACCGACCGAGACGACGGACGTGGAGTTCAGTCCCTCGTGGGCGTTCTCGTGCCCGATTCTCACGGTCATGCCCGATTCCTTGGCCTCGCCGAGCAGCTTGAGGAGCACGACCTGCTCCTCCAGCGCCTCCAGCACCGGCCTGATCACCAGGGGGAAGTCGTGCCCGAAGCGGGTCAGATTGGCGGTGCCGCCGATCATGAGCCGTTCCTCGGTCTCCTCCACCAGCGTCTCCAGCAGGGTCGCGAGCACCGTGGAGACCGTCCCGCGGTCCTCGGTCTCGAACGACTCCGGCAGATCCTGCACCAGGGTCGGCACGTCCGCGAAGCGGCGCCCGACGACCCGGCTGTTGAGCCGGGCGCGCAGGTCGGCGAGGGAGGTCTCGCCGAACGGCGCGGGGCAGTCGACGAGCCGCTGCTCCACCCGCCCCGTGTCGGTGATGAGCACCAGCATCAGCCGGGCGGGGGCCAGTGACAGCAGTTCCACGTGCCGGACCGTCGAGCGGGTCAGCGAGGGGTACTGCACCACGGCGACCTGCCGGGTGAGCTGGGCGAGCAGCCGCACCGTGCGCCCGACGACGTCGTCGAGGTCGACGGCCCCGTCCAGGAAGTTCTGGATGGCGCGGCGCTCGGGGGTGGACAGCGGCTTCACTCCGGCGAGCTTGTCGACGAAGAGGCGGTAGCCCTTGTCCGTGGGGATCCGGCCGGCGCTGGTGTGCGGCTGGGCGATGAAGCCCTCCTCCTCCAGCACGGCCATGTCGTTGCGCACGGTGGCCGGGGAGACGCCCAGGCGGTGGCGCTCGGTCAGCGCCTTGGAGCCGACGGGCTCCTCCGTGCCGACGTAGTCCTGGACGATGGCGCGCAGGACCTCGAGCCTGCGTTCGCTGAGCACCGTGCGCACCTCCTGCTGCGGTTCGTGATCCCTCGGCCGTCTGCCCCGGCAGCCGCCTGGCACTCGATACGGCCGAGTGCCAGCGGTCCCCCGGCCAGTGTACGGCTGCGGGGTACGCCCCTAGCAAGGGTGACCGACCACCGGGTCGGCGCGACGGGCCGCCCCGGCGTCCCGGCCGACGCCCGGCGGGCGGATGCGGATAGCGTCGCGCCCATGGACGTCGCTTGGGAAGACTTCGGCTGGGAACGGCTGGCGGACGGCGTCGGCCGCCGCAGGCTGCCCACCTGGGACGCGACCGTCGGCCTGGTCGCCGGCGAGGACGCGGTGCTGCTCTGGGACACGGGTTCCACCATCCGCGAGGGCGCCGCGATCCGGGCCGAGGTGCAGGCGCTGCTGGGCCGCCGAGTGACACATGTCGCACTCAGCCACCCCCACTTCGACCACGTCCTCGGCACGGCCGCCTTCGCGGGGGCCGAGGTCTACGGGGCGGTGGGCCTGGACGGGCTGCTGCGGCGGGGGGGCGACGCCCTCCGGCAGGACGCCGTGCGCCACGGGGTGGCGCCCGGGGAGGCCGCCGAGGCGGCGGACGTGCTGGTCGTGCCGCACCACGCGGTGACCGGCGAGTGCGCGATCGACCTGGGCGGCCGGCAGGCGGTGCTCGCCGACGCGGGCCCCGGCCACACCGGCCACGACCTGGCCCTGCTGGTGCCCGGCACGCCGGACGTGGTGTTCTGCGGAGATCTGGTGGAGGAGTCCGGCGAGCCCCAGGCCGGGCCCGACGCGATCGGCGCCCGCTGGCCCGCCGCGCTCGACCGGCTGCTCGCCCTCGGCGGCCCGGACGCGCGGTACGTACCGGGTCACGGGGCTGTCGTGGACGCGGAGTTCGTCCGCCGTCAGCGCGGTGAACTGGCGGCGCGTTTCGGCGTGTCGTAGGACGTCCGGCCCGTATGGTCATCCGATATGCGCAGCTACAGCCCTGATCTGACGCCCCCCTGGAAGCGGCGGGCCCCCGTCCCCGAGGTCCCGGCGGAGCCGGATCTGGTGGTCGAGGAGGTGTCGACCGGCTTCTGCGGGGCGGTGACCGGCTTCGAGGCCGGGACCGTCACCCTGGAGGACCGCTTCGGCAAGCGCCGGGTCTTCCCGATGGAGCCGGCCGGCTTCCTGCTGGAGGGCAGGACCGTCACCCTGGTGCGGCCCCCGGCGGGCGCCCCCGCGCGGCCCTCCCGGACGGCCTCGGGCTCGGTGGCCGTCCCCGGCGCCCGCGCCCGTGTCGCCCGCGCGGGCCGCATCTACGTGGAGGGCCGCCACGACGCCGAACTGGTCGAGCGCGTCTGGGGCGACGACCTGCGCATCGAGGGCGTGGTCGTGGAGTACCTGGAGGGCGTCGACGACCTGCCGGCGATCGTCGGGTCCTTCGGGCCCGGCCCGGACGCCCGTCTCGGGGTGCTGGTGGACCATCTGGTCACCGGGTCGAAGGAGTCCCGGATCGCCGCCTCCGTGCGGGACCCCCATGTGCTGGTCGTCGGCCATCCGTACATCGACGTGTGGGAGGCGGTGAAGCCGTCCTCGGTCGGCATCCCCGCCTGGCCGTCGGTGCCCCGGGGCCAGGACTGGAAGACGGGCGTCTGCCGCGCCCTGGGCTGGCCGGAGAACACCGGCGCCGTCTGGCAGCACATCCTGTCGAAGGTCCACTCCTACAAGGACCTGGAACCGGCGCTGCTGGGGCGGGTGGAGGAACTGATCGACTTCGTCACCGAGCCGGGCGGCTGAGCCCTCCCCCGGGGCGGGGCGGCTGAGCCCCTCCCCCCGGGGCGCGCGGCACCGGGACGGCGGTCAGTCGACGAGGTCCCGGACGACCGCGTCCGCCAGCAGCCGCCCCCGCAGGGTCAGCACCGCACGGCCCGCCGCGTACGGCTCCGGCTCCAGCAGGCCGTCGCGCAGCGCCTGCCCGGCGGCGGCCAGGCCCGCCTCGTGCAGCAGCGACAGCGGCACGCCCTCGCGCAGCCGCAGCTCCAGCAGCACCCGCTCGACCCGGCGGTCCTCGTCCGTCAGCAGTTCGCGTCCCGCGCCGGGCGAGCGGCCGGCGGCGAGGGCGGCCGCGTAGGCGCCGGGGTGCTTGACGTTCCACCAGCGCACGCCGCCGACATGGCTGTGCGCCCCGGGGCCGGCGCCCCACCAGTCCGCGCCGCGCCAGTACAGCTCGTTGTGCAGGCAGCGGCCGGCGTCGGAGGTGGCCCAGTTGGAGACCTCGTACCAGTCGAAGCCGGCCGCGCCGAGCATCTCGTCGGCGATCAGATAGCGGTCGGCGTGGACGTCGTCGTCGGTCATCGGGACCTCGCCGCGCCGGATGCGGCGCGCCAGCCCGGTGCCCTCCTCCACGATGAGGGCGTACGCCGACACATGGTCCGGGCCCGCCCCGACGGCCGCGCTCAGGGACGCCCGCCAGTCGTCGTCGCTCTCCCCCGGGGTGCCGTAGATCAGGTCGAGGTTGACGTGGTCGAAGCCGGCGGCGCGGGCCTCGGCCACGCACGCCTCGGGCCTGCCCGGGGTGTGGGTGCGGTCCAGCACCTTCAGCACGTGCTGCCGGGCGCTCTGCATGCCGAACGAGATCCGGTTGAAGCCGCCCGCCCGGAGCTCGGCCAGATAGGCGGGGTCGACCGACTCCGGATTGGCCTCCGTGGTGATCTCCGCGTCGTCGGCGAGGCCGAACTCCTGCCGCACGGCGTCCAGCATGCGCACCAGGTCGCCCGCTGCCAGCAGGGTCGGCGTGCCGCCGCCGACGAACACCGTGCGCACCGGGCGGGGGTCGTCGCCCAGCACCTTGCGGGCCAGGCGGACCTCGTCGGCGAGGGTGTCCGCGTAGTTGTCCCGCGAGGCGAGCACCCCGCCGGAGCCGCGCAGCTCGGTGGCGGTGTAGGTGTTGAAGTCGCAGTAGCCGCAGCGGGTCGCGCAGTAGGGCACGTGCAGATAGAAGGCGAGCGGCCGCTCACCGGCGCCGTCGAGGGCGGACGCGGGAAGCGACCCGTCGTCGGGCACGGGCTCGCCGTCGGGCAGTACGGAAGGCATGCCCCCCATTGTCCGTCACTCCCGGCGCGCCCCCGCCGCGCCGGGGACCGGCCCCCGGCGCCGGCCCCCGGGGGCGGTCAGCGGGCGGTCCGCGCCTGGAGGACCAGCAGGGCCAGGTCGTCGCCGGGCGGGGTCTGGGCGAACGCGTGCACCGCCGCCCTGATCCGGTCCGTGACGCCCTGCGCGGGCAGCCCCGCGCACCCGGCCAGGACCTCGGCCAGCCCGTCCTCGTCGTCGAACATCCGCGCCCCCGAACGCCGCTCGGTGACCCCGTCGGTGACGCACAGCAGGGTGTCGCCGGGCCCCAGGTCGAAGGTGGTGCTGCGGTACGCCACGTCGTCCACGACTCCGAGCAGCAGCTGGGGCTCGGCGACGGGGGCGACCGTGCCGTCGGGACGCAGCAGCAGGGGCAGCGGGTGCCCGGCGCTCGCCAGGGTGACGCGGGCACCGCCCGCGGTGCCCTCGGGGGCGGGGACGACCTCGCCGTACAGCAGGGACAGGAAGCGGGAGTGGTGGCCGTCGGGGAGCCCGGGGCCGTGCGCGCCGCCCGTCGCGTAGAGCGCGGCCGCCTCGGCCGCCTCCACCGCGTCGTCCAGCAGGAGGCCGTTGAGCCGGTCCAGCACCTCGCCCACCTGGTAGCCCTCGCGGGCGAGCAGCCTCAGCCACGGACGGGCCAGCCCGGTCACCACGGCGGCCTCGGGGCCGCTGCCCTGGACGTCGCCGAGGACGAAGCACCAGCGGCCGGAGGAACCGGCCTGGAAGACGTCGTAGAAGTCGCCGCCGACGACGCCGTCCCCGCTCGGTTCGTACACCAGGCAGGTGTCCACGCCGGGGATGCTGCCCACCTTGCTGGGCAGCAGGCCGCGCTGGAGGACCTTGCTGATGGTCGCCTGCCGGGTGTACTCGCGGGCCGCGCTGACGGCGAGGGCCACCCGCCGGGTGAAGTCCTCGACGAGGGCGGTCACCTCCTCGGGCAGCCGGACCGCGCCCGTCCGCCCGGCGACCAGGACGCCGAGCGAGCGGGAGCCGACGGCCAGCCGGTACGCCAGTGCCGCGCCGGAGGACGCCTCCGTGCCGTCGCCGGCGGGCCAGGGGACGGGCTGGGGGCCGCCGGCGCCCGGTTCGGGCGGCTTGGGCGGCTCCCCGCCGAAGGCCTCGGTGAGCTGCTCGGCCCTGGCCTCGTCCCGGTGCCAGACGCCCGCGAGCCGGGGCGCGGGCAGGGAGCGGCCGCCCGCGCGCGATCCGTGGTGGCCGCCCTCGTCATCGAGCCACACGGCGCACCAGTCGGCGAGCCGCGGGACGAGCAACTGGCCGGCGAGGGCCGCGACCATGTCCTCGTCGAGCTGGCCGGCCAGCAGGTCGGACGCCTCGGCGAGGAAGGACGCGGCGCCGCCGCGGGCCAGCCAGTCCCACTCGTCGCGGCCCGGCGGGAGGTCGCGCGCCCCGGCGCCGTCGGTCACCGGCCCCTCGGCCGCCGCGGCCCCGGGACGCGGGCGGCTGCCCCGTCCGTCGAGGGGGATCCGCGCCCAGACCGACTTCAGGGCGGCGCGGTAGGTCACGCCCCACCGCTCGGCGACGGCGGCCACGAGATGGAGGCCGCGTCCGTAGTCCGGGGTCCCGGACTGCTCGGAGCCGTGCGGGTGGCTGTGCACGGGCCGGTCCGGGTGGTGGTCGCAGACCTCGACGACCAGGGCGGCCGGCTCGTCGCCCTCGGGGCCGTCGTAGCGGCAGAGCAGCTCGGCCGCCGTGCCCGCGTGGACGACGGCGTTGGTGACCAGCTCACCGGCGACCAGGGCCGCGTCGTCGGCCATCCGCTCGGCGCAGGGCGCGCCGGGCGGGCAGCCGCCGCGTCCGCGGCAGCGGGCGCACGCGTCGAGCACGCCCAGCAGGATCCAGTCGGCGACGGCCGCGCGGACGAGCCGCCGGGCGGTGGCGGGTGCCAGCAGGTTTCCCGGGAGGCAGACCCGTACCCCGTGCTCCCCCGGCTCCGACCACCCCGGGGACATGGGTGACGGGCGGTTTCCGGTGTCTCGCTGCAACGGAATGGACCTCACGTGCGGCTCCTGGTCGGTGCTGTGTGCGCCGCTTATGACACCGACAGGGTGACAGACCGAGCCCGTTCATACGCACGGAGTCACCGAACTCGCCGAGGACTTTCGGGTCGTGCCTGGTCGGGAGGCGTGTCGTGAATGTCACGCGAGCGGGCCCCGTGTCGCACCGAGGGGGGCGTGCGCCCGCTCGCACGCACTCCCCGGACCGCCCCGCGCCGCCCGCCCGGGCGCTCGCACGCGCGCCCTGGCGACCCCCCGCACGCCGAGGCCGGGGCCCGGAGGGCTCTCCCCTCCGGACCCCGGCGCTCCGGCCGTGTGCGCGGCTACGCCTCCCGGGAGCCCGCGTACATGTCCTCGATCAGGTGCTTGTACTCCTTCTCCACGACCGGGCGCTTGAGCTTGAGGCTGGGCGTCAGCTCGCCGTGCTCGATGTCGAGGTCGCGGGGCAGCAGGCGGAACTTCTTGATGGTCTGCCAGCGCTGGAGCCCCTCGTTGAGGCGCGCCACATAGCCCTCGATGAGCTTCTCGGTCTGCGGGGCGGCCACGACGTCGGCGTAGGACTTGCCTTCGAGGCCGTTGTCGGCGGCCCAGCCGAGGATCGACGGCTCGTCGAGCGCGATCAGCGCGGTGCAGAAGTTCCGGTCGGCGCCGTGCACCAGGATGTTGGAGACGAACGGGCACACGGCCTTGAACTGGCCCTCGACCTCGGCCGGGGCGATGTACTTGCCGCCGGAGGTCTTGATCAGGTCCTTCTTGCGGTCGGTGATCCGCAGGTAGCCGTCGGGGGAGAGCTCGCCGATGTCGCCGGTGTGGAACCAGCCGTCGGGCTCCAGGACCTCGGCGGTCTTGTCCGGCAGGCCGTGGTAGCCCTGCATGATGCCGGGGCCGCGCAGCAGGATCTCGCCGTCGTCCGCGATACGCACCTCGGTGCCGGGCAGCGGCTTGCCGACGGTGCCGGTGCGGTAGGCCTCGCCCGGGTTGACGAAGGAGGCGGCGCTGGACTCGGTGAGGCCGTAGCCCTCCAGGATGTGGATGCCGGCGCCGGCGAAGAAGTAGCCGATGTCGGGGGCGAGCGCGGCCGAGCCGGAGACGGCGGCGCGCAGCCGGCCGCCGAAGGCCTCCCGGAGCTTCGAGTAGACCAGCGCGTCGGCGATCTTGTGCTTGGTGCTCAGGCCGAACGGCGCGGAGGCGTTGCCGGTGCGGCGGAAGTTGTCCTGGGTGACCTTGGCGTACTCGCGGGCCACGCCCGCGGCCCACTGGAAGATCTTGTACTTGGCGCCGCCGCCCGCGCGGGCCTTGGCGGCGACCCCGTTGTAGACCTTCTCGAAGATGCGCGGCACGGCCGCCATGTAGGTCGGCTGGACCACCGGCAGGTTCTCGATGATCTTGTCGACGCGGCCGTCGACGGCGGTGACGTGCCCGACCTCGATCTGCCCGGAGGTGAGCACCTTGCCGAAGACGTGGGCGAGCGGCAGCCACAGGTACTGCACGTCGTCCTTGTTCGCCAGGCCGGTCGCGGCGATCGCCTTCGCCATGTACGACCAGTTGTCGTGCGGCAGGCGCACGCCCTTGGGGCGGCCGGTGGTGCCGGAGGTGTAGATCAGGGTCGCGAGCTGGTCGGCGGTGATGGCCGCGATCCGCTCCTTCACGGCCTCCGGGTGCTTCTCCAGGTAGGCGGCACCGCGGGTCTCCAGCTCGGCGAGGCCGATGACGAAGCCCTCGGGGTCGGCGGCGTCGGGCTCGACGCCCTCGGAGTCGATGACCACGACGTGCTTCAGCGCGGGCAGCTCCGCCCGCTTCTCGCGGGCCTTGGCGAGCTGGGCGGCGTCCTCGGCGATCAGCACCCGGCTTCCGGAGTCGGAGAGGATGTACGCCGACTCCTCGGCGTTGGTGGAGGGGTAGACCGTGGTCGTGGCGCCGCCGGCGCACATCACGCCGAGGTCGGCGAGGATCCACTCCACCCGGGTGGCGGAGGCGAGGGCGACCCGGTCCTCGGCGGCGATGCCCAGTCCGATCAGGCCTGCCGCGATGGCGTAGACACGGTCCGCCGACTGGCCCCAGCTCAGGGACTTCCATTCGTCGGGCCCGCTGCCCGACGCCGGGGGCACCGGGTAGCGGTAGGCCTCGCCGTCGGGCGTGGCTGCCACGCGCTCGGCGAAGAGGCTCGCCACCGAGGGCGGCCGGTTCTCGATCTGGGTCTGGGTTTCGCTCACGACGTCCTCCGGGCCTGCGGCAGCACTGCACGACTGGCTGGTTGTTTAACTGGCGAGTAACCATCGAGCCGTGATCAGGGTAGAGCGCTCGGGAGCGGCGCGTAAGGGCCTGCGTGCTGCCGCTTCATAACGAACGGAGCCCAGGTCCGCCCATCGGAGTAACGTTTCATTGCCATGTACATGTAACGATTCGGCTTCCCGGGGCACGGAAAAGCGCCCGCCATGGCCTTGACGAGCGCTTTACCTTCGGCGGGCGCGCGGACGCGCCCCGGGGTGATGCCGGCCGGGCGGCGCGCGGGCGGCACGACCGCCCGCCCGCGCGCCGGGCCCTACTTCTTCTTGCCGCCCTCGTCACTGGAGAGCACGGCGATGAAGGCCTCCTGCGGCACCTCGACGGAGCCGACCATCTTCATCCGCTTCTTGCCCTCCTTCTGCTTCTCCAGCAGCTTGCGCTTCCGGGAGATGTCACCGCCGTAGCACTTGGCGAGGACGTCCTTGCGGATCGCGCGGATCGTCTCGCGGGCGATCACCCGGGAGCCGATGGCCGCCTGGATGGGCACCTCGAACGCCTGCCGCGGGATGAGCTCGCGCAGCTTCGCGACGAGCCGCACACCGTAGGCGTACGCGGCGTCCTTGTGGGTGATGGCGGAGAACGCGTCCACCTTGTCGCCGTGCAGCAGGATGTCGACCTTGACCAGGCTGGAGGCCTGCTCGCCGGTGGGCTCGTAGTCGAGCGAGGCGTAGCCGCGGGTCTTGGACTTGAGCTGGTCGAAGAAGTCGAAGACGATCTCCGCGAGCGGCAGCGTGTAGCGGATCTCGACCCGGTCCTCGGACAGGTAGTCCATGCCGAGCAGGGTGCCGCGACGGGTCTGGCACAGCTCCATGATCGAGCCGATGAACTCGCTCGGCGCGAGGATCGTGGCCCGCACGACGGGCTCGTGGACCTCGTCGATCTTGCCCTCGGGGAACTCGCTCGGGTTGGTGACCGTGTGCTCGGTGCCGTCCTCCATGGTCACGCGGTAGACCACGTTCGGGGCGGTGGCGATCAGGTCGAGGCCGAACTCGCGCTCCAGGCGCTCGCGGATCACGTCCAGGTGCAGCAGGCCGAGGAAGCCGACCCGGAAGCCGAAGCCGAGGGCCGCCGACGTCTCCGGCTCGTAGACCAGGGCCGCGTCGTTGAGCTGGAGCTTGTCGAGGGCGTCGCGCAGCTCGGGGTAGTCGGAGCCGTCCAGCGGATACAGGCCCGAGAAGACCATCGGCTTCGGGTCCTTGTAACCGCCGAGCGCCTCCGTGGCGCCCTTGTGCTGCTGGGTGATCGTGTCACCCACCTTGGACTGGCGGACGTCCTTCACGCCGGTGATGAGGTAGCCCACCTCGCCGACGCCCAGGCCGTCGGCCGAGAGCATCTCGGGCGAGTTGGTGCCGATCTCCAGCAGCTCGTGGGTCGCGCCGGTCGACATCATCCGGATGCGCTCGCGCTTGTTGAGCTGGCCGTCGACGACACGGACGTAGGTGACCACGCCGCGGTAGGAGTCGTAGACCGAGTCGAAGATCATCGCGCGGGCGGGGGCGTCCGCCACACCGACCGGGGCCGGGACCTCGCGGACCACGCGGTCCAGCAGCGCCTCGACGCCGACACCGGTCTTCGCCGAGACCCGCAGCACGTCGTCCGGGTCGCAGCCGACCAGGTTCGCCAGCTCCTCGGCGAACTTCTCCGGCTGGGCCGCGGGCAGGTCGATCTTGTTGAGCACGGGGACGATGGTGAGGTCGTTCTCCATCGCCAGGTAGAGGTTGGCGAGGGTCTGCGCCTCGATGCCCTGCGCCGCGTCCACCAGGAGGACCGTGCCCTCGCAGGCGGCCAGCGACCGCGACACCTCGTACGTGAAGTCGACGTGCCCGGGGGTGTCGATCATGTTGAGGATGTGGGTCCTGCCCTGGGCCTCACCCTCGGTGGGCGCCCACGGCAGACGGACCGCCTGGGACTTGATCGTGATGCCGCGCTCGCGCTCGATGTCCATGCGGTCGAGGTACTGCGCACGCATCTGCCGCTGCTCCACCACACCGGTCAGCTGGAGCATCCGGTCGGCGAGGGTGGACTTGCCGTGGTCGATGTGCGCGATGATGCAGAAGTTGCGGATCAGCGCCGGGTCGGTACGACTCGGCTCGGGCACGTGGGTAGGGGTCGCGGGCACGCAGGGTCCTGATTCTGTGGCAGACGCCGGGTCGGTGGAGGCTCGCCTCGGGTCGATGTCGGATCGATACGTAGGCTCCATCGTCCCACGCGTACGGGGCTGCGCCCGGTTTGGGCCGCCGGAGGGACGGCTGGTAGCCTGAGCAGCTGTGTCTCGTGTCCTCCCTCTCTGGACAGACCTCCCGAGCCCGACGGGCCCGGGGAAGAGGCGCACACTCGAAGATCATCGATCCTGAAAAGGCTCTTTCGTGGCGAACATCAAGTCCCAGATCAAGCGGAACAAGACGAACGAGAAGGCGCGCCTGCGCAACAAGGCCGTCAAGTCGTCCCTCAAGACCGCGATCCGCAAGGCCCGCGAGGCCGTCGCCGCCGGCGACGTCGAGAAGGCGACCGTGGCGTCCCGCGCCGCGGCCCGTCAGCTCGACAAGGCCGTCTCGAAGGGTGTCATCCACAAGAACGCCGCTGCCAACAAGAAGTCGGCACTGGCCTCCAAGGTCGCCACCCTCCAGGGCTGAGCTCACGACTGATCGCCGCCAGGGATCCAGCGGGCCCTCTCTTCCGCTCCCGAACGGCACCCCTCGCGCCGCACGCGGCCTGCGTTCGCCACGCGGGTGCGGCGCACCGAGCTCGACGTGAAGGCCCCGATGGCCGTCCTTCCCCAGGACGGTCACCGGGGCCTTCGCCGTACCTAGGGGCCTTCGCCGTCTCGGGAGCGTCGGGATCGCCGCGGCGGAGGTCCCGAGCGGGGCTTGGGCGCGGAGGGCCGGGATCCAGGTGGTGCCGGCCCCTCGTGGGGGCGACCCGGGGGCCTCAGCCGCGGTGGGAGCGGGCGGCCCGGGCGATCGCCACGACCGCCTTCTCCAGGGCGTACTCCGGGTCGTCGCCGGCGCCCTTGACGCCCGCGTCGGCCTCGGCGACCGCGCGCAGCGCGACGGCGACGCCGTCCGGCGACCAGCCGCGCATCTGCTGCCGGACCCGGTCGATCTTCCACGGCGGCATGCCCAGCTCACGGGCCAGGTCCGCGGGGCGGCCGCCCCGTGCGGAGAGCAGCTTGCCGATGGACCGCACGCCCTGCGCGAGCGCACTGGTGATCAGCACGGGGGCCACGCCCGTCGACAGCGACCAGCGCAGGGCCTCCAGCGCCTCGGCTGCCCGGCCCTCGACGGCCCGGTCGGCGATGGTGAAGCTCGACGCCTCCGCGCGCCCCGTGTAATAGCGGCCGACGACCTCCTCGTCGATCGTGCCCTCCACGTCGGCCGTCAACTGCGAGACCGCGCTCGCCAGCTCCCGCAGATCGCTCCCGATCGCGTCGACCAGCGCCTGGCAGGCCTCGGGCGTCGCCGATCTGCCGAGCGCCCTGAACTCCTGCCGTACGAACGTCAGACGCTCGGCCGGCTTGGTGGTCTTCGGGCAGGCGACCTCCCGGGCACCCGCCTTGCGGGCCGCGTCCAGCAGCCCCTTGCCCTTGGCACCGCCCGGGTGCAGAAGGACGAGGGTGATCTCCTCCGCCGGCGAACCGAGGTACGCCTTCACGTCCTTGAGGGTGTCGGCCGACAGGTCCTGCGCGTTGCGGACGATCACGACCTTGCGCTCGGCGAAGAGCGAGGGACTGGTCAGCTCGGCGAGGGTGCCCGGCTGGAGCTGATCGGCGGTGAGGTCGCGCACGTCGGTGTCGGCGTCGGCCGCCCGCGCGGCGGCCACCACCTGCTGCACGGCACGGTCCAGCAGCAGGTCCTCCTGGCCCACGGCGAGGGTGACGGGGGCGAGCGGATCGTCGGTCGAACTGTTCCTGGCCATCGCCGTCAAGCATCCCACGGGGCACCGACAGCCCCGCCCGGGACGTCAGTGCGCCTCACGCCAGCCGTCCCAGCCCGCCACGTACTCGTCCAGCGCGACCGCGTCCAGCCGGCCGTCCGGGTCCTCGACCACCACCAGCCACTGGGCGTCCTCGGCGTCGTCCTCACCGGCGAGCGCGTCCCGCACCAGACGGGGCTCGTCCGGCACGTCGAAGTGGTCCCCGAGGGTCTCGGCCACTTCCTCGGCCGCGTCCCGGTCGGGGAGCACCAGCACATGTCTCACATCGTCCACCGCCACATTGTGCCGTCCGGTCACACCGTGCCGTCCGGTCACACCCCCGCCGCACCCGCGCGGACGCCGGGGAACACCGCCGCCCTCGGCACCTCGTCGAGCACCAGCCCGAAGTGCTCCCGGTAGGCGTCGAGCACCTCCGCGTCGTCCGCAAGCACCCGCTCCTCGCGCTGCCCGTGTGCCGTCGTCACCAGCTTGCCGCCCGACAGCGTGATCCGGCCGTCGGCCGTGAAGCGCGAACAGACCAGCTTCCTGGTGAAGTGCGAGGACGGCGAGGTGCGGTGGTACCAGCAGCCCGCGCCGAACTCCGGCAGCTCGCGCGGCCGGACGTCCACCCGCAGCTCGGGGACGCCGTCCCGCAGTACGTCGAGGTCCCCGTGGTCCGGCGCCTCGGCGACCCTGAAGACCCCGGACGGGTCGGCCTGGTCCGCCCTCTCGTCCACCAGCAGCGGAAAACGGGCGTGGTCGCCGAAGCCGACGTCCGCCAGCCAGGGACCGCTGCCGTCGGCCGTCTCCACGCGGAGCGTCAGATGGTCGAACGGCATGCTCAGCCGGCCTTCCTCGCCGAAGACCCGCGCCTGGTGCAGCGTCACCCCGAAGCCGAGGGACCTCAGCAACGCGGCGAAGGCGCCGTTGAGTTCGTAGCAGAAGCCGCCCCGGTGGGCGTCCACGAACTTGGCGACCAGGCGGTCCTCGCTGAGCACCACCTCCTCTCCGAGGTGTACCGACAGGTTCTCGAACGGCACCGTCAGCAGGTGCCGGTGCTGGAGCTCGCGGAGCGCGTCCGCATCGGCCCGCCCGGGTCTGACGGCCCCGATGCTGTCGAGGTAGGCGTCCGTCTCCCGCGGCGACAGCTCGTACGGCGGGGCCATCACGTACGGGGCGGCGGCGTTCTCCCCGGCGGGGCCGGCGGGCCTGGCGGAGTCGGCGGGCCGGACGGGGGCGGCCGGCGCCCCTGTGGTGGTGTGCGGGTGGGATGGGCTCTCCATGGCAGCAGTCTCCCGCACGGTGCGGGCGGGGCGGCTGAGGTGGGCAGCGCCTCAGACGTGCGGCCGGGGCATGCGGCGAGGCGCTGAGGTGGGCGGCTGCGTGCCGGAACGCGCGGCCGGGGTCGCCGGGGTGGGCTGCATTCCGGGCCGCCCGGCCGGGGCGCTGAGGTGGGCCTCGCGCGGGGCCGTGCGGCCGGGGCGGCTCAGGGAGGGCGGCCGCCGCTGGTGGTGACGCCGAGCCGCTGCCCGGCACCCGTCACCGCGACGGAGCCGTGCCGGTCCGTGCGCAGCACCATCGCGCCCGTGGCCCGCAGCAGCGCCAGCGTGCGCGCCGAGGGATGGCCGTACGGGTTGTCCCGGCCGCAGGAGATCAGGGCGACGCGGGGCCGGACACCCGTGAGCAGGGCCGGATGCTGGTAGGCCGAGCCGTGGTGCGCCACCTTGAGCACGTCGACCCGCGGCAGCGCCGGACGCGTGCGCATCAGCGCCCGTTGGGCGGGCGGCTCCAGATCGCCGAGGAGCAGCAGCGACAGACCACCCGCCGCCCGTACGTGCAGGGTCACGCTCGCGTCGTTCGGCTCCCCCGGCGAAGGCCCCGGTCCGGCGGCCGGCCAGAGCACCTCCCAGCCGACGCCGGCCGTGCGCCGCCGCTCCCCCGGCACGGCCCGCACCACGGGGACGCCCGCGTCGGCCGCCACGCGCCGCACGAACGCGGCCTGCCCCGCGGGCTCCTCCAGCGTGGTCGTCTGCACGGCGCCGACACTCCTGCCGCGCAGGATGCCGGGCAGCCCGGCGACATGGTCCGCGTGGAAGTGGGTGATCACCAGCAACGGCACCCGTGTGACGCCGAGTTCCCTCAGGCAGCGGTCGGCCGGCTCGGGGTCGGGGCCCGCGTCGACGACGACGGCCGCACCCTCGCCCGCGGCCAGCACCGTCGCGTCGCCCTG
The DNA here is from genome assembly GCF_016919245.1 of Streptomyces zhihengii. NCBI lineage: Bacteria > Bacillati > Actinomycetota > Actinomycetes > Kitasatosporales > Streptomycetaceae > Streptomyces > Streptomyces zhihengii. The sequence goes on along the minus strand of NZ_JAFEJA010000001.1, from coordinate 5,553,143 downwards.
GCCGACGTCGCACATCACGTACGACCAGTCCGGCGGCGGCCAGCCGGTGACGACACGGGTCAGCGGCGCCGGGCGGAGCACGAACAGGAGCAGCATCAGCGCACACAGCGCGCCCGCGACCGGATGCCGTGCCAGGCGGCGCACGGGGAGCAGCACGGCACCCGTGACCACCGCGAGCAGCAGCCCGCCCCGCCAGCCGCCCGGCCAGTCCACCGCCGCGCCCGGCAGCGCCGCCCCGCCACGGGCGACGGACGCGATCCAGCCGACGGGCCAGCCCGCCACCCGTGCCAGGAACTCGGCGGCGGGCATCGCCGCCGGGGCCGTCGCCAGTGCCGCGAAGCCGAGCACCGTGGCGGGCGCGACGGCCATCTCGGCCACCAGGTTGCACGGGACGGCGACCAGGCTCACCCGTGCGGCGAAGACGGCCACGACGGGCGCGCACACGGCCTGGGCGGCGGCGGAGGCCGCCAGCGCCTCGGCAAGCCGGGGCGGCACGCCGCGGCTCGCCAGCGCCGCACTCCAGCGGGGCGCGACCGTGAGCAGGGACCCGGTCGCGAGGACGGAGAGCAGGAAGCCGTAACTGCGGGCCAGGCGTGGGTCGTACAGCACCAGCAGCAGGACGGCGGCCGCGAGCGCGGGGAGCAGGGACCTGCGCCGGCCGGTGCCGATGGCGAGCAGGGTCACCAGGCCGCAGGCCGCCGCCCGCAGCACGCTGGGCTCGGGCCGGCACACGACCACGAAGGCGAGCGTGAGCGCGCCGCCGAGCAGCGCCGTACCGCGCAGGGTGATGCCCAGCCTCGGGGCCAGGCCGCCCCGTTCGGCCCGCAGCGCGCGGCCCGGCGGGCCGATGAGCAGCACGAGGACGATGGTGAGGTTGCTGCCGCTCACGGCCAGAAGATGGGTGAGGTCGGTCGCCTCGAAGGCCGCCTGGAGGTCGGGGGTGACCCGGGAGGTGTCTCCGACGACCAAGCCGGGGAGCAGCGCCCGCGCGTCCGGTGGCAGGCCGTCCGTCGCCTCACGCAGCCCCGCCCGCAGTCCGCCCGCGATGCGCTGGACGGCGGTCGGCGGGCCGGTGACGCGGGGCGGTCCCGAGCCGTACGGCCGCAGGACGGCGGCGAAGCGGTCGTCGGAGCCCAGCGGGGGTGCCAGGGTGCCGGACAGCCGGAGCTTCGTCGAGGGCAGCAGCAGCCGCCACGGACCGGCGGTGCCCCGGGCGGTCACCAGCACCAGGAGCGGAGTCCGCACCTCGGTGACCGCTCCTCCTCGGGCCGTCACCCGGGTCGCCCGGACGTCGAGGGCGATGCTCCCGGGGGCGACGCGGGGGCCGTTGACCTTGGGCCCGGTGGGGCGCGGGTCCGACTCCACGGTGACGTCGACCGTCACATGGGCACGCTGGCGCGCCAGTTCGGGCAGCGGACCACGGCGCGCCTCGGCCGCGTGGAGCCCGGCGGTGGTCGCCCCGGCCGCCGCGCACAGCAGCACCGCGGCGGCGGCGGTGCCGGTCCCGACGCCCGGGAACCGGGGACGGGCGACGGGCGGGCGGGTGGGCTGGGGGCGGTCCGAGTGCCCCGAGGCCGCGCGGGCCTCGCTCCCGTCCGGCGCGGGCGAGCGGGGACGGCTGCGTCCGGCGCGGGCGGGCGGGGGACGGCTGCGTCCGGCGCGGGCGGGCGGGGACGGCTGCGTCCGGCGCGGGCGGGCGGTGCGACCGGGCGCCAGGCCCGTCCCGTGTGGACCGGCGGTGCGACCGGGAGTCGGTCCCGTCCCGTGTCGACCGGCGGGAGCCGAGCAGCAGGACGACAGCGCCCAGCAGGCAGCCGGCGACCCCGGCGGCGGTCCAGCCGCCCGGTGCCCCGAGGGCGAGGGCGGCCGCGGCCCAGGCCGCCACCGCGGGCGGCACCAGCCGGAGGTCGGCCGGGCCGTCCTCACGAGGGTTCGAGGCTCCGAGGCGGCCCGCGTCCGCGTGCACGGGGGCGCGGGGCGGTGGCACGGCGGGTGCGGTGGCTGCCGGCGAGGGGATTGCGGGGGCCGCCGTGGCAGGCCGTGCGGGCCCCGGCGTCATGGCCGCACCCGATTGCGCAGGTCGGCGAAGCGCCGGTCGCCGATCCCGTTGACCTCGCGGAGTTCGTCGACGGAGCGGAATCCGCCGACGCGGGTGCGGTGGTCGACGATGTGCTGGGCGAGGACCGGGCCCACGCCGGGCAGCGTCTCCAGCTGCTCGGCCGTCGACGAGTTCAGGCTGATCGGCGCGGCGGGGGCCCCGGCGGAAGCCGGGCTCCCCGGGGCCGGGCCCCCGCGGCGGACACCGCGCCGGGGACGCCGACGACCACATGCTCGCCGTCCGTGAGGACCCGCGCGCGGTTGAGCCCGGTGAGGTCGATGCCGCGCTCCGCTCCCCGGCCGCTGCCAGGGCGTCCTCCACCCGCGCCCCGGCGGGCAGCCGCAGCACCCCCGGGCGGCGCACCTTGCCGCTGACGTCGACGACGATGCGGGCGTCGGGCGCCGGTGCGGTCGCCGCCGGCTCTGTGGTGCCCGGCGGCGGGTCCGGCTCGGCCAGGCCCTCCTGTGCCGCGCCGGCCACGCCGTGTGCAACGACCTCCGGAGCCGCGACGGACTGTGGCCGGCCGCTCCAGAAGTGCTGGGCGGCGAAGAGGGCGGCCACCACGAGCACGACCACCAGGGCGGCGAGCGTGCGCCGTTCCAGACCGCAGCGGAGCCGGAACCACAGGGGCAGCCGCTCCCGCGTCGCCGCCCAGCGCCACCCTGACGCATCGGGCGGCGGCCCGGGCTCCTCGTCCAGGACGTCCAGGACCGCTCGGGAGGGCCCGGGGTCCTCGTCCAGGACGGTTCGGGAGGGCCCGGGGTCCTCGTCCAGGACCGCTCGGGAGGACCCGGGGTCCTCGTCCGGCGCGGGCTCGGCCGAGCGCCGCCGCCGGGCGGCAGTCGGCAGCGATGCGGCATTCCTCTCGTCCAGGGCAGCGCGGGACGAGAGGCTGCCGCCCCGGGCCGCCGCCCCGAGCCCCCTCGGACCGGCCCCGGAGGCAGCGCGCGTATCCAGGCCTGTGCCCGCACCGGGACCCGTGACAGAGGCGGCTCCCACGTCGATGGCCCGACTCCGGGCCGGACCGGCACCAGCCGCCCCGCTGGGAGCGGAACCCGGGCGAGGCACGGGCCCCGCACCCCAACCGGGGCGCGCCTCCGTGCCATTCCTCGGGGCCGACCCGGCGCCGGGCCCCGTGCCGGAGCCGGGCCCCACCTCCGTGCCCCGGCCGGCGGCCTCAGCCGCACCCGCGCCGCCCCCTGCGGGCGGGTGCGACAGGAAGAGCGCGTCCGCGCGGCGGCGTACGGCGTCGGCCGGGCCGGCCGCCCGCCGGGCCGCGGGCAGCCCGGGTGGCGCCGCGGGCCCCGGGCCCCGACCGCGCGGGGCCGGTGCCGGGCCGATGCCCTCGTCGGGCGGGAGCGCGGCGGCACCGCGCGCGGTGCCGCTGCCGCCCCCGGTGAGGCGGTGGCGGCCCGTCGGCCCCCGCAGGGTGCTCCGCAGACGGGCACGGCCCGTCCGGTGGCGCATGCGCCCGTCCGAGGCCGCGCCGCGGCCGGGTCCACTGGTTGCCGAAGGTGATCGAAGCATCATGAGCAGGACGGTAGGCATCCCCGCCCGAACCCGCTGAAGGCAGCCAATTCCGGTGGACAACGCACCCGTTGTGGACAACTCCGCCACCCGGACGAGTGGTCGCAGTGGCCACCGTGCACGCCGTGACCGCCGTGCTCTCCGTGACCGCCGTGCAGCTGCGCTCGCCCGCCCCGGACGCGAGCGAAGAGCCCGCCCGGACGCGCGCAGGTCCCCCAGGCCGTGTCGGACAAGGGCCGTGTCTGACACATCCCGCCTGGCCTGGCACGCGACGCCCGGCACGCACTCCCCCAGCTACCGCTGGGAGGTACCCCCATGCCGCGTTGTCGGAGTCATCCGAGTACGCCCAGTACGAGGATGGCCCTCCGCCTTGCGATTGCACGCACCGGACGCCGCGCGCCCCGCCCTGCGGGCGGACGGCGCCGTTTGTCGGACAAGGCCTAGCGGGACGAGACCACGACCCCCAGCAGACCCGGCCCGGTGTGCGCGCCGATCACCGCGCCGATCTCGCTGACGTGGAGCGCGGCCAGCCCGCCCACCCGGTCGTGCAGCCGCTCCGCCAGGGCCGCGGCGCGCTCGGGCGCCGCCAGGTGGTGCACCGCGATGTCCACCGGCGAGGAGCCCGCCCGCTCGACCGCGATCTCCTCCAGGCGGGCGATGGCCCGCGAGGCGGTGCGCACCCGCTCCAGGGGCTCGATCCTGCCGCCCTCCAGCTGGAGCAGGGGCTTCACGGCGAGCGCCGAGCCGAACAGGGCCTGGGCGGCCCCGATCCGGCCGCCGCGACGGAGGAAGTCGAGGGTGTCCACGTAGAAGTAGGCGGAGGTCCCGGCGGCGCACTTCTCCGCTGCTGCGACGGCCTCGTCCAGCGAGCCGCCCGTCCCGGCGGTCTCGGCGGCGGCCAGCGCGCAGAAGCCGAGAGCCATGGCGACCATGCCGGTGTCCACCACGCGGACGGGCACGGGGGCGTCCTTCGCCGCCAGCACGGCCGCGTCGTAGGTGCCGGAGAGCTCCGCCGACAGATGGAGGGAGACGATGCCGGTCGCTCCGGACTCGGCGCAGGCCCGGTAGGCCGCGGCGAACGTCTCGGGGCTCGGGCGGGACGTCGTCACCGGCCGGCGCTTCTGCAGCGCGGCGGCCAGGGACCGTGCCGAGATCTCGGTGCCCTCCTCGAGGGCCTGGTCACCGAGGACCACGGTCAGCGGCACCGAGGTGATGCCGTGCCGCTCCATCGCCGGTGTCGGCAGGTAGGCCGTTGAATCGGTGACGATCGCGACATGGCGGGACATGAGCGGGAGGTTACCCCCAGGGGCTCCCGTGAAGCAGCCCCGCCCCCTTCGCGTGCGCCCCGCTTACCCGGGCAGCGCCCCGGGCAGCCGCGCGACCGCACCAACGACGCGCCCCGTCCACCGACCCGCACCGCCCACCGCCAGCCGGCCACGCCACACCACAAGCAGCTCGCCCTAACCGGCGCCACCCACCCACCGGCGCAACGCCTCGCCTGTAGCCCGCCAGGCCACCCCGCCCATCGGCGCACCCCGTGCCCACGCCGTCCAGGGGCTACCGGCCCCTACCCCGGGCCTGCCCCTCGCCCCGCCTCCGCCTCAGTTGGTGGTCTCGGGGCGGGCCGACTTCTGCCAGGAATAGGTCATGTGCTGCCGCGGGTCCCGTGCGGTGATCGCCTGCGGCTGGTCGGACGCGGAGCGCCCCGCGTCCCCGGCGTCGTCCGCCTCACCGGCGGGCCGTCCCGATTCGGCGCGGGCCGCCGGCGGCTCCTCCTCGGGGCGCCCGGCGGAGGGCCAGGAGACCGTCTCCGCGGCGCGCGGCGCCGAGGCCGACGGCGTGGCGGACGGGGACGCGGCCCCGGCCGGGGTGCGCTCCCCGGAGGGCTCCTCCGTCCAGTGCCGCAGCGCGCCCGCCTCCATGTCGATCTGCGAGCTCAGCAGTTCGAGGTCGTCGTCGGCGAACCGCTGCGCCCGGTCCCTGGCCGCCCAGCGCAGGGATTCGGCAGCCCCGGTGATCTGCTCGGTGCGCTTGCGCAGACCGGGCAGCATCGACGACACCGTCGCCCGGTCCGGTTCGCGTTCGAGGCGCTTGAGCTCGCCGTCCAGTTCGTGGCCGTGCGCGCTCAGGCGGCGGAAGAGGGCCAGCGACTCGGACAGCGAGGCGTCCTCGGGGGCGCCGGCCTCCAGAGCGTCCTGGGTGGCCCGCATGGAGGTCCGCAGCGACAGCCTGAGCTGCGCCAACTCGCCCGCCACACCGACCTGGCCGTAGCTCTTGGCCCGGAGCGTGGTCTCCTCGACGGTGCGCCGCGCCTGGGTGACCGTGCGTTCGACGCCGCGCTTGGCGGCGCCCACGACTTTCACCCCTACGTACACCCCGAGGGTGACGAAGGCGAGGAAGAGCACCGCCAGCATCCAGATGACGGCTTCCATGAGCGCCCCTTCGGCCTCGAAATCCGGTCGTCGCACCGCCGCGCCCGCGGGTGCGGGACATCCCGCCCCACCCGTGCACAGTGGTTCTTCCACGGTAAACGGAAAGGGCAGGCCGAGGGTTCCGCCGGAACCCCCAACCTGCCCGTAGGGGACAGCCCCCAACCCTTCCGCGGCCCGGCCGCACCGGGCCGGTGCGGGCCCGGCGGGCGGGCCCGCACCGGGCGACCGGTCAGATCACGATGTTGACCAGCTTCGGCGCCCTGACGATCACCTTGCGGACGGCGGCGCCGCCCAGCGCGGCGACGACGGCCGGCTCGCCCAGCGCCAGCGACTCCAGATCGGCGTCGGAGATCGTCGGCGGGACTTCCAGACGCGCCTTGACCTTGCCCTTGATCTGCACGACGCAGGTGACGGACTCGTCCACGACGTACGCCGGGTCGGCGACCGGGAAGCTCGCGTGCACGACCGAGCCGGTGCGGCCCAGCCGGTGCCACAGCTCCTCGGCGATGTGCGGGGCCAGCGGCGCCATCAGCAGCACCAAGGCCTCCGCCACCGACCGGGACAGCGGGGCCGCGGTCTTGGTCAGGTGGTTGTTCAGCTCGGTGATCTTGGCGATCGCCGTGTTGAACCGCATCGCCGCCAGATCCTGGCCCGCGCCGTCGATCGCCTTGTGCAGGGCGCGCAGGGTGTCCTCGTCGGGCTCGGTGTCCACGACGGTGACCTCGCCGGTCGCCTCGTCGACGATGTTGCGCCACACGCGCTGCAGCAGGCGGTACTGGCCGACGACCGCGCGGGTGTCCCAGGGCCGCGAGACGTCCAGGGGGCCCATGGCCATCTCGTACAGCCGCAGGGTGTCCGCCCCGTACTCGGCGCAGATCGCCTCCGGCGTGACGGCGTTCTTCAGGGACTTGCCCATCTTGCCCAGCTCGCGCTTGACCTGCTCGCCCTCGAAGAAGAAGGCGCCGTCGCGCTCCTCGACCTCGGTGGCGGTCACCGGGAAGCCGCGGCTGTCGCGGTACACGTACGCCTGGATCATGCCCTGGTTGAACAGCTTGTGGAACGGCTCGGCGGACGAGACGTGCCCCAGGTCGAACAGGACCTTGGACCAGAAGCGCGCGTACAGCAGGTGCAGCACGGCGTGCTCGGCGCCGCCGACGTACAGGTCGACGCCGCCGTGCGGCTGGCCCTCGCGCGGCCCCATCCAGTACTGCTCGACGGCCGGGTCGACGAGCTGCCGGTCGTTGTGCGGGTCCAGGTAGCGCAGCTCGTACCAGCACGAACCGGCCCAGTTGGGCATGGTGTTGGTCTCGCGGCGGTACTTCTTCGGGCCGTCGCCCAGGTCCAGGGTGACGTCGACCCAGTCCTCGTTGCGCGACAGCGGCGTCTCGGGCCGGGTGTCCGCGTCGTCCGGGTCGAAGGTGCGCGGCGAGTAGTCGTCGACCTCCGGCAGCTCCAGCGGCAGCATGGACTCGGGCAGCGGGTGGGCCACGCCGTCCTCGTCGTAGACGATCGGGAAGGGCTCGCCCCAGTACCGCTGCCGGCTGAACAGCCAGTCGCGCAGGCGGAAGTTGATGGTGCCCTCGCCGACGCCCCTGGCGACCAGCCACTCGATGATGCGGCTCTTGGCCTCGGCGACGCCCAGGCCGTTCAGCGAGATCTCGTCGTTGGCGGAGTTGATCGCCGGGCCCTGGCCGGTGAACGCCTCGCCCTCCCAGCCCTCGGGCGGCTGGACGGTGCGGATCACCGGCAGGCCGAAGGCCTCGGCGAACTCCCAGTCCCGCTCGTCCTGTCCGGGGACGGCCATGATCGCGCCGGTGCCGTAGCCCATCAGCACGTAGTCGGCGACGAAGACGGGCACGCGCTCGCCGGTGACCGGGTTGACCGCGTAGGCGCCGGAGAAGACGCCCGTCTTGTCCTTGTGCTCGGTCTGGCGCTCGACGTCGCTCTTGGTCCCGGCCTGCTTGCGGTAGGCCGCGACGGCCTCGGCCGGGGTGGCGGCGCCGCCGGTCCACCGCTCCGGGACGCCGGCGGGCCATTCGGCGGGCAGGATCGAGTCGATCAGGCCGTGCTCGGGGGCCAGCACCATGTAGGTGGCGCCGAACAGGGTGTCGGGCCGGGTGGTGAAGACGGTGATCGACGCGTCGGCACGGCCGTCGACGGCGAAGCCGACCCGGGCGCCCTCGGAGCGGCCGATCCAGTTGCGCTGCTGCAGCTTGATGGCCTCGGGCCAGTCCAGCGCGTCCAGGTCGTCCAGCAGGCGGTCCGCGTAGGCGGTGATGCGCATGTTCCACTGGCGCAGCTTGGACTTGAAGACGGGGAAGTTGCCGCGCTCGGACCGGCCGTCCGCGGTCACCTCCTCGTTGGCCAGCACGGTGCCCAGCCCGGGGCACCAGTTGACCGGGGCCTCCGAGGCGTACGCCAGGCGGTACTCGCCCAGGACCTCGGCGCGCTCCGGGCCGCTCAGCTCGCTCCAGGCACGCCCGCCGGGGACCTCACGGGAGCCGTCCTCGAACGCGGCGACCAGGTCGGCGATCGGCCGGGCCTTCTGGGCCTCGGTGTCGTACCAGGAGTTGAAGATCTGCAGGAAGATCCACTGGGTCCACTTGTAGTAGTCCGGGTCGATCGTGGCGATCGAGCGGCGCTTGTCGTGGCCCAGGCCCAGGCGGCGCAGCTGGGACTTCATGTTGGTCATGGCCGCCTCGGTGGACACCCGGGGGTGCGTACCGGTGGCGACGGCGTGCTGCTCGGCCGGCAGGCCGAAGGCGTCGAAGCCCAGGGTGTGCAGGACGTTGTGGCCGGTCATCCGCTGGTGGCGGGCGTACACGTCGGTGGCGATGTAGCCCAGGGGGTGGCCGACGTGCAGTCCCGCACCCGACGGGTACGGGAACATGTCCATGATGAACTTCTTGGGGCGGGCGACGACGGCCGGGTCGCCGGCCAGGTCACCGGTCGGGTTGGGCGCCTCGTACGTCCCATCGGCGTCCCATACGTCCTGCCAGCGTGCCTCGATGTCGGCCGCCATGGCCGCCGTGTAACGATGGTGGGCTGCCGCCTCGGCAGCGGAGTTCATATCGCTCATGATCCTTTGAAGCTCCATCGATCGTCTCTGCCGGCTGCCGCGACTGCCGCTGATTCCTGCCGGGGGGAAATGAAAAATCCCCTCGCACAGGAGGGGACGCCGCGCCGATTCCGACGGATTCTTTCCTTCGTCGGGACTGATCAGCGCGGCTCGCTAAGCAGAAGGCGTACGGCACGCATGGCGTCAGGGTACCGCAGGCGGTGAACGCCCCGCATTCGGCTTCCGCCGCGGCGCCCCGGCGGCCCCCTGGGGCGGCTCCCGACCAGTGGCGGATCACCGCCGGAAGGCCGTCGAGTGATCTTGTCGTTGAGGTTACTCCGCGTATCAACCGTATCCAGGGCAAGCCAAGAACGCGCGGTCCGCCCTTCACCTCGGATAACTGCGAAACCTCGTACTGAGCAGTATGGGCCGACCTAGAGTGCGTCAACGGGACCGCTTTCCCGCACCATTCGGAGTCGCCCCATGAACCCACGCCTCACACGGCGTTCGTCACCGGACGCCGGCCCTGGACTCAGTCGCCCGGTACAAGGCGGCCTCTACGCGGCCGCGTTGATCCTCGTCCCCGTCCTCGCCGTCGGAGGCAGTGACAGCTTCCGTGCGGCACTCGACTTCACCACGGGGGTCCTCTCCCTGGTGTCGCTGACCGCCTCCGTCGCCTGGGGGCTGCTCGCCACCGACCGGCTGCTCCTCTCCCCGCGCCACCGGCTGCTCGCCCAGGGCATCCACCGGACCACCGCGGTGGCCTCGCTCGGCTTCCTGCTGCTGCACGCCACCGTGAAGGTGTCCCTCGGACACGTCTCGCTGATCGGCGCCCTGATCCCGTTCGGCCTGGGGGTGACCGGCACGTCGGCGCTCATCGGCTTCGGTTCGCTGGCCGGCTTCCTGATGGTCGTCGCCGCGACCACCGGCGCCCTGCGCAGCGCGCTGGCGGGCAACATCCGGGTGGCCGGCCGCTGGCGGCCGCTGCACATGCTCGCCTACCCGGCGTGGTGCTTCGCGCTGGTGCACGGCCTGTACGCGGGCCGTCCCGCGGCCACCTGGGTGACCACCATGTACTGCCTGGCGCTGGCCGGTGTCGCGACCGCCGTGTCGGTCAGGATGCTGCCCCGGCACCTCCAGCGGCGGGTCGCCGGCACGATCGTCTCGCTGACCGGCGGCGGCGCCCAGCCGCCCGCCGCGGAGGAGCAGGCCCAGCGCGACCTGCGCGTCTCGCCCCTGCCGGGCGCCGGGACGATGAACGGGACGGGCCGTCCGCCCGTACCCGCTGGCATGGACCGCATGGACCGCGTGAACGGTGGGCCGGCGCAGCGCCCGTACGGGGAGGACTCCCAGGCCCTCCCCGGTCAGTCGCGCCCGCAGCCTCCCCGGCTGGCCGCGCCCTCGCCGCCGCTGTATGAGGCCCCGCCGCCGGAGGGGTCGCCGGTGGTGATGCCGGGCGGCCGTGCGCCGGGGCGCGCTCCCGGCATGGCCGCGGCGTACCGCGCGGTGTCGCTCGCCGGCGAGCAGGGCGCCCCGCTCGCCGAGCGGGTGCCGATGACGGAGGAGATACCCGTGGTGTCCGAGACGGGCCCTCGTCCGGGCGTCTGGCCCACGCCCTCCCCGCCGCCGCCCGCCCGCTCGGTCCGCCCCGACGACGGACCGGCTCCCGGTGCGTACGGCGCGTCGCAGGGCCGGGACGCCTACGGCTCCTCCGGGACGTTCGGCGCCGGGGCCCCGTACGGCACCGGTGACACGGGCTCCTTCGCTCCCTACGGCCCGGGCGGCGGCGCCGGGACGGGCGCGTACGACGCGCCCCCGTACGCCTCCTCCGCCTTCGACCCGCCGGCCGACCCGCTGACGGCCCCCCTGACCGGCCCGTCGGCGGACCCCCTGACCGGCCCGGTGCCCGGCGGCGCCCCGTACGGCGCCGCCACCGCCTTCCCGCCCGGCGACGCGGCCGGCCGGGACGCGCAGGACCCCGCCGCGAACACCCTCTTCCGGCCGTCCGCCGGAGAACCCTGGAACGCACCCGCAGGAGAACGTCCGTGAACACCCCCCTCCCCGACGTCCCCGAAGTCCGGGTCGTCGGCCTCCCCCAGCTCACGCAGGGCTTCGACCTCGTCGAACGGCTGGACCTCCAGATGCATCTGAAGGTCCACGGCCCGCTGGAGCCGGTGAGCGGCGAGCGGCTCGCGCAGCTCGCCGAGGAGATATCCCTGACCGGGCGCGGCGGCGCGGGCTTCCCATTCGGCCGGAAGCTGCGCGCCGTGGCCAAGTCCGCGATCCGGCGCGGGGTGCGCCCCGTGGTCGTCGTCAACGGCAGCGAGGGCGAGCCCGCCTGCCGCAAGGACACGGTGCTGCTCAACCGCGCGCCCCATCTGATCCTCGACGGCGCGCTGCTGGCGGCCGAGGCGCTCGGGGCGCGCACCCTGGTCGTCGCGGTGACCCGCAACTCCACGGAGGTCTCGATGCGCGCCGCGCTCGCGGAGCGGGGGCTGTCCGACCGCCGGGGGCAGGCGCTGCGCGCCCGGGTGGTGCGCACCCCGGAGCGGATGGTCTCCGGTGAGGCGTCGTCGGTGATCCGGGCGGTGAACGGCGGCCCCGCGCTGCCGCCCGGGCGCCGGGTGCGCGCGGCCGACTCCGGGGTGGGCGGCGCGCCGACCCTGCTGTCGAACGCGGAGACGTTCGCCCAGCTCGCCGTCGCCGCGCGGATCGGCTCCCGGCGGTACGCCCACACCGGGCTCGACTCGGAGCCCGGCACCGTCATGCTGACGATCTCGGGGGCGGTGGCCCGGCCCATGGTCGTCGAGGTGCCGACGGGCGTGCCGCTGCGCTACGTGCTCCAGCTCGCGGGCGCCCCGCCGTTGCCGCAGGGCGTGCTGACCGGCGGGTACCACGGCAACTGGATCGACTCGGTCGCCGTGCACGAGGCCGTCGTCTCCAAGGCGTCCCTGGCGTCCGTGGGCGGCGCGCTGGGCGCGGGCGCGATCCTGCCGATCGGACCGGAGACCTGCCCGCTCGGCGAGTCCCTGCGGGTGGCCAACTGGCTCGCCGCCGAGACGGCGGGGCAGTGCGGGCCGTGCAAGCTCGGGCTGCCCGCCGCGGCGGGCGGTCTCGCCGATGTGATGAACGGCGGCGGGCCGGCGGCGCTGGAGGCGCTGCGCGAGGTCACCCAGGCCGTGAAGGGCCGGGGCGCGTGCAAGCACCCGGACGGTTCGGCGCGCTTCTTCGCCTCGACGCTCTCCGCGTTCACGGACGACCTCGCCGCCCATGTGCTGCACGGCGGCTGCGGGCGGCCCACCACGGGCGTGCTGCCGCTTCCGCTGCCGGGCTACGAGGAGGCGGAGGAGTCGATCCCCAGCGGCGAGAAGGTCTTCATCGACTGGACGCTCTGCCAGGGGCACGGCCTGTGCGCCGACATCGTGCCCGAGCTGATCCGGCTCAACCCGGACGGCTACCCCTCCGTCGCCGACGCGGTGGTCCCGGTGCACCTGCGGGGCCGTGCGCAGCGGGCCGTGCGCCGCTGCCCGGCGCTGGCGATGCGGATCGAGCAGGTGGACGCCCCGGCACCGGCGCCGTCGCGCCCGGCGCTGCCGAGCAGCAACCGCAAGGCCCTGGGGAGCGGCCGGGATTGACGCCCCGCCCTCGCCGGGACCGGCCGCGTCCGGTCCCGGCGAGGGCGGGAGCGGCGGTACGACGAGAAGCGGGCCACCCTGACCGGGTGACCCGCTTCTCATCCTGTGGAGCTAAGGAGAATTGAACTCCTGACCTCCTGCATGCCATGCAGGCGCTCTACCAACTGAGCTATAGCCCCTTGCTGTGCGTCCTCCGCCCGGTTTCCCTCGCGGCGACGTAGAGAACATTAACGCCCTCGTCGGCGCATCTCCAAATCCTTTCCCTCCCGGGCTCCCGCGGGCCGCCCGGCAGCGGGCGCGAGCGGGGCGCGCGCCCGGGGAGCGGCGGACGGGGCCGGCCGGCTCACGCCGTTGCGAACGAATAGAAGCGCTTGAGGGTGCAGTGCTCGTCGAGGAGCCGGCCGTAGATCGGCTCGCCCTCGAGTTCCCGGTACGTCTCGATGGGGTCGCCTTTTATGATCAGCGCCCTGGCGCACTCCTCGCACCAGTACTGGTACTCGGGGTTGACCGGATCCATGTCCCTGACGATGGGCGTACCGCCGCCGCACCAGTCGCATTTCCGCCTGTGTGCACCCATCACTCAGCTCCAGCTGTGACCGCAGGCCGTGCACACGTACGACACACCGCCGTTGTCGCCGAGGACCTGGGCGACGTGTGAGGAACCACAGGAGGGACAACTGAGACGGGCACGCGCCCCGGCCGTGGCAAGCAGGTCACCGGCAGCCTCCTCGGCTTGCTCGCCGCTGGCGGGCATCGTGCGCTCCCTCCCGTACAGCCGGTGTCCCCTCCCGGCCGTCCGATTCTGCCACGGCGGCGCGTCGGGGTCAGCGGCGTTTGCGAACGAGACCGGTGAGGGAACCGAGTACACAGACGGCGAACAGCGCCAGGGCACAGGCCCACAGGGCGCCGCCGGAACCGGAGGCTCCCGCCCCTTCGAGCCGGCCGAGGAACAGGGTCCCGAAGACGGCGATCCCGAGGAGCTGCCCGAGCTGGGTGACGGTCGCCAGCAGACCGCTGGTGTCGGCCGCGTCCTGGGAGCGGACGGTGGCAAGCGCACCGGTCAGCGCGGGTCCGAAGGCGGACGCCACCCCGGCGCCGAAGGCCCCGAACGCCGCGTACAGCAGCGGTCCGCCGTCGCCGCCGTCCCTCAGCAGCAGCCCGAGCGCGAGCACGGTGACCGCGGCGAGGGCGAAGCCGCCGGGCACCAGGAAGCGGTGCGCGGCGACGGGCAGCCGCCGCCAGGTCAGCCCGACCACGCCGAACACCACCGCCATCGGCGCGAAGGTCAGCCCCGCGCGCAGGGCACTCTGGCCGAGGCCGCCCTGGAGATGCAGGGTGAGGGTGAACAGGAACCCCGCGTTGACGGCCATGCCCCCGCCGATCCACAGCACGGAGCGGCCCATGCCGGGGATCCGCAGGACGTGCGGCGCGATGAGCGGGGCGCCTCCCCGGCGCGCGAGCGCGGACTCGGCGAAGCAGAACGCCGTGAACACCACCGCCGCGCCGCCCAGCGAGAGCCGCGTCCACAGCGGCCAGCCCTGCTCCTGCCCGAGCACCAGGGGGACGGTGAGGAGCGAGACGGCCGCCGCGAGCAGGGCGAGGCCCATGAGGTCGAGCGGCCGCGCGTGCTCGGCCCGCTCGTCCCGGTCCGCCGGCAGCACCCGCCTGCCGAGGACGAACAGCGCCAGCCCGATGGGGACGTTGACCAGGAAGACCGGCCGCCAGCTGGTGCCGAACAGGTCCGCGCTCACCACCAGACCGCCGAGCACCTGCCCGGCCGCGGCGCCGGTGGCGAGGACGGCGGAGTAGGCGCTCAGGGCCCTGGCCCGCCCCTCGCCGGTGAAGTTGCGCTGGATCAGGCTGAGCACCTGGGGGATCATCACCGCCGCGCCCGCGCCCTGGACCAGCCGGAAGGCGATCAACTGGCCGGTGCCGGCGGCCAGTCCGCAGGCCAGCGAGGCCGCGGTGAAGACACCGAGCCCGGCCAGGTACGCCCTGCGGTGTCCGATCAGGTCGCCGAGCCGGGCACCGGTGATCAGCAGCACCGCGTACGCGATGGTGTAGCCGGCGATGACGAGCTGAAGTCCCGCTCCGGAGGCGGCCAGTTCGCCGCGGATGGTGGGCGCCGCGACATTGACGATGAAGACGTCGAGCAGGGCCATGAACTGTGCGGCGAGGACGACCGCGAGGAGAGGTCCGCCCCCGCGCCCGCGCGGCCGGCCGGCCGTCTCGGAGCGGGGGCGTGCGACGGCGGTCCTCAGGGCGGTCAGTGCGGTGCTGCAGCGCATGACGGAGAGTGTCATGACGGGCAGGGTGGCGGCACAACGCAGAATCCCGCCCCCTTGCGGGGACGGGATCCGGATTGTGGAGCTAAGGAGAATTGAACTCCTGACCTCCTGCATGCCATGCAGGCGCTCTACCAACTGAGCTATAGCCCCGCGTGTTCTTCGCGCTCCGCGCTGCGAACAAGAAGAACTTTAGCCTGCGACCTGCCGGAAAGTGAAATCCGGGCCGCGAGCCCGTCCGGGCCCCAAGCGCGGGGGCACGGACCGCGGCACGGACGTCCGGCGCGGCCCCTCGCGGCACCGCTCAGGTGTCGTCGCCGAGCACCGGCTCGGGCAGGGTGCCGGCGTTGTGCTCCATGAGCCGCCAGCCCCGTGCGCCCTCGCCCAGGACCGACCAGCAGCAGTTGGAGAGGCCGCCGAGGCTCTCCCAGTGGTGGGCCTCCAGGCCGAGCAGCCGCCCGATGGTGGTGCGGATCGTGCCGCCGTGGCTGACCACCACGAGCGTGCCGTCGTCGGGCAGCTTCTCGGCGTGGTGCAGCACCACGGGCGCGGCCCGGTCGGCGACCTCGGTCTCCAGTTCGCCGCCGCCGCGGCGCACCGGCTCCCCGCGCTTCCAGGCGGCGTACTGCTCACCGTGGCGGGCGACGATCTCGTCGTGGGTCAGGCCCTGCCACACCCCGGCGTACGTCTCGCGCAGCGCCGCGTCGTAGGAGACGTCGACGCCGGTGAGGGTGGCCAGCTCGGCCGCGGTGGCCGCGGCGCGCTTGAGATCGGAGGCCACGACGGCGTCCGGCCGCAGCGCCGCGAGCAGGCGGGCGGCACGCCGCGCCTGGGCCACGCCCGTCTCGGTCAGCTCGATGTCCGTGGTGCCCTGGAAGCGGCGCTCCAGGTTCCACGAGGTCTGGCCGTGCCGCCACAGGACGATCCGGCGACCGCGCTTCTTCTCCGTGCGGCCGCCGGCGGCCGCACCCCCGTCCGGCGTGCCGTTCAGTTGAGCTCCCCTTCCGCGTCCTTCCCGGCGAGCTGGGCGTGCTCCTCCGCCTTGCCGCGCGTCTTGCGGGCGTCCTCGGGGAGGGGCAGCTCGGGGCAGTCCTTCCACAGGCGCTCCAGCGCGTAGAAGACGCGCTCCTCGCTGTGCTGGACGTGGACGACGATGTCGACGTAGTCGAGCAGGATCCAGCGGGCGTCGCGGTCGCCCTCGCGGCGCACCGGCTTGGCGCCGAGCTGCTTGTTCAGCCGCTCCTCGATCTCGTCGACGATCGACTTGACCTGGCGGTCGTTGGGCGCGGAGGCGAGCACGAAGGCGTCGGTGATCGACAGCACGTCGCTCACGTCGTACGCGATGATGTCGTGCGCGAGCCGGTCGGCGGCCGCCTGGGCGGCGGCATTGACGAGCTCGATGGAACGGTCGGTAGCGGTCACAAGCAGGCTTTCGTCGACGGTCAGAGTTGCTTCAAGGGTCTCACGGACCGCCGGCACACCTCGCCCGTATTCCGCGGGGGCGGCGCGCCCGGGCCCCGCCCCGGCCGGGCGCGGGCGGTGGGCGGCGCCGCGGTACGGCACGAGGGGCCGCCCGGCCCGCCGGGCCGGGCGGCCCCTCGTCGCACGTCCGCGTGCGGGCGTCAGTCCGCCGTGCCGGAGCCCTTGAAGTCGGAACCGAGGACCACCGACACATCGGCGTTGGTCGCCGCCTTGCCCTTGCCGACCGCGCTCGCGGGCAGTCCGAGGGTCTTGGCGACCTCCTCCGCCTTGGCCTTGTGGGCGTCGTCGGCGTAGGTGACCCGGGACGCGCCCGCGGTGTCCGCCGTACCGCCGTCGATGACGGTGTAGCCGCCGTTGACCAGCGAGATCCGGGCCTTCTCGGTGGCGTCGCCGTCACCGCTGGCGTTCCGGACGCCGACCCGGACGGCCGCGCCGGCCTCCGGCGCGCTGACCGAGCCGCCGAGCACGTCCTTGACGACGCTGTTCGCCGCCTCCTCGGTGAGGGTGCCGTTCTGCTGCACCGGCAGGAGGGCCGTCTTGTAGTCGCCTCCCTTGGCGTGCTCGGCGAGACCGGCGAGGGAGCTGCCGAGGTCCTTCTCGTTGAGGGACGGGTCGAGGATCTGCCCCAGTGTCTCGACGATCACGGTCGCGGACGCCCCGTCGTCGGGCAGCTTCTTCAGCACGGCCTGCATGACCTGGCCGAAGCGCTGGAGCTGCTTCTCCTCCGCCTCGCCGGGGGCCGACCAGGTCGCGTAGGCCACGGCGGCGCGTCCGTCGAGGGTCTGGTTCTCGCCCTTCCCGACGAGCGGGGCGTCGCCCTTCTTGGCGGCCGGCACCGCGGTGTCCGTGGTCAGGTCGATCGTGCCGACCAGCTCGACCAGGTTCTCCAGGTAGGGCGTGTCCAGCCGCCAGGTCCCGGAGATCTCCGCCCCGAGCAGGGTCCCGATCGCCTCCCGGGTGCCGGTCGAGCCGTCGTCCTCGACGGACTTGCCGAGGGTGGTGGCGGTGCCGTCGTCGTTGGCGACCGACAGGGTGTTGGGGAGCAGCACCGTGGTGCCCTGCCGGGTGGTGACGTTGTCGACCAGCAGCGCCGTGGAGGTCTTCTCGCTCTTGGTGTTGTGCAGGTGCACCACGATCACGTCGCGCTTCTGCGGACCCGCGGCGGCGCCGGCGGAGGTCTTCGCGTCCGACAGCCCGGGCAGCTTGCCCGCGTACCAGAGGTAGCCGACGCCGCCGACGAGCGCGAGGGCGAGGACGACGGCGAGGGCGAGGACGCGGTTGCGGCCGCGGCGTTTGGCCTCCTCGCGGCGCTCGGAGCGGCTCTCGGTGAACTTGAGCCAGTCGATGACGTCCTCGGAGTCCTCGTCGGGCTCCTCGATGAAGGCGAACTGCTCCGTGCGGTAGTCGCGGTCCCCCGGCTCGGGGGCGCCGTCGCCGCCGGGACGGAGGTCGCCGTCCCCGGCCGCCGCCCGGCGCTGCTCCGGGACGGCGGGCGCCTCCGGGGGCGCGGGGGCGGCCTGCTGCTGAGGGATGTTCCACTGCTGGGTGGTGTCGACGGCGGGCTGGGTGCCGGTGTCGTAGCCGTACGGGTCGTAGCCGTGGCCCTGGGCCGCCGGCCGCTCCCCGTACTGCTGCCCGCCGTAGCCGCCGTACCCGCCGACGGCGGTCGTGTCCGTGTATCCGCCGCCCGCGGTGTCCGCGTACCCGCCCCCTGCGGTGTCGCCGTACCCGCCGCCGGGCGCCCGGCCGTAGGCGCCCGTGTCCTGCTGCGGGGCGTAGGGGTCCTGCTGGGCGGGGTACGCGTCCCGCGCCGCGTAGGGATCCTGCGCGGGGTAGGGCTCCTGGGCGGGGTACGGGTCGTATCCCCGGCCCTGCCCGCCGCCCTGGTCCCCCGGCTGCTGAGGGTACGGGGAGGACTGCTGAGCGTAAGGGTCGTACTGCTGGGGCTGCTGGAAGACCGGCTGCCCGTACTCGTCGTAGCCGACGATCCTGGGCTGCTGCCCGTACGGGTCGTAGGAGTCCTGCTGGTCGTTCACCGGTGCCCCTCTCCGTGGCTCACTGGCCGCGGTACAACTGGCGCTTGTCGATGTAGCGGACCACACCGTCCGGCACCAGATACCAGACCGGGTCGCCCTGGGCGACCCTCTCCCGGCAGTCGGTCGACGAGATCGCCAGGGCGGGCACCTCCACCAGGGAGACACCGCCCTCCGGCAGCCCGTCGTCGGTCAGATCGTGGCCGGGGCGCGTCACCCCGATGAAGTGGGCGAGCGAGAACAGTTCCGAGGCGTTCCGCCAGCCGAGGATCTGGGAGAGCGCGTCGGCGCCGGTGATGAAGAAGAGGTCCGCGTCGTCGTTGAGATCGCGCAGGTCCTTCAGGGTGTCGCTGGTGTACGTCGGACCACCGCGGTCGATGTCGATGCGGCTCACCGAGAACTGCGGGTTGGACGCCGTGGCGATGACCGTCATCAGATAGCGGTCCTCGGCCGGTGACACGTGCTGATGACTCTTCTGCCACGGCTGCCCGGTCGGCACGAAGACCACCTCGTCGAGGTGGAACAGGGCGGCCACCTCGCTGGCGGCCACCAAGTGCCCGTGATGGATCGGGTCGAAGGTCCCGCCCATCACACCCAGCCGGCGCTTGCCGGAGCCGGTAACCGCCGCCGCGTTCTGCTCTCCCATGCGTGCAGAGCCTACTGGCACGGGCCGCCGGCCCCGACTCAGCGGTCGCGGTTGAAGCGGGTCGTGATCCACAGCAGCAGCATCAGCGCGACGAAGGCGCCGATACCGGTGAGGTAGGGGCTCAGGCTTGCGTGATTGCCGCCGTGCTCGGCGCCCTCGGCGAGAGTGACCAGGTTGGCGGCGGCGCTCGTGAGGCTCATCTTCAGCAGGACCTTTTCATCGGGGGATCCGGGCGGGGAGACTTCGCGCACATCGTATGCGGGCCGCTCGGGCACGCTCACGGCGACTCGGTCGTTGAGGTTGTCCACAGGCTCCGTCACGCCTCGGCACCAGCACCTACGCTGGGGTCCTGTCAGGGGGACGAGCACGACTCGCGACACACAGGGGGCATCATGACCGAAGGTCAGGAGCACGCGCCGAGCAGGAGGCGCCGGCGCTTCGAGGACATCTCCTCACGGGCCTACGAACATCCCGCGGACCGCTCGGCGCTGGTGGCGCTGCGCAAGCTCAGCGGCTTCGACACCGTCTTCAAGGCGCTCAGCGGACTGCTGCCCGAGCGCAGCCTGCGCCTGCTGTTCCTCTCCGACTCCGTGCGGGTGAGCGACGATCAGTTCGCGCATCTGCACACCATGCTCAGGGACGCCTGCTACATCCTGGACCTGGAGAAGGTCCCCGCGATGTACGTGACCCAGGACCCCAAGCCGAACGCCATGTGCATCGGCCTCGACGAGCCCATCATCGTGGTGACGACCGGGCTCGTGGAGCTGCTCGACGAGGAGGAGATGCGGGCCGTCGTCGGCCACGAGGTGGGCCACGCCCTCTCCGGTCACTCGGTCTACCGCACCATCCTGCTCTTCCTCACCGGCCTCGCGGTGAAGGTCGCCTGGATCCCCCTGGGGAACGTGGCGATCATGGCGATCGTGACGGCGCTGCGCGAGTGGTTCCGCAAGTCGGAGCTCTCGGCGGACCGGGCCGGTCTGCTGGTGGGCCAGGACCTCCAGGCGTCGATGCGGGGCCTGATGAAGATAGCCGGAGGCAACCACCTCCACGAGATGAACGTCGACGCCTTCCTCAAGCAGGCGGAGGAGTACGAGGCGGGCGGCGACCTGCGCGACTCGGTGCTGAAGATCCTCAACGTCCTCCCCCGCTCCCACCCGTTCACCACGGTCCGCGCCGCGGAGCTGAAGCGGTGGGCCGAGAGCCGTGACCACCAGCGGATCATGGACGGGCACTACCCGCGCCGCTCCGAGGACAAGGACACCTCGGTGACCGACTCCTTCCGCGAGTCCGCGTCCCACTACGCCGACTCGGTGCGCACCAGCAAGGATCCGCTGATGAAGCTCGTCGGCGACATAGCGGGCGGCGCGGGCGACCTCGGCGGCCGGCTCCGCGACAAGTTCACCGGCGCGGCCGGAACGGGAGGGGGCAGCGGCGGCGCGACGGGCGGCGAGCGCTGATCCCGCCGGGGCGGGGCTGCGGCACCAGGGCGTGACCGGCCCACGGTACGGGTGACCGCCGGTGCCGGGGCGCGGCCGGCCGTACGGGAGCGGGTGTCATGGGGTGACCGACCCGGCGTGCGCGAGCCGCCCGTGTCAGGGCGCGGCGGGCGAGGGGCCCGAGCGGTCGGCGAGCGCGCCGCACAGGGCCGCTCCGGCGGGCCCGGGGGCGTACGGGTCCGTGTCGGCCGGGCCGGTGGAGGTCGCGCGCCGGCCGGCCAGCAGGGGGTGGAGCACCGCCGCCGTGTCCTCGGCGCAGTCCTGCGGCCCGGCCTGGACGTAGCTGGTCAGCACGGTGAGCCGGTGCCGGCGCAGGTCGTCGCGGTCGAGCCGGAAGTGCAGCTCCCGGCGCACGGTGTACAGCGAGGCCCGCTCCCCGACCGGTCCCGCGGCGGCGGCGGGCCGCAGGGCGTACGCGAAGGTGTGGTCGGCCGTGACCTCCAGCGCCCCGGCGTCCCGCTCGGTGACGAGCAGCGCGCCCGACACCCGGACCCCGCCGGCGGCCAGTTCCACCTCCGCCGGGTCGAAGCGCACCAGCCAGCCGGTGGCGGCATGCCGCCCGTCCGCCGCCGGTGCGGACATGCTCCGGTCGAACTGGTCGAGCTGGTCGGGGTTCAGGAGCGCCCGCACGGCCCGCACCTGGCCGCCCGTGAGCACATCGGGGTCGACGGAGGAGGCGACGAGGTAGTCCTTCACGGTGGCCAGCGCGGTGGTCACCTGGTCCTCGGTGAAGTGGTCGGTGCGCCGCACGGCGGGCAGCGCGATGCCCGCCGCGCCGGTGCGGTACTGGGCGGCCGGCCCGTGGTCGAGGACCTCCTCGGGGGTGCCGCCGGCCACGGTGCCGTGCGGGGCGAGCGGGACCAGGGTCATCCGCAGGGTCTCGCCCGGGCGGGAGACGGCGGGCTGGTACGGCTGGCGCACGCCGAGGTAGACGGCGGTCCCGAAGGCGAGGGCCACGAGCAGCACGAGAAGGAGGATCCGGCGGGGGGCGCGGCGGCTCTGCGCGGGCAGGCTCCGGACGGCCCGCGCGTGGTCGCCCATGCGCTCGACGGCGGAGAACTCCTGGACGCGGGCAGCGTTCACGAACGATTCGTCGAAGACGACGGATCCGTACTCGTCCTCACCGCCGGGCGGCCCCTCGGGCGGCCCCTCAGGCGGGTCTCCGCGCCGACCCATACTTTCAGGGTAGGTCGCCGGGCACCGCGGTAAACGCGCTGGTACGCGTCAAGTTCTGACGAGTTCTCACGTGCTGGGCCACATGGCCGCACATGCCGGTTCAGGGGTTCGCGGGCCCGGCGGTGACGCGGGGCGGGCCGTGGCCGGCGGTGGCCGTGGGGACGCTCCCCCGGCCGCTGACCGTGGCGCCCGTCGGCGGGGCGTCGACCCCGGTCCTGGCGGGCTGGGGCACCTGGTCCTCACGGCCGCCGGATCCGCCCCGGTAGACGGCGCTGAAGGCGAGGGCGATCATGCCGATGCCCATCATCAGGGCGAGGATCCAGGCCACCGGCCGGTGCCAGCGGGCGGAGCCGCGGTAGGGACGCAGCGCACCGCCGTGGCGTCCGTAGGGGCCGTCGGGATCCTCGCGGGCGTGGTCGTCGTCGTAGGTGTGGCCGCGCCCGGGGCCGTAGCCGCCGTCGTAGAGGTCGTCGTCGGCGGAGGTGCCGCGGCGGCCGGAACGGGCGGCGTCGGCCTCGGCACGTGCCTCGGCGGCTGCCAGCAGCCGCTCCACAGCCGTCGGTTCGTGGAACTCGGCGGCCCGTACGAAGTCCTCGTCGAACACCACGGAGGCGAAGTCCTCGTCCGCGCCCCCGCGGTCGTCGTCGGGCTCCCAGCCGTCCGGGAACGGCCTGCCCCCCACGTCGTCCGGCACGGATCCAGAGTAGACCGGCGCGGCCTCTTTCGGCAGGGAGAGCGGGAAGTCCGCCCGCCCGGGTGACGGCCCGGGCGGGGCGCCGGCGGCTACCGGGTGTGACCGTCGCCGGTCACGATGTACTTGGTCGAGGTGAGCTCCGGCAGGCCCATGGGCCCACGGGCGTGCAGCTTCTGGGTGGAGATGCCGATCTCGGCGCCGAAGCCGAACTCCCCGCCGTCGGTGAAGCGGGTGGAGGCGTTCACCGCGACCGTCGTGGAATCCACCAGCTGGGTGAACCTGCGGGCGGCGGCCTGGGAGGTGGTGACGATCGCCTCGGTGTGCCCGGAGGACCACAGCCGGATGTGCGCCACGGCGGCGTCCAGCGACTCGACCACGGCGGCGGCGATGTCGTAGGAGAGGTACTCGGTCTCCCAGTCCTCGGCCGTCGCGGGCACGATCGTGGCCTTGGTCCGGTCGGCGTAGCCGACGACCCGCTCGTCGCCGTGGACGGTGACGCCCGCCTCGGCGAGGGCGTCCAGCGCCCGGGGCAGGAAGGCGTCGGCGACGTCGCGGTGGACGAGCAGGGTCTCCGCGGCGTTGCAGACGCTCGGCCGCTGCGCCTTGGAGTTCAGCAGGATGTCGACGGCCATGTCGAGGTCGGTGGCGGCGTCGACGTAGACGTGGCAGTTGCCGGTGCCGGTCTCGATCACGGGGACCGTGGAGCCCTCGACGACGGTGCGGATGAGGGAGGCGCCGCCGCGCGGGATCAGCACGTCGACCATGCCGCGGGCCCGCATCAGCTCCTGCACGGAGTCGCGGCTCTCGCCCGGGACGAGCTGCACGGCGTCGGCCGGCAGGCCCGAGCCGCCGACCGCGTCGCGGATGACCTTCACCAGCGCGGTGTTGGACGCGTACGCGGAGGACGAGCCGCGCAGCAGCACGGCGTTGCCCGACTTCAGGCAGAGCGCGGCGCCGTCGACGGTCACGTTGGGGCGGGCCTCGTAGATGATGCCGACGACGCCGAGCGGGACGCGCACCTGGCGCAGGTCGATGCCGTTGGGCAGGGTCGAGCCGCGCACCACCTCGCCCACCGGGTCGGGCAGCGCCGCGACCTGGCGCACGTCGGCGGCGATGGCCCGCACCCGCTCGGGGGTGAGCGTGAGGCGGTCGACGATGGCGTCGCTGGTGCCGGCCTCGCGGGCCCGCTCGATGTCCACGGCGTTGGCCTCGACGATCTCGCTCGTCCGCACTTCGAGCGCGTCGGCGATCGCCAGCAGCGCGTCGTCCTTCGCCGACCGCGGCAGCGGCGCGAGATCGGCGGCGGCGGCCTTGGCACGGTAGGCGGCCCGGGTGACCGGGGACATGTTGTCGTACGGCGTGACCGAAGAGAGCGACGTCATACCCCGCAGGGTAGTGCGCCCGCGGCGGCGGATCCGCGGCCATCCCGCACTCCGAGACGAATGCGCCACGAAAGCCGCGAACCGGCTCCGGCCGGAGACCGGCCGCACCTCCCCGGGCGGGCCCGCCGCCGGCCGGGCGTGCCCCGCCCCGGCACCCCGGCCCGCGAACCGGCTCCGGCCGGGGGGCCGCGCGGAGGCCGCGCGGAGGGCTGGGGCCGTGCGGAGGGCTGGGGCCGGCTGCCCCGGCGCCGCCGTCCGCGCCGGGGGCGCAGGACTCCGCCACGGGCGCCTGCCGGACTCAGCCCCGATGGGGCGGGAAGCTCCCGGGGCGGCTGTTCGGCGTCCCGGTCGCCTTCCCGCTGCGGCGTCCGGGCGCGCGGGCGCACGCGGGAACCGCCCACACCGGCCCGCCGCGCCGAACACCCGCCGCCGGCCCCGGACACGCGGCGCATCCGCCCCTGGCACCGGGGCGGACCCGTTGCCCCCAGCCCCGCCCTCGGCCGGCCCCCGCTCAGAAGGGGTGGACGCCGATCGGGGAGGCAGGTGGAGGGCCGTAGCCCTCGGCCACGCGGAGGTGGTACGTCTGGCGGTCGATGACCTCCAGGCCGACGATCTCCCACGGCGGCAGCTTCGCCGTCGAGCGGTGCTCGCCCCACAGGCGCAGGGCGACGGCCGCGGCGTCGTGGAGGTCGCGGGCCTCCTCCCAGTAGCGGATCTCCGCGTGGTCGTTGGCGTACCGGCTGGTGAGCAGGAAGGGGTGGTCGTGGGCGAGCTGTTCGAGGCCGCGGCGGACCTCCTTGAGCGGGGCCTCGGGGCCCGAGACGCTCAGCGTGACGTGCCAGAGCCGGGACAGGGGCTGCTCCACGGGCGGTCGGCCGCCCTCGTCCGGCTGCCGCGCGCCGCGGGTGCCGGCGCCGGGCTCCGCCGTGGCCGTGGAGCCGCCGCGCGCCCCGGGCGGCGACCCGTCGGGCGCGCCCGCGGCGGACTCCCCCGGAAGCCCGCCGAGGTCGGCGGCGCCGCCGACGCTCGTCAGGGCCCGCTCCTCGCCCGGTGTCCGGTGGCCGGGGGGCCTCCCGTGGCCTCGGGGGGTGTCCCCCGGGCGCGCTCGTCTCACCGGCCGCCTCCTGTCGCTTCGTCGCGGGCCCGTGGATTGCGCGGGTCCGCATCAAAGTGGACCAGTCCAGGGCTCGGTCCGGGGCGGTTTTGGTAAAGGTCTCTTCCTGATGACGGGACTTTCCGTCTTTCAGGGGCGGGTCAGGTCTCCAGGACGACGAGATCGTCCCTGTGTACGACCTCGCGTTCGTAGGCGGGCCCGAGTTCGCGGGCGAGCTCCCGGGTGGAGCGGCCCAGCAGCTGGGGGATCTCCTTGGCGTCGAAGTTGACGAGCCCGCGGGCCACCGGGCGCCCCTCGGCGTCGCGCAGCTCCACCGGGTCCCCGGCGCTGAACTCGCCGTCCACGGCGGCGATCCCGGCGGGGAGCAGCGACTTCCGGCCCTTGACGACCGCCCGCACGGCGCCCTCGTCGAGGGTGAGCGACCCCTGGGGCGTCGACGCGTGGGCGAGCCACAGCAGCCGGTCGGCGGAGCGCCGGCCGGTGGCGTGGAACCAGGTGCCGGTGTCGCGGCCCGCGAGGGCGTCGGCCGCGCGGCTGGCGGAGGTGAGGACGACGGGCACACCGGCCGCGGCGGCGATCCGCGCGGCCTCGACCTTGGTGACCATGCCGCCGGTGCCGACGCCCGCCTTCCCGGCGCTGCCGATCTGCACGTGGGCGATGTCGCCGGGGCCGCGCACCTCGCCGATCCGGGAGGTCCCGGGCCGGGACGGGTCGCCGTCGTAGAGGCCGTCGACGTCGGAGAGGAGGACGAGCAGGTCGGCGCGGACGAGATGGGCGACGAGCGCGGCCAGGCGGTCGTTGTCGCCGAAGCGGATCTCGTCGGTGGCGACGGTGTCGTTCTCGTTGACCACGGGCACGGCGCCCATGGCGAGGAGCTGGTCGAGGGTGCGGTACGCGTTGCGGTAGTGCGCCCGGCGGCTGGTGTCGTCGCCGGTGAGCAGCACCTGGCCGACGCGGACCCCGTAGCGGGCGAAGCTGGCGGTGTAGCGGGCGACCAGCAGGCCCTGGCCGACGCTCGCCGCGGCCTGCTGACGGGCGAGGTCCTTGGGGCGGCGGGCGAGACCGAGCGGCGCCAGACCCGCGGCGATGGCGCCGGAGGAGACCAGGACGATCTCCCGCTCGCCCCCGCTGCGGACCTTGGCGAGGACGTCGACGAGCGCGTCCACGCGGTCGGCGTCGAGGCCGCCCGCGGCGGTCGTCAACGAGGACGAACCGACCTTGACGACGATCCTGCGGGCCTGTGTCACCTGCTGTCTTGCCACTGTCACACCCCCGAATCTATGCCAGCGCCGACACCGGGCGCGCGCGTGTTCCGAGCGCTGGACACCGCACCGCGCCCGACGGCGGAGGGTACGCCGTGTTCTGTGCGGAGTTGTGTCGGTTGCGCCCGATGGTTCCCCGCAGCCGATAAGGTGCCCGTCGGGCGGTGGCACGCGCCCGCACCGTCCTGCCTCCGGCCTGTTCGAGTCGGGCTTCCACAAGAGACGGGGCACAGTCGTGTCGGTCAGAGTGAGTGTCGTCATCCCGGTGTACAACCCGGGGAAGTACCTGGATCCGTGCATCACATCCCTCGTCGGACAGACCATGCCGGCCGGGGAGTTCGAGGTGCTCTTCGTCGACGACGGGTCCACCGACGACACCCCGGAGCGCCTGGACGCGCTGGCCGAGCGCCACCCGCACTTCCGGGTGATCCACATCCCCAACTCGGGCTGGCCCGGCAAGCCGCGGAACATCGGCGTGGAGGCGGCGCGGGGCGAGTACGTCCAGTTCCTCGACCAGGACGACCACCTCGGCACCGACGCCCTGCGCCGCCTCTACGCATTGGGGCACCGCAACGGTTCGGACATCGTGATCGGCAAGGTGGCGAGCAACTTCCGGGGCGTCCCGCACGGCGTCTTCCGCAAGAACCGCGAACGCTGCACGCTGCGCAACGCCCCGCTGTTCGACAGCCTCACGCCGCACAAGATGTTCCGCACCGCGTTCCTGCGCGAGCACGGCATCGCCTATCCGGAGGGGAAGCGCCGGCTGGAGGACCAGCTCTACATGATGAGGGCGTACATCCCCGCCCAGGTGGTCTCGATCCTCGGCACGTACACCTGCTACCACTACTCGAAGCGGGACGACGGCAAGAACGCCGGGTCGGCCAAGCTGGTCCCCGAGGGGTACTACGCCAATCTGCGCGAGGTGCTGGACGTCGTCGTCGCGGGCACCGAGCCCGGTGCGCTGCGCGACCGGGTGCTGCGCCGCTTCTACCGGGTGGAGATGCTGGGCCGCCTCAGCGAACCGGCCGTGCTCACCTACGACGACGCCTTCCTGCGCGAGATGACCGACGCCGTCCGCCCGCTCGCCCTGGACTTCATGGGCGGCTCCGTCCACGACGGGCTCGGCCCCGTGCTGCGGCTGCGCTCCGAGCTGCTGCGCGCCGACGACGAGGCGGGGCTGGTCCGTCTCGCCCGGTTCGCCTCCTCCGTCCGGGGCGGGGTCCGCCTGGAGGACCTGGCCTGGCAGCCGGACGGCCGGATCGCCGTGCGGATCAGCGCGCGGCTGGTGCACGGCGAGGACCGCGAGCCGCTGACCATGGTCCGCCGCGACGGGCGGGTGTACCTCGACCCGGCGGTCACCGACCGGTTCCTGCCGGCGGGCGAACTGGTCGACGTCACCGACGACCTGCGCGGCTTCACGGCCGAACTGTCGCTGCGGGACCGGGAGACGGCGGTCGAGTGGCCGTGTCCGGCGTCGTTCACCGCCGAGGTGGCCGACCGGCCGGACGGGACCTGCGAGGTGGTGCTGCACGGCACCGGGCACCTGGCGACGGAGGGCGGCAGGAAGGGGCGGGGCAGTCTGCCGCGCGGCTTCTGGGACGCCTGGGTGACCGTGCGGGGGCTCGGTGTCGTGCGCCGGACCCGGCTCGGGGCCGACCGGGCGGAGCACGTCGCCGACCGCTGCGTGCCGGCCCTGCTGTCCGGCGGGCCGCGGTCGGTCATCCCGTACTTCACCGACCCGCACGGCAATCTCACGCTCGACGTGGCACGGCGCGGCAAGCGGACCGCCGCGTATCTGCGCGGCCGGACGGTGCTGCGGATGCCGGGGACGCCCGTCCAGCTCCGGCTGGACCTGTTCACCACCGGCGCCACCGCCCCTGGGACGGGGGCCGGCGACGGCGCCCCCGAGCTGGTGCTGACCAAGCCCTCGGACGACGGCGACCTCGCCGAGGCCACCGTGGTCCACTCCGCCCCGGGCGAGCTGCGTCCGGCGCTGGACCGGGCGCATCTGACGCTCCCCCGGCGGCTGCCCGGGGCGCCGGAGGGCACCTGGCAGCTGTCGGTGCGGCTGGACGGCGGGAACGGGCCGCTGCTGCCGCTGTGCAGCGCGGACGTCGACGGCTCGGGCCGGCTCCGGCCGGACGGCGGTCTCCCGGTGCCGGACCCCGTGCTGCTGCGGCAGCTGATCACCGAGCGGCGGCGGGCGGCGGCCCGCCGGGCGGTCAGATCGGTCGTCGGGCCGGTCGTGCGGCGGCTGCCGGCGAAGGCCCGGAAGAAGGCCCGGCGCCTCGCGGCCCGGGTGTTCGGCTGATTCCCCCCCGGCTGATTCCCCCAGGGGGGCGGACGGCCGGCGCGGCACCGCACCGGCCGAGTGACGAGAGCGAGGACGTGAACTGATGCGGGAACTCTCCATCGCCGGGGCCTGGGTGCACGAGCCGCGGGTCTTCCCCGACAGCCGGGGCAGCTTCCACGAGTGGTTCAAGGCACCGGACCTCGCGGCCGTCACGGGGCACCGGCTGCGGCTGGAGCAGGCGAACTGCTCCGTCTCCAGCCGGGGCACGCTGCGCGGCGTCCACTTCGCCGACGTGCCGCCGAGCCAGGCGAAGTACGTGACCTGTGTGCGGGGCGCGGTGCTGGACGTGGTCGTCGACATCCGGGTCGGGTCGCCGGGCTTCGGCAGGTGGGAGTCGGTCCGGCTGGACGACCGCGACCACCGCGCGGTGTACCTGTCGGAGGGCCTCGGGCACGCGTTCATGGCGCTGACGGACGACGCGACGGTGGTCTACCTCTGCTCCGAGGGGTACGCCCCCGAGCGGGAGCACGGCCTCCATCCGCTCGATCCGGAGCTGGCCATCGCCTGGCCGGACGGCATCGCGCCGGTGCTCTCCGAGAAGGACGCCGCGGCGCCGGGGCTCGCGGAGGCCGCGCGCCGGGGGCTGCTGCCCCGCTACGAGGACTGCCTGGCGTACTACGCGCGGCTGAACGACGCCGGCGGCGCCCCCGGCCCCGCCGGCGGCCCGGGCGGGCTCCGGGGGGCCTACGACCGGGCCTGACCCGCACGCGAGCCGCGACGGCGCACACGCCCGGCCTGAACGCGACCGGCGACGGCGCACGCCCTCGCGCGCACACGGACGGCGACGGCCCACACCCCGCCCCGCACGCCCGCGAGCTGCGACGACGCGCACCCCGCACACGGACGGCGGGCGCCCCGGACCCCAGGTCCGCGGGGCGCCCGCCGTCCGTGTGGGGCCGGCCGGGCCGCCTCAGCCCGTGAGCCGCTCCAGCCCCTGCCGCACCGGCGCGAAGGACGCGCGCCCCCGGCGCAGCGTGCGGGCGCGGACGAGGCCCGGCCAGAATCCGGCGCCGAGCAGCGCCTCCGGGCGCACCGCGTTCTTGCGGGTGAGCACCTCGTCGGGGACGTCCTGCGGGTCGGGGACGACGTACTCCTCGACGATCCGGTCGTAGGAGTCCTTCAGCACGGTGCTGGCGGGATCGGCGCCGAAGACGACGGCCACCCCGGTGGGCGCGGTGTCCACCTCCACGACGACGAGGTCGGGCCGGTACCGGCGGAGCACCTGGACGACCTTGTAGACGTCGCCCGTCCAGAACTTCGTGTGGCGGTCGCGCGCGGCCTCGTCCACGTCCCTCGGCATCATGTCGTCGAGGACGATCACGCTGGACCAGCGGGAATGCCGTTCGACGTTCATGAAATCACGCAGGGCGTATTCGAACAGGTGCATTCCGTCGATGAACGAGAGCTCCAGGCGCGGTTCGCCGCCCAGTACGTTCATCGGATCCCTGCGAGCGAGCGCACGGAAGGGATTCCGCCCGGTGCGCAGATGGACCAGGGGATCCCGGCGGGCGAAGAAATCGTCGCTCGTGGCCCTGACCAGATGCACGTCGCAACTGATGCTCGTGACCAATCGGAATGCCGGGTCCACGGCAACCGAGGGAACGCGGGAAAGAGCGAGACTGCGCCCGTCGTTGACCCCGATCTCCAAATAGTTTCGGGGTTTGCTCACACGGTGCAGTTGACGCAGGAAGCCGTGGCGGTCCACTGGAATCCCTTCATGGGGAATCGCATTCTGTGCTTGGGGCGAAGTTAGCGTGCGACGCCTCCGGTCGTAAACTTCTACGGCCCGGTGGCACGCGATTCTCTGTGTGCCCGGACGATCTCCGGGAACGCCTCTCCGAGTGCCTCGCGCCATTCGCGAATGGGTTCGATGCCCGAGGTCCGCAGCCTTTCGTGCCCCAGCACGCTGTACGCCGGGCGGGGCGCGGGGCGTTCGAAGGCCGCGCTGGTGGTGGGCCGCACCCGGTCCGGGTCGGCGCCCAGCAGGCGGAAGATCTCCCGGGTGAGGCCGTACCAGGTGGTCTCGCCGGAGCTGGTGCCGTGCTGGATCCCGGGCGGCACGCTCCCGTCGAGCGCGCCCCGGCCCAGCCGCAGCAGCAGGGCGGCGAGGTCGGCGCTCCAGGTCGGCTGGCCGCGCTGGTCGTCGACGACGTCCACCGTCTCGCGGGCGGCCTCCAGGCCGATCATGGTGCGCACGAAGTTGCGCCCGCCCGCGCCGTAGAGCCAGGCGGTGCGCACCACGTGTCCGGTCTCCGGGAGCAGTTCCAGCACGGCCCGCTCGCCCGCCGCCTTGCTGCGCGCATAGGCGCCGCGCGGGTCGGTGGACGCGTCCTCGGGGTAGGGCTCGTGGGCGTCCCCGGCGAAGACGTAGTCGGTGGAGACGTGCAGCAGCACGGCGCCGCTCTCCTTGCACGCCTCGGCGAGCACCCGGGGGCCGGTCGCGTTGGCGGCGTGGGCGGCCTCCTCGTGGGTCTCGGCGCCGTCGACGTCGTTCCACGCGGCGCAGTTGACCACCACGTCCGGGCGGTGCGCGGCCAGCGCGGCGCGCACGTCGTCCGGGCCGGTGATGTCCAGCGCCGCCCGCCCGAGGGCGGCGCCGCGCTCGCCGTCGGCGGCGATCCGGGCCGTGACGTCCCGGGCCAGCATGCCGTCCGCCCCGGTGACCAGCCAGCAGGTGCTCACAGCGCCGCACGCTCCTTCAGCGGCTCCCACCAGGCGCGGTTGTCGCGGTACCAGGCGACGGTCTCGGCGAGCCCGGTGGCGAAGTCCTTGCGCGGCCGGTAGCCCAGCTCCTCGCGGGCCTTGGTCCAGTCGACGGAGTAGCGGCGGTCGTGTCCCTTGCGGTCGGCGACGTGCTCCACGCGGTCCCAGCCGGCGCCGCACGCGTCGAGGAGCAGGCCGGTGAGTTCCCTGTTGGAGAGCTCGGTGCCGCCGCCGATGTTGTAGACCTCGCCGGGGCGGCCCTCGGTGCGGACGCGTTCGATGCCCTGGACGTGGTCGTCGATGTGGAGCCAGTCGCGCACGTTCCCGCCGTCCCCGTAGAGCGGGACGGTGCCCCCGTCGAGCAGCCGGGTGATGAACAGCGGGACGACCTTCTCGGGGAAGTGGTGGTGCCCGTAGTTGTTGGAGCAGCGGGTCACCCGCACGTCCAGGCCGTGGGTGCGGTGGTAGGACAGGGCGACCAGGTCGCCCGCGGCCTTGGCGGCGGCGTAGGGCGAGGTGGGCGCCAGCGGGTGGGTCTCGGGCCAGGAGCCCTCGTCGATGGAGCCGTAGACCTCGTCGGTGGAGATCTGGACGAAGACGGAGATCCCGGCGCGGTGGGCCGCGTCGGCGAGGGTCTGGGTGCCCAGGACGTTGGTGCGGACGAACTCGCCGCCGCCGTCGATGGACCGGTCGACGTGCGATTCGGCGGCGAAGTGGACCACCTGGTCGTGTTCGGCCATGAGCTTGCCGACGAGCTCCGGGTCGCAGATGTCGCCGCGCACGAAGTGCAGACGGTCGTCGCCGGCGACCTCGTCGAGATTGGCCTCGTTGCCTGCGTAGGTGAGTGCGTCGAGCACGGTGATCCGGACGTCGCCCGGGCCGTGCGGGCCGAGCAGGGTGCGGACGTAGTGGGAGCCGATGAAACCGGCGCCGCCGGTCACCAGGATGGCGGTGGTCATGACGAGATCTGCACCTTGCTGTGGTCGCCGAGCACGAGTCGGTGGGAGGAGGGGTTGCGGGGGGCCGGGGTGACCTCGACGTCGCGGCCGATGAGCGAGGCCTCGATGCGCCGCACCCCGGTGATGGAGGCGCCGCGCAGCACGATCGAGTACTCGATCTCGCTGTCCTCGATGCGGCAGCCGTCGGCCACCGAGGTGAAGGGCCCGACGTAGGAGCCGCTGATCAGGGTGGAATGCCCGATGACCGCGGGGCCGACGATCCGGCTGTTCACGATCCGCGCGCCCGCCTCCACGCACACCCGGCCGATGATCTCGCTGCTCTCGTCGACGGAGCCGTCGATCCGGCAGTCGACCGTCTCCAGCACCGACCGGTTGACCTCCAGCATGTCGGTGACGTTGCCGGTGTCCTTCCAGTAGCCGGCGATGGTGGTGGAGCGGACGTCGCGCCGCCGGTCGATCAGCCACTGGATGGCGTGGGTGATCTCCAGCTCGCCCCGCCGGGACGGCTCGATGGCGCGGACGGCCTCGTGCACGGCGGGGGTGAAGAGGTAGACGCCGACGAGCGCGAGATCGCTCTTGGGCCGCTCGGGCTTCTCCTCCAGGGCCACCACGCGACCGGCGGTGTCGAGTTCGGCGACGCCGAAGGAGGTCGGGTCGGCGACCTTGGTCAGCAGGATCTGCGCGTCGGGCCGTTCGGTGCGGAATTCGTCGACCAGGCCGCTGATGCCACCGACGATGAAATTGTCGCCGAGATACATCACAAAATCGTCTTCTCCGAGGAATTCCCGGGAGATGATCACCGCGTGGGCCAGTCCGAGCGGCCGCTCCTGCGGAATGTAGGTGACCTTGACCCCGAACCGGGACCCGTCGCCGACGGCTTCCTCGATCTCCGCCGCGGTCTCCCCGACGACGACACCGACCTCGGTGATTCCGGCCTCGGCGATCGCCTCCAGGCCGTAGAAGAGCACCGGTTTGTTGGCCACCGGCACCAGTTGCTTGGCGGAGGTGTGCGTAATGGGACGGAGTCGTGTGCCGGCTCCTCCGGAAAGTACGAGTGCCTTCACTGTCCCTGCCCTGTGGATCGGAAAATGTACTGCCGGGGCGGATTCCGCCCCGGCATCCCGATGTTACCTATCGCACACCCTTCTTCCGGTGTCCCCGCAGGGCGCGTACGACGCTGATTCCGGCTGCCCGGCGGCGAATACGGCGCACTGTTGCGCGGAGGGGGGACGCACCGGGCTCCGGTGGCAGGACCCGCCTGGTGCCCGACCAGTCGGGGACGGTCACCCGGTACGACCGGGCCGGCAGACCGGCGCGGCGGTCGCCGAAGTACGGGAGGGCTAGGTAGACCCGGCCGCCGGGGCGCCGCCGGACGACCCGGGGGACCGACCCGGCTGCCGTGTGCTCCAGGACGCCCTTCAGCAGGTCGAGCCGCCCCCGGGCGACGCACTCCAGGACCAGCCGCTCGGCCACCTTCAGGTGCGCGGCGACGCCGCGGTTCCAGTACGGCCCGGTCACCAGGGCGGCCAGGCGCAGCCGTTCCCGCTGCTCGGCCTCCGGTCTGCGCAGCAACGCGGGGGAGAACTGCTGGAGCAGCCCGACCGTGAACGGCCGGACCATCAGCAGGTCCCGTCCCGGGCCCGGCGGTTCCAGGCGCGCGATCAGCGCGGCGAGCGCGGTCACCGCCGCGAAGCGGGACTCCCAGCCGCCCCGCCGGGTGGCGTGCTTCCCGTCCTCGCGGCCCACCAGGTAGTAGCAGTCGTAGTCCGCGACGACGGACACACCGCTCCCGGCGAGGTAGGCCTCCATGGTGAAGAGCGCGTCCTCGCCGGTCGCGAACCTCTCGTCGAAGGTGAGCCCGAGCCGTGTCAGCAGTGCGCGGCGGAAGAGTTTCTGGGCGCTGAGCGCGTAGACGACCCGGGACGTGCGGACGTCGGCCCGCTCCTCGTTCCGGGCGAACATCGAGCGGGGCACACCCCTCCCCCGCCCGGCCATCCTGCCGAGCACCACGTCCGTCCCGGCCCGGTCCGCCACGGCGACCATGCGCTCCAGGGCCTCGTCGCCGAGGAAGTCGTCGGCGTCGAGGAAGAAGACGTAGCGGCCGCGGGCGAGGGCGAGTCCCTTGTTGCGGGGCCCTCCGGGGCCGCCCGAGTTGGGCTGGCGGACGACCGTGGTGGGCACCGCGGAACGGGCGGCGAACTCCTCCAGGTACTCCCCGGTGCCGTCGGCCGAGCCGTCGTCGACCGCGAGGAGCTCCATCCGGCCGGGTCCGATCGTCTGCGACTCCACCGACTCCAGGCAGCGGACGAGGTACGGCATGGCGTCGTAGGCCCCCACGACGACGGAGACGTCCGGGACCGGCGGGTCCGTGGCGGGCGCGGGCGACGCGTCCCGGGGCAGCGGCGCGTCCTCCACCGGCCCGGGCGGGTCGTTCACGGGTTCCAGCGGCTCGTCCATGGGATCCACGAGAGCGTGCCGCGCGGCCGGTCGCCGCCCCGCGGACCCATCCGGACGACACGCGCCCCCGGACGCGGAACGGGAGACCCTCGCCCGGGAAGCGCGAGCGGCCCTCCCGCGCCCCGACGCGGAACGGCCCGGCGCGGAACGCCCCGGACACGGAACCGCCCCGACGCGGAACGGCCCTGGCGGGGACCCGCCCGGACGCGGAACGGCCCGGCGGCGCCCTCCCACCCGGAGGGCGCCGCCGGGCCGTCGTGCCGGGCGGGTCAGGCCACGGCGGTGTCGTCCAGACCGGGCGGGCGTTCGTCCAGGGCGGGCGAGGTCTCGTCGAAGCCGGGCGAGGCGTCGTCGAGTCCGGGCGCCTGCTCGGCCGCGGCGGCGAGGCGCTGGGCCACACCGGCGTTGCGCGTCTCCGCCTTCTCCGTCAGCACCTGCAGGGCCGAGCGGAACTGGTCGATCGACGTCGGCTCGTCCGGTCCGAGCAGGTACTCCTTCAGCTCGCGCCGTGCCGCGGCGCGCGCGTCGGAGTCCGGGTCGGCGACGGCGGCGAGCAGCTCGTCGAGCTCCACCGCGGCGTTGGAGAGCACGACGGCGGCCCGCACGGCGGTGTTCTGCCGCCGGAACTCGCCCGCACCGAGCCCTGCGGAGTCGGTGACCGCGTACGGCTTGCCGCTGGCGATGAAGTCCGAGACGACGCTGGAGATGTCCGAGACCATGGCGTCCGACTCGTTGAAGCAGTCGTACAGCTTCGGTTCGGGGCCCTGCACCACGGTGTGCTCCCACCAGCCGAAGGAGCGCCAGTACGCGGCGTTGCCCTCCTCCTTGAGCCGGGCCGTCTCCGCCTCGCGCGCCGGGTCGGCCGCGGCGTCGCGCGACTCCTCGGCCTCGTCCCGGCCGGCCCTGGTGGCGCCGGCGATCTCGGCCAGCCGGGCGCGCACCCGCTCCAGCTCGGCCCGGGCGGCAGCGTGTCCTGCGGCGTGGACGGCCGCCTCCTGCACCCAGCGCGGCTCCTCGGCCCGCGCGGCCGACGCCTTCTCGATCATGGCGCAGATCCGCCGGTGCACGGCCTTTGCCTGCGGGTCGCGGGTGCCGGTGAAAGGGTGCGGCTTGTAGATCACCCGGACCGGGGAGTCGGCGTCCAGCAGCCGCCGGACGATGTTCTCGCCGGCCAGCAGCAGGGAGGTGTTGCCGGGGTTGTCGTCCCAGCCCTCCCAGGTGGGGGCGTAGAGCACGGTCGGGATCGGGTGGAGCGGACGGCCGCCCCTGCTCCGCGCGGTGGCGATGGAGCCGAGCTGCGGGCGGCCGACCTCGACGATGTCCTCGTGGCGGACCCCGACGTCGGCGAGGGCGTAGCGGTCGCGGCCGGCGCGGCCCGCGGTCCAGACCTCGTCGTAGACCTTGCTGAAGGGGTTCACGCTGGCGAGCTTGTCGCTGTCGCCGTGGCCGATGAAGACGTGCTTCATGGTCGGCACCCGCAGCATGTGGATGTTCTTGCCGACGTTCGCCGCGTAGAGGGTGACGTTGACGGAGGACAGGTCCAGGTTCATGAGGTGCACGCCGCCGGGGACGCAGAGCACCGGCAGCGAGGTGGTGCCGAGCTGGGGGACGATGGCGCGCTCGCGGAGCACGACGATCGGGCGTCCGCCGAGCCGTGCCATGGTCTCCAGCCACATGTTGACCTGGTAGGCCGAGTCCTTGGAGCCGGAGAAGTACAGCATCACGGTGGGGCGGTACTCGCGCAGCCACGCGTCGATCCCGTCGAGGACCTGCTGCTGCGAGGCGGGCAGCCGTGCGGCGCGCAGGTTCGGCAGCAGCGCGGCGATGTAGGCGACGGCGCCCGCGAGGGTGAGCGCGAGGCCCGTGTAGGCGAAGGCCTCCGCGCCGCCGGCCAGGGTGATCAGGACACCGGCGAACGCCAGGACGTCGAGGTGCAGCATCTTCTCGGCGCTGCGGTTCATCAGTTCGGGCCGGGGGGCCCGGGGGATGCGCACGTGCGAGAGGTCGATGTTGCGGGTGACGACCGGCAGCCGCCGGCGCAGCCGGATCAGGGTGACGATCGCGCCGTGCGCGGCCTGGAGTCCGTAGAACGCGAGGAGGCAGGCGACCGTCACGTAGAAGACGGATTCCTGGGCGTAGCCCATGCGGGCCATGAGCAGGATCAGCAGCAGCTGCCGCATGAGGAAGCGGATCGACAGTCCCGCCCTGACCTTGGCCAGCCGGTTGATCAGATAGCTGGACCGCCGGTGCAGGTAGGTGTCGGCCAGATAGGTCACGGCCACCGCGGCGGCGAAGAACCAGATGCTGGGGATTATCGCCGCGAGCATGACGCAGGGGAATCCGAGCATCAGCAGCAGGGCGGCGGCCAGTTCAGGTCCGCTGCCCACGCGAGCCATCCGAATGGCTTGAGAAAACACGAAGAGACCGCTCCTGGGGATGTGACGGTATTTCCTTGCCGAGAATTTCCTGCGACGCGCCTGTGAGGAACCTGTGGAACGGCATCGGGCCTCCGCGAAGACACAGAGGCCCGAAATGGCTCGTCACCCGGCGGCGTCATTCATCTTCGTGCCGGTCCAGCAGGGACGCCAGCGCTTGCTCGAATCCGGAGCCCTCGCAGGCGTCGCGGGCCGGGTCCTGCTGGCGGACGTCGATGACGTGCCCGGTGAGGTCGGACAGCAGCACGTCGAGTGAGGTGCGGGCCACGGCCTCGGACGACAGCAACGAGCCGGACGGCTCGGTGCCGAACGCCTTGGTCCGCATCGGTGTGGCGGTGCGCTCGGGGTTCACGCAGTTCACCCGGATGCCGTCGGCCGCCCATTCGTCGGCGAGGGCCTGGGTGAGGTTCACCATGGCCGCCTTGGTCGAGGAGTACAGGCTGTACTCGGCGCGGCCCCGGGTGTAGCTGCTGGAGGTGTAGAGCAGGAGCCGACCGCCGCTCTCGGCGAGGTAGCGGTGGGCGGCCCGCGCGATCTGCACCGGTGCCAGGTAGTTGACCTCCAGGGCCTCGCGGATCGTCGCGTCGTCGGTCTCGGCGAGCTTGCCGATCCGCAGCACGCCCGCGGTGTTGATCACGAAGTCGATGCGGCCGGTCTCCGCGTACGCGGCGGCCAGCGCCTTGTCGACCTGTTCCGGGTCCTCCACATGGGTGCCGGTGGTGGACCGGCCCAGGGCGTAGACGTCGGCGCCGTAGGAGCGCGCGAGGTCGGCGACGTCCGCGCCGATGCCGTACGAACCGCCGAAGACGACCAGGGTCCGGCCGGTCAGCAGCTCCCGGTAGGCGGCCTCGTCGGCGGGGCTGGGCGCCGCGGTGGAGGCGAGCTGGAAGAGCTTGTCGGCGATGAAGACGTCGACCGGCTGGGTGACCTTCATGTTGTACTCGTCGCCCGCGACGACGTGGATGGGCACGTCGGGCAGGTACTTCAGCACGACCGAGCAGTCGTCGGTGGCCTGGAAGTTCGGGTCCTCGGCGGCGATCTCGTAGGCCCGGCGGATGGTCGACAGCTTGAACGCCTGCGGCGTCTGGCCGCGGCGCAGCCGGGCGCGGTCGGGCACGTCGGTGATGAACTCGCCGTCCTCGCCGTGGGTGCGGGTGACGATGATCGTGTCCGCGGACGGGATGGCGACGTCGACGGCCTGGTAGCGGTCGAGGGCCTCCACGCAGTCCCTGATGACGCGCTCGGAGAGCAGCGGCCGGACGGCGTCGTGGAAGAGGACGTTGCGGTCCTCCCCCTCGGCCAGGCCCTCGGAGAGCGCGGCGATGGCCCGCTCCGTGGTCTCGCTGCGGGTGGCGCCGCCCTCGATGACCCGGGCGACCTTGGAGAGCCCCGCCTTGTCGACCATCCGCTCCACGTCCGGCACGTAGCCGGGGGCCATCATCACCAGCACGTCGTCGACCGAGTCCGCGTGTTCGAAAATGGCCAGAGTGTGCTCTATGACCGCCTTACCCGCGATCTTCAGCAACTGCTTGGGAATCGCCAGGCCCACGCGCTGGCCCGTCCCGCCGGCGAGGAGAACGGCTGTTGTTCGGGTTCTGGCCATGTGCTGCACGGGACAAGTGGACCAATCGTGCGGGGGCTGGGGACCAAACTGATGCTGGCATTCCGGTTTACCGTCCCGCAAGACGACCGGCGCCTTGCACACATTCGAATAAACCTGCTGTTCACCTGGGATTTCATGGCCCGGCGCCCGCATCCGCGCGGTGTCGCGAAGTGAGCGACGCCACACATTCCAGTGGGGTGAAATACCCCGGAGTCACACATTCCGCGCCCTACAGATCCACCACATTGAGGGCGAGGTCGTTGGAGAGCGTGTAGTAGACGTGCACACGGATCTTCGGCGCCGGTCTTCCCAGTACCCGTTTCATCACGGCCCTCACAAGATTTTCCTGACGATGTTTGGACAACACCGTGTGCGGAAAGGCGAAGCTGCGCTGTTTGCCGACCACATCGTCGAGGAGGCGGCCGATCCGTACCGGCTCCCCGCCGGGCACACACCTGATGTGGAAGTCCCACACGTCGTGCGCGGTGGTCTGGGACGCCGCCGGCAGGGACGAGGAGAAACGGAACCGGAAGCCGTCCTCGCCGACCCGCTCGCCGGGCACGGTGATCTCGTCGTCCGGTCTCCCCCTGCGCCGCAGGACGAGTTCGGGCCTGCCCTCGATCGCCGCGGTGCCCAGCATGCCGCCCTCGAACGTGACGGTGGGCCCGTCGATCCTGACGTCGGCCGCCTCGGCGTGCACCGGCCGGTGCCAGGCCCGCAGCATCAGCGCCCCGGCCTTCGCCTTGTCCTCGTACGGGAGCAGATGGCGCACCCCCGTGCCGGGCCCGACCCGCTCCGCCGCGTGCAGCGCCCCGCGCTGGTCGACGATCCTGGCCGTCACCCTGCCCCGCCCCGCCCCTCCGGCCAGTTCGACGAAGACGTTCCACACGCCCTCGGGAAAGGCGTCACCCGCCGGGATCAGGGCGGAGCCCGCCTCGTCGACGGCGTACGAGCGGACCTCGGTGCGCTCGCCCGTGCGGGTGCAGACCAGCCGGGCGCCCCGCTCGATGCCGGCGGGCAGCGGGGCCACCAGGGTCACCCGCACCGCGCCGTCACGGGCGACGGCGCAGTCGGCGACGGGCGCCATGCCGGGGACCGGCACGCGTTCGGCGACCTCGGCGGCGAGTTCGCCGAACAGCGCCTCGTACTGCTTGGTGACGACCCCCGGGTCGAAGCGGCGGGCTCCGCGCACCGCCTCGGCGGCCATCGAGCGGCGCAGTTCCCCGTCGTCGATGAGCCGCAGCAGGCCCCGCGCGACGGCGGCGGCGTCGCCGACCGGGACGAGCAGTCCGTCGACTCCGTCCCGGATGATCTCGCGCGGACCGTAGTCGCAGTCGGTGCTCACCACCGGCACCCCGCAGCGCATCGCCTCGACGAGGGTCATCCCGAACGACTCGTGACGGGAGGTGGACACGGCGACGGCACCCTTGGACCACTCGGGCTCGATCGGCGAGCACGGCCCCATCAGATGGACGCGGTTGTAGAGCCCGAGCCCGGTGATGCGCTCCCACAGCCGGTCGTGCTGGTCGCCGGAGCCGTAGATGCGCAGGGTCCACTCCGGCCGCCGGGCCGCGACCACGGCGAACGCGTCGACGAGGACGTCGTACTGCTTCTCGCCGGAGAGCCGGCCGGCGGCGACGACCGTGCGGCTGCCGCCGTCCGACGGGGGCACCGACGGCTCCGGCACGCTGTTGGGGATCGACAGCACCCGGGTGGTCGGCAGCGGCATCTTGTCGCGCCACACCTGCGCGTCGCCCTCGGAGACGGTGACGAACGCGTCGAGGGCGTCGAGGTGTTCGTACATCTCCTCCCGCAGCGCGGCGCGGTGGTGGTTGTGCGTCATGTGCTCCTGGCCGATCCGGACGGCGGTGACCGGGGCGAAGCGGGCGACGCAGGCGACGAGACCGGGGCGGGTGCCGATGACGACGTCGGCGTCGCTGCCGGCGTAGTGGGCCCGGACGCGTTCGTCGGTGAGCCGGCTGTACTCCTTGTAGCGGGCCTCCGCCCGGGGGAACACGGTGGCGGGCTGGGAGATCAGCGGGTCCCGGAGGTCCTCGCTGCCCTCGCGGATGTCGACGAGGGGGACGACCGACAGCCGCGGGTCGAGGGCGAAGGCGGCGTCGTCGCGGTGCCGGAAGACCGAGACGATCTCGACCTCGTGCCGATTGGCCAGTTCCTCCGCCAGGTTGAGGGTCGTGCGGATGGTGCCGCCGATCCCGTAGACCGTGTGGATGAGGAAGGAGATCTTCACCGGCACTCCCGTTCACTCGGCTCCGGCACCGACGAATCCGGGTGCGGCCCGGGCACCGAGGACACGTGCCCGACGAAGCGCGCCCCACGTTATGCCCCTGCATGCGCCCTCAGCGGCATTCGCACCCGTTCGGGTGCGGTCGTGTCGATACGGGAGGGATGCTCCGTCCGGGCGGCCCGGCGCCCCGCCGTGGTGCGGGAGGGGCAGGACGCACCGCGGCCCGTGGGCGCACGAGCGCACACGGGCCGTCGGCAGGGGGAGATTCCCCGCGGGTC
Source organism: Streptomyces zhihengii (assembly GCF_016919245.1). Classification (NCBI taxonomy): domain Bacteria; kingdom Bacillati; phylum Actinomycetota; class Actinomycetes; order Kitasatosporales; family Streptomycetaceae; genus Streptomyces; species Streptomyces zhihengii. The sequence continues at coordinate 5,511,787 of NZ_JAFEJA010000001.1, read as the reverse complement.
AGTGCTCCGGGGCGGGGTGCCGCAGACGCCAGCCCTCCCAGGCGGAGGCGACCATGTCCCGGACGTCGTACCGGGCGCTCCAGCCCAGCTCCTTGCGGATCAGCTCGGCGGAGGCCACCACCCGGGCCGGGTCGCCCGCCCGGCGGGGCGCGACCTCGACCTCGGCGTCGGTGAAGCCGCTGACCTCCCGGATCAGCTCGACCATCTCCGCCACCGAGACGCCCTCGCCGCGGCCGATGTTCAGCACCAGCGCGGCGGTGGGGTCGTCGGCGAGCCGGCGCGCGGCCGCGAGGTGGGCGGAGGCGATGTCCTCGACGTGGATGTAGTCGCGGACGCAGGTGCCGTCCGGGGTGGCGTAGTCGTCGCCGAAGATCAGCGGCGGCCGGCCCCGGTCCAGGCGCTCGAACACCATCGGCACCAGGTTGAAGACGCCGGGGTCGCCGAGCTCGGCGTTCGCGGCGCCGGCCACGTTGAAGTACCGGAGCGAGGCGGTCGCCATGCCGTGCGCCCGCCCGGCGGCGGCCACCAGCCACTCGCCGGCCAGCTTGGTCTCCCCGTACGGGCTCATCGGGGCGCACGGGGTCCGCTCCGTCACCAGGTCGACGTCGGGCATCCCGTACACGGCGGCCGACGAGGAGAACAGGAAGCGGCTCACGCCGGCGTCGGCGGCGGCCTCCAGCAGGGTCTGCAGACCGGTGACGTTCTCCCGGTAGTAGTGGAGGGGACGCTCCACGGACTCGCCGACCTGCTTCTTCGCCGCCACATGGACGATGCCCCGGACGTCGTGCTCGCGCAGCACCCGGTCCACCAGCCCACGGTCGAGCACGGAGCCGCGCTCCAGAGGTACCCCGGCGGGAAGCCGGGCGGGGTCGCCGGTGCTGAGGTCGTCGAGGACGACCACGCGCTCCCCGCCCTCGGTGAGGGCCTTCACCACATGAGATCCGATGAAGCCCGCACCGCCAGTGATCATCCAGGTCATCCGCTCATTCTAGAAGACCGTCCCCGGCGCCCCGCCCGGCCCTCTCAGGCGCTGCCGCCGCCCTCGCGCACCCGGGTCACCTGCGGGCTGCCGTCCAGCCCGAGCACGACCATCACGGCGGGGCCGCCGCCGGGTGCGACGGCGGTCGTCGGCGTGCCGAGCACGGGGGCGGCGGTGCCCCGGGCGGCGGCCCGGATCACGGTGCCGTCGCCCTCCGGTCCGCCGAACGCTCCCCCGCCGACCGCGATGCGCAGGTCGGACGCCTCGGGCCGCCGGCCGCCGACGAGGGCGACCCGGCCGTAGCCGGGGGCGGGCCGGTCAGCCACAGTCGACCAGCGGGCGGGGCGGCCGGCGGCGAGGCGCTCGACCCTCACGCGGTCGCTGGCGACGCGCCGGTAGCCGACCAGCACCGAGCCGTCCGCGGCGGTGACCGCGTCCGGGACGTCACCGGGCCGGGCGACGAGCCGCCGGGACCCCTTCTTCAGCCTGCCGCCGGAGCCGCGCTGGGCCCAGTGCTCCATCCAGCCGGACGAGGCGGCGAACAGGTGGACACGGCCGTCGCCGTCGACCGTCGCGGCCAGTCCCTCCTGGACGTGCCCGCCGGGCAGCCGCCGCCAGGGCGACCAGGTGCCCTTCGGGTCGCGCACCCGGGTACTGACGCCCTTGCGCCCGTTGCGCACGAAGAGATGGGTACGGCCGTCCGCCCCGGTCACCGCGACGGGGGTGCCGGTCAGCCGGGTGCGGCGGGGCTCCGTCTCGGGGCTGCCGAGGCTCTCCCAGGTCTCCCCCGCGCCCTCGCCCCGGGGACCGTGCCGCAGCATCACGACCTCCCGGAGGTTGTGCCGCACACCGGCCCCCAGCCGGGAGAACCGCAGCGCGAAGACCAGATGGGCGCCGTCCGCCGCGGTGGCCACGGCTATGGCGGGCGCGAGCGGGCCGCCGCCGAGGTCCTCGGGGTCGCCCGGTGTGCCGTCCGGCCGTCCGGCCCAGCGCGCCAGACGGGTGCCGAGCACCGCGTAGACCGTCGTGCGGCCGTCGTCGGCGTCGACGACGGCCCGCGGGCCCGCGGTCGGGTACCGCCGGTGGGTGCTGCGCACCCAGCCGCGGTCCGACGCCAGGACCCGGTCGCTCCCGATCGCGTAGTCGCCGCAGCCGGAACCGTTGCCGCACCCCCAGGACGGGTCGCCGCCGTAGGCGTTCAGGTGCCGTGTCTTCAGCGCGACCGTCTCCGGGGGCAGATTGTGCGGCCAGCGCTGGTTGTAGTAGCCCCGGTACGCCTCGGTCTGGAAGGCGGGCGCCCCGGCGGCACCACCCGGGCCCGCCGCCCAGGAGGTCAGCGCGCGCCAGGCGAAGAGCGCCGCCGCCGTGTGGTCCGGGTGGTCCGAGTACCCGCGCTGGTCGCTGCCGCGCGGATGCCGCTGGTCGTGCACCTGGGCGTCGGGGTCGGGGTCCAGCGTGCGTATCAGGGTGGGTCGGTAGCGGCGGAGCAGCGCCACGAGGGCCTCGACGAGGTCGTCGTGGCCGTACGAGAAGGCACCGCTCACGGGCGACCCGGGGGCGGGCTGGGTGGGCAGCAGCACCCCCGGGCTCTTCCACAGATGGGTGAGGTTCACGGCGGTGCCGCCGGCCTTGGCGTGCATGCGCAGATTGAGGAAGACCAGGTCGACGCGCCGGCCCAGGTGGTCCAGCCGGTTGAGCTCGGCCTCCCGCCCGCCGGGCAGCCGGACGGCCGCCCGCTCCCAGGGGGTGAACAGGGGCAGCCCCATCATCTGGGCGTACGCCTGGCGCAGGCCCTGCTGGCGCGCGGAGACGTAGGCGGGGACGTCCGCGGCGGGGGCGGGCCTGCCGGGCACCTTGTTGACCCCGAAGGATCCCCCGTCCGTGACGTAGACGGAGGTGACCGGGACGCCGCCCTCGATGGTCTGCGCCACGTCGGGGTTCATGAAGAACAGGTCGTCGTCGGGATGGGCGACGATCTGCATCACCCGGGCCTCGCCCGTACGGGCGAAGGCCCGGCGGGGCTGGGCGCCGACCCGGCCGACCGGCGTGCCGGAACCGCCGGCCGCTCCCGGGGCGTCCGAAGGGACGGGGCGGGGCGCCGCGACGCAACCGCTCATCATGCCCGCCGCCGAGGCTCCCGCGACGGCGGCCAGTACGGCCCGCCGCGAGAGTGCGGAACAATGAGTTTCGGTACGGCGAGCCATGTCTCCCTCTTCACGTCGGTGCCGATCACCCGGATCGGCCACTGGTAAAGAGGAGAAAAATGACGACAGGTTTCACCTGGACGAGTGATCGCCGTCACATAAGGTTCGAATTATGAGTCAACTTGCCGATGATGCTCATTCTTGGCACCATGCGACGCTGACCATCAGATCTGAATGGAAGCCGGGAACGCTGTGAGTGACTCACTGCTGCCCTATGCGGTGGGCGCTGCCAAGCGTGCTCGCCGGGCCGCCGTACGTGTACGACGTCGCGTCGAGCAATTGCACACCGTCCCCGCGATCGGCGGTGGAATCCGGCCACGCGCACAACTCCGGCCCGTCCACTACTCGGTCTCCAGCGGCCGGACCCTGAATTTCGCGGTCTCCGTGCCGGGCGGTGACATCGCGTCGGCCGACCTCATGCTGTCCCACGGCACCAGCCGCGAACGCGTCCCGCTGGAGCTGGAGCCCCAGGCCGACGGCGCCCTGCTGCTCACCGCGACCGTGCCCCTGCGCCACCGCGACCGGCCGGGCCCGGGCACCCGCGGGCCCGTCCTCGGGACCGGCATCTGGCGGCTGACCGTGCTCCTCACGGACGCCGCGGGGCAGACCCGCCGGGTCAGGGTCACGGCGGCGGCGCACGCCGAGATCTCCGACGGCCCGACCCTTACCTACTCCCCGTCGCCCGTGGACGGCACCGTCTTCCGGCCGGTCCGCTCCGTCGACGGCTTCGCCCTGCTGAAGGTCCGCCCCGCCCGCCCGCACGCCGAGCTCACCTCGTTCGACCTGCGGTGGGACCGGGTGACCGTGTACGGCCGCCTCGTCGGCCGGGACCCGGACGGATCCGGGACGGCCGAGGCCGTCGCCCGCCGGGGCAGCCTGACCGCCTCGGCGAAGCCCCGCTGGGAGGGCGACCGCTTCACCTTCGACGTGCCGCTCGACCGCATGGGCGGCGGCCGCGGTGCCTCCCGCACCTGGGACCTCTTCCTGCGGGCCGGCGGCAGCCGGCTGCGGATCGCCCGCCGGCTGACGGACGTCCGCCACCCCAAGCAGGTGTACCGCACACCGTTCCGCATCATCGCCCTGGACAACGGAGCCCTCCTGCGGGTGCACGCCCATGTCACGGCGGCAGGGGCACTCACCGTCGCCTGCGCAGAACTCGAACCGGCGCTCCGAAGCACTGAGGACATCGCATGAAGATCACGTTTCTGCTCACCTGGGGCGACGAGATGGGCGGCACCGAGATGGCCGCCTACACCCAGGCGATCCACCTCGCGCCCCGTCACGAGGTCGAGGTCCTCAGCGTCTTCAAGACCCGCCAGGAGCCGTTCTTCGCCGCGGCCAGGAAGGTCGAGCGGCGCTACCTGATCGACCGGACCGGCTCCACCGAGCGCCCGGTGCGCTCCTCCTCGCTGAACGCCGAGGCGTGCCGCACGCTGGCCTCGCTGCCCAGCGAGATCATCAAGCCGTCCTGGGAGAGCACCTTCAACCGGCTCTCCGACGTCGAGCTGAAGCGGGAACTCGCCGAGCTGGACGCCGACATCCTGGTCAGCACGACCCCGGCCCTGATGGCCGCCGTCGCCGAGCTCGCCCCCTCCCGTGTCGTCACCGTGCACCAGGAGCACCGCGCCTCCCAGCTCCGCGGCGTCACCGGCGAGCCGCTGCTCGTGTACGGGCCCATGCTCGACGCCCTGGTCTCGCTCACCGAACGCACCAACGACTGGTTCGCCGACTCGCTCCAGGCCGCCGCGCCCGAGCTGGTCCACATCCCGAACGCGGTGCCGGACGGCTACCGCCAGCGCTCCGACCTGGAGAGCAGGACCATCGTCCTCGCCGCCCGGATGACCCCGGAGAAGCAGCTCGACCACGCGATCAACGCCTTCCACAAGGTCCGTGACGACTTCCCGGACTGGACGCTGCGCATCTTCGGCGACGGTCCCCAGCTCGTCAGGCTGCGCCGGCTCGTCGAAGGGCTCGGCCTGCACTCGCACGTCGAACTCATGGGCCGCTCCGACCAGATGGAGCAGGAGTGGGCCAAGGCCGCGCTCTGCCTGCTGCCGTCGCGCAACGAGGCGTTCCCGCTGGTGCTGCTGGAGGTGTTCGCCGCCGGTGTACCGGTGATCGCCTACGACATCGTCACCGGCCCGGCTGAGATCATCCGGCACGACGTGGACGGACTGCTCGTCCCGCCGGGCGACATCGACTCCCTCGCCTCCGCCATGTCCCGGCTGATGAGCGACGACGAGACCCGGCACGCCTTCGGCAAGGCCGCCCGGGCCGGGGTCAACGAGCGCTTCTCCGGCGAGAAGATCACCGCGCAGTGGGAGGAGCTCTTCGAGCGCCTCCTCGCCGCCCGGGACACCCCCGAGCGGCTCGCCGCCCGCGCCGACCGCACCGCCCTGCGCATCGCCGCGGGCGGCACCAAGAGCTTCAGCGTCGCCGCCCCGGTCTCCCACCTCGCGAACTCCGCCGACGAGCAGAAGGCCCGCGAGGTCCTCATCCAGGCGCAGGACCGGTCCCTGATCCGTTCCGCCGGCCGCCTGGCCGAGGAGCGCAACGACATAAACGGGCCGACGATGGCCGATCTCAACCTGGAGATCACGGCCGGCGCGTTCGAGAACGCCGGGATCCCCTTCGTCCTCGTCCGCAACGACGGTGTCCCGCACCTGCTCGCCGTGCCGGTCGAGCGGCGCGCGGACGCGCTGCGGGCGCTGGCCACCGAGCTGGCGGGCCAGCCGGTCTACGGCGAGCTGATCACCCCGCGGGGCGCGGCGCCCGGCGCCGTGCTCGCCGAGCGGCTGGAGGGTGTCGGCGACATCGCCGGCGTCCGCGTCTTCAAGCCGGTGACGAGCCCGAGCCGGACCCTGCGCTACGGACCGGCCTACGGCTGCACCGTCGAGTTCTGGGACGAGGACGAGGACGGCTGGCGCAACAGCCCCCGGTCCGCGACGCTCCTCGGCCGCCGGCTGCCCTCGCTGGAGGCCACCGCGAAGCTCCAGGTCGGCGAGCACGCCTATCCGACGCTGAACCAGTTCACCAAGAAGCTGATGTGGGACGTCGACTTCCCCGTCGACGTCGTCTACACCTGGGTCGACGACACCGACCCGGCCTGGCGCGAGCGCCGGGACACCGTCCGCCGGCGCATGGACATGCCCGTCGACGACGCCGACAGCGGTGACGTCCGCTTCCGCAACCGGGACGAACTGCGGTACTCGCTGCGGTCGCTGGCGATGTTCGCCCCCTGGGTGCGCACCGTCTACCTGGTGACGGACGACCAGACGCCCTCCTGGCTGGACACCGACCAGCCCGGCATCGAGGTCGTCAGCCACCGCGACATCTTCACCGACCCCGAGTGGCTGCCGACGTTCAACTCGCACGCCATCGAGAGCCAGTTGCACCGCATCGACGGCCTCTCGGAGCACTTCCTCTACCTCAACGACGACGTGTTCATCGGGCGTCCGCTGACGGCGAGCTCGTTCTTCATGAGCAACGGCCTCGCCAAGCTGTTCCGTTCGCCGACCGCGGTGCCGCCGAGCGACCCGTCGCCCGACGACGAGGGCTACTTCGCCGCCGCCAAGAACAACCGGGCCCTGCTGGAGGAGGCGTTCGGGCGGGTCGCCACCCACGGCTTCCTGCACGCCCCGCACCCGCTGCGCCGCAGCGTGCTGGCGGAGATCGCCGAGCGCTTCCCCGAGGAGGTGTCGGCCACCGCCCGCAACCCGTTCCGCGCGAACACGGACCTGTCCCTCACCTCGTCGCTGCACCACCACTACGGCTACCTCACCGGCCGCTCGGTGCCCGCGCTGATCTCGTGCAGCTACATCAACGTCGGCAACTACGAGCACCACACCGTGCTCAGCCGGCTGCTGGCCTCGCGGAGCCACGACGTGTTCTGCATCGGCGAGTCGGCCGACGCCGAGGTGCCGGTGGACGAGCAGGACCGCGTGCTGCGCGCCTTCCTGAACGCCTACTTCCCGGTCCGCTCGCGCTTCGAGCGCGACTGACCGCCGCCGGACCTCACGGCGAAGGGCCCGCACCGTCCGGACGGACGGTGCGGGCCCTCTCTCGTGGGGCGGAGCGGACCGCTACTTCTCGAACGGGCTCCGCACCGGGAAGTACGCCTCCAGGAACGGCGTGATCAGGTCCTTCTGGCCCGTCACGTCCTGCTCGGTGGAGACCGTGTCGTTGACGCAGAACACCGTCTTGTCGCGGTTGGCGAGCAGCCGGCCGAGCCGGGCCTCCGTCCACGGGTGCGTCAGGTCCAGATACGTGTAGGGCAGCGCCGACGGCAGGGCCCGCTGGGTGTGGTACGCGTAGTAGTGGTGCAGCGAGGAGGCGATGGAGATGTCGTCGATGCTGCGGAACCGGCTGCCCTCGGTCGCGCGGTACTCGAACTCGAACTCCGTCTCGATCTCGGTGAGCACACTGCGCCGCAGCGGGTGCGGCATGTGCTTCATCTTCTGCACGAGCACCTTGCCGTAGCGCTCCTCGATCAGCCGGCGGTTGTTCTTGCCGGCCGCCGCGACGGGCGGGTCGCCGGCGGTCTTCTCCCCGAGCGGCACCAGGGCCGGCGAGGGGAAGAACTTGGTGAGGCCGTTGGAGAGGAAGAAGTCCCCGGGCGTCACCTCGTTGCCGAGCATCACGTCGTCGTTGAAGTAGAGGAAGTGCTCCGAGAGGCCCTCGATGTGGTGCAACTGGCTCTCGATGGCGTGCGAGTTGAACGTCGGCAGCCCGCCCGAGGAGCGGAAGACGTCCTTGTGGGAGACCACCTTCAGGCCGGGGACCTCGGTGTTCAGCCAGGAGGGCGTCTGGTCGTCCGTCACCAGGTAGATGGTGCGCACCCAGGGCGCGTACATGTGGAGCGAGCGCAGCGAGTAGCGCAGCTCGTCGCGGCTGAGGTAGCGGGCGGCGTTGGCGGCCTCCGCGTGGTAGCCCTCGCCGGAGAACTCGGCCCGCCGCCGCAGCCACGCCGGGTCGGCGCCGTCGACCCAGGTGTAGACGACGTCGACGGGGAAGGTGACCTCGTCGGTGTGGACCACGGCCAGTTCGGGCCGGGTCGGCACCAGGGCCCCGTCCTCGGACTCCCGGGGGGCGAGGCTGGTGAAGTACGACTCGGACACGGTGACGGTGTCGCCCGTCAGCGGCAGGGCCTGGGCCAGCTTGCCCGGGCGGGGGGCGGTGAGTTCGCCCTCCTCCTCGAACCAGAACTCGATGTCGCAGCCGTACTGGGTGCCGAGCTTGAGCTGGCGCGTCAGGTCGGTGCGGTACCAGGTGACCCGCACGACGTCGGCGTCCCGCAGCCGGCGCCAGGTCGACGCCTCGTAGCCCGGCAGGGACGCCTGGGGCACGGCGCCGTTGCCGCGGACGACGGTGGCGTATCCCGGCTTGTCGGAGCAGGCTGCGGCGAGCGCCTTCAGCACGGCCTCGCGGTCCTCGACGCGGACGGCGACCGCGGAGGCGGTCTCGGAGCGGCCGCGGACGCAGAAGTGCTCGATCCCGGCGCCCTCCAGGGCGCCCAGCACCAGGGCGAGGTTCTCCCGGCGGGCCCGGAGCGGCGTCATGCCCTCGTCGACGAGGGCGACCTTCGGCTCCTGGCCGATCGGGACGACGGCCCGGTCGGGCCCGGACGCGAGGGCCTCGTAGCGCCGGGCGACGCGGCCCGCGCGGATGCGCTCGGCGACGGCGGTGCCGTTGGCGATGCGCATCTTCAGGCGGCGGCGCATGTCGGCGTCGACCTGCGAAACGATCGCCCGCCTCACGCTCTCCGGGACGGCTCGGCGGTAGACCCCAAGCAGCCTGGGTGCCTCGGGATTTCGCACGGCGGGCGACTCCTCGAACATCAAGGGAAAACAACGTGAACTCGTCCAGTATGACGGGTGCGGGAGCGACGCCGTTCCGCCGGGAGGCGCCGGAGTACCGCCCGGCCCGGCGGCCCGGAAGGGCCGCCGGGCGGGTGCCGTCAGAAGGGGTCGAAGCCCTCGAACTCGCGCTGTGCCTCGTCCCGCTCCGCCTCGCGGTCCCGGCGGCGCTGGGCGGCCGGACGCGGGGCCTCCAGGCGGTGGTCCTCGCCACGGCGGCCGAGCATCTCCGCACCGGCCATCATCGTCGGCTCCCAGTCGAAGACGACCGCGTTGTCCTCGGGGCCGATCGCGACGCCGTCGCCCGCCCGGGCGCCGGCCTTCATCAGGGCGTCCTCGACACCGAGGCGGTTGAGGCGGTCGGCCAGGTAGCCGACGGCCTCGTCGTTGTTGAAGTCCGTCTGCCGCACCCAGCGCTCCGGCTTCTCGCCGCGCACCCGGTACAGGTCGTCCTCCTCCGCGGTGACGGTGAACCCGGCGTCGTCGACCGCCTTCGGGCGGATGACGATACGGGTCGCCTCCTCGACCGGCTTCGCCGCACGCGCCTCGGCGACGATCTCGGCGAGAGCGAACGACAGCTCCTTCAGGCCCTTGTGGGCCACGGCGGAGACCTCCAGCACGCGGTAGCCGCGCGCCTCAAGATCCGGCCGGATCATGTCGGCGAGGTCCTGGCCGTCCGGGATGTCGATCTTGTTGAGGACGACGATGCGCGGACGGTCGTCGAGGCCGCCGTACTGGCGCAGCTCCTCCTCGATGACGTCGAGGTCGGAGACCGGGTCCCGGTCGGACTCCAGGGTGGCCGTGTCCAGGACGTGCACCAGCACCGAGCAGCGCTCGACATGGCGCAGGAACTCCAGGCCCAGGCCACGGCCCTGGCTGGCGCCCGGGATCAGACCGGGGACGTCGGCGATCGTGTAGACCGTCGAACCGGCGGTCACGACACCCAGGTTCGGGACGAGCGTGGTGAAGGGGTAGTCGGCGATCTTCGGCTTGGCCGCGCTGAGCACCGAGATCAGCGAGGACTTGCCCGCGCTCGGGTACCCGACGAGCGCCACGTCGGCGACGGTCTTGAGCTCCAGGACGACATCGCCGGCCCGGCCCGGCTCACCGAGCAGCGCGAAGCCGGGGGCCTTGCGGCGGGCGGAGGCGAGCGCCGCGTTGCCGAGACCGCCGCGGCCGCCGTCGGCGGCGACGTAGGTGGTGCCCTGGCCGACCAGGTCGGCGAGGACGTTGCCCTGCTTGTCGAGGACGACGGTGCCGTCCGGCACGGGCAGCACGAGGTCTTGGCCGTCCTTGCCGGAGCGGTTGCCGCCCTCGCCGGGCTTGCCGTTGGTGGCCTTGCGGTGCGGGCTGTGGTGGTAGTCCAGCAGCGTCGTCACGGACTGGTCGACGACCAGGATGACGTCGCCGCCGCGGCCGCCGTTGCCGCCGTCCGGGCCGCCGAGGGGCTTGAACTTCTCCCGGTGCACGGAGGCACAGCCGTGGCCTCCGTTACCCGCGGCGACATGCAGCTCGACGCGGTCCACGAAGGTGGTCATGGGTGTGCCTCCAGTGAATGGGTGGGTCCTGCGGAAAAACCGATGGAAATGTCTGTCTCTACAACAAACGAAAGGCGGACCCGCTTCCCGTACGGGAAGTGAGGTCCGCCCCTCGGAACTGAACCGGTCAGGCGACCGGAACGATGTTCACGACCTTGCGACCACGGTGGCTGCCGAACTCCACCGCACCGGGCAGGAGCGCGAACAGGGTGTCGTCGCCGCCACGGCCCACGCCCGCACCGGGGTGGAAGTGGGTGCCACGCTGGCGGACCAGGATCTCACCGGCGCTGACGACCTGACCGCCGAAGCGCTTCACGCCGAGCCGCTGAGCGTTGGAGTCGCGACCGTTCCGGGTGGACGATGCGCCCTTCTTGTGTGCCATGTCTCCTCAGTCCCTTACTTCGCAGCCGCGGGGATGCCGGTGACCTTGATCGCCGTGTACTGCTGGCGGTGACCCTGGCGGCGGCGGTAGCCGGTCTTGTTCTTGTAGCGAAGGATGTCGATCTTCGCACCCTTGTGGTGGTCCACGACCTCGGCCGTGACCTTGATACCGGCCAGCACCCACGGGTCGCTGGTCACGGCGTCGCCGTCGACAACGAGCAGGGTCGAGAGCTCGACCGTGTCGCCAACCTGGGCAGTGGAAATCTTGTCAACCTCAACGATGTCGCCGACAGCAACCTTGTGCTGGCGACCACCGCTGCGCACGATGGCGTACACGCGGATCTCTCTCTCGCTCGGAACGAAATCCCTGATGCCAGCCGCGCGTACGGGCCGGGGCCCGGATGATCGGGATGGTCCGATGCGGACGAGCGGCCTCTCCCGGCGGACCGGAAGGGAGGTGCTCAGGGATGGGCGCATAAGGAAACACGCCGATGGACAAGGTTACGGATCCGTCCCCCACCGGTCAAACCGGCCCCCGCGCCCCCTGCCGGCCTGCGCGACGGCCCCCGGCCACGGCGCCCGCCCCTCCCCCGCCGGCCGCACTCAGCCGCCGCCGAGGCCCCGGCTGATCGGCCGCGTCCCGCCGCCGAGGGCGCCCGCCGAAGGGTCGCAGCCCGCCTCCGAGGCCGCCCGCCGGACGGCCGCTCCTCACCGCCGAGGGATCCCGCCGAAGGGCCGGCTCCCCACCGCCCGGACACCCGCCCCTCGGCCGCGTCCCGCCGCCGGGGCCGCCCGCTCAAGGGCCGCTCCCCACCCCCGAGGGCGCCCGCCGAACGGCCGCGGCCCGTCACCGGTGGGAACCGGTGACGGGCCGCGTAAGCGCGACGGGGACACGCCCCGCTGCCGCCTACTCCTGCGACGTGCTCGCGGAGACCCCCGCGGACGAGGACTGCTCGGCCGCGACGGTCTTCTTCGAGACCTTCTTCGCGGTCGTCTTCTTGGCCGTCGTCTTCTTGGCGGTGGTCTTCTTGGCCGCCGCCTTCTTCGCGGTGGCCTTCTTGGCGGTCTTGCGGGCCGCCTTCTTGGCCGCCGGGGCCGGAGCCCCTGCCTCCTCCGCCGCCGGCTCGCCCGCCGCCTCGGCGGGCTCCTCGGCCTTCGTCTCGGCCGGGACCACGACGACGGCGGCCTCGTCGGCGCCCGCGGGCGAACCCGCCGGCGCGCTGACCTTGCGGGTCACCCGGCGGCGTGCGCGCGGCGGAGCCGCGACCGGCGCCTCGGCGACGGGCTCGGGCTCGGCCACCGGCTCCGGCTCGGTCTCCGCGGCCGCGGGGGCCTCGACCACGACCGGCTCGGCGGGCTCGGCCGCCGCCGGGGGCCCGGCCGGCGCGGACGCCGCACGGGTCGCACGGCGGCGGGTGCGGCCCGCCGGGGCCTTCTCCGCCGCGACCGGCTCGGCGGCAGGCTCGGCCACGGGCTCGGCGGCAGGCTCCTCCACGGGCGCCTGCGCCTGCTCCGCCACCACGGGCTCGGCCGCCTTGGGCGCACCGGCGGGAGCCGTGGCCTTGCGGGTCGCCCGGCGGCGGCCGCGGCCGCGCGTCGCGGCGGCCTCGGCCTCGGCGGCGCTGCTGTACAGCTCCTCGTCCGGGGCGAACTCGGGCTCGGCGAGCGCCGCGGGAGCCGCGGCCTCGGCCGCGACCTCCGCCTCGGTCTCCGTCTCCTCCGGCTCGGCGGCCGGGGTCACGGCGTGCTCGTGCTCGTGCTCGTGGCCGTGGTCCGCACCGGAACCGCCGCGGCCGCGCTTCTTGGAGCGCTTGCCGCCGCCCCCGCCACCGGAGGTGGACGGCTGCTCCATGTGCACGATGACGCCACGGCCGTTGCAGTGGACGCAGGTCTCGGAGAACGACTCCAGCAGGCCCTGGCCGACGCGCTTGCGGGTCATCTGGACCAGGCCCAGCGAGGTCACCTCGGCGACCTGGTGCTTGGTCCGGTCACGGCCCAGGCACTCCAGCAGGCGGCGCATGACGAGGTCCCGGTTGGACTCCAGCACCATGTCGATGAAGTCGACGACGACGATGCCGCCGAGGTCGCGCAGCCGGAGCTGGCGCACGATCTCCTCGGCCGCCTCCAGGTTGTTCCTGGTGACGGTCTCCTCCAGGTTGCCGCCCTGGCCGGTGAACTTGCCGGTGTTGACGTCGACGACGATCATCGCCTCGGTCTTGTCGATCACCAGCGAGCCGCCGCTCGGCAGCCAGACCTTGCGGTCCAGCGCCTTCATGAGCTGCTCGTCGATCCGGTGGACGGCGAAGACGTCGGTCTCGCTGGTCCACCGCTGGAGGCGGTCGGCCAGGTCGGGCGCCACGTGCGAGACATAGCCGTGGATGGTCTCCCACGCCTCGTCACCGCTGACGACGACCTTGGAGAAGTCCTCGTTGAAGATGTCGCGCACGACCCGGACGGTCATGTCCGGCTCGCCGTAGAGCAGCGTCGGGGCGTTGCCGCTCTTCGCCTTCTTCTTGATGTCCTCCCACTGCGACTGGAGCCGCTCGACGTCACGGCGCAGCTCGTCCTCGCTCGCGCCCTCGGCGGCGGTGCGCACGATGACGCCCGCGTCCTCGGGGACGATCTTCTTGAGGATGGTCTTCAGACGCGCCCGCTCGGTGTCGGGCAGCTTGCGGCTGATGCCGGTCATCGAGCCCTCGGGCACGTAGACCAGGTAGCGGCCGGGCAGCGAGACCTGGCTGGTGAGACGGGCGCCCTTGTGGCCGATCGGGTCCTTCGTCACCTGGACGAGGACCGACTGGCCGGACTTGAGCGCGGCCTCGATCCGGCGCGGACCGCCGGACATGCCGAGGGCGTCGAAGTTGACCTCACCGGCGTACAGCACCGCGTTGCGGCCCTTGCCGATGTCGACGAACGCGGCCTCCATCGACGGCAGCACGTTCTGGACCTTGCCCAGGTAGACGTTGCCGACGTAGCTGGTGGCCTGCTCCTTGTTGACGTAGTGCTCGACGAGCACGTTGTCCTCGAGGACGCCGATCTGGGTGCGCTCGCCGCTCTGGCGGACGACCATCACGCGCTCGACGGCCTCGCGGCGGGCCAGGAACTCCGCCTCGGTGATGATCGGCACCCGGCGGCGGCCCTGCTCGCGGCCCTCGCGGCGGCGCTGCTTCTTCGCCTCCAGACGGGTCGAGCCCTTGATGGACTGGACCTCGTCGCTCGGCTCCTCCTCCTTGCGGGGCTCACGGACCTTGACGACCGTGCGCTCCGGGTCGTCGGTGCCCGCCTCGCCCTCGCCGGCGGCGTCACCGCTGCGACGGCGACGGCGACGGCGACGGCGGCTGCTGGACGTGCCGGCGGCGGAGGGGGTGTCCGTGGACTCCTCGTCCTCGTCGTCGCCCTCGTCCTGCGACTCGTCGGCGGCCTCCGGCTCCTCGGACGCCTCGTCCTGGGCGTCGTCGGCCTCGGTGGCCTCGCCCCGGCGACGGCGGCGTCCGCCGCGGCGGCGACGGCGCGAGGGACGGTCCTCGTAGTCGTCGGAGTCCTCGCCGTGGGCGTCCTCGGCCTGCTCGGGCTCGGTCTCGGTCTCGGGCTCCGCCTCGGCGGGCCCGGCCTGCTCGGCGGGTGTCTCGACGGCCTCGACCACGGCGGCGGCTTCGCCACGGCGGCGACGGCGACGGCGGCCGCCGGTCTCCTCGGCCACCGGCGCGGTGGCCTCGTCCTCGCGGGGTTCGGCCGGGGCGCTCGCCGCGGCGGCGGCAGCGGCGGCCGCGGTCTCCGGGGTCTGGAACATGGGCTCGGCGAAGACCGGGGCCTGGAAGGTCGGCACGGCGGGGCGTGCGGCACGGCGGCCCTTGGCCGGGCGCTCGTCGGTGCCCGAGGTGAACTCGGGGGCGGCGGCCTTCCGGCCGGTCCGGCCGCGGGTGGCGGCCTTCTCCGCGGCGGCGACCTTCGTCTCCTCGGCGGCGATCTGCTCGGCGACGCCCTCCGGCAGGCTCTCGCCCGCGGCGGGGGTCTCCTCGGCCGCGGCCCGGGGCGCCCCGGCGGGCGCGGTGGCCTTGCGGGTGGCGCGGCGGCGGGTACGCGGCGCGGGCGCCTCCTCGGCCGGAGCGGCGGTCTCGGCGACGGCGGCCTCGGCGGGCTCGCTCACGGCCGGGGCCGCCTCGGTGACCTCGGGGGCGTCGGTGGCCTTGGGCGCACCGGCGGGCGCCGACGCACGGCGGCGGGTACGACGCGGCGCGGGCGCCTCCTCGACCGGAGCGGCTTCGGCCTCGGGCTGCGTCTCCTCCTCGGGCTCCTCGTCCACGGCGGCGTCCTCGACGACGACGGGCTCGGGCGCGGTCTCGGCCTTGGGCGCACCGGCGGGCGCCGAGGCGCGGCGGCGGGTACGGCGCGGCGCGGGCGCTTCCTCGACCGGAGCGGCTTCGGCCTCGGGCTGCGTCTCCTCCACGGCGACCGGCTCAGGCGCGGCCGTCTTACGGGTGGCACGGCGCCGCGTACGCGGCGCGGGCGCCTCCTCGACCGGAGCGGCCTCGGCCTCGGCCTCGGGCTGCGTCTCCTCCACGACGGTCGGCTCGGGCGCGGCCGTCTTACGGGTCGCCCGACGGCGCGTACGCGGCGCGGGCGCCTCCTCGACCGGAGCGGCGGCAGCGGGCTCGTCCGTCACCGCGGACGCGGCGGCGGTCTCCGTCCCGGTGGCCTCGGCCGTCTCCGGGGGGCCGGCCGGACGCGACGCGGCGCGGCGCCGGCGGCGCGGCGGCAGTGTGTCGCTCGGGCTGGTGTGATCGTCGTTCTGCGGGTTACCGGCAGAGCCGGACTCGTTCGGCTGTTCGAGCATGCGGGCGTTTCTCCCGTCGTGCCCCCGGGCGCCGCGCCTGGATCCGGTCCGGCCGCGGCCCGCGTGATGTGCGCGGTGCCGCCGTCCGGGGCGCGGGCGCCGCACGGGAGCTGATGTATGGCTCGCCGGTTCCGTACGCGATGTACGCACGGCCTGGCGAAAGTCTCCTGTGTCCTTGCGCGGCCCGACCCAGGTGGCTCCCGAGTACCAGAGCAGCGCATCGACGACCGTCCTTACGCGGCGGGACCTTCCGGCGCCGTCGCAGAGGCGGTTCCGGCGGCCGTGGGTGAAGCGGCCGGGACAGCCTCGCGGTCGGGCGCGAGCGGGTCGGTCACCGTGCCGGACTCCTCGTCGAAGAGCCCCTGCGCCAGCCTGGTCACCGCTGCGGGGACCGGCGGCGCCAGGTCGGCCACAGCTCGGAGACCGGACAGGACGTCGTCGGGTCGTACGGCAGGTGTCACGTGCCGAACAACCAGCCGCAGTATCGCACAGGGCCCGTCCCCCGGCCTATCAGGCTGTGGACGACCCGCCTGAAGACCGGCGACGGCACCTCGCGCGTCGAAGGTCCGCATGCCGTTCTTGGTCCTCCGCTGGACCTCCACGGTCTCGGCGGCGAGGAACGCGGCGACGGCCTTCTCGGCCCCCTCCGGCTCGACGCCCTCCAGCCGCAGCTCCCAGACGGACGCGGTCAGCCGGTCCGCGAGACCCGGGGTGCGGGCCTCCACGGCGTCGGTGATGTCGAGGCCGGCCGGCAGCGACTCGTCCAGCAGCTCGCGCAGCCGGGCCGGGTCGCGGTGTGCGGTGAGGGCGATCTCCAGGTACTCGGCCTCGCTGCCCGTGCCGGTGGGTGCGGCATTGGCGTACGACACCTTCGGGTGCGGGGTGAAGCCCGCCGAGTACGCCATGGGCACCTCGGCTCGCCTCAGCGCCCGCTCGAAGGCGCGCTGGAAGTCACGGTGGCTGGTGAACCGGAGGCGGCCGCGCTTGGTGTAGCGCAGTCGGATGCGCTGCACCGCAGGTGCGGGCGGCGGGCCTTCGGGCTGTCGCTTGCCCAGTGGTTCTTCTCCTCGGTGCGGAGCGGGCGCGGGTGGCGCGCCGCCCTCGGACGTGCGGGGGGTTCCTTCGGGGGCCGGGCCCGGCTCACGCCCGCTCGGGGAGCGAGGTCTCGGTGCCGGCCGCCACGCCGGGAACGGTCTGTGGTTGTTGCGTACCCACCAGATTACGCGCCTGAAGCGGCGGACCGGGCACGGGCTCGGCAGCACGGGGTCCGCCGACCAGGGCGCGCCAGGCGTCCCGGCGCGCCTGCCGGACGGTCGCCCGGGCCCCGGCGAGCGCGGCGCGGACCGCCCGTCCGGCCTCGGCGGCGGCCCGGCGCGCGGGCCGCCAGACCGCGTCGCGCACCCCATGGCCGACGGGGACGCACACGGCCCGGTAGAACCACGCGGCCGGACGCCCGGCGAGCTGCCAGGCCAGCCACTTCAGCGCGCGGCCCACGGCACGGGAGAGGAAGCCGGCCACCCGCCAGCCGACCTGGAGCGCCGCCCCGATCTCGCGCCCCACCGGCACCACGACCCGCCGCCACAGCCATCCGGCCGGCACCACGAGCAGCACTCGCAGCAGCGCGACGAGCCCGGCGACGGCCGTACGCACCGTCCAGACGGCACCCGCCCCGAGCCCCCGGGCCGCCCACGCGAGCCCGTGCCCGAGCGGGGTGAGCACCCGCCGATAAATCCACGACACCGGCACCACCAGCCCGTACCTCACCACCGGCACCACCACGTACCGCCACAGCGCCACCAGCGGGACGACGACCAGCACCCCGAGCACCCGGCCGGCACCGACGGCGAGCCACCGCCCGCCCGCGCCCAGCGTCCGCGCCAGCCAGGCGATCCCCGCCGCCAACCGCCCCAGCGTCCACACCAGCCCGTGCCCGAGCGGGGTGAGCACCCGCCGATAATTCCACGACACCGGCACCACCAGCCCGTACTTCACCACCGGGACCACCACGTACCGCCACAGCGCCATCAGCGGCCAGAGCAGGAGCGCCTTGCCCAGCCAGAGGACCGCGACGCCGAGCGCACGGGCGACGGGCGCGACCACCTGGTCGAAGAACCAGGTCAGCGCGTTGCCCAGCGGCCTGAGCAGGGCCGTGTGCACGGCCCGGCCGCAGAGCGCGAGCAGATCCCACAGCATCCGCACCGGCACCACGAGAACCAGCACCACGATCCGCACCGGCACCCTGACGGCGACGGTCAGACACCCCTCCCCGCCCTCGTACGGCACGGGCGGCGGCGGGGGCGGATCCGCGGGCTTGTTCAGGTCCATGCCAGGCAGGACGCAATCCGGCGCTGCCTGGATGCGCCATCCCCCGCGGGTACGCCCGGAAGGCGCCCGGAAACGGGACGAGGCCCGGTCCGGAGGTCTCCCTCCGGACCGGGCCTCCCCCGAGCGGGGCGGACGGCTACTTGACGACCGTCAGCGGCAACAGCTTCTTGCCCGTCGGGCCGACCTGGATGTGGGTGTCCATCTGGGGGCACACACCGCAGTCGAAGCACGGCGTCCAGCGGCAGTCCTCGACCTCGGTCTCGTCGAGGGAGTCCTGCCAGTCCTCCCAGAGCCAGTCCTTGTCGAGACCGGAGTCCAGGTGGTCCCAGGGCAGGACCTCCTCGTAGGTGCGCTCGCGGGTGGTGTACCAGTCGACGTCCACGCCGAAGCCGGGCAGCGTCTTCTCCGCGCAGGCCATCCAGCGGTCGTAGCTGAAGTGCTCGCGCCAGCCGTCGAACCGGCCGCCGTCCTCGTAGACGGCGCGGATCACGGCGCCCACGCGGCGGTCGCCGCGCGAGAGCAGGCCCTCGACGATGCCGGGCTTGCCGTCGTGGTAGCGGAAGCCGATGGAGCGGCCGTACTTCTTGTCGCCGCGGATCCGGTCGCGCAGCTTCTCCAGCCGGGCGTCCGTCCCCTCCGCGGAGAGCTGCGGGGCCCACTGGAAGGGGGTGTGGGGCTTGGGCACGAAACCGCCGATGGAGACCGTGCAGCGGATGTCGTTGGAGCCGGAGACCTCGCGGCCCTTCTGGATGACGTTCATCGCCATGTCGGCGATCTGCAGGACGTCCTCGTCGGTCTCGGTGGGCAGGCCGCACATGAAGTACAGCTTCACCTGGCGCCAGCCGTTGCCGTAGGCGGTGGCGACGGTCCGGATGAGGTCCTCCTCCGAGACCATCTTGTTGATGACCTTGCGCATCCGCTCGGAGCCGCCCTCGGGGGCGAACGTCAGACCGGAGCGGCGGCCGTTGCGCGTCAGCTCGTTGGCCAGGTCGACGTTGAAGGCGTCCACCCGGGTCGACGGCAGCGACAGGCCGATCTTGTCCTCGGTGTACCGGTCGGCGAGGCCCTTGGCGATGTCGCCGATCTCGCTGTGATCGGCGCTGGACAGCGACAGCAGGCCGACCTCCTCGAAGCCGGTCGCCTTGAGGCCCTTGTCCACCATCTCGCCGATGCCGGTGATGCTTCGCTCCCGCACGGGGCGCGTGATCATGCCGGCCTGGCAGAAGCGGCAGCCGCGGGTGCAGCCGCGGAAGATCTCGACGGACATCCGCTCGTGGACGGTCTCCGCGAGCGGCACGAGCGGCTGCTTCGGGTAGGGCCACTCGTCGAGGTCCATCACGGTGTGCTTGGAGACGCGCCACGGCACGCCGGAGCGGTTGGGCACGACCCGTCCGATGCGGCCGTCCGGCAGGTACTCGACGTCGTAGAACCGCGGGATGTAGACGGATCCGGTCCTGGCGAGCCGGAAGAGGACCTCCTCGCGGCCGCCGGGACGGCCCTCGGCCTTCCAGGCGCGGATGATCTCGGTCATGTCGAGCACGGCCTGCTCGCCGTCGCCGATGATCGCCGCGTCGATGAAGTCGGCGATCGGCTCCGGGTTGAAGGCGGCGTGTCCGCCGGCCAGCACGATCGGGTCGTCGAGGCCGCGGTCGGCGGACTCCAGCGGGATGCCCGCCAGGTCCAGCGCGGTGAGCATGTTGGTGTAGCCGAGCTCGGTCGAGAAGCTCAGACCGAACACGTCGAACGCGCCGACGGGCCGGTGGGAGTCCACGGTGAACTGCGGCACCCGGTGCTCGCGCATCAGTTCTTCGAGGTCGGGCCACACGCTGTAGGTGCGCTCGGCGAGGACGCCCTCGCGCTCGTTGAGGACCTCGTAGAGGATCATGACGCCCTGGTTGGGCAGGCCGACCTCGTACGCGTCGGGGTACATGAGCGCCCAGCGGACGTCGCAGGACTCCCACGGCTTGACGGTGGAGTTCAGTTCACCGCCGACGTACTGGATGGGCTTCTGCACGTGCGGGAGCAGAGCTTCGAGCTGTGGGAAGACCGACTCGGCAGACATCTGGAACCTTCGTGGAGCTGGCGGGGGCGACTCTCAAGCGTAACGCCACCGGGGGCGCCCCTCGTACGGCGCCGGTGAACCGCCCCGCCCGCCCCGGCTCAGGACGTCAGCGCCGCCCGCAGTCCGGGTTCGGCGGCGGCGGACCACGCCTCGGGCAGCTCCGCCTCCCGCTCGGCCGCCCGGGCCTGCTCGTGGCCGTACAGGAGTCCCCAGGTGAAGGCGGACTCCCCCGCCGCGTGGGCGGCGACGGCCAGGTCGCGGACGGCGTCCCGGGCGACCACGCTGTCCTGGTGGTCGCCGAGGACCTTCTGCACGGCCTTCATCCGCTTGGCGAATCTCCGTGCCGGGCGGCCGAGGGCGGGGGTGGCCGCCTCCGCCGCGTAGCGGGCGCGCTTGGCGGCCTTCCTCGACTCGTGCAGTGCGACGTCCCGTTCGGGGCCCGGGTCGAGCCCGAGGGCGTGCTCGACCCGGCGCTCGACGCGGCGGTACTCGCGCAGCACGGCGTCGGGGATCGCGGCGTCCGGTGCCTTGCGTGCCGCCTTGAGGAGCGGCGGTCCGGCCAGCAGCGCGTCGAGCCGGTCGAGCAGGCCGAGGTAGCGGTCGCTGTCGAGGGCGGCCAGCGCGGTGCGGCGGGTGTCCTGGTCGCCGGCCGCGGCCCAGACGGTCAGGCGCGCCTCGACCGGGCCGAGGACGAGGGTGTCCGGCAGCTCGCCGACGCGGTCGCGCAGGCGTTCTGCGAGGACTTCCTGGTCGCGGGCGGCGCCGAGTTCGCCGGCGAGCCACTTGAGGTCGTCGATGAGCGGCTGGGTGGCCTCCCGGTCGACGATCCTGCGGTAGGTGCGCAGGGCGCTGCGCAGCCTGCGGGTGGCGACGCGCATCTGGTGCACGGCGTCGGGCAGGTCGCGGCGGACCCCGGGGTCGTAGGCGGTCAGGGCACCGGCCTGCTCGCGGAGGTAGGCGAGGACGTGGTCGCCCGCGGTGCGGGGGTCGGGGAGCGGGGCGGGCGGCTCGGGTGCGCTGCCGGTCTCGCCGAGGGCGCGGGCCAGTTTGGAGGAGGCGGCGGAGTGGCGCAGACCGGCTTTGCGGAGCTTCTTGTCGGCGGCGTCGAGGAAGGCCCGGTCGACGTCGTCGGCGAGTTCCACCTCGATCTCGTCCCACTGCGCGGTGCCGCCCCCGCCGTCGAGGCGTTCGGCGACGACGGCGTCCCGGCTGAGCTCGGCGAGCAGGGCGCCGTCCGCGTCCAGGAGGTGGTGCACGTCGCGGACGGAGAGCAGCCGTACGACGGGCCGCAGGCCGGTGCCGCGGGTGTGGACCCGCACCAGGGCGGCGAGTTCCGCGGGGACCGTGTCGGAGAGGGGGGCCGCGATCTCGTCGCGGACGCCGGGTTCGACGGGCAGTTTCAGGTGCCATCCGGCGTCGGCGCCGCCGGTTCTGCGCCGGAGGGTGACGGAGGCGGCGGCGAGCCGCAGGCCCTCGGTGTCGTAGTAGACGGCGTCCAGTTCGGTGACGCCCCGCTCCTCGACGTCGGTGACGCCGGAGATCTTCCTGAGGTCGGGGAGCCGGGTGTCCGGGCCGGCTTCGTACTTTCGCTCGATCTCGCGCTTGTCCGCCATGACCCGAATCTAGTGCGGACGGGCCCGTGGCGGGAGTGCGCCCGGCCGCCGCGCCCAGGGCGCGGCGGCCGGGTTTCTCAGGCGCTTATGGGTTTCTGCACCCGGATCGACTGGAGGAGCCCCACCGCTATCCACACGGCGAACATCGAGGTGCCGCCGTAGGAGACGAAGGGCAGCGGGAGGCCGGCGACGGGCATGATGCCCATCGCCATGCCGATGTTCTCGAAGGCCTGGAAGGCGAACCAGGCGATGATGCCGGCGGCGACGATGGTGCCGTAGAGCTCGGTGGTCTCGCGGGCGATCCGGCAGGCGCGCCACAGCACGACGCCGAGGAGCACCAGGATCAGCCCGGCGCCGACGAAGCCGAGCTCCTCGCCGGCGACGGTGAAGATGAAGTCGGTCTGCTGTTCGGGCACGAACTGGCCGGTGGTCTGGTGGCCGTTGAAGAGGCCGGCGCCGTACAGGCCGCCGGAGCCGATGGCGATGCGGGCCTGGTTGGTGTTGTAGCCGACGCCCGCCGGGTCCAGCTCGGGGTTGGCGAAGGCGGCGAACCGGTTGATCTGGTACTCGTCGAGCACGCCGAGGGCGGCGACCAGGACCGCGCCCGCCGCGCCGGCGCCGATCAGCCCGAGGATCCAGCGGTTGGACGCGCCGGAGGCCAGCAGGACGCCGAGCACGATGACGACCATGACCATGACCGAGCCGAGGTCGGGCATCAGCATGACGATGGCCATGGGCAGCACGGCGAAGGCGAGCGACTTGGCGACCGTGCGGTGGTCGGGGTGGAGCTGGTCGCCGGCGTCGACGCGGGCGGCGAGCATCATCGCCATGCCCAGGATGATGGTGATCTTCACGAACTCGGACGGCTGGAGCGACAGTCCGCCGATGACGAGCCAGGCGTGCGCGCCGTTGATGGTGGCGCCGAGCGGGGTGAGGACCAGCAGCACCAGCACCACGGAGAGGCCGTAGAGCACGGGGACCGCGCCGCGCAGGGTGCGGTGGCCGAGCCAGACGGTCGCGACCATCAGGGCGAAGCCGATGCCGATGTTGAGGCTGTGCTTGATCAGGAAGCTGTACGGGTCGCCGTCGTTCAGCTCGGTGCGGCCGCGGGTGGCGGACCACACCAGCAGCGTGCCGATGACCGACAGCGCGAGCGCCGAGAACATCAGCGGCCAGTCGAGCCGGCGGGCGACCGAGTCGCGGGCGCTGAGCCGGGACCACAGTCCCCCGCGCTCGGGTCCGTATCCGGAGACGGAGAATCCGCCTGCGCCTGTCATGTCCTAGTCCCTCCGTGCGGGCGCGCCCGCGAGCGTCTGTGCGTCGGCCGGGTCCGCCGGCTTCGGAGGCACGTAGGGCCTGACCTCGGGGGCGTCGATGGAGCCGTCCGGGGAGATCTTGGGCAGGTCCTTCTGGGGCGTGGGCAGCAGGGCCCGCTTGAGGTCCTGGTTGCCCTGCTCGTCGAGGCCGTACATCGCCTCGTAGATCTTGCGGACCGCGGGACCGGAGGCGCCGGAGCCCGTACCACCCTGGGAGATGGTCATGACGATCGTGTAGTCGTCCGTGTAGGTCGCGAACCACGAGGTGGTCTGCTTGCCGTAGACCTGGGCGGTGCCGGTCTTGGCCCGCATCGGGATCTTGTCCTGGGGCCAGCCGCCGAACCGCCAGGAGGCGGTGCCGCCGGGGCCGACGACGGAGCGCAGACCCTTGTCGAGGTCGTTGATGGTCTTCTTCCCTATCGGCAGCTTGCCGTGGGCCTGGGGCGGGATCTCCTCGACGCGCTTGCCGTCGGGGCTGACGATCGCCTTGCCGATGGTGGGGTTGTAGAGGGTGCCGCCGTTGCTGATCGCGGAGTAGGCGGTCGCCATCTGGATGGGCGTGACGAGGATGTCGCCCTGGCCGATGGAGAAGTTGATGCTGTCACCGGCCTTGAGCTGGTTGCCCTCCAGGCAGTTCTCGTAGGCGATCTGCTCGACGTAGCTGCCGCCCTTCTTGCCCTCCTTGCACCAGGAGTCCTTGTTGGCCTCCCAGAAGTCCTTCTTCCACTGGCGGTCCGGGATGCGGCCCTTGACCTCGTTGGGCAGGTCGACGCCGGTCTCGCTGCCGAAGCCGAAGTCGTGCGCCGTCCGGTAGAACCAGTCGTGGGCGTTCTTCTTCGGCTTGGTGCCGCCGTCGCGCTTCCACTCGTCGTGGCCGAGGGCGTAGAAGACGGTGTTGCAGGAGAACTTCAGGGCTTCCCCGAGGGTGATGGGGCCGTGTCCCTGGGACTCGAAGTTCGCGAAGCTCCGGCTGCCGAGGCTGTAGGAGCTGCTGCAGTTGTAGCGGTCGTCGAAGTCGTGGCCGGCCCGGACGGCGGCGCTCGCCGACACCACCTTGAACACCGAGCCGGGGGCGGCCTGGCCCTGGATGGCCCGGTTGAGCAGGGGGAAGTTGGAGTCCTTGCCGGTGAGCTTGGCGTAGTCCCTGCCGGAGATGCCGCCGACCCAGGCGTTGGGGTCGTAGTCGGGCTGCGAGGCCATGGCGACGACCCGGCCGGTGCGCGACTCCATCACGACGACGGCGCCGGCGTCGGCCTCGTAGGGGCGGCCGGTGATCTTGTCGGTCTCCAGCCGGGCGGCCTTCATCGCCTTGTGGAGCTCGGACTCGGCGACGGCCTGGACCCGGGCGTCGATGCTGGTGACCAGGTTCGAGCCGGGGACACCCGGGTCGGACTCCGCCTCCCCCATGACCCGGCCGAGCTTGTCGACCTCGTAGGAGGTGACGCCGGCCTTGCCGCGCAGCGCCGCGTCGTAGGTGCGCTCCAGGCCGGACCGGCCGACCTGGTCGGAGCGCAGGTACGGCGACTCGGAGTCCTTGGCCTTCTGGATCTCGTCGTCGGTGACGGGCGACAGGTAGCCGAGGACCTGGGAGGTGCGGGCGTCGGCGGGCGCGGTGTAGCGGCGCACGGCGGCGGGCTCGGCGGTGATGCCGGGGAAGTCCTCGGTCCGCTCGCGGATCTGGAGCGCCTGCTGGGTGGTGGCCTCGTCGGTGACCGGGATCGGCTGGTACGGGGAGCCGTTCCAGCACGGCTGGGGGGTCTTCGCGTCGCAGAGCCGGACCTTGTCCATGACGTCCTTCGGCTTCATGCCGAGCACGCCGGCGAGCCGGGTCAGTACGCCCTTGCCGTCGTCCTTCATCTTCATCAGCTCGGTGCGGGACGCCGAGACGACCAGCCGGGTCTCGTTGTCGGCGAGGGCCACGCCCCGGGCGTCGAGGATCGAGCCGCGCACGGCGGGGGTGACGACCCGCTGCACATGGTTGCCGCTGGCCTCGTCCGCGTACTCGTCGCCGTTGCGGATCTGGAGGTACCAGAGCCGGCCGCCGAGCGTGAGCAGCAGGGAGAAGACGAGGACCTGGATGATGACGAGACGGATCTGGACCCGGGGGGTCCGTCCGGTCTCCGGAATGTTGCTCACGCTGCTGCCCCCTCGGTCACAGTCGCTTGACTCCCTTGATGCGGCCGGCGCGTGCCGCCCGTGTCCGTGCCGCCTTGATCCGCAGGCCGCTGCGCTGGGCGCCGATCCGCAGACCGGTGCCGGACGACAGCCAGCCGGAGGCGACGTCGGTGCCGCCGCTGTTCTGGTTCTCGGCGAGCGGATCGTTGTCGCTGCGTCTGGCCAGCCACATGATCAGGGGCACGGTGAAGGGCGCGAGGATCAGGTCGTACACGGCGGCCGTGAACAGCAGGCCGCCGAGCCCGACATGGCGCGCGGCGGTGTCGCCGACGAGTGCGCCCACTCCGGCGTACAGCAGGGTGGAGCCGACCGCGGCGCCGACGACGACGGCCATCGGGCCGGTCGCCGAGCGGAGCTGCTGCCCGTTGTCGGGCTTGATCAGGCCGGCGAGGTAGCCGATGACGCACAGCACGAGGGCGTAGCGCCCGGCCGCGTGGTCGGCGGGCGGCGCGATGTCCGCGAGGAGGCCGGCGCCGAATCCGATGAGCGCGCCCGCGACATGGCCGTAGACCATGGCCAGTCCGAGGACGGTGAGCAGCATCAGGTCCGGGACGGCGCCGGGAAGCTGGAGGCGGGCGAGGACGGTGACCTGGATGACGAGGGCGACCACGACCAGCGTCGTGGAGAGCAGCATCCGGTTGACACGCATGGACGGATCAGCTCCTGTTTACTCGTCGTTCGGGCCGGCGGTGCCTGTGGGGCCCGGTGGGTCCGCTCCGCCGTCCTGGGCGGTCCCGGCGTCGTCCGGGGTCTGCGGCTGTCCGTCCTGCTGCTCGCGGACCCGGCCGTCGGTCTGCCCCTGGGGCTGCGTGTCGGCCTGTCCCTCGACGGAGCCGTCGGCGCCGGGCGTGACGGTCACCGTGACGGTGGGCGTCGGGCGGGCCTTCTCGGGCTTGGGCGGCAGGACGGTGTCCCGGGGATCCGTGCGCGGGGCCTGCACGACGACGCCGACGATGTCGAGCTTGCTGAACGCGGCGTACGGGCGGACGTGGATGTCGCGGGTGAGGTCGCCGCCGGCCGGGTCGACGCCGACCACCTCGCCGACCGGGACGCCCGGGACGAACGGCTTGTTGCCCTGGGAGCCGAAGGTGACGAGCCGGTCGCCCTTCTTCACCTTGGCCTTGCCGTTGAGGAGCTGCACCATCAGCGGCCGGTCGCCCTGGCCGGTGGCGAAGCCGAGTTCGTTGCTCTTCTCCATGCGGGTGCCGACGGTGAAGTCGGGGTCGCTGGCGAGCAGCACCGTGGAGGCGCGGGGGCCGACGGTGGTGACCCGGCCGACGAGTCCGTCGCTGTTGATGACGGTCATGTCGCGGGTGATGCCGTCGTCGGCGCCGATGTCGATGGTGACCGTCCAGGAGAAGCCCTGGGCCGCTCCTATGGCGATGACCTCGGCGCCCTTGATGCCGTACTGGCCCGCCGCCGCCGTCCGGATCAGGCCGTCCAGTTCGCGGAGCCTGCTGCGGTTGCGGTCGTCGCTGCCGAGGCGCTGCTTCAGCTCGGCGTTCTCCCGCTCCAGTTCGCTGATGCGGTCGTGGCGCTCGCCGGAGTCGCGTACGGCTCCGATGGCGTTGCCGATCGGGTCGACGGCCGCCGCGACCCCGTTCTCGACGGGGCCGAAGACCGTTGCCGCGGCCTGTCGGGCTCCGTCCACCGGTGACTCCTCGCCGCCGCGGATGTCCACCGTGATCAGTGCGAACGCGATGGCGATCAGCAGCACCAGGAGCAGCCGGCTCTCTTTCGTGTCCCTCACGTGCGGCGGCCGTGCCTTCCTCGTCGGAATGGTGGTGTTCGTATGTGGAACGGTCCTGCGGCCGTGACGGAGACGGAAGAACCCCCTTCCGAGGTCGTTCGCACCCCCCGTACGGCGGAGCGGCGGCCCGGCGGGATGCGGGCCGCCGGCTGCCTAACGACGCGGCTGGGCGTCCAGCACCTGCTGGAGCGCCTCGAACTCCTCGACGCACTTGCCGGATCCGAGGGCCACCGAGTCCAGCGGGTCCTCGGCGATGTGGATCGGCATGCCCGTCTCGCGGCGCAGCCGCTCGTCGAGCCCGCGCAGCAGGGCGCCGCCGCCGGTGAGCACGATGCCCCGGTCCATGACGTCGCCGGAGAGCTCCGGCGGGCACTTGTCGAGGGTGGTCTTCACGGCGTCGACGATGGCGTTGACCGGCTCCTCGATGGCCTTGCGGACCTCGGCGGCCGAGATGACGACGGTCTTGGGCAGACCGGAGACGAGGTCGCGGCCCCGGATCTCGGTGTGCTCGTCCTTGTCCATGTCGTACGCGGAACCGATGGTGATCTTGATGGACTCGGCGGTGCGCTCACCGAGGAGGAGCGAGTACTCCTTCTTGATGTGCTGGATGATCGCGTTGTCCAGTTCGTCGCCGGCGACGCGGATGGACTGTGCCGTGACGATTCCTCCGAGGGAGATCACGGCGACCTCGGTCGTCCCGCCGCCGATGTCGACGACCATGTTGCCCGTCGCCTCGTGCACCGGGAGCCCGGAGCCGATGGCCGCGGCCATGGGCTCCTCGATGATGTGCACCTGCCGGGCGCCCGCCTGGGTGGACGCCTCGATGACCGCGCGGCGCTCGACGCCCGTGATGCCGGAGGGCACACAGACGACGACGCGCGGCCTGGCGAGGTAGCGGCGCTTGTGGATCTTGAGGATGAAGTAGCGGAGCATCCGCTCGGTGATCTCGAAGTCGGCGATGACGCCGTCCTTCAGCGGCCGGACGGCAACGATGTTGCCCGGTGTCCGGCCGATCATCTTCTTCGCCTCGGCGCCGACCGCGAGAATGCCGCCCGTGTTGGTGTTGATCGCGACGACGGACGGCTCGTTGAGAACGATCCCCCGGCCTCTGACGTACACCAGCGTGTTGGCGGTCCCGAGGTCGACAGCCATGTCACGGCCGATGAACGACATGTTGTTCCCCATGAGGATGCGTCTGGCCTTCCCAAATCGAGCGTTGATGGCTTATCAGGATGGCGAGGTGGGTGCTGTGGCGTGGAGGCTTACATCGTAGTGCCGTCCACCCGGATACGGCGCGCTGGTCCACCTCTGTATGTGGTGACGATGCGTCGGGGCGATGCGTTCCCGCAATCCTCCGGCATATACCGAAGGGCGACCGAAATTCCTTCGGTCGCCCCCAGGTCAAGAACGCCCCGCGACTGATGGCGCGTCAGCGAAAGCCCCGGCCGGAGCGGCATTGCGTGCCTTTTCGGGAGAAGCGGTCAGGCTTCCGGGAAGAAGATCTTCATCTCCCGAATGGCGGACTCCTCGGAGTCCGAGGCGTGGATCAGATTCTCGCGGACGATGGTGCCGAAGTCCCCGCGAATGGACCCGGGAGCCGCCTCGATCGGGTCGGTCGGACCCGCCAGGCGGCGTACACCCTCGATGACGCGCTCGCCCTCGACGATCATGGCCACGACCGGACCGGAGGCCATGAAGCCGACCAGCGGCTCGTAGAACGGCTTGCCCCGGTGCTCGCCGTAGTGCTGCTCCAGCGTCGCCTGGTCGAGGGTGCGCAGTTCCAGAGCGCTGATGGTCCAGCCGGCCTTGGCCTCGATGCGGCCGATGATCTCCCCGATCAGTCCCCGGCGTACGGCGTCGGGCTTGAGCAGGACGAGCGTGCGCTGGCTCACGGTGCGGGCTCCTTCATGTGCGGGTCAGAGGTCTGCGCCACGGGGTCCGGGCGGCAGGCACCCCTGAGGCTACCCTGCGCGACGGGACCCCGGTTACGCAGCGTCAGGCCCTGCCGATGCCTGGGCCGCCCAGCGGGCCTTCGCCTCGTCGATCTTCCGGCCGTAGTGGACCGAGGCCCACCACAGTCCGGCGAACACCACACCGAGGAAGAACATCGCCGGGACGACGAAGCCGCCGACGATCAGCGCGACCTGGAGGGCCCAGCCGAGCTGGATCCCGCCCGGACGGGTGATCATGCCGCACAGCAGCAGCGACAGCAGCATCGCGACGCCGCAGACCGTCCAGACCGCGGTCATCGAGGCGCCGTCCGCCTTCATGGCCACCAGACCGGCGAAGCCGATCACGAAGAACTCACCGATCAGGGTGGATGCACAGAGCGTACGCATGGGGTGTCAGGCCCTTCCCAGGAGCAGCCGGGCCTCGCCGACCGTGATCACGGAGCCGGTCACCAGCACACCCGCGCCGGCGAACTCCGACTCCTCCTCGGCGAGCGTGATCGCCGCCTCCAGCGCGTCGTCCAGGCGCGGCTCCACGACCACCCGGTCGTCGCCGAAGACCTCGACGGCGATCGCGGCCAGCTCGTCGGCGTCCATCGACCGGTGGCTGGAGTTCTGGGTGACCACGACCTCGGCGAAGACCGGCTCGAACGCCTCCAGCAGCCCCCTGACGTCCTTGTCGGCGCTGGTGCCGACGACGCCGATGAGGCGCGAGAAGCCGAACGACTCGGTGATGCCGTCGGCCGTCGCCCGCGCGCCCGCCGGGTTGTGCGCGGCGTCCAGGACGACGGTGGGGCTGCGGCGGACGACCTCCAGCCGGCCGGGGGACGCCACGGAGGCGAAGGCCCGGCGGACGGTGTCGATGTCCAGCAGCCCCTGCTGCTCGGCGCCGACGCCGAAGAACGCCTCCACGGCCGCCAGCGCCACCGCGGCGTTGTGCGCCTGGTGGGCGCCGTACAGCGGGAGGAAGACCTGCTCGTACTCTCCGCCCAGGCCGCGCAGCGTCAGGAGCTGGCCGCCGACGGCCACCTCGCGGGAGACGATGCCGAACTCCAGGCCCTCGCGGGCCACCGTCGCATCGGCCTCGACGGCCTTCTTCAGCATCACCTGGGCGGCGTCGACCGGCTGCTGGGCCAGGACGACGGTCGCGCCCTGCTTGATGATGCCGGCCTTCTCCCCCGCGATCTCGGCGGGCGTGGAGCCGAGGCGGTCGGTGTGGTCCAGGTCGATCGGGGTGACGACCGCGACCGAGCCGTCGATCACGTTCGTCGCGTCCCAGCTCCCGCCCATGCCGACCTCGACGACGGCGACGTCCACGGGCGCGTCGGCGAAGGCCGCGTACGCCATGCCCGTCAGCACCTCGAAGAAGGAGAGGCGGTACTCCTGGCTCGCGTCCACCATCTCCACGTACGGGGTGATGTCGCGGAAGGTCTCGATGAAGCGCTCGGGGGCGATGGGCGCCCCGTCGAGGCTGATGCGCTCGGTGATCGACTGCACATGGGGCGAGGTGTACCGCCCGGTGCGCAGCTCGAAGGCGGCGAGCAGCGACTCGATCATGCGGGCCGTGGACGTCTTGCCGTTGGTCCCGGTGATGTGGATCGAGGGGTAGGCGCGCTGCGGTTCGCCGAGCACGTCCATCAGGGCGGCGATCCGGGCGACCGAGGGCTCCAGCTTGGTCTCGCCCCAGCGGGTGGCCAGATCGGCCTCGACCTCGCGGAGGGCCTTGTCCACCTCCGGGTCGGCGGGCCGGGCGGGCACCTGTTCGCTCTGCGGGATGCCGGCCTGGGTGCGCAGGGTGCGGCTGCCGGCCTCGATCACCGCCAGATCGGGATCGCGCTGGGTCTCCTCGCCGACGATCGCCTCGAAGAGATCGTCGGATCCGGAGTCGTCGGGCCGGTCGGAAGGGCGGGGCTCACTCACCCGGCCAGTGTACGGAGGGCCGGGGCCGGCCCGTGCAGCCGCCGGGGGCGGGGCGGCCCGGAACGCGCCGCGGCCCCCGCTCCCGGGAAGGGGGCGGGGGCCGCGGCGGCGGTGCGCTCAGGACTGCGGCAGGGCCGCGAGCTGGCCGGTGATGCGGGCGATCTCGGCCTCGGCGGTGGACAGGCGGGTGCGGATCTTCTCCACGACCTGGTCGGGCGCCTTGGCCAGGAAGGCCTCGTTGCCCAGCTTGGCGTTCGCCTGGGCGACCTCCTTCTCGGCCGCGCCCAGGTCCTTGCTCAGGCGCTTGCGCTCGGCCGCGACGTCGATCGTGCCGGAGAGGTCCAGGGCGACGGTGGCCCCGGCGACCGGCAGGGAGGCGGTGGCGTGGAAGCCCTCGCCCTCCGGCTGGAGACGCAGGAGCTGGCGGATCGCCGCCTCGTGGGGCGCCAGCGCGGTGCCGTCCAGGGAGAGCCGGGCCGGGACCTTCTGGCCGGGCTGGAGACCCTGGTCGCTGCGGAAGCGGCGGACCTCGGTGACGACCTGCTGGACGAGGGCGATCTCCCGCTCGGCGGCCTCGTCGCGGAAGCCGCCCGGCGCGTCAGCGCCAGGAACCTGCACAGTGGAGGGCCAGTCGGCGATCACCAGCGACTCGCCGCCGGTCAGCGTCGTCCACAGGGTGTCGGTGACGAAGGGGACGACGGGGTGCAGCAGGCGCAGCATCACGTCGAGGACCTCGCCGAGGACCCGGCCGGACACCCGGGCCTGCTCGCCGCCGGCGAAGAAGGTCGTCTTGGAGAGCTCGACGTACCAGTCGAAGACCTCGTCCCAGGCGAAGTGGAACAGGGACTCCGAGAGCTTGGCGAACTGGTAGTCCTCGTAGAACGCGTCGACCTCGGCGACCGTCTTGTTGAGGCGCGACAGGATCCACCGGTCCGTGGACGACATCTCCTCGGGCGAGGGCAGCGGGCCCTCGACCGTGGCGCCGTTCATCAGCGCGAAGCGGGTGGCGTTCCAGATCTTGTTCGCGAAGTTGCGCGAGCCCTGGACCCAGTCCTCGCCGATCGGGACGTCGACGCCCGGGTTGGCGCCGCGGGCCAGGGTGAAACGCAGGGCGTCGGAGCCGTACTTGTCCATCCAGTCCAGCGGGTTGACCGCGTTCCCGAAGGACTTGGACATCTTCTTGCCGAACTGGTCGCGGACCATGCCGTGGAGGGCGATGGTGTGGAACGGCGGGGTGCCGTCCATGGCGTAGAGGCCGAACATCATCATCCGGGCGACCCAGAAGAAGAGGATGTCGTAGCCCGTGACCAGGACGGAGTTCGGGTAGAACTTCGCGAGGCTCTCGGTCTGTTCGGGCCAGCCGAGCGTGGAGAACGGCCACAGGCCCGAGGAGAACCAGGTGTCCAGGACGTCGGTCTCCTGGTGCCAGCCCTCGCCGGTGGGCGGCTCCTCGTCGGGGCCGACGCAGACGACCTCGCCCGCCGGGCCGTACCAGACGGGGATGCGGTGGCCCCACCAGAGCTGGCGCGAGATGCACCAGTCGTGGAGGTTGTCGACCCAGTCGAAGTACCGCTTCTCCATCTCCTGCGGGTGGATCTTCACCCGGCCGTCGCGGACGGCGTCGCCGGCCGCCTTCGCCAGCGGGGCGACCTTGACCCACCACTGGAGCGACAGCCGCGGCTCGATGGTGGTCTTGCAGCGGGAGCAGTGGCCGACCGAGTGGGTGTACGGGCGCTTCTCGGCGACGATGCGGCCCTCGGCCCGCAGCGCGGCGACGATGGCGCTGCGCGCCTCCAGCCGGTCCAGTCCCTCGAAGGGGCCGGGGACGGTGATGACGGCGCGCTCGTTCATGACGGCGAGGGACGGGAGGTCGTGCCGCTGGCCGATCTCGAAGTCGTTCGGGTCGTGGGCGGGCGTGACCTTGACGGCGCCGGTGCCGAACTCCGGGTCGACATGGGCGTCCGCGACGACCGGGATCGAGCGGTCGGTGAGCGGCAGCTTGATCTGCCGGCCGATCAGGTGCCGGTAGCGCTCGTCGTCGGGGTGGACCGCGACGGCGGTGTCGCCGAGCATCGTCTCGGCGCGGGTGGTGGCGACGACGATGGTGTCCTCGCCGTCCCCGTACGTCATGGAGACGAGCTCGCCGTCGTCGTCCTGGTACTCGACCTCGATGTCCGAGATCGCGGTCAGGCAGCGCGGGCACCAGTTGATGATGCGCTCGGCGCGGTAGATCAGCTCGTCCTCGTAGAGGCGCTTGAAGATCGTCTGGACGGCCTGGGACAGGCCCTCGTCCATGGTGAACCGCTCGCGGGACCAGGCGACGCCGTCGCCGAGACGGCGCATCTGGCCGGAGATCTGGCCGCCGGACTCGCCCTTCCACTGCCAGACGCGCTCGATGAACGCCTCACGGCCGAGGTCGTGCCGGGACTTGCCCTCCTTGGCGAGCTCGCGCTCGACGACGTTCTGGGTGGCGATGCCGGCGTGGTCCATGCCGGGCTGCCACAGCGTCTCGTACCCCTGCATCCGCTTGCGGCGGGTGAGGGCGTCGATGAGCGTGTGTTCGAAGGCGTGGCCCAGGTGGAGGCTTCCGGTGACGTTCGGCGGGGGGATGACGACGGTGAACGGCGGCTTGTCGCTCTTGGCGTCGGCCTCGAAGTAACCCCGCTCCACCCAGCGCTCGTACAGCGCCCCCTCTACGTCGGCCGGCGCGTACTGGGTCGGCAGTTCGGAGGTGGGCGCTGTGGGCTGCGATGAGTTCTCGGTCACGGGCCCAGTTTAGGGGTGTCACGGGGTGGTGTTGAAACGCGATTCTTCCGTAACGGTGTGACCCCGCCCGCCCCGTCGGAAGCGGGCTTAGGCCAGGATGTTCGCAACACATAAACATCACGAGGGGGAAACCCGTAATGAGTTACAACCAGCCGGGCCCGTACGGCGGCCAGCCGCAGCAGCCCGGCCCCTACGGCCAGCCGGGACCCTACGGCCAGCAGCCGCCTGGGGCCCCGCAGCCCGGCTACGGGTACCCGCAGCAGGCCCCGCAGGGCGTCCCGCCGCAGCCCGGCTACGGCTACCCGCAGCAGCAGCCCCAGCAGCCGGGCCCCTACGGCGCTCCCCAGCAGCCCGGCCCCTACGGCCAGCAGCCCCAGTACGGCCAGCAGCCGGGCGGCTTCCCGCCCCCGCCGCCGGCCCAGGGCGGCGGCGGCAAGAAGACCGGCCTCATCCTCGGCGCGGTGGCCGTGGTGGCGGCGCTGGGTGTGGGCGCGTACTTCCTGCTCGGCGGGGGCGGCGCGGACGTCGCGGACGACGGCCCGCACAAGCTGACCACGCCGGCGACGGTGCTGGGCGAGTACAAGCTGACGCCCGGCAGCGACAAGAGCGACGGCGGCGAGGACTTCCTCAAGAACGCCGAGCAGAACGGCGTGAAGAACGCCAAGTCCGTCAACGCCGCATGGCAGGTCAAGGACGAGAGCAACCCGCTCGCCGGCAAGATGCTCCAGTTCGGCGGAGCCTACGGCGAGATCGAGGACCCCGAGAAGGTCGTCGACAGCGTGTTCGCCAACATCAAGGCGGAGGCCGAGAAGGACAAGGACGACGACGCCCAGCTCGTCGGCGAGCCGAAGACCTACACCCCCGCCGAGGCCGACGGCGCGATCCTCAAGTGCCAGCAGATCAAGTCGAAGACCGGCGCGGGGGAATCGGGCGGCGCGGCGGGCCCGAAGGAGGTCACGATGGCCGTCTGCGTCTGGGGCGACCACAGCACCGTCGGCTTCGCGATGCCGATGGACCTGGCGAGCCTCATGACGGGCAAGGGCACCGAGCCCGAGGAGGCCGCGACCACGACGGCCCAGCTCCGCAAGGAGATCCGCGTCAAGCTCTGACCGGACGCCGCACGACAGGGGCGCCCCCGCCGATCGGATCGGTGGGGGCGCCCCTTTGTCGTCGGGCCGGTGAGGGCTACGCGCTCTTCTCGTGGCGGCCGTTGCCGTCGTCCTTGACGATGCGGGGCACCAGCGTCGGGTTGACGTTGTTGTGGACGACGTCCTGGGTGATGACCACGCGGGCCACGTCCTTGCGGGACGGGACCTCGTACATCACCGACATCAGGACCTCCTCCATGATCGCGCGCAGCCCGCGCGCGCCGGTGCCGCGGAGGATCGCCTGGTCGGCGATGGCCTCCAGGGCCGGGAGGTCGAAGTCCAGCTCGACGCCGTCGAGTTCGAAGAGGCGCTGGTACTGCTTGACCAGCGCGTTG
Source organism: Streptomyces zhihengii (assembly GCF_016919245.1). Taxonomy (NCBI): domain Bacteria; kingdom Bacillati; phylum Actinomycetota; class Actinomycetes; order Kitasatosporales; family Streptomycetaceae; genus Streptomyces; species Streptomyces zhihengii. Next base: position 5,476,637 of record NZ_JAFEJA010000001.1, on the reverse strand, counting down.
CGCGGCTCGACGAGGATCTTGAGCAGGGCCTCGCGGTCCAGGTTGTGCACCGAGGTGATCACGGGGAGACGGCCGATGAACTCCGGGATCATCCCGAACTTCACCAGGTCCTCCGGCATGACCTCCTGGAACTGGTCGCTCGCCTCGATCTCCCGCTTGGAGCGGATCGTCGCGCCGAAGCCGATGCCCTTGGCGCCGGCCCGCGACTCGATGATCTTCTCCAGACCGGCGAACGCGCCGCCCACGATGAACAGCACGTTCGTCGTGTCGATCTGGATGAACTCCTGGTGCGGGTGCTTGCGTCCGCCCTGCGGCGGGACGGAGGCGGTGGTGCCCTCCAGGATCTTCAGCAGGGCCTGCTGCACGCCCTCGCCGGAGACGTCCCGGGTGATCGACGGGTTTTCGCTCTTACGGGCGACCTTGTCGATCTCGTCGATGTAGATGATCCCCGTCTCGGCCTTCTTGACGTCGTAGTCGGCCGCCTGGATCAGCTTCAGCAGGATGTTCTCGACGTCCTCGCCGACGTAGCCCGCCTCCGTGAGCGCCGTCGCGTCGGCGATGGCGAACGGGACGTTGAGCATGCGCGCGAGCGTCTGGGCCAGCAGCGTCTTGCCGGAGCCCGTGGGGCCCAGCAGGAGGATGTTGGACTTCGCGAGCTCGATCGCGTCGTCCCGGCCCTGCGCGCCGCCGTTCTCGCCGGCCTGGACGCGCTTGTAGTGGTTGTACACCGCGACGGAGAGCGCCTTCTTGGCCGGCTCCTGGCCGACGACGTAGCTCTCCAGGAACTCGTAGATCTCGCGGGGCTTGGGAAGTTCTTCCCAGCGCACTTCGCTCGTCTCCGCGAGTTCCTCTTCGATGATCTCGTTGCAGAGGTCGATGCACTCGTCGCAGATGTACACACCGGGGCCTGCGATGAGCTTCTTCACCTGCTTCTGGCTCTTTCCGCAGAACGAGCACTTGAGCAGGTCGCCGCCATCACCGATGCGTGCCACGAGGTGCTTCCCCTTCGCCTGGGAGCGGCTTGGTTCAGCCACTCCTGGTGCCTCATATCCGACGGTACCTTGCCTGGCCCCCCGTTCGGGCCCCCCTTGGCGCGGTTCACATTGTCGTGTACCGCGCCAAAGGCGCCGGAAACGGTCAGGCGGCCGCTGCGGCCGTGCTCTTGCGGGTCGAGACGATCTGGTCGACGAGGCCGTACGCGAGCGCGTCCTCGGCGGTCAGGATCTTGTCGCGCTCGATGTCGTCGCGCACCTTCTCGATCGGCGTCGTGGAGTGCTTCGCCAGCATCTCCTCGAGCTGCTCGCGCATCCGCAGGATCTCGTTGGCCGCGATCTCCAGGTCGGAGAGCTGCTCACGGCCGGTCTGCGAGGACGGCTGGTGGATCAGCACGCGCGCGTGCGGCAGGGCCATCCGCTTGCCGGGGGTACCGGCGGCCAGCAGCACGGCCGCGGCGGAGGCCGCCTGGCCCATGCAGACCGTCTGGATGTCCGGCTTCACGAACTGCATCGTGTCGTAGATGGCCGTCAGCGCCGTGAACGAGCCGCCGGGGCTGTTGATGTAGATCGAGATGTCGCGGTCCGGGTCCATCGACTCCAGGCACAGCAGCTGCGCCATGACGTCGTTGGCCGAGGCGTCGTCGATCTGCACGCCGAGGAAGATCACGCGCTCCTCGAAGAGCTTCGCGTACGGGTCGTACTCGCGCACGCCCTGCGAGGTGCGCTCGACGAAGCGCGGGACGACGTAACGGTTGTCCACCTGCGGGCCGGTGTAGAGGCCGCTCGCGGAGAAGTTGCTCATGTGGGTGTTCACCATCCTGGTGGCGTTCTGCGGGCTCGGGCGGGGCGGTGCGGGGGCGGGGCGCCTCAGGCGCCGGTGCCGCCGCCGCCGGGCACACCCGAAGCGGCGGAGATGATCTCGTCGATGAGGCCGTAGTCCTTGGCCTCCTCCGCGGTGAACCAGCGGTCGCGGTCACCGTCGCGGATGATCGCCTCCATCGTCTGCCCGGAGTGCTGGGCGGTGATCTCGGCCATGCGCTTCTTCGTCCGGAGCAGGTACTCGGCCTGGATCTTGATGTCCGATGCGGTACCGCCGAGACCGGCCGAACCCTGGTGCATGAGGATGTCCGTGTTCGGCAGCGCGAAGCGCTTGCCGGCGGCGCCGCCGGTCAGCAGGAACTGGCCCATCGAGGCCGCCATGCCCATACCGATGGTGACGACGTCGTTAGGGATGTACTGCATGGTGTCGTAGACGGCCATGCCGGCCGTCACCGAGCCGCCGGGGCTGTTGATGTAGAGGTAGATGTCCTTGTCCGGGTCGGCGGCAAGGAGCAGCATCTGCGCCGTGATCTTGTTGGCGATGTCGTCGTCGACCTGCTGGCCGAGGAAGATGATGCGCTCGCCGAGCAGCCGACTGTAGACCTGGTCGCCGAGGCCACCGCCGATTGACGGCTCACCGGCGGCGTAAGGCATCAGATTCGTCACGTGTCCACCTGCTCGTCTCTGACGGCTTCGGCCGTCTCAGCGTCTTGGTACCGGGGGGCGGGGACAACCCTGCCCTCGTATTCATGGACCCTAACGCGCAGGTCGGACAGAGCCATCCCGGTTCCCGAACTGTTCGCTCGGAGCGCAAGCTCCGGGGCGCCGGCCGCATGGGGCCGTTACGACGACGGGCTCCGGGCGCCCTGCGGCACCCGGAGCCCGTCCACGCGTGGGAGCGAGGCTCAGGCCTCGTTCTTCGCGGTGTTCTCGTCGTCGGCGGCGTCGTCGCCGGCGGCTGCGGCCTCGGCGGTCTCCGCCTCGTCCTCGTCGTCCTCGAGGTCGACGAGCTCGCCGTTGGTGTCGGTCACCTTGGCGGACTCGACGACGACGGCCAGCGCCTTGCCGCGGGCGACCTCGCCGACGAGCATCGGCACCTGGTTGCCCTCGACGACGGCCTGCGCGAACTGGTCGGGGCTCATGCCGGAGGAGGCCGCACGCCGCATGAGGTGCTCGGTGAGCTCCTCCTGGTTGACGTTCAGCTTCTCCTTGTTGACCAGCTCGTCGAGGACGAACTGGGTCTTGATGCCCTTGACCGCCTGCTCCTTGGTCTCGGCGTCGAACTCCTCGGCGGACTTGCCCTGGATCTCCAGGTACTTGTCGAGGGTCAGACCCATCTGACCGAGCTGGTGGTGCTCGAGGTTGTGCTTACGGGTGTTGATCTCGTCCTCGAGCAGCTTCTCGGGGACGGGGACCTCGACCAGCTCCAGGAGCTTCTCCAGGACGCGCTCCTGAGCCTGGGTGGCCTGGTCGTACTGCTTCATGTTCTCGAGGCGCTTGCGGCTGTCCGCCTTGAGCTCGTCGAGGGTGTCGAACTCCGAGGCGAGCTGCGCGAAGTCGTCGTCCAGCTCGGGGAGCTCACGGGCGGAGACGCCGGTGACCTTGACGGTGACCTCCGCGTCCTTGCCCTCGGCGGAGCCGCCCTTCAGCTGCGAGGTGAAGGTGGCCTCGCCGCCGGCCTCCAGGCCGGTGACGGCCTCGTCGATGCCGTCGAGCAGCTCGCCCGAACCGATCGTGTAGGACACGCCGTTGGCGACACCGTCGGGCAGGACCTCGCCGTCGACCTTGGCCTCGAGGTCGATCGTGACGACGTCGCCGTCGGCGGCCGCGCGCTCGACCGGGTTGGTGGAGGCGAAGCGCTCGCGGAGCTGCTCCACGGACTTCTCGATGTCCTCGTCGGTCACCTCGACGGCGTCGACGGTGACCTCGATGCCGGAGTAGTCCGGGATCTCGATGGTCGGGCGGATGTCGACCTCGGCGGTGAAGTTCAGCGTCTCGCCGTCCTTCAGCTCGGTGATGTCGACCTCGGGCTGGCCGAGGGGGTTGATCTCCGCCTCGTTGACCGCCTCGGTGTAGAACTTCGGGAGCGCGTCGTTGACGGCCTCCTCCAGCACCGCACCACGGCCGAACCGCTGGTCGATCACTCGGGCCGGGATCTTGCCCTTGCGGAAGCCCTTGACCGTGACCTGCTGGTTGATCTTCTTGTACGCCGCGTCGAGGCTGTCCTTGAGCTCCTCGAAGGGCACCTCGACAGTGAGCCGAACCCGGGTCGGGTTCAGGGTCTCCACGGCGCTCTTCACGGTTCGGTCTCCTTGGTGGCTGACATCTAAGGGGTCTGCTGGCAGCCGGACACGGTCGTCCCGCGTTCGGCGGTTCAGCGGATCGGGCCCGGCACATCAGACACACGGGCACGCAGCTTGCATAGTAACGGCAAGCAGGAGGACCCTCACAACGTGATCTTGCTGGTCGGGGTGGCCGGATTCGAACCGACGACCTTCCGCTCCCAAAGCGGACGCGCTACCAAGCTGCGCCACACCCCGTCGGTGCGAACCGTAGGGTACATGCACCGGGGCCGGTCGCCCGCCCGATTTGCGGCGGCCCGGGAAGGGGTGTGCGCGGGGCGGGGATGACCCGCTACGATGCTCTTCGTGCCGCGGCGGTCATGACCTGCGGCGCGTTGCTTGCGGGCGTAGCTCAATGGTAGAGCCCTAGTCTTCCAAACTAGCTACGCGGGTTCGATTCCCGTCGCCCGCTCCATGTCGTCCAGGGCCGGTCCGGAGATTCCTCTCCGGACCGGCCCTGACGCGTTTCCCGGGTACGTCCCGCGCCCGTCGGCGGGCGGGCGGTGCGGCGGGTGCCGCGGCGGGCGTCCTGCGCGGACATGTCCGATCGGGCGGGAGGGACGAGAATTGAGCTCGTCCACCGTTTCCGCCGGGCCGGAGGCCGACATGAAGGACCTCGCGTACGAGCAGAAGCGCTCCCTGTCCCGCCTGGAGGCGGCCGACCTCCTCGCCGCGCTGGCGGCCGCCCTGCGGGAGGGCGGCGAGGCCGAGCTGGACCTGGGGCCGGGGCGGCTGAGCCTGCGGATCCCGGAGGAGCTGCGCAGCGAGATCGAGATCGAGGTCGAGGACGGGGAGATCGAGCTGGAGATCGAGTTCCGCTGGCCGCTGGGGGCGGCGGCCGGGGCCGGGCGGGCCGGGGCGGAGGAGACGGCCCGGGAACCGGAGAGCGCCGGCGGTCCGCCGCCGAAGCGGCGCGCCGCGACGGCCCGCTCCGCGCGCGCGGGCGCCGGGGCCGCACGGAGCAAGGGCACCAAGGGCACCAAGCGGGCCGCGGGCAAGGCGGCGTAGCCGGGGCCTGCGGGCGCCGGGCGCGTGGGACCTTGGCGGAAGCCTGTCGCCACGGGCGGATGTGCCGGCTCGGGCGCGGGAAGTGCGCGGGCGCGGCTCGGGCGCGGGAAGTTAACGGCTCGGGAAGTGCGCGGGCGCGGGAAGTTAACGGCTCGGGAAGTGCGCGGGCGCGGGAGTTAACGGCTCGGGCGGGTGTGCGGGGCGTGCGCGGCTCGGGCGCGGGCGTGTGTCGGCGCGGGAGCGCGCGAAAGGGCGCCCGGGTGTATCCGGGCGCTGCGGGGACCGCGTACCGCCGGAGCCCTCGCGGGCCGCCGGTGGCGGCTCAGAACGTTATCTGGTTGATGGTGTCGGCCAGTGAGTTCATGAACCGGTTGATCGACGGCGCCATGCCCGTCGACGCCAGGAAGAAGCCGAACAGCACGGCCACGACGGCCGGCCCGGCCTTGATGGACCCGCCGCGGATCATCACCACGAGGATGACCAACAACAGCACCACCACAGACAGCGAAATGGCCACACTGATCACACCCTCGGTCGGTCCGCCTACCCGGCCCGGGGTGTACGGCCCACCACCCCCGCCCGGTCCATCGTGCCACCAACCTCCCTGCCCCTGCTGCCGGGTGACGAATCGTCCCCGTCGAGATCGCGCCAACACCGTGCCCCCGCCCAGCCCCCGCGAGCGGCCGCCGCGCCCGGCGCCCGCACGTGGCCGGGTGAATCGACGGAAATGAAGGGCAGGAATTCACGGTGATCGTTTCCAGGCCCACACATGTCGGTCACAGGAAATACGGAGGCCGGTCACGGGGTAATTCAGATCACTCCTCGACCGGGGTGATATGCCCGGTTCAATGGGGATTAATTGGGGCATAGTGCACGTTCGGTGGCGGTGTCGCATGTGAATGGACCGCAACGCCGAGGTGTTTTACTCCTGCGAATGGGCACGGCTATGGTGCCTTGAATGTTCCACGCAGCGCACGGATATCAGAGGGCTCCGCTCCCCGAGGCTCCGGAGTCGGGACCCACCCCCGCGACGGGGACGGCGACCGCTGTCGCCCCCGCCACGGCAGGCCGGAAGTCTGCCCTGCCCACGGCGCCGGAGCCGCCGAGACCCGCCGGGCGGGACGCCTGGTTCGACAACGCCAAGTACCTGGCGATCGTGCTGGTGGCCGTGGCGCACGCCTGGGAGCCGGTGATGGACGGCAGCCGGGCGACCCGTGCGCTGTACATGCTCGTCTACACCTTCCACATGCCGGCGTTCATCCTGATCTCCGGCTACTTCTCCCGCAGTTACCGGGGCAAGCCGCACCAGCTCCGCCGGCTGCTGACGGGCATCGCGCTGCCGTACGTCGTCTTCGAGGTGGCGTACTCGCTGTTCGCCCGGTACGCGGGCGGCAAGCCGGACCAGCCGATCAGCCTGCTCGACCCGTACTACCTGACGTGGTTCCTCGCGGCGCTGTTCGTGTGGCGGCTCACCACCCCGCTGTGGCGGGTGATCCGGTGGCCGGTGCCGGTCGCGTTCGGGATCGCGCTGGCGGCGGCCCTGACGCCGGGCATCGGCGACGATCTCGACCTCTCCCGGCTGCTGCAGTTCCTGCCGTTCTTCGTGATCGGCCTGTGCCTGAAGCCCGAGCACTTCCAGCTCGTGCGGCGGCGCGAGGTGCGGCTGCTGTCGCTGCCGCTGCTCGCCGTCGCCGGGGCGTTCGCGTACTGGGTGGCCCCGCGCATGAGCACCGGGTGGTTCTACCGCAACAGCAGCGTCCAGGAGATCGGCGAGGGGGTGCCGTGGTGGTCGGGGAGCGTGGTGTTCCTGGCCCTGTGCGCCTGCGCCCTGGTGCTGACCGTCGCGTTCCTCGCCTGGGTGCCGTCCGGCCGCTCCTGGATGACGGCGCTCGGTGCGGGCACGATCTGCGGCTACCTGCTGCACGGCTTCCTGGTGCGGGCCGCCGACTACGCCGGCGTCTTCGAGGAGAACGCCTGGCTGGGCGGGCCGGCGGGGCTGGTGACCGTCTCGCTCACGGCCGCCGCCGCCGTGACGCTGCTGTGCACGCCGCCCGTCCGCAGGCTGATGAAGCCCGTCACCGAGCCGGACATGGCCTGGGCCTTCCGCGACGACCCCGCCGAGGCGGGACCGCGCCGCTAGCGCCCCCCGTCCGGGCGGAAGCTGCTGGCGCCCCCGTCCGGGGCGGGACGGAGCGGGACCTAGCGGGACGGCCCGGTGGGACGGGCGGGATCCGGCGGATCCGGCCGGTCAGGCCGGTCAGGCGCCCGGCAGTCCGAGCAGCCGCCGGGTCCGCGCGTACTTCTCCGTGAGCCGCTCCCGGGTGGCCGCGTCCAGGGCCGCGAGGCGCGCCGGGTCCGTGTTGTGCGCCAGGTCGGCCTCCTTGACCAGCAGCGCGCCCGGGGTGTCCAGCACCCGCCGGGTGTACGACGACAGGTCCTCGCCCTCGCCCCTGGTGAGCGCGAGGACCATGTCCTTGACGGCCCGCGGGAGCGCGGCACTCTCCAGCCGGGCGCGGCTGAGCCGGTCGTCCTCGACGGCGTCGTGGAGCCAGCCGGCGGCGATCTGCTCCTCGCTCCCGCCCCGGGCGCGCACGCCCTCGGCGACGGCGGCGATGTGCTCGGCGTAGGGCCGCCCCGCCTTGTCGGTCTGTCCCGCGTGAACCTCGCGGGCGAGGGCCTCGATCTCGGCCGGGCTGAGCGTCTCGGTCATGCCGTGACTCTACGGGCCGGTGCCCGGGCGCCGGCCGCCCGTGGACGATCCGGGTGCCGGTGTCAAGCGCGTCAATGGGTGTCAGCACTCATTGTTGCCATGTAAATCATTTGGCAAACTAAACATTGACGCTTCCTTGACGCCCTCATGACTGAACGGAGGACAAGCCCATCGGACACGCGGACACCCTCATCGCCATGGGCGGGGCCTTCCTCGCCGCAGCCGTCCTCGCCCGCCTCGGCGGGCGGATCGGTCTGCCCACCATCCCCTTGTTCATCGTGGCCGGGATCATCCTCGGCCCGCACACCCCCGGCGTCGTCCTCATCGCCGACCCGCACGACCTGGAGATGCTCTCCGCGCTCGGCCTCGTGCTGCTGCTCTTCTACCTGGGTCTCGAGTTCCATCTGGACGACCTCAAAGCGGGCGGCCGCAAGATGGCCCTGGCCGGCGGCACCTATCTCGCGCTGAACGTCGGCGCGGGCCTCGCGTTCGGCTTCGCGCTCGGCTGGGGCACCTCGGAGGCGCTGGTGCTCGCCGGAGTGCTCGGCATCTCCTCGTCGGCGATCGTGACGAAGGTCCTGGTCGACACCGGCCGCCTCGGCAACCGGGAGACCAAGCCGATCCTCGGCATCATCGTCGTCGAGGACATCTTCCTCGCGCTCTACCTCGCCGCGCTCCAGCCGATCCTCTCCGGCGCGGACAGCCTGGCCGCCGCCGTCGGCGACGGCGCCAAGGCGTTCGCCTTCCTGCTGCTGCTGGCGCTGGCCGCCCGCTTCGGCACCCGGCTGGTCGGCCGGCTCTTCTCCACCCCCGACGACGAACTGCTCGTCATCTCCTTCCTCGGCGCCGCCGTGTTCGTGGCCGGGGTCTCGGAGTGGTTCGGGGTCGCGGACGCGATCGGCGCGTTCATGGTCGGCCTGATGCTCGGCAGCACCTCGTCGGGCGAGCGGATCCGCAGACTGGTGCACCCGCTGCGGGACGCCTTCGGCGCGATCTTCTTCTTCGCCTTCGGCCTGTCGATCGACCCCGGCGACCTGCCCGTCGTGCTCTGGCCGGTCCTCGCCGCGGTCGCCGTGACCCTGGTGATGAACGTGCTGGCAGGACTGGCGGCCGCCCGGCTGTACCGCTTCGGGAAACCGGAGGCGGCGAACATCTCCACCACGCTGCTGGCCCGCGGCGAGTTCGCGCTGATCCTCGCCACCATGGCGGCGGCGGCCGGACTGGACTCCCGGCTCTCCCCGTTCATCGCGGGCTACGTCCTGCTGCTCGCCGTCCTCGGCCCGCTGGCGGCCGGCCGCTCGCACTGGCTGGCGCGCTACCTGCCGGGACGCGACGGGGGCGACGGGAAGGAGGACCGCGCTGCGGACGACGGGGACGGCGGTGCCGGGAGCGCCGCGCTCATCCCCGACGGCACAGCAGCAGCAGTGCCCGGTCGTCGTTGACGTCCTTGGCCACGGCCTCGATCAGGTGCCAGGCGGCTCCCTCGAAGCCGGAGGCCACATAGCGGTCGGCCTCGCCGGTGAGCCGGTCGATGCCCTCGCCGATGTCCCTCCCGGAGGCCTCCACCAGGCCGTCGGTGAACAGCATCAGCACGTCGCCGGGGCGCAGGGAACCCTTCACCGGGTCGAACTGCGCCCCGTCGTAGATCCCGAGCAGCGGCCCTTCGGCCGCCATCTCCTCCCAGCGGCCGCTGCCCGCGTGGAGCTGGAGCGCCGGCAGGTGCCCGGCGGAGAGCAGTTCGTAGTCGCCGGAGTCCAGGTCGAGCACGAGGTGGACGGAGGTGGCGAAGCCCTCGTCCCAGTCCTGCCGCAGCAGATAGGCGTTGGCGGCCGGCAGGAAGCCGTGCGGCGGCAGGGAGCCGAGGAGCCCGCCGAAGGCCCCGGACAGCAGCAGCGCCCGGGAGGCCGCGTCCATGCCCTTGCCGGACACGTCGGTCAGCACGACCTCCAGGGTCCGGCCACCGGAGGTGCGGGCGGCGACGACGAAGTCGCCGGAGAAGGACTGGCCGCCGGCCGGGCGCAGCGACATCTCGCGGTGCCAGCCCTGCGGCAGCCGGGGCAGGGCGGACTGCACCCTGATCCGTTCGCGCAGGTCGAAGAGCATGGTGCCGCCGCGCCGCCACGGCACGCCGACCCGGGCCCTGAACTGGGCTATGAGCAGCCCGAAGAGACCGCAGGCGGCGACCGCGAGCACGGTGCCCGGGGTGACGCCGACGGGGCCCTCGGTGTACGGGCCGAGGACGGCGGACTCCACGATCAGTCCGGCGGCCGCGGCGGCGTAGAGGGCGAGCAGGCTCGCCGGTCGCAGCAGCAGCCCGCCGGCCACGATCGGCAGCACCAGGACCACCGGCGAGCACCAGACGGGGTTGGTGACCGTGGCCCAGACGATGGCGGGGACGGTCAGCAGCAGCCCGGCGAGTGCCAGGCGGTCGGAGCCGTCGCCGCGGAAGTAGTCGACGGCGGAACGGCGCAGCACGGTGCGGGCCCGGTGCAAGGCTTTGCGCATCCGGGCCGTGAACGAGTCTGCTGTCGCGCGGCGGGCCACCCGGTGGACCCTATCCACACGTCCGCCATCCGTGCAGGGGTACCCCGAGACATTGCGTTCGAAATCGGGTCGCGGCCCTTCGGAGACGGCTGGTAGGGATGGCCTATGACGACACGGCTGAGGCCCTTGGTGCGGTCCGAGTGGGACCGGTGGTACGACAGGCTGGAGCTGGCGTTCGGCGGGGTGGCGGAGGCCGGCGAGGAGCGCCGCCTCTGGCAGGACCTGACGGACCCGGCGCGCTCGGTCGGCGTGTGGGACGGGGACGAATGCGTCGGCACGGCCGGGTCGTTCGCCTTCCGGCTCACGGTGCCGGGCGGCGCCCTGGTGCCCGCGGCCGGGGTGACGATGGTGAGCGTGGCGGCGACCCACCGCCGGCGCGGGATCCTCACCTCGATGATGCGGCGCCAGCTCGACGACGTCCGCGCGCTGGGTGAGCCGCTCGCGGTGCTGACGGCGTCCGAGCCGGACATCTACGGCCGCTTCGGATACGGCACGGCGACGCATCAGCTCGCCGTGGAGATCGACTCCTCGCGGGTGCGGGTGGCCGTGCCGCCGGGCGCGGAGGACGTGCGCCTGCGGTTCACGGATCCCGCGGAGGGGGCGCAGGCGTGCGAGCGGATCTACCGGGACACGATCGGCTCCCGCCCCGGGATGCTCGCCCGCGACGAGGGCTGGGAGCGGCTGCCGCTGCTCGACCCGCCGTCCGGGCGCGAGGGCGCCTCGCCGATGCAGTGCGTGCTCGCCGAGCGGGACGGGGAGGCGGTGGGCTACGTCCGCTTCCACAACAAGCCCCACTGGACCCCCGAGGGGCCCGAGGGCGCGGTCCTGGTGCGGCACATCGACGCGGCCGAGCCGGCGGTGTACGCGGCGCTGTGGCGCTTCCTCTGCGAGATCGACCTGACGACGTCCGTGCGCTCGCGCAACCGGCCGGTGGACGATCCGCTGCTGCACCTGGTCTCGGACGTCCGGCGCTGCGGGGTGCGGGTGCGGGACTCCCTGTACCTGCGCCCGGTCGAGGTGGGCGCGGCGCTCGGGGCGCGCGCGTACCTGGTGCCCGTCGACCTGGTGCTCGACGTCGAGGACGCCTTCTGCCCCTGGAACACCGGGCGCTGGCGGCTGTCCGGCGGCCCCGAGGGGGCGGTCTGCGAACGGACCGCCGACGCGCCCGATCTGGCCCTGTCCGTGCGGGAGTTGGGCGCGGCCTACCTGGGCGGGGTGTCGCTGGCCTCGCTGGCCGGGGCGGGGCGGGTCCGGGAGCTGCGCGCGGGGGCGCTCGCGAGGGCGTCGCACGCCTTCGGCTCGGCGGTCGCTCCGTGGCTGCCGCACGGCTTCTGACGCCGTCCGGCGCGGGGTTCCTCCGGCGCCCGGCCCGCGCCGGGGGCCCGGGGCCGCCCGGCGCCGGGGGCCCGGTCAGCGCTGGCAGCCGGGGCACCAGAAGAGGTTGCGGGCGGCGAGGGCGGCGGTGCTGATCTCGCCGCCGCAGACATGGCAGGCCTGCCGGGCCCGGCGGTAGACGTAGACCTCGCCGCCGTGGTCGTCGACGCGCGGCGGACGGCCCATCGCCTCGGGGGTGTGCTCGGGCCGGACGGTGTCGATGCGGTTGTCGCGCACGCCGTCGCGCATCAGGGCGGTGAGGTCGGCCCAGACGGCGTCCCATGCCCGGCGGGTGAGGTCCCGGCCCGGCCGGTAGGGGTCGATGCCGTGCCGGAACAGGACCTCGGCGCGGTAGACGTTGCCGACCCCCGCGACGACCTTCTGGTCCATCAGGAGCGCGGCGATCGAGGTGCGGGAGCGAGAGATCCGGGCCCAGGCGCGGGCGGGGTCGTCACCGGGGCGCAGCGGGTCGGGGCCGAGGCGGTCGTGGACCGCCTGCTTCTCGCCGTCGGTGAGCAGGGCGCAGGCCGTGGGGCCGCGCAGGTCGACCCAGGAGGCCGGATTGGCCAGCCGGAGCCGGACGGTGTCGGTGGGCGGCGGGGCGGGGGCGTCGCCGAAGGTGACCTTGCCGAAGAGGCCGAGGTGGATGTGGACCCACTCGTCGCCGGGGAAGCCCAGGAAGAGGTGCTTGCCGTGGGCCTCGGTGCGCTCCAGGACCGTGCCGTCGAGCAGCGCGGCGGAGTCGGTGAACTTGCCCTGAGGGCTGGTCACCCGCACGGACCGGCCGCCGAACCGTTCCCGGTAGTCGGCGGCCAGTCGGTGGATCGTGTGCCCTTCGGGCATCAGGCGGTCGGCTCCTGCGGGTGGTGGGCCGGGATCGGGGGGAGTTCGCCGGTGGTCTCGTACGCGGAGAGCATCTCGATCCGGCGGGTGTGACGCTCCTCACCCGAGTACGGCGTGGAGAGGAAGATCTCGACGAACTTCGTCGACTCCTCCAGGGAGTGCATACGGCCGCCGACGGCGACCACGTTGGCGTTGTTGTGCTCGCGGCCGAGGGCGGCCGTCTGCTCGCTCCAGGCGAGGGCGGCCCGGACGCCCTTGACCTTGTTGGCGGCGATCTGCTCGCCGTTGCCCGAGCCGCCGATCACGATGCCCAGCGAGCCGGGGTCGGCGGCAGTCCGCTCCGCGGCACGCAGACAGAAGGGCGGGTAGTCGTCCTGGGCGTCGTAGATGTGCGGACCGCAGTCCACGGGCTCGTGCCCGTGGGCGGTGAGCCACTCGACGAGGTGGTTCTTGAGTTCGTATCCGGCATGGTCGGAACCGAGGTACACGCGCATGGTTCGAGTGTGGCACGGGGGGCAGACGCAGTCCGGCGCGGGGCCGCGCCCGGGACTCACCGGCGTGACGAGTGCAACGAAACGGAATCGGGTCTTCCGTACTGGGCCGTACTGAGCTTCAATTCCCGAGTTCGTAACCCGAGCGGCACCAAGACATAAGGATTCGTCCATGACGTCGCAGACGACCCTCACAAAGGAAGGCGACCAGTCCCCCACCCCGGGACAGTCGCCCTCCGCCGACGGTCTCAAGGCCGGTCTCAAGAACCGCCATCTGTCCATGATCGCCATCGGCGGTGTCATCGGAGCCGGCCTGTTCGTCGGCTCCAGCTCCGGCATCGCCGCCGCGGGCCCCGCGATCCTCGTCTCCTACGCGCTCGTCGGCCTGATGGTCGTGCTCGTGATGCGGATGCTCGGCGAGATGGCCGCGGCCAGCCCGAACTCGGGTTCCTTCTCCGCCTACGCCGACCGCGCCCTCGGCCGCTGGGCCGGCTTCTCCATCGGCTGGCTGTACTGGTTCTTCTGGGTCGTGGTGCTCGCCGTCGAGGCCACCGCCGGGGCGGTGATCCTGGAGGGCTGGATCCCGGCCGTTCCCCAGTGGGCCTGGGCGCTGATCGTCATGGTGGTGCTGACCGCCACCAACCTGGCGTCGGTCGCCTCCTACGGCGAGTTCGAGTTCTGGTTCGCCGGCATCAAGGTCGTCGCCATCGGCGCCTTCGTGGTGATCGGCCTGCTGGCCGTCTTCGGCGTGCTGCCCGGATCCGACAACCCGGGCGCGGGCTTCGCCCATCTCACCGACAGCGGCGGATTCATGCCGCACGGCGCGGGATCCATCCTCACCGGTGTCCTGCTGGTCGTCTTCTCCTTCATGGGCAGCGAGATCGTCACGCTGGCCGCCGGTGAGTCGGAGAACCCGCGGCGCGCGGTCACCAAGGCCACCAACAGCGTCATCTGGCGTATCGCCGTCTTCTACCTCGGCTCGATCTTCGTGGTGCTGACGCTGCTGCCGTGGGACGACGAGAGCATCCAGGAGAAGGGCAGCTACGTCGCCGCCCTGGACTCCATCGGCATCGCCCACGCCGGCCAGATCATGAACGTCATCATCCTGACCGCCGTGCTGTCCTGTCTGAACTCCGGCCTCTACACGGCCTCCCGGATGGCCTTCTCGCTCGGTGAGCGCGGCGACGCCCCCAAGGCCTTCGCCAAGGTCAACGCCAAGGGCGTGCCGACCGCCGCCATCCTCGGTTCGGTGGTCTTCGGATTCGTCGCCGTCTTCTTCAACTACATGTGGAAGGACACGGTCTTCCTCTTCCTGCTGAACTCCTCGGGCGCGGTCGCGCTGTTCGTCTGGCTGGTCATCTGCTTCACCCAGCTCCGGATGCGCGGGATCCTGCTGCGCGAGGCGCCGGAGAAGCTGACCGTGAGGATGTGGCTCTTCCCCTATCTCACCTGGGCGGCCGCCGCGGGCATCGTCTTCGTGCTCGGCTACATGGTCTTCGACGACGCCAACCGCGAGGTCGCGCTGCTGTCGATGCTGGTCGCCGCGATCGTGGTCACCATCGGTCTGGTGCTGGACCGGCGGCGCAGGAACGCCGCGCGGGTCACCTCCGGCTGATCCCCCCTGACACGCCACGACGGCCCCGGTCCGCAGGTGCGGACCGGGGCCGTCGTGGCGTGGCGCGCGGGCTCAGCCCTGGCGGCGGCCCACGAGCTTCCAGGCGGCCGGCAGGGCGCCCATCGCGAGGGCGGCCTTCAGGGCGTCACCGATGAGGAACGGCACCAGACCGGCCGAGACGGCGGCCGGCAGCGACATCCCGGTGGCGAGCGCCAGGTAGGGGACGCCCACCGCGTAGATGATCACCGAGCCGAGCACCATCGAACCGGCGGTGCGCAGCACGGTGCGGTCGGCGCCGCGGCGGGCCAGGGCGCCGACGACGGTGGCGGCCAGCAGCATGCCGAGGATGTAGCCGAACGACGGCATGGACCAGCCCGAGGCGCCCTCGGCGAACCACGGCATGCCCGCCATGCCGGCGACGGCGTAGAGCGCGAGCGAGGCGAAGCCGCGGCGGGCGCCGAGCGCGGTGCCCACCAGCAGGGCGGCGAAGGTCTGGCCGGAGACCGGGACCGGGGAGCCGGGGACCGGGACGGAGATCTGGGCCGCGAGGCCGGTGAGGACGGCGCCGCCGGCGACCAGGGCGATGTCCCGCACCCGGGAGGCGGGGACCAGATCGGCCAGGACGATGCCGGATCGGACGGGGGCGGCAGCAGTGCTCATCAAGGTCTCCGCGGGGTGAGGGCAGGTGGGAACAGGCCGACCGTAGCCCAGGGCGACCGACCGGATCACCATCAGCCGCCGACAAAGCGGCGGTTGGGGTGTTGGTGGAGATCACACAAACGCCTGTCGTCACACACGGCCGGGCGTGATGCTCGTCACTGAGGTCCCGGCGGTGACGGCCCGTTTTGCCTGGCGGGCCGCCACTGGCCGAGACTGTAGGGACTCCATAACCGGACCCGAGCGAACCGAGAGCACACCGCACCATGCACGACGCGTCGCCCCAGGCCGTGACCACCGGGGCCGAGCCCCTCGAACACGGCCTCAAACAGCGTCATCTGACGATGCTGGGACTGGGCGGGGTGATCGGCGCGGGGCTCTTCGTGGGCTCCGGCGCCGGGATCTCGGTCGCCGGTCCGGCCATCGTCGTCTCGTACCTGATCGCCGGTGCGCTGGCGATGCTGGTGATGCGGATGCTCGGCGAGATGTCCGCCGCGATGCCCGCGTCCGGCTCCTTCTCCGTGCACGCCGAACGCGCGCTGGGACGCTGGGCCGGGTTCAGCGCGGGATGGCTCTACTGGTTCCTGCTCGTGGTGGTGCTGGCCGCCGAGGCGACCGCCGCCGCGCAGATCGCCCACGGCTGGGCGCCGTCGGTGCCCCAGTGGGGCTGGGTGCTCCTCTTCATGGTGGTCTTCACCGCGGCCAACCTCACCGCCGTACGGAACTTCGGGGAGTTCGAGTTCTGGTTCGCCGCCCTCAAGGTCGGCGCCCTGGTGCTCTTCCTGCTGCTCGGCACCCTCGCCGTATTCGGCGTGCTGCCGGACACCGAGCCGGCCGGCCTCTCCCATCTCACGGGCGACGGCGGCTTCCTGCCGAACGGCTGGTCCGGAGTGGTGTCCGGGGTGCTGGTGGTCGTCTTCGCCTTCGGCGGCCTGGAGGTCGTCACCATCGCCGCGGCCGAGACCGCGGACCCGGCCCGCGCGGTCGGCCGGGCGGTGCGCAGCGCGGTGGTGCGCATCCTCTTCTTCTACGTCGGTTCGATGCTGGTGATCGTCACGGTGCTGCCGTGGACGGCGCAGAAGGCGGGCGTGAGCCCCTTCGTCACCGTGCTCGACTCCATCGGCGTGCCGAGTGCCGGGCGGATCATGGAGATCGTCGTCTTCGTGGCCCTGCTGTCGGCGCTCAACGCCAATCTCTACGGCTCCTCCCGCATGATCTTCTCGCTGGCGGAACGCCGGGAGGCGCCCCGGGGCCTGCTCACCGTCTCCGGCGGCGGGGTGCCGCGCCGGGCGGTGCTCGCCTCGGTGGCGTTCGGCTTCGTCTCCGTGCTGCTCAACCTGAAGTGGCCGGACGCGGTGTTCGCCTACATGCTCAACGCGGTCGGCGCGGTGCTGCTGTTCGTCTGGGCCCTGATCGCGGTCTCGCAGCTGCGGCTGCGGCGGCGCATCGAACGCGAGGCGCCCGAGGCGCTCGCCCTGCGGATGTGGGCCTTCCCCTATCTCACGTGGGCCGCGCTGGCGGCGATGGCGGCCGTGCTGGTGCTGATGCTGTGCGACGACGGAGCCCGGCCGCAGTTGCTGTGGTCCGCCGGGGCGACCGGCGCGGTGCTGCTGGTCTCGGCGGTGCGCGAGGCACTCGCCCGCAGGGGGCGGCCGGAGCGGCCTGCGGGTGGAACGGGCGGCTGAGGCGGGGCGGTGGCGGCGGGCCGGGCGGCGCCCGGGCCGGCCGGTGTCGGCGTGGTGGCGTTGTGTGAACATCGTGCCCGTATAGCGGACATCCGTTCCCTGTGAGCGGATGCCGCGTCCAGACTGTCGGCTGCTCCCCCGTCTCTGCCGATGAACAGGGCCCGCTCATGTCTCGGACCACCGCGCCCGCGCCCGCCGACCAGCCGGATGCCGCGCAGCTCTCGCACGGCCTCAAGCAACGCCATCTCTCGATGATCGCCCTCGGCGGTGTCATCGGCGCCGGGCTCTTCGTGGGCTCCGGCGCCGGCATCGCCGCGGCGGGCCCGTCGATCGTGGTCGCCTACGCGCTCTCCGGGCTGCTCGTCATGCTCGTGATGCGGATGCTCGGCGAGATGTCCGCCGCGAACCCCGCCTCCGGCTCGTTCTCCGTCCACGCCGAGCGCGCCATCGGGCCGTGGGCGGGCTTCACCGCGGGCTGGGCCTTCTGGTTCCTGCTCTGCGTGGCCGTGGGCCTGGAGGCGATGGGCGCGGCCAAGATCATGACCAACTGGCTGCCGGGCACGCCCGAGTGGGCCTGGGTCGCGCTGTTCATGCTGGTGTTCTGCGGCACCAACCTGGCCGCGGTGAAGAACTTCGGCGAGTTCGAGTTCTGGTTCGCCGCGCTCAAGGTCGGGGCCATCGCGCTCTTCCTGGGCATCGGCGTGCTGGCGATCGCCGGTGTCCTGCCCGGCACCGAGGCGCCCGGCACCGCCAACCTGACCGGCGACGGCGGCTTCCTGCCGAACGGCGTCGACGGCCTGGTCGTCGGCCTGCTGGCCTCCGTCTTCGCCTACGGCGGCCTGGAGACCGTGACCATCGCCGCCGCCGAGTCCGAGCACCCGGTGCAGGGCGTCGCCAAGGCCGTGCGCACGGCGATGTGGCGGATCGCCGTCTTCTACATCGGCTCGATGGCCGTCATCGTCACCCTGGTGCCGTGGAACGACCCGGACGTCGCCGACCCGGACAAGGGCCCGTACGTCACCACGCTGGCCCACCTCGACATCCCCGGCGCGGCCACCGCGCTCCAGATCGTCGTCTTCGTGGCCCTGCTGTCGGCGATGAACGCCAACATCTACGGCGCCTCCCGGATGGCCTGCTCGCTGGTGGCCCGCGGCCAGGGCCCGAAGGCCGTCGGCCGCACCTTCGGCGGTGTGCCGCGGGTCGCCGTGCTGGTCTCGTCGGTGTTCGGCTTCCTGTGCGTGCTGCTCAGCTACTGGCGGCCGGAGGACGTCTTCCAGTGGCTGCTCAACATGATCGGCGCGATCATCCTGGTGGTCTGGATCTTCATCGCCGTCTCCCAGCTGATCCTGCGCCGCCGTACCGAGCGCGAGGAGCCGGAGAAGCTGGTCGTGCGGATGTGGCTCTTCCCGGTGCTGACCTGGATCGCCCTGCTGGGCATGGGCGCCGTCTTCGTGCTGATGCTGCGCGAGGAGGCGACCAGGCTCCAGCTGCTGGGCACCGGCATCCTGACCGTGGCGCTGGCGGCCGGCGGCCTGGCCCTCCAGAAGCGCCGCGAGTCGCGCACGGCCGACGAGGCCGAGCGGGCCGGCTCCGCCGGCTGAGCAGCCCCGGCGCACCCGCACGCGAAGGACCCCCGGCCGTGACGGCCGGGGGTCCTTCGCGTGCGGGCGACCGCCCATGGCGCGACCCGCGGCCTACGACCATCGGCTGATCATCCGGCGCCACTCCTGCTGGTAGCGTGCAGTTGCATAAGATGTGCAATAAGAAGGCAGCCGGAGGGACCACCGCCACCATGGCCATCTACACGCTTCCTGAACTCCCGTACGACTACGCGGCGCTCGAGCCGGTCATCAGCCCCGAGATCATCGAGCTCCACCACGACAAGCACCACGCCGCGTACGTGAAGGGCGCCAACGACACCCTCGAACAGCTTGCGGAGGCGCGCGACAAGGAGGCCTGGGGCTCGATCAACGGGCTGGAGAAGAACCTCGCGTTCCATCTCTCCGGCCACATCCTGCACAGCATCTACTGGCACAACATGACCGGCGACGGCGGCGGCGAGCCCCTGGAGAAGGACGGCACCGGCGAACTCGCGGACGCCATCGCCGAGTCCTTCGGCTCCTTCGCCAAGTTCAAGGCCCAGCTCACCAAGGCCTCCGCCACCACCCAGGGCTCCGGCTGGGGTGTGCTGGCCTACGAGCCGGTCAGCGGGCGGCTCATCGTCGAGCAGATCTACGACCACCAGGGCAACGTCGGCCAGGGCAGCGTCCCGATCCTGGTCTTCGACGCCTGGGAGCACGCCTTCTACCTCCAGTACAAGAACCAGAAGGTCGACTTCATCGAAGCCATGTGGCGCGTCGTCGACTGGCAGGACGTCGCCAAGCGCTTCACCGAGGCGAAGGGCCGCACCCCGCTGATCACCCCCTGAGGCGATCCCAGGACGCCCTGCTCGTGATCGTCTTCTCAACCTTCACCGGGCAGGCGGAAGAAGGACGGCCCCCGCGAGGACAGGACTCGCGGGGGCCGTCTTCCGTGCGCGGCGCCGTCACTCGAAGGACGGCCCCTGGGTGCGGGTGCGCTTGATCTCGTAGAAGCCCGGCGTGGAGGCCACCAGCAGGGTGCCGTCCCACAGCCGGGCCGCCGCCTCGCCGCGGGGCGTGGGCGTGACGACCGGGCCGAAGAAGGCGACCTGCTCGCCGTCGGCGCCCGGCACGGCGATCACCGGGGTGCCGACCTCCTGGCCGACCTTGGTGATGCCCTCGGTGTGGGAGGCGCGGAGCTGGGCGTCGTAGGTGTCCTTGTCGGCGTACTGGGCCAGCGAGACGGGCAGACCGACGTCCTCCAGCGCCTCGCGGATCGCCGTGAGGGTCGGGCCCTCACCCTTGTTGTGGAAACGGGTGCCGAGCGCGGTGTACAGCTTGCCGACGACCTCGTCCCCGTGCTCCTGCTGGGCCGCGACGACGACGCGCACCGGGGCCCACGCCTTGGTCTCCAGCATCTCCCGGTACTCCTCGGGCACCTGGTCGAGCTTGTCCTCGTTGAGCACGGCGAGCGACATCACATGCCAGCGGACCTCGATGTCACGGACCTTCTCGACCTCCAGGACCCAGCGGGACGTGATCCACGCCCAGGGGCACAGCGGGTCGAACCAGAAGTCCACCGGTGTCTTGCCGTTGTCCGACATGTCACTCCTCGTATCAGGGCGGCACCCTGCGTGCCTCCGGGGGGAACACGCGCGGCACGCGAGGGATTCCCCCGTATGGGCCGCCGGGGCCGCATGAAAGGATCGCCGCTGTTCCGACGAGTCACGAAGGAGTGCCCGTGCCCGGTGAAAATCTGTCCCGCGACGAGGCCCGTACCCGGGCCGAGCTGCTGTCCGTCGAGGCGTACCACGTCGCCCTCGACGTACGGTCCGCCGTCGGGGACGCGGAGGAGGGGGCGGGGCCGCGTACGTTCCGTTCCGTCACCACGATCCGGTTCCGGGCCGCCGAGCCCGGTGCCCCGGCGTTCGTCGACCTCGTCGCCCCGGCCGTGACCGGCATCACCCTCAACGGCCGGGAGCTGGACCCCGCGGCGGCCTTCGACGGCGCGCGCATCGCCCTCGACGCCGTGGACGCCGAGAACGTCCTGGTCGTGGACGCGCAGTGCGCCTACAGCCGGACCGGCGAGGGCCTGCACCGCTTCGTCGACCCGGAGGACGGCGAGGTCTACCTCTACACCCAGTACGAGCCGGCCGACGCCCGCCGGGTCTTCGCCAACTTCGAGCAGCCGGACCTCAAGGCGCCGTTCCGCTTCGAGGTGACGGCCCCCGAGGGCTGGACGGTGTGGAGCAACGGGGAGGGCGCGCGCGACGCCGACGGGGTCTGGCGCTTCGCCGAGACCCGGCCCATCTCCACGTACATCACGGCCGTGGTCGCCGGTCCGTACCACTACGAGACGGACGTGTACGAGCGCACGCTCCCCGACGGCACCACCCTGCGGATCCCGCTGGGCGCGATGTGCCGCAAGGGGCTCGCCCGGCACTTCGACGCGGACGACATCTTCCTCGTCACCAAGCAGGGCCTGGACTTCTTCCACGAGCACTTCGACTACCCGTACCCGTTCGGGAAGTACGACCAGGCGTTCGTGCCCGAGTACAACATCGGCGCCATGGAGAACCCGGGCTGCGTCACCTTCCGCGAGGAGTTCGTCTTCCGGGGCAAGGTGACGCAGGCGTCCTACGAGCGCCGGGCCAATGTGATCCTCCACGAGATGGCGCACATGTGGTTCGGCGACCTGGTCACCATGCAGTGGTGGGACGACCTGTGGCTGAAGGAGTCCTTCGCCGACTTCATGGGCTCCTTCTCGATGGTCGAGGCCACCCGCTTCACCAACGGCTGGGTCACCTTCGCCAACAACCGCAAGGCCTGGGCCTACCGCGCCGACCAGCTCCCCTCCACCCACCCGGTCACGGCGGACATCCAGGACCTGGAGGCCGCCAAGCTCAACTTCGACGGCATCACGTACGCGAAGGGCGCCTCGGTGCTCAAGCAGCTCGTGGCGTACGTGGGACGGGACGCCTTCCTGGAGGGCGCGCGGCGCTACTTCAAGCGGCACGCCTACGGCAACACCCGCCTCGGCGACCTGCTCTCCGTCCTGGAGGAGACCTCGGGCCGGGACATGAAGGAGTGGTCGCGGGCCTGGCTGGAGACCTCGGGCGTCAACTCGCTGACCCCCGAGCTGAGCTGTGACGCGCAGGGCCGGGTGACGGAACTGGCCGTCACCCAGGACGGCGGCACACTGCGGCCGCACCGGGTCGTCGTCGGGCTCTACCGGGTCGAGGGCGCGAAGCTCGTGCGGTACGCGAGCGCCGGCGCGGACGTCACCGGCGCCCGCACGGAGGTGCCCGGCCTGGCCGGCGCCGAACGCCCCGACCTGGTGCTCGTCAACGACGAGGACCTCACCTACTGCAAGATCCGCTTCGACGAGGGGTCGCTCGCCACGCTGCGGGCCCACCTCGGCGACATCGACGACCCGCTGGCGCGTGCGCTGTGCTGGTCCGCGCTGTGGAACCTGACCCGTGACGCGCTGATGCCGGCCCGGGACTTCGTGGACCTGGTGCTGCGGTTCGCCGGCCGCGAGACGGACATCGGCGTGCTCCAGATGCTGCACGCGTGGGCGCGCGGCGCCCTCGTGCACTACGCGGCGCCCGACTGGCGCGAGGAGGGCGGGCGGCTGCTGGCCGCGGGCGCGCTGAGCGAGCTCCGCGGGGCCGAGCCCGGCAGCCAGCACCAGCTCACCTGGGCGCGGTTCTTCGCCTCCGTCGCGGGCGGGCCGGAGGACTTCCGGCTCCTGAGCGGGCTGCTGGACGGCACGGCGCGCGTCGACGGCCTCGACGTGGACCAGGAGCTGCGCTGGGCGTTCCTCGCGCCGCTCGCCGCGCACGGGGCCGCCGACGAGGCGGCGATCGCGGCGGAACTGGCGCGGGACGACACCGCGTCGGGCAAGCGGCACGAGGTCCGCTGCCTGGCGTCGCGGCCGTCGGCCGCGGTCAAGGACCAGGCGTGGGCGGCGCTCGTGGAGTCCGACGCGCTGTCCAACGCGCTGGTCGAGGCGACGATCGCGGGCTTCGCGCAGCCGTCGCAGCGGGAGCTGATCGCGCCCTACGCGCCGAAGTACTTCGAGGCGATCGCGCGGGTGTGGGAGGAGCGGTCGATCCAGATCGGGATGGACGTGGTGCGCGACCTGTACCCGTCGCTCCAGGAGCCCGAGGCGACGCTCGCGGCGACGGACGCGTGGCTCGCGGCACACGAGTCGGCGGCGCCGGCGCTGCGGCGCCTCGTCCTCGAATCCCGCGACGACCTCGCCCGCGCGGTGCGCGCCCAGGCGCGCGACGCTCGCGGGTAGCCCGGGGGCTTCCTGGCGGGGGCGCTTGGGTTGGGGGCGCTCCCGTTCGGGGGCGCTTCGGTTGGGGGCGCTTCCCCCGGGGTCGCCCCTGAGTCGGGGGCGCTCCCGGTTTCGGGGCGCTTCCCCTGGGGTGGGCTCCGAGGCGGGCGCTTCCGGTTCGGAGCGCTCCCGTTCGGGGGCGCTTCGGCTGGGGGCGCTGCCCCCGGGGCGCTCCCGGTTTCGGGGGCGCTTCCCCCGGGGTGGCCCCTGAGGTGGGGGCGCTTCCCGCGTTCGGGGCGCTTCCCGCGCTGAGCCCTGAGGGTCGGGGCCCCGCGCGTCCCGGGGCCCGGGGTGGTGGGGCCGCTGCGCGGGGCCTTTCCCCGCCCCTTCCCGAACCGGGCTCCGCCCGGACCCGTACCGCGCTCCGCGCGGTGTCCTCAAACGCCGGACGGGCTGTGAACGTCGGCCGTGCCTCGACGGGACCGCACCGCGCTCCGCGCGGTCGCCTCAATCGCCGGCGGGGCTGACGTTGTCAGCCCCGCCGGCGATTGAGGCGCGGGGGCTCGGGGGCGGAGCCCCCGCGAAGGCGGCGCGCGTGCGGGGCGGCCCCGGGAGGGAGCAGCACCCCGAGGGCCCGCACCGCGCTTCACGCGGTCGGCTGGGGCGCCGGGGGGGGCTGGGAAGGCGCGGCAGGGCCGCGGCCCCTGGCTCACGGCCCACGCGCAACCCCCGCACGGGCAGCACCCCCGGAACCGCCGGGCGCGTCAGCGCCCCCCATCGGCAGTCGAACGTGCGTACTTTAGGACGGGGTCGTCCCGAATTGTCGACGAGGGTGTAACAGAGGTTCGGGGGGTGGCGGGCGGCGGGCATCCCCCTCGCATGGAACAGTGCGAGACCTTCCCCCAGTCCTCCTCCCCCGCAACCCCCACCGGGCCGGCCGAACTGGTCGTGTCCGGGGCCCGGTTGAGGGAGCGGGGGGTGTCGGCCGCGCGGGTGGCGGAGCGATGCCGGGCCGGTGGGCCCTGGCAGGTGCTGCTGCCCGGGGTGTATCTGCTGCGGTCCGGGCCGCCGACGAGCGAGGAGCGGCTACGGGCGGTCCTGCTGTACGCGGGGCGCCCGGTCCGCCCGGCCAGGGCCGTGCTGCCGGGGCAGCGTCCGGCGGCCGGGCCGTACGGCGAGGTGGTGATCACGGGGGCGGCGGCCCTCGCGCTGCGCGGCTTCTCCGGGGCGCCGACGCTGCGCTCGCTGGAGGCGATCGACGTCCTGGTGCCGCGGAGCCGGCGGCTGCGGTCGACGGGCTGTGCGCGGCTGGTGCGGACGCACACGATGCCGGTGGCCGAGGAGGTGACCGGGGTGCCGGTGGCCCCCGCGGCGCGGGCGGTGGCGGACACGGTGAGCGGGCTCACCGACCCGGGGGCGGTCCGGCTGCTGCTCACCGAGGCGGTGCGCGGCGGGCACTGCGAACCGGCGGCGCTGGTGCGGGAGTTGAGCGACGCGCGGCTGCTGGGACGCCCGCACGTGGTGGACGCGGTGGACGCCCTGCTGGCGGAGGGGCGGGCGCTGGCCGAGGGCAGGCTGTACGCGCTGGTGCGGGCGGCGGGGCTGCCGGAGCCGGTGTGGAACGTGGACCTGCGGCTTCCGGGCGGGCCGCACCTCGGTGGCGTGGACGCGTACTGGCCCGACCAGGCCGTGGCGGTCGAGCTGGACACCCGGGCGCCGCGGCACGACGAGGACACGCTCTGGTCCGAGTACGCGAAGAAGCGGGACACCCTGGAGCGTCTCGGCATCACCGTGGTCCATCTGACGCCCCGCAAGCTGCGGGAGGCCCCGGAGCAGCAGGGGGTGGTGGTGCGTACGGCGCTGATGGCCGCGGCGGACCGGGAGCCGGCCGCCTATGTGGTGGTGCTGCCGCGCTGAGCGGCGCGGCCGGCGGGGGGCCGGTCCCGCCACAGGCCGATGCCGGTGTCGACGAGGGGGACGCGGTCGAGCGCCGCGACACCGTCCAGGGGGTGCCAGGCGGCCAGGTCGGTGGAGCCGCCGGTCTCGGGGCGCAGTTCGCCGCCGGTGACCCGGCCCTCGTAGACGATCCGCAGGGCGTGGAAGTCGGCGGCGGCGCCGAATCCGCGGGGGTGGGTGCGGCGTTCCGAGTCGATGCCGAGCAGGGCCGTGATCCCGGCCCGGTAGCCGGTCTCCTCCTCCACCTCGCGGACGACGGTGTCGATCGGGTCCTCGCCGTGGTCCATCCCGCCGCCGGGCAGGGTCCACCGCCGGGTGCCGTCACGCGCCACCCAGCGGGCGAGCAGGATCTGTCCGTCCCGTATGCACACCGCGTACGCCGCGACTCTCAACTGCTGCTTCATCAGCCGAGGTTACCGGCGCGGCGGGGCCGGTGGGCGGGTTCGCCGGCGAGTACTCGGGGGACGACCAGCGCAGGGGCGAGGCGCCCTCGGCCTGGAGGGTGCCGGTGACGGTGAAGCGGACGGTGCGCCCGCCGCCGTGCGTGTGCTCGGTGCGGGCGGTGCCGGTCAGCTGGAGCGTGGTGCCGGTGCTCCAGTCCAGGAGCAGCAGTCCGGCCCTCGGGTCGCGGGCCAGGTTGCCGAGGGTCAGGAACATCGCGTTGCCCGGGTAGTCCCGCCAGCTCAGTTCGGTGGGCGAGGCGACCTCCAGGAAGCCGGGGCCGCCGCCGCGGTGGCTGGCGTCCACCCCGTCGGGGGTGCCGGTGGCGACGAAGAAGGTGTCGGCGGCGCGGAGGAACGCCTGCTGGCCGGGGGTGAGGCGCTCCCCGCTCCGCACGGGGGGCGCCGGGGGCGCGGTGCCGTCGCCGGTGGCGAGCAGTTCCCTGCGCTGGATGTACTTGGGGCAGTTGGCGAAGACCCGGCCGGTCTCCAGGAGCAGCCCGCGCGGCGAGGGGGTGACGGTGCCGCCCATCCGCATCCGCCGGCGGGTGCGGGGGTCGAGCACGATCGCGCCGGCGGGCACGGGGCCCCGGGTGAGGGCCCCGGCCAGCGGGTCGTGCTCCGGGAGCGCGGCGGCGACGGAGACGGTGTGCGCGCCGGTGGCCCTCAGGAACCCGGGCCGCCCGGTGAGCGGGGAGGCCCACATCCGGCCGGCCCCGTCCGCCGCGCCGAGCACCAGCATCGGCTGGAGCCCGAGGAAGGCGGCGGCGACGGGCTTGATGCCGCTGCCGATGGAACGGCCCACGTGCGCGGCGGCCTCCAGCGCTCCGGTGCGGCGCTGCACGGCGAGGGAGCCCTCGTGGTAGGGGCCGGGGCTGAGGTCCACGGCGTTCGCCTTTCTAGAAGAAGCCGCAGGTGGGGGCGGCTTCGGTGGGCGCGGGAGCGTTCTCGGCGCCGGTGGCGGCGAAGATCTCCAGCCGGGTGCCGTCGGGGTCGTGGAAGAAGATGCCGCCGGACGCCGTGCCCTCGCCGTGGGCGACGACGCCGTCGTGGGCGAAGGCGACGCCGCGCTCGCGCAGCCGGTTCTCGGCGGCGCGGACGTCCGCCATGGAGCCGGCCTCGAAGGCGAGGTGGTGCAGTCCGGCGCGGGTGGGTTCGAAGGCGGCATCGGCCTGCTGCCAGAGCGTGAGGACGAGGGTGCCGTCGCGCCCGAGGAAGGCGTACCGCCGGCCGTCCTCCTTGCCCTCGCCGATGACGTCGAAGCCGAGGACGTCCCCGTAGAAGACGAGGGAGCGGTCGATGTCGGTCACGTTGAGGCCGACGTGGCCGGTGACGAGGGCGCTGCTGGTCGTCATGGAGGACCTCTCTGCGTCGGGGCGGCCCACCTCGATGGCTAACCGCTCACCATCAACTTAACGGTTAGCCCGACGTCGCCGCAACCGTTCACGGCGGCATGAGTGGTTAGCTGGAGGAGGGACGGCCGGCGCCCCGTACCCTGGTGCCGGTCAACGCAATGGAGCGAAGGAATCCGCATGACCGCCGCCGACCCCCGCCCCCTCACCGGCGAACCGGTCTCGCTGGATCTGCTCAACACCCGCTGGATGCGGGACGGCGAGCTCCAGGACCTCCTCACCTCCGTCGCCGGCCTGCGGATCTGGCTCGCGGCCAACGGCCTCGCCGGACGCTTCACGGCGGACGCGGCCACCCTGGAACACACGCTGACCGCACGCGAGGCGCTCGCCTCGCTGGTGGACGGCGGCGGCGCCGACGCCGCCGCCCGCGTCGACGCGGTGCTCGGCCGGGGCCGCATCCGGGCCACCCTCACGGCCGCGGGGCCCGGCGAGGAGGCCGAGTTCGCGGACCCGGCCTGGGGTCCGGCGTGGACCGCGGCACGCGGGCACCTCGACCTGCTGCGCACCGCCCCGGACCGGATCCGCGCCTGCGCGCACGAGAGCTGCGTCCTGCACTTCTTCGACACCTCGCGCAACGGCACCCGGCGGTGGTGCTCGATGGCGGTCTGCGGGAACCGGGCCAAGGCGTCCCGCCACTGGGCGCGCGGCCGCGAGGCGTAGCCGGCGCGTCCGGAAATCGACGCGAACGGCGCGTCCGGGTCACGGCCGACTCGTTCGGGGGATGCGCGGCGCCGTCGGCGAACCACGAACGGACGGATCAGTTCAGGCACATGTGTGCCTGTTTGACCGTCGTGGCGTACGCCGAACGGTGGCGGATAGCCGCCATGACCACTTCACGTCTCCGTCAACTCTCCACAAAGTCCTGTCATTTACGACAGGCTGAGCGGTCATCCGGCACCGAATTCCGGACCGTCTCATTCACCAACAGGGATGCTGATGACCCCCCAGTCCCAGAGCTCCACAACAGGGCGCTCCGTCGGCCGCAGACGTGCGGCACGCGTGGCCGCGGCAGCCTCCATGGTGGCCGCCCTCGTCGCCGCCGGCGTCGGCCCGGCCGTCGCCTCCGCTCCCGCCGCCGACCCGGCAGGCTCGGACGGCGTGAAGGCCGCCCAGGCATCGGACAAGATCGGGCAGGCGGACGAGAATCTGCTCGCCGAGGCCGAGGCCACCGGCCAGAAGACCGTGACCGTGATGGTCGCCACCGCGCCCGGCGCGACCGAGCAGGTCGCCGGCCAGCTCGACGCGGTGCAGGGCGCCACGGTGGGCAGGACGTTCGACGAGCTCGGCTACGTCCGGGCCACCCTGCCGACCGACAAGGCCGAGGCGGCGCTCAAGGCCGCCGCCAAGCTGTCGTCCGTCCACGGCATCGACCTCAAGCACGAGATCGAGCTGGACGACCCGACGCCGGCCGCCGACACCGTGAAGTCCGTCGGCATCGCCGCGGCGCAGGTCGGCCTCTACCCGGCGCCCGGCAAGAACACCCCGGCGAAGAACCCGTACAACCCGTCCTTCGAGACCGGTGCGGTGGACTTCGTCAAGCAGAACCCGAAGGCCGACGGCCGCGGCGTCACCATCGGCATCCTCGACTCCGGTGTCGACGTCGCGCACCCCGCGCTGCAGAAGACCACGACCGGTGAGCGCAAGATCGTCGACTGGGTCACCGCGACCGACCCGGTCGCCGACGGCGACGGCACCTGGCTGCGCATGGACGCCTCCGTCAGCGGACCGGTGTTCACGGCCGACGGCCGCACCTGGAAGGCCCCCTCGGGCTCGTTCAAGTACCGCCAGTTCAAGGAGTCCGCCACCCTCGGCGGCGACATGGCCGGCGACCTCAACCGTGACGGCGACACCACCGACACCTGGGGCGTGCTGTACGACGAGGGCACCCGCACCGCGCGGGTCGACCTGAACAACGACGGCGACTTCACCAACGACACCGTCATGAAGCCGTACCGCAACGGCTTCCAGATCGGCTACTTCGGCACCGACGACCCGAAGACCCCGGTCGCCGAGCGGATCCCGTTCGTGCTCGAGGTCCGCAAGGACGTCGTCTACAACGCCGCCGGCGCCACCGCCGACTTCGTGAGCATCGGTGTCATCGAGGGCTCGCACGGCACCCACGTCGCCGGCATCACCGCCGCCAACAGCCTCTTCGGCGGCCAGATGAACGGCGCCGCCCCGGGCGCCAAGCTGGTCTCGTCCCGCGCCTGCACCTGGAGCGGCGGCTGCACCAACATCGCGCTCACCGAGGGCATGGCCGACCTGGTCATCAACCGCGGTGTGGACATCGTCAACATGTCCATCGGCGGACTGCCGGCGCTGAACGACGGCAACAACGCGCGCGCCGAGCTCTACACCCGCCTGATCGACACCTACGGCGTCCAGCTCGTGATCTCCGCGGGCAACTCCGGCCCCGGCACCAACACGCTGGGCGACCCGGCCGTGGCCGACAAGGTCATCTCGGTCGGCGCGTCGATCTCCAAGGAGACCTGGGCCGCCAACTACGGCTCCGGCGTCGACAAGAAGTACGCCATGCTCCCCTTCTCCTCGCGCGGCCCGCGTGAGGACGGCGGCTTCACCCCGACGATCGTCGCCCCCGGCGCCTCGATCAACACCACGCAGACCTGGATCGCCGGCGGCCCCGTCGCCGAGGCCGGCTACCAGCTCCCGCCCGGCTACTCGATGCTCCAGGGCACCTCGATGTCGTCCCCGCAGACCGCGGGCGCCGCGGCCCTGCTGCTCTCCGCCGCGAAGCAGAAGGACATCGAGCTCACCCCGGCCAAGCTGCGCACCGCGCTGACCAGCACCGCCAAGACCATCGACGGCGTGCTGGCCCACGAGCAGGGCTCCGGCCTGATCGACATCGTCGACGCGTGGAAGGCCATCAAGAAGGGCGCCGAGGCGCACGAGTACAGCGTCAAGGCCCCGGTCGACACCGCGATCGACTTCGCGCTCAAGACGCCGGGCTTCGGCACCGGCCTGTACGACCGCGAGGGCGGCCTCGAGGTCGGCAAGGCGCGCACGTACGACGTCACCATCACCCGCACCACCGGCCCGAAGAAGGCCGTGGCGCACACGCTGACCTGGCTGAACAACGACGGCACCTTCAAGCTGCTCAGCGGCAAGAAGGTCAAGCTGCCGCTCGGCCAGCCCGTCACCGTCACCGTGCAGGCCAAGGCCCGCACCGCCGGTGTCCACAGCGCCGTGCTGGTCGCCGACGACGCCGCCACGGTCGGCAAGGACAAGCAGATCCTGACGACGGTCGTCGCCTCCCAGGCGCTGGCCAAGCCCGCGTTCGGCATCTCCGAAGCCGGCTCCGTGCAGCGCAACAGCCACAAGTCCTACTTCGTGACCGTCCCCGAGGGCGCCAAGACCCTCGAGGTGTCCCTGAGCGGACTCGCGGCGGACAGCCAGACCCGCTTCATCGCGCTGCACCCGTACGGCACGCCGGTCGACCCGACGTCCACGGTGAACTGCTACCCGAACTACCCGAACCCGGCGAACACCTGCCGTCCGGACGTCCGCACCTACCCGAACCCGACCCCGGGCGTGTGGGAGATCGAGGTCGAGTCCCGTCGCACCTCGCCGCTGCTGGACAACCCGTACAAGCTGGAC
The DNA here is from genome assembly GCF_016919245.1 of Streptomyces zhihengii. Taxonomy (NCBI): domain Bacteria; kingdom Bacillati; phylum Actinomycetota; class Actinomycetes; order Kitasatosporales; family Streptomycetaceae; genus Streptomyces; species Streptomyces zhihengii. The sequence goes on along the minus strand of NZ_JAFEJA010000001.1, from coordinate 5,446,266 downwards.
GCCACGGTGCTCGGCGCCTCCTTCGCCCCGGCGGTGCAGACGCTCCCCGAGGCGCAGATCGGCGTCCCGGCGGACGTGCAGTGGAACGTCACGAACGACTTCGGTCCGATCGAGGGCAAGCTCGCGGGCGGCGCCCTCGGCTCCGCCAAGGTCGCCCGTCCGTCGATCAAGAACGGCGAGTCGCAGGTCTACACCGTCACCCTCGGTGAGGGCGTAGACCGCCTGGACGTGGCCATCGGCTCCACCTCGGACACCGGCGCGGACCTGGACCTCACGGTCTACCGCGGCACGACCCAGGTCGGCCAGGCCGCGGACGGCGACTCGGAGGAGGCGGTGAGCCTGGTGAAGCCGGCCGCCGGCACCTACCGGATCGTGGTCGACGGCTACTCGGTCCCGGCCGGGACCACCGAGTTCGACTACCGCGACGTGTTCTTCTCCCCGTCCCTCGGCACGCTGAAGGTCGACGGCACCAAGCCGGTGTCGCTGGCCAACGGCGCGACGGCGGCCGTGGGCGCGCAGGTCGTGGTGAGCGGTGCCGCACCCGAGGGACGCCAGTTCTTCGGCGAGGTCTCCCTGGTCAACGCCCGGGGCACGGCCGCGGGCGCCGGCAGCGTGGTGATCTCCAAGGTCACCGGCTGACCGCAGGGCGGTGAACGAGACGGGGCGGGGGCCCGAGGCCCCCGCCCCGTCGGCATGAGGCCCCGGCCGGCCCATCGGCGGGGCGGATGCCCCGCGGCCCCGCTCCGCACCGGCATGGCGCGTCTCACACGTCCCGCCCCTCGGACAATCGATTGGACAAGGCGGACCCGGACATACGCATCATGGAGCGGCGCGCCACGCACCGGAGCGCGCAGCACACGTACGGAGGAGTCCTCGTGAAGGTCGGAATCGTCGGAGCCACCGGGCAGGTCGGCACGGTCATGCGCAAGATCCTCGCCGAGCGCAAGTTCCCGGTCGACGAGCTGCGCCTCTTCGCCTCCGCGCGCTCCGCGGGCTCCACCCTCGACTACGAGGGCCGCGAGGTCACGGTCGAGGACGCCTCCACCGCGGACTACACCGGCCTCGACATCGTGCTCTTCTCCGCCGGCGGCGCGACCTCCCGGGCGCTCGCCGAGCAGGTCGCCTCCCAGGGCGCCGTGGTGATCGACAACTCCTCCGCCTGGCGCCGCGACCCCGACGTCCCGCTCGTGGTCTCCGAGGTGAACCCGCACGCGGTCAAGGACCGCCCCAAGGGCATCATCGCCAACCCGAACTGCACCACCATGGCGGCCATGCCGGTGCTCAAGCCGCTGCACGTGGAGGCCGGCCTCACCGCGCTGATCGCCACGACCTACCAGGCCGTGTCCGGCTCCGGTCTCGCGGGCGTCGCCGAGCTCGACGGCCAGGTCAAGGAGGTCGCGGGCCGCGCGACGGAGCTGACCCACGACGGCGAGGCCCTGGACTTCCCCGAGCCCGGCGTCTACAAGCGCCCCATCGCGTTCAACGTGCTCCCGCTGGCCGGCGCGATCGTCGACGACGGCTCCTTCGAGACGGACGAGGAGCAGAAGCTCCGCAACGAGTCCCGCAAGATCCTGGAGATCCCCGAGCTGAAGGTCTCCGGCACCTGTGTGCGCGTCCCGGTCTACTCCGGCCACTCGCTCCAGGTCAACGTCCGCTTCGCGCGCCCGCTGACCGTGGAGCGCGCCCAGGAGCTGCTGGAGGACGCGCCGGGCGTGGAGCTCTCCGAGATCCCCACGCCGCTCCAGGCGGCCGGCAAGGACGTCTCCTACGTGGGCCGCATCCGTGTCGACGAGACCGCGGAGAACGGTCTCGCGCTGTTCCTGTCGGGCGACAACCTGCGCAAGGGCGCCGCGCTGAACGCGGTGCAGATCGCCGAGCTGGTCGCGGACGAGCTGCGCGCCGGCTGAGGCGCCGGACGACACCGAGGGGGCGGGCGCCGCGAGGGCGCCCGCCCCTTCGGCGTGCCCGCCCCGGAGCCACGCGCAGCGGCGCCGATTCCCCCGGGCGCGAGGGGGGTGCCGCGTGGAAGGATGGCCGCAAACATCGCAAACCGAGGAGATGACCGGGTGCCTGGCACAAACCTGACCCGTGACGAGGCGCAGCAGCGTGCGCGCCTGCTCACCGTTGACTCCTACGAGATCGACCTCGATCTCTCCGGAGCGCAGGAGGGCGGGACCTACCGGTCCAGGACCACCGTACGCTTCGCCTCCGCCGAGGACGGGGCGGAGACCTTCGTCGATCTGGTCGCCCCCGCCGTGCACGAGGTCGTGCTCAACGGCCACGCGCTCGACGTGGCCGCGGTCTTCCGGGACTCGCGGATCGCGCTGAAGCACCTGAAGGCCGGGGACAACGAGCTCACGGTCGTCGCGGACTGCTCGTACACCAACACCGGTGAGGGCCTGCACCGCTTCGTCGACCCCGTCGACCAGCAGGCGTACCTGTATACACAGTTCGAGGTCCCGGACGCCCGCCGGGTGTTCGCGAACTTCGAGCAGCCGGACCTCAAGGCGACCTTCCGGTTCACCGTGAAGGCCCCCGACGGCTGGACCGTGATCTCGAACTCGCCGACCCCCGAGCCCGAGGACGGCGTCTGGCGCTTCGAGCCGACGCCGCGGATCTCGACGTACATCACCGCGCTGATCGCGGGCCCGTACCACAGCGTCCACAGCTCCTACGAGAAGGACGGGCAGAGCGTCCCGCTGGGCATCTACTGCCGGCCCTCGCTCGCCGAGTACCTGGACGCCGACGCGATCTTCGACGTCACCCGGCAGGGCTTCGACTGGTTCCAGGAGAAGTTCGACTACGCCTACCCGTTCGCCAAGTACGACCAGCTCTTCGTGCCCGAGTTCAACGCCGGGGCGATGGAGAACGCGGGCGCGGTGACCATCCGCGACCAGTACGTCTTCCGCTCGAAGGTGACGGACGCGGCGTACGAGGTGCGCGCCGAGACGATCCTCCACGAGCTCGCGCACATGTGGTTCGGCGACCTCGTCACCATGGAGTGGTGGAACGACCTGTGGCTGAACGAGTCGTTCGCCACCTACACCTCGATCGCCTGCCAGGCGCACGCCCCGGGCTCGAAGTGGCCGCACTCCTGGACCACGTTCGCGAACTCCATGAAGACCTGGGCCTACCGGCAGGACCAGCTCCCGTCGACGCACCCGATCATGGCCGAGATCAACGATCTCGATGACGTTCTCGTGAATTTCGACGGCATCACCTATGCCAAGGGCGCCTCCGTCCTGAAGCAGCTCGTCGCCTACGTGGGCCAGGACGAGTTCTTCCGGGGCGTGCAGGGCTACTTCAAGCGGCACGCCTTCGGCAACACCCGTCTGTCGGACCTGCTCGGCGCGCTGGAGGAGACCAGCGGCCGCGACCTGAAGACCTGGTCGAAGGCATGGCTGGAGACGGCCGGCATCAACGTGCTGCGCCCGGAGATCACCACCGACGAGTCCGGTGCGATCACCGCCTTCGCGGTGCGGCAGGAGGCCCCGGCGCTGCCCGCCGGCGCGAAGGGCGAGCCGGTGCTGCGCCCGCACCGGATCGCGGTGGGCCTGTACGACCTCGACGAGGCCGGCAAGCTGGTGCGCACCGAGCGGGTCGAGCTGGACGTGGACGGCGAACTGACCGAGGTCCCGGCCCTGGTGGGCCGTGCCCGTCCGGCCGTGGTGCTGCTCAACGACGACGACCTGTCCTACGCCAAGGTGCGCCTGGACGACGAGTCGCTGCGGCAGGTCACCGAGCACCTCGGCGACTTCGCCGAGTCGCTGCCCCGTGCGCTGTGCTGGGCCTCGGCCTGGGACATGACCCGCGACGGGGAGCTCGCCACCCGCGACTACCTGGCACTGGTGCTGTCCGGCATCGGCAAGGAGTCCGACATCGGCGTGGTCCAGTCGCTGCACCGCCAGGTGAAGCTCGCCGTGGACCAGTACGCCGACCCGGCCTGGCGCGAGGCGGGTCTGACGCAGTGGACGGACGCCACCCTGGCGCATCTGCGCGCGGCCGACGCGGGCAGCGACCACCAGCTCGCCTGGGCGCGGGCGTTCGCGGCGACGGCCCGCACCCCGCAGCAGCTCGACCTGCTCCAGGCCCTGCTGGACGGGACGGAGACGATCGAGGGTCTGACCGTCGACACCGAGCTGCGCTGGGCGTTCGTGGAGCGCCTGGCCGCCACGGGCGTCCTCGACGAGGACGACATCGCGGGCGAGTACGAGCGGGACCGCACGGCCGCCGGTGAGCGCCACGCGGCCACCGCACGGGCCGCGCGCCCGACCGGGGCCGCCAAGGAGGAGGCCTGGGTCTCGGTGGTGGAGGGCGACAAGCTCCCCAACGCCGTGCAGGAGTCGGTGATCGCCGGCTTCGTGCAGACCGACCAGCGCGAGCTGCTCGCCGCGTACACGGAGCGGTACTTCGCGGCGGTCAAGGGGGTGTGGGAGTCCCGCAGCCACGAGATGGCCCAGCAGGTCGCGATCGGGCTCTACCCGGCGCTCCAGGTCTCCCAGGAGACCCTGGACGCGACCGACGCCTGGCTGGCCTCGGCTCAGCCCAACGCCGCGCTGCGCCGGCTGGTGTCGGAGTCGCGGTCCGGCGTCGAGCGGGCGCTGCGCGCCCAGGCCGCGGACGCGGCGGCGGCGCGGTAGCACCGCGGGGCCGCGGAAACGGCGGCCCGGCACAGGACATCTGCGAAGGCGCCCAAGTCCACGGGGACTCGGGCGCCCTTCGCGGGCCGTGCCGCAAAACCCCAGGAGGAACCGGAACTTCCGGGAATAGAGGCGCGCCGGGCTCTCGGAGCCCGGCGCGCCTCCTTGTGTTTTCGGCCGCCGACATCGCGCCACCGGCTCGCCCCGGCGTCAACAGCCCGTCTCTGACCGGGATATGCTCCCGCCCGTCGTCATATGATCTTTCCCGTTCGATTCTGAGGATGCTGATGGTTCGACAGGGAACGTCGACCGGAAGTCCGCGGCCGAGGTCCGGCCTCGTGTGGCAACTGCCCGTTGCCGCGACCGTCGCCGCCGCGATCGTGGCCGTCTTCCTGGTCTCCGCATCGGCCCGCACGCCCGTCGTGATCGTCTCCGCGGTGACCGTGGTCGCCGTCGGTCTGGCCTGCGCGGAGGTGGTGCGGCGCGGCCAGGTGATCGCCGAGCTCCGCGACCGGCTCGCCGCGCAGGAGGCGGAGAACGCCCGCCAGTCGGCCGAGACCAGCCGTCTCGCCGGCGAACTGCTGCCCCATGTGGTGGGTGAACTCCGCAAGGGCGCCTTCCCCGAGGACGTGCTCGCCTCGCTCGACGTCTCGGCCGAGCACCGCGCGGTGCTGCGCTCCGTGGTCGACGCGGTGAGCGCCGAGGAGGACCTGCGCGGATCCGCGCAGCGCGCCTTCGTGAACATCGCCCGCCGCGTGCAGGCCATCGTCCACCAGCAGGCCCAGGAGCTGCGGGAGATGGAGGACCGGCACGGCCGGACCCCGAGGTCTTCGGCGACCTGCTGCGCATCGACCACGGCACCGCGCTGATCGGCGGCTGGCCGACTCCATCGCCGTGCTCGGCGGCGCGCGCCCCGGGCGCCAGTGGAGCAAGTCCGTCCCGCTGTACAGCGTCATGCGCGGCGCGATGTCCCGCATCATCGACTACCAGCGCGTCGAGCTGCACACCGTGTCGGAGGTGGCCGTCGTCGGCTCCGCCGTCGAGCCGCTCATCCACGCCCTGTCGGAGCTGCTGGACAACGCCACCCGCTACTCGCCGCCGCAGACCCGGGTCCATCTCACCGCGGTGGACGTCCAGTCGGGCATCGCCATCGAGATCGAGGACGGCGGCGTCAGCATGAGCGAGGAGGCCCGCCAGCGGGCCGAGCGGATGCTCCGCCAGGCCCAGCAGGGCATCGACGTCAACGACCTGGGCGAGACCCCCGCCTGGGCCTCGCGGTGGTCGGCCGGCTGGCGCAGGCGTACGGCTTCCAGGTCTCGCTGCGCTCGTCCGCCTACGGCGGCGTGCGTGCCGTCCTCGTCGTGCCGCAGGACCTGATCACCACCTCCGCGTCGGCCACCGGTCTGGCGCACGGCATCGGCACGGCGTCCGGCCCCCGGGCCACCGGTTCCGCCCCCGCCCCGGCCCCCTGCCGCCCCGGGCGCCCGCCCCCGCGCGGCCGCAGCGGGAGGCCACGGGCCCGAGCCAGCCACTCCCCGGGACGAGGAGGCACTCACGGTGACGGAGCGGACGGCGGGCGGGCTGCCCCAGCGGCGCCGCAAGTCACGTGTCAGTGCCCCTGCCGAAGCATTCGCAGCCCACCCGACCGCACCGGAGCCCGAGCCGGAAGCCGAACCGGCGGTGCAGCCCGGCATGTGGCTCGCCGCCTTCCAGAACGGCCTGTCCGGTGACACCTCCAAGACGAACAACGGAAACGAGCAGCCATGATTCAGCGGCAGTCCCACCAGACCAACATGGACTGGATGCTCAAGGACCTGGCAGAGGGCGTACCGCAGACCGGAACGTCGTCGTCCTTTCCGCCGACGGACTGCGGATGGCGCAGTACGGCTCGGACACCGACACCGCGGACCGGCTGGCCGCCGCCTGTGCGGGCCTGCAGAGCCTGGCGGGCGCCGTGGCCGCGGAACTCCCGCACGGTGACGGCCAGATGCGCCTCGTGGTGATCGAGATGAACGGCGGCTTCTTCTATCTGATGGCGGCGGCGCGGGTGCCTACCTCGCCGTGCTCGCCGACGAGGGCGTCGACGCGGGGCTGATGGGCCAGCGCATGCGGGACCTCGTACTGCGGATCGGAGAGCACCTGAGCACGCCGCCGCGGCATGAAGGACCGACCGCGTGAGCGACGCGGGCGCGGACTGGGAGGACGCCAGCCCGGAACGTCTGTACGTGATTACGGGCGGCCGGAGCGGCTCCTCCTCGCCCACCGCCTTAGACCTGGTCACCCTCATCGTGGCCAGGTCGGGGCCCAAGCCCGGAATGCAGCCGGAGCACGCGGCGATCATCAGGATCTGCCAGGCGCCGTTGTCGGTGGCCGAGATCTCCGCCTATCTGAGCCTGCCGGTGAGTGTGGTCACCGTGCTGCTCAGCGACCTGTTGGCCGACGACAAGGTGCTGGCCCGTGCACCCGTCCGCGCGGCCGTACTCCCCGACCGCGCTTTGATTGAGGCAGTGATCGATGGACTTCGAAAGCTCTGAGCAGGCTCTTGGGCCGCGGAGCGAGGATGTGCTGCCGGCGACCGCGACGGCCGCCGTCAAGGTGGTCATCGTGGGCGGCTTCGGCGTCGGCAAGACGACCCTGGTCGGCTCGGTGAGCGAGATCAGGCCCCTGACGACCGAGGAGACGATGACCCAGGCCGGGGTCGGCGTCGACGACACGGCGGGCGTGGAGCGCAAGACCTCGACGACCGTCGCGATGGACTTCGGACGCATCAGCATCAACGAGGAGCTGGTGCTCTACCTGTTCGGCACCCCGGGCCAGGAGCGCTTCTGGTTCCTGTGGCGCGGCCTGTTCGAGGGCGCGCTGGGCGCCGTCGTGCTGGTCGACACCCGCCGGCTGGAGGTCAGTTTCGACGTGATCGGCCGACTGGAGGAGCGGGGGTGCCCTTCGTGGTGGCCGTCAACTCCTTCCCGGAGGCGCCCGCCTACCCGGTGGACGAGCTGCGGGGGCGCTCGACCTGCCGGCGAACGTGCCGATCGTGCTGTGCGACGCGCGTTCGCGGGCGTCCAGCCGGGACGTGCTGATGGCGCTGATGCGGTATCTCCAGACGCTGGCGAGCGCCCACCAGGGCTGAAGCTCACCACAGCGGGCGGCATGGCCGGAATCCTTGGTGCTCCAGGCAAGGATTCCGGCCAATTGCCGCCCGCTTCGTGCTGTTCTGCCGGGGGATCGTCCTATTGGATCGGCCAAGATGGCTGAGTACGATGCGCAATAGTTGATCACTCTGTGGTGCACGTTGCGCATGTGACAACGCTGTTGACGCGACGCACCCGCATCGAGAGGCAGGCCGCCGTGACCCCCGAGACGGGCCCCACCATCCCGCCGATCTTCACGCCCATACCGCCGGCCATCCACCCACGGCACGCGGACATCGATGTCCAGACCGCGGCGTGGGCGGAGACCTTCCGCATCGGCTCGGACGGGCTGCGCGCCAAGCTCGTGGTCCAGGACATCGGCACCTTCTCGGCGCGGATCCTGCCCGAGGGGCGCGAGGAGGTCGTCTCCCTCCTCGCCGACTTCGTGCTGTGGCTGTTCGGCGTCGACGACGGCCACTGCGAGGAGGGCGAACTGGGGCACCGGCCCGGCGACCTGGCGGGGCTGCTGCACCGCCTGATCCGCGTGGCGCAGAACCCCGAGGCGCCGATGATGACGGAGGACCCGCTCGCCGCCGGACTGCGCGACCTGCGTCTGCGCGTCGACCGCTACGGCACCGCCGGGCAGACCGCCCGCTGGATCGACGCCCTGCGCGAGTACTTCTTCTCCGTGGTCTGGGAGGCCGCCCACCGCCGCGCGGGCACCGTGCCCGACCTCAACGACTACACCCTGATGCGGCTGTACGACGGGGCGACCTCGGTGGTGCTGCCGATGCTGGAGATGGGCCACGGCTACGAGCTCCAGCCGCACGAGCGCGACCGCACCGCGGTGCGCGCCGCCGCCGAGATGGCCTCGTTCATCATCACCTGGGACAACGACATCTTCTCCCACCACAAGGAGCGCCGGTCCTCCGGCTACTACCTCAACGCCCTGCGCGTGCTGGAGGAGGAGGGCCTGTCCCCGAAGAAGGCGCTGCGGACCGCGATCGCCCAGCGCGACCGGGTGATGTGCCTCTACGTACGGCTGGCGGAGCAGCTCTCCCGCGAGGGCAGCCCGCAGTTGCGCCGGTACCTCGCGAGCCTGTCCAGCTTCATCCGCGGCGCCCAGGACTGGGGCATCACCTCGGTGCGCTACACCACGCCGGACGACCCGGCGAACCTGCCGCCGGTCTTCAGCGACGCCCCGACCGACGGCCGTCACGAGCCCCTCGGGATACCGGCGGTCGACTGGTGGTGGGACCTGGTGCCCGCGCCCGACGCCGATCCGGCCGCCTGCGCCGCCCCCGCCGCGGCACGTGCCGCCCTGTAACCCCTCCACCCCAGCGGAAAGGATTCTCCCGTGACCCTCGCCGGAACTCCCGCGGCCGACCTGCGATCGGTGCCCGTGGCACCGGGAGGCATCCCCTCCTCGGCCACGCGCTCAGCCTCTGGCGCGAGCCCCTCGGCTTCCTGAGGTCGCTGCGCGACTCCGGCGACCTGGTGCGCGTCAACCTGGGCACGCTGCCGATGTACGTCGCCACCTCGGCCGAGCTCGTCCACGAGGTGACGGTGCGCCAGGCGCGCAGCTTCGAGAAGGGCCGCTTCTTCGACCGGCTGCGCCCGCTCGCGGGCAACGGCCTCGCGAACTCCGACGGGGAGGTGCACCGCAGGCACCGGCGGCTGATCCAGCCGATGTTCCACCCGCAGCGCATCGCCCAGTACACCGGGGCGATGAGCGACAACGCCCGGGCGCTGGCGGACTCCTGGACACCGGGGCAGACCGTCGAACTGGAGGCGGTGATGGCCCAGTACTCCATCGAGACCCTCGCCACCACGCTGTTCTCCACCGACCTGGGCCGGCCCGCGGTGGTGGCGGTCCGCGAGAACCTGCCGGTCGTCCTGAAGAACCTGCTGATGCGGGCGGCCTCGCCGCGGTTCCTCGACCGCTTCCCGATCCGGGCCAACCGCGACTTCGACGCGGCGGCCACGACCCTGCGCAAGGTCATCGACGAGGTCGTCGCCGAGACCCGCCGCTCGGGGTCCGGCGGGCAGGGCGACCTGCTGTCGGTCCTGCTGGAGGCCAGGGACGGCGAGACCGGCGACGCCCTCTCCGACGTCGAGGTCAGGGACGAGCTGAGCACCATCCTCTTCGCCGGCGCCGAGACCACGGCCGCGACCCTGTCCTGGACGTTCCACGAGCTCGCCGGGAGCCCCGAGGTCGAGGCGGCGCTGGTCGCCGAGATCAAGGACGTCGTGGGCGACCGCCCCGTCTCCGTCGAGGACGTGCCCCGTCTGGAGGGCGTGCGCCGGGTCCTCGACGAGGTGATCCGGCTGCACGGCGTCACCATGCTGATGCGCCGCACCACCGCGGAGGTGGAACTCGGCGGCTATCGGCTGCCCCCGGCACCGAGGTGGGCTTCAGCCTCTACGCCCTGCACCGCGACCCCGGGGTGTACGCGGACGCCGACCGCTTCGACCCGGACCGCTGGCTGCCCGAGCGGCGCGGGGAGATCGCGCGCACCGCCTACGTCCCGTTCGGCGCGGGCAACCGCAAGTGCATCGGTGACGCGTTCGTGTACACCGAGGCGACGATCGCGCTGGCCACGATCCTGTCCCGCTGGTCGCTGCGCCCGGCCCCCGGCCACGTCCCGAAGGAGGTCGCCTCGGCGGTGGCCCACGCGGACCTGATGCCGATGGTGGTGACCCCCAGGGACGCCTGACCCCCGCCGCGCGGGGCCCGGCGCCGTGGGGCCCGGCGCCATGGGGCCCGGCGCCATGGGGCCCGGCGCCATGGGGCCCGGCGCCATGGGCGGGCCCGGCCGTGCGGCTCCCGCCGCACGCCCGGCGGGCGGCGGAGGTCGAGCGGGCGGGTCCGGCAGACGCCGGCTCGCGGCGACGGCCGGCCGTCGGCCCCGGCCGCACGGCTCCCGCCCGGCGGTCAGCGGGCCGGCGCCGCCGTCTCCGGCTCGCGCGCGGCGGCGCGCAGGGCGGCGAGGACGCGGGCGGTCCCCGGGGCCGCCTCCGCGCCCCGGCGCAGCGCCGCGAGGACGTGGCGGCGCGGCTGGTCCTCGGCGAGGACCCGCATCACCACCCCGCGGCGGCGCCCGGCGGCCGCCATCCGCGGCACCAGCGCGACGCCCATGCCCGCCTCGACCATGGCGAGGATCGCCGTCCACCCGGCCGCCGAGTGCGCCTGCTCCGGCACGAAGCCGGCCGCCTCGCAGGCGGTGAGCGTGATCCGCGACCAGGGGCCGCTGCCGCCGAAGATCCACGGCTCGCCGGCGAGATCCGCGAGCCGCAGCCCCTCGGCCGAGGCCCGGGGGTGGTCCGCGGGGAGCGCCACGTCGAGCGGGTCCGCGAGCAGCGGCACCAGGGTGAAGGCCGGGTCGCGGACCGTGGGCGCCTGGGCCGCCAGCGAGAGCGCGAGGTCCGCCCGGCCGGCCGAGAGCAGCTCGTACGCCTCGGCCGCCTCCGCCTCGCGCACCCGGACGTCGAGTCCGGGGTGTTCGGCGCGCAGCCGCAGCACCGCCGGGACGACCAGGGCGGTCACCGCGGTCGGGAAGGCCGCCACCCGCACCGTGCCCGTCTCGCCCCGCAGATAGCCGGCCAGCTCGGCGTCCGCGCGTTCGAGCTGGGCGAAGACCTCCTCCGCGTGGCGCAGCACCAGCCGCGCGGCGCCGGTGAGCCGCACCCGCCGGCCGTCCGCCTCCAGCAGCGGGACCCCGAGCTGCCGGGACAGGTTCGACAGTTGCTGGGAGACGGCGGAGGGCGTCATCCGCAGCGTCTCGGCGGCGGCGGTCACGGTCCCCCGCTCGTCGAGCGTGCGCAGGATCCGCAGCTTCCTGATGTCCCACTCCGTCATGGGGCGCACGCTATCCGGCCGCCGGCGCCCGCCGGACCGCCGCGGCTCCGCGGCTCATGTCTCGCGGGCGGCCGCCAGCGCCACCCCGCCGAGGATCAGCGCCATGCAGAGCAGCCCGACGCTCCCGAGCGACTCCCCCAGCAGGACGTGGGCGAGCAGGGCGACGCACACCGGCTGGAGCTGGTAGACCGCTCCCGCGCGGGCCGGGCCGACCAGCGCGACGGCCCGGTTCCAGGCGAAGAAGGCGACGGCTGAGGAGCAGACGCCCACGTACACCAGCGGGCCGACCGTCCCCGTGGTCGGCTCGAAGCCGCCCTGGAGCACGACGCTGGCCGCGAAGGCGGGCGCGAGCAGCAGGGTGCCCGTGACGAACGTGGCGAACAGGAAGACGGCCGCGTCGATCTCCGGGGGCCGGCGCCGCAGCAGCGCGCTGTACGCGGCGAAGCTGAGGGCCGCGCCGAACATCCACAGATCGCCGGGGCCGGGGTCGAAGGACGGCGTCCCGTCCCCCACGAGCAGCACCACTCCGGCGCAGGCCAGCAGCATCCCGGCCGTGCGGCGCGGGCCGAGCCGCACGCCGCCGAACCGGTCGAAGAGGGCCATCAGCACCGGGGAAGCGGCCATGATCATGCCCATGTTGCCCGCGGTGGTGGTCAGTCCGGCCTGGTTGACCAGGGTGTTGTAGAGCGTGACCCCCAGCAGCGAGGCGACGAGCAGGTACGGCAGACGCGCCCGGATCAGCGCCCGCTGCCGCCAGGCCGCCCGCAGGGCGAACGGCGCCACGGCCGCGACGGCCACGACCCACCGCCAGAAGGCGGCCTGCACCGGGGGCACCGAGTCGTGCAGGGCCCGCGAGGTGATGAAGCTGCCCGACCACACCACCGTCGCGAGCGCGGCGAGCAGCAGCCCGGCGCCCGGCCCCGGCGCGGCCCGCGTCCCGTCGGGGCGGACACGGCCGGGGGCTGACGTGGGCATCGGGTACCTCTCCATGGGTGACGTGGACATCACCACCGTGACGCGGGTCGACCCCTCAGGTCCATCGAAAAATTCCGATGATTCCTTTCAGCGGAGCTGAACAGTCGGGGCGACGGCCGGACGGAGCGGCCGGCTCCGAGCCGGCGGGGGCGGCCCGGCGGCCCGGCTCCGGGCACACGAAAGCGCCCCGGGTGCCTGCACCCGGGGCGTCTCGGACAGCGGCGTCAGCGCGTCGTCAGCTCTGCTTCCTGGACTTGTCGAGCACCATCACCAGGCCCGTGATCACCAGGAACAGCACGATCGGCGCCACGACGTACAGGCCGAGGGTCTCGGCCACGCTCAGGCCGGTACCCGGGTCGTCTCCGTCGTCCGGGGTGAGCGCGAGCGCGGGGGACGACATCAGCAGCATCATCAGCGTCGTACCGGCCGCGACGGCGCCGGCGCGCAAGGCGTTCTTCTTGTCCACGGTGCCAACGTAGCGAACGGCTCTCAGGGCCGCGCGCCCGGGGGTGCCGTACGGGACCCCCCGACCCCGAATCCGCCGAACACGTCGAAGAAGCGGTGCAGCCGGGGCGAGGCCGCGAGCTCCTCCAGCGTCACCGGCCGGCCCTCGGCGTCCGCGACGGGCAGCCGCCAGTTCGGGTACTGGTCCCAGGTGCCGGGCAGGTTCTGCGGGCGCAGGTCGCCGACGGCGTCGGGCAGCCAGACGCCGACCATCCGGGCCGGGGTGCGCAGCAGGAAGCGGTAGACCGCCCGGATGCCGCCCTCCTCGTCGTCCGCGCCCTCGGGCAGCAGCCCCGACCCCTCCAGCATCGCCAGCCACGCCTGCACATCGGCGGTGTCCTCGGCCCGCTCCTCCTCCAGGGGGCGGGTCAGCAGACCGAGCCGGTGGCGCAGGTCCACGTGGCCGCCCGTCAGCCGGGCCGCGGTGGACGGCAGGTCGTGGGTGGTGGCGGTGGCGACACAGCCCTCGCGCCAGCGTTCCGGCGGCAGCGGCAGGCCGTCGCCGTCCCAGTCCCGCTCGAACCAGAGCACCGAGGTGCCGAGCACGCCGCGGGCGGCGAGCGCCTCGCGCACGCCCGGCTCGACCGTGCCGAGGTCCTCTCCTATGACGACGGCACCGGCCCGGTGCGCCTCCAGGACGAGGACCGCGAGCATCGCCTCGGCGTCGTAGCGGACGTACGTCCCCTCGGTGGGCGGGGCGCCCGCGGGCACCCACCACAACCGGAACAGACCCATCACATGGTCGATGCGCAGCGCCCCCGCGTTGCGCAGCACCCCGCGCAGCAGACCGCGGTACGGGGCGAAGCCCGATTCCGCGAGCGCGTCGGGGCGCCACGGGGGCAGCCCCCAGTCCTGGCCGCGGGCGTTGAAGGCGTCCGGCGGGGCGCCGACCGACATCCCGGCGGCGAAGACGTCCTGCTGGGCCCAGGCGTCGGCGCCGTCCGGGTGGACGCCGACCGCCAGGTCGTGGACGACGCCCACCGCCATCCCCGCCTCGCGGGCCGCCCGCCCGGCGGCGGCGAGCTGGGTGTCCGTCAGCCACACCAGCCGGGAGTGGAAGTCGACCCGCGCCATCAGCTCGCTCCGCGCGTGGGCGGTCTCGGGCGACGCGGGGTCGCGCAGCCCGGCCGGCCAGTCGCGCCAGGAGGGGCCGTGCACCTCGGCGAGCGCGCACCAGGTCGCGTGGTCCTCCAGGGCGCGGCCCTGCTCGGCGAGGAAGTCGCAGTAGGCGGCGTGCCGGCCGGGCCCGAGCGGCACGGTGTGGAGGATCTCCAGCGCCTCGCGCTTGAGCGCCCACACGGCGTCCCGGTCGATCAGCGCGCCCTTGCGCAGGACGGCGCCGCGCAGTCCGGCCGCCTCCTCCCGCAGCTCCTCCAGCCGGGCGCGCTGCGCCGGGTCCGCGCCGCCGTACTCGGGGACGTCCTCGATCCGCAGATGGACCGGGTCGGGGAAGCGGCGCGACGAGGGCCGGTAGGGGGACGGGTCGGAGGGGGCGCCCGGCACGGCGGCGTGCAACGGGTTCACCTGGACGAAGGACGCCCCGAGGGCGCGCCCCGACCAGGTCGCCAGCTCGGCCAGGTCGCCGAGGTCGCCCATGCCCCAGGAGCGGCCGGAGAGCAGCGAGTAGAGCTGGACCAGGAAGCCGTGGGACCGCCCGCCCGGCCGGGGCGCCTCGCCGGGGGCGACGATCAGCGTCGTCTCCCCGGCCCGCCCGTCGGGGGCCTCGGCGCGCAGCCGGTGGACCCCGTGGGGCAGCGCCGCCCACCCGGCCGGGGCCGGGGCGCCCGGGCCCAGGGGGGCGGCCGGGGAGAGCTCCGGGCCCTGCTCCGTCGTCACCCGCAGCTCCGTGCCGGCGGGGAGAGCGGTGAGCGCGGCGGGGAGGCGGGGGCCTGCGGGCTCCTGCCAGAGCACGGCCGTCGGCGGCAGCAGCCGGTCCGCCCGGACGCGGTCGGCCGCCTCCAGGGCGGCACGCACCGCCCCGGGCGTCGAGGCGTCGACGCCGAGCGCGCCGAGGACGGCGACGACCGTGTCGTCGGGGACCACCTCGGTGACGCCGGGGGACGGCGAGAACGTGGTGGCGACGCCGTGCAGCGCGGCGAGCCGGGCAAGGCCCATGCGGACTCCTTCTACATGCCCGTGCAGTCGGAGCCGCCCGCGGTGGCCGGGGCGGTCGGCTCGCTGGTCAGGGGGGCGAGGTCGGCGAGCGGGGGCTCGCTGGTGAGGGGGGCGGCGTGCGCGAGCGGGGGCTCGCTGGTGAGCGGTACGTCATAGGCCAGCGGCGGCTGGGCGTCGAGCGCGAGCGGGCAGGTCATCGGGGGCTGCGGCTGCGCCGGGACCTGTTTGGACAGCGCGTCGAGCAGCAGTTGGGCGGATGCGGCCACGGTGAATCACTCCAAGCGGAACGTGAACGGTCGTGAACGGGTCACTGGGGCCCTACCCAGTGGGCACGGCCCCAGACGTCGACGTTCGGTCAACGTGGCCCAGGTCACATCGCGTTCCCGGCCCAGGCGGCCGTCCCCGGCGACGGACGCGGTTCCGATCATCCACCACCACGGGGCAAAAGGTGCGCAACGACCACGCGCATTGACACCCTCGCGGCGGGGTGGTGGGCTCGGAGCCCACCGGAACGGGAGACCGAGGGGAGTCACGGGCGTGCGGCTCGCGGGGAGAAGGCGTACAGCGGCGGCGCTCGCGGTGGCCGTCATCGGCGGTCTGCTGGGCGGCGCCCAGGGAGCGGTGGCGGCACCGGGCGATCCCGCGTCACCGGCGGGCACCGCCCGGGACCCGGAGGCCGCTTCGGCCGTCCCGTCCGTCTGGCCCCGCCCCCAGTCGCTGCGCGCGGGCGAGGGCTTCCTCGCGCTGGGCGCCGAGGCGACCGTGGCCGCCGCACCGGGCGCCGACCCGTACGCCGTCGGCCTGTTGAAGGACGTCCTGCGCCGCGCCGGGGTGCGCACCGTGCACGAGACGCTGCCGGGCCGGGGCCCGGTGTTCCGCGTCGGCGGCCCCGAGGCCGCGGCGGCGCTGCGCGCCCTGCGCGCGGCGGACGTCACGGATCTCCCCGCCGGCGGCTACCGCCTGGCCGCCGGCGAGGTGGCGGGCCGGGCCACCGTCGCGCTCGACGGGGTCGGCGACGACGGCCTGTTCCACGGCGTGCAGACGCTGCGCCAGCTCCTCACGGACGACGGCGTCCCGCGCGTCGTGATCCGCGACTGGCCCGGGACGGCGGTGCGCGGCACGACGGAGGGCTTCTACGGCACGCCCTGGACGCACCGGCAGCGCATGGAGCAGCTCGACTTCATGGGCCGCACCAAGCAGAACCGCTACCTCTACGCCCCCGGCGACGACCCGTACCGCACGGCGATGTGGCGCGAGGCCTATCCCGCGGACCGGCGCGCGGAGTTCAGGGAGCTGGCCGAGCGGGCCCGGGGCAACCACGTGGTGCTCGCCTGGGCGGTGGCGCCGGCCCAGTCCATGTGCCTGTCCGACGACGGCGACATCCGGGCGCTGACCCGCAAGATCGACGGGATGTGGGCCCTCGGCGTACGGGCGTTCCAGCTCCAGTTCCAGGACGTGAGCTACAGCGAGTGGCACTGCGACCGGGACGCGCGGGCCTTCGGTTCGGGCCCGCGGGCGGCGGCGGAGGCGCACGCGCGGGTCGCGGACGCGGTCGCGCGGCACCTGGCGGACCGTCACCCGGGCGCGGAGCCGCTGTCCGTGGTGCCGACCGAGTACTACCAGGACGGCGTCACCGACTACCGGCGCGCGCTCGCCGGCGAGCTGGACGACGGCATCCGGGTGGCGTGGACGGGCGTCGGCGTGGTGCCCCGCACCATCACCGGGCGGGAACTGACCGAGACGCGGCGGGCCTTCGGCCATCCGCTGGTCACCATGGACAACTACCCGGTCAACGACTACGCCCAGGACCGGATCTTCCTCGGCCCCTACACGGGCCGCGAACCGGCGGTCGCCGGCGGCTCGGCGGCGCTCCTCGTCAACGCCATGGAGCAGGCGTCGGCCTCCCGCGTCCCGCTCTTCACGGCCGCCGACTTCGCCTGGAACCCGAAGGGTTACCGGCCCCAGGAGTCCTGGCGGGCCGCGCTCGACGACCTGGCCGGCCCCGACGCCCGCGCACGCGAGGCGCTCGGGGCGCTGGCGGGCAACGACGCCTCCTCGGTCCTCAGCCCCGACGCCGAATCGGCGTATCTGCGGCCGCTGCTGGACGAGTTCTGGCGCACCCGCGCCACCACGGACGCCCAGGCGCAGGAGCGGGCGGCCGTCGCGCTGCGGGCCGCCTTCGGTGTGATGCGCGAGGCGCCCGGGAACCTGCGCACCACGGCGGGCGGGGATCTCGCCGAGGAGGTGCGCCCGTGGCTGGACCAGCTCGCCCGTTACGGGCGGGCGGGCGAGAAGGCCGTCGACATGCTGCTGGCCCAGACCCGCGGGGACGGGCAGGCCGCGTGGGACGCCTCCCTCGCGCTGGAACCGCTCCGGCGGGAGCTCGCGGCGGGCCGGGTCACCGTCGGCAAGGGCGTGCTCGGCGCGTTCCTCGACCGGGCGGAGAAGGAGTCCCGGGCCTGGACGGGAGCCGACCGCGCGGGCGCGGGGGCGGGCGAGGGCTCCGTCAGCCTCGGCAGGCCCCGCCCGGTGACGGCCGTGACGACGATGACCGAGCCGGGGCACACCTCCCCCGGCCACCTCGAAGGACATGTGCCCGGCGAGGGCTGGCGGCGGCTCGCCCCGCTCTCCGCGGGCGGCTGGACGCAGACGGACGTCAAGGAGCTCACGGTGGACGCGCTGCGGGTCGCGCCGGACGGCCCCCGGCCGGTGTCCGTGCGCTCGCTCGTCCCGTGGTTCGCCGACGAGCCGGCGGCCGGCCTCGCGCTCGACCGCGAACAGGCCGGCGCCGAGATCGGCGGCGCCCCGCTGCGGGCGGACGTACGGCTGACCGCGCAGCGGCCCGGCGAGGTGCGCGGCGAGCTGACGGCGCGGGCCCCGGCGGGCATCGAGGTGCGGGTGCCGCAGCGCACCACCGTGCCGCGCGGGACCAGGACGACCGTCCCCGTCGAGGTGACGGTCCCCGAGGACACCCCGGCGGGCGAGTACCGGGTGCCGATCGCCTTCGCCGGCCAGCAGTCCACGCTGACCGTGCGCGCGTTCCCGCGGACCGGCGGACCGGACCTGGCCCGCGCGCCGGGCGCGCGGGCCTCGGCGTCCGGCGAGGAGACCGCCGACTTCCCGGCCTCGGCGGCGGCCGACGGGGACGGCGCCACCCGCTGGTCCTCGCCCACCGGCCCGAGCGCCTGGTGGCAGGTGGAGCTGGCCCGCCCGGCGCGGGTGGGGCAGGTCGTCCTGCACTGGCAGGACGCGTACGCGACGGCCTACCGCATACAGGTCTCCGCCGACGGCGTCACCTGGCGCACGGCGGCGACCGTCACCGACGGCAGGGGCGGCCGCGAGAGCGTCCGCCTGGACGCCGAGGACACCCGCTTCGTGCGGGTCCAGGGCGACGAGCGCGCGACGCGCTTCGGGTACTCCCTCTTCGGCGTCGAGACGTACGCGGTGGCGGAACGCTGAGAGGTCCGGTGCGGGCGGCGCTTTTGACGGCACCGCGCTGCGCGCGGTGTCCTCAAGCGCCGGACGGGCTGGAGGATCCAGCCCGTCCGGCGCTTGAGGACACGGCCGCAGGCCGTGCCGTAACCGGGGCCGGCGCGCCCCGGACACCCGCACCCCGCCGCTAGGCGGAGATCCCGTCGATCCGTGCCATCGCGTCGTCCGCGCCGTAGGGCTGGAGGTAGGGCAGCCAGCGCGGGTCCCGGTGTCCGGTGCCGATGATCCGCCAGGCGAGCCCGCTGGGCGGTGCGGGCTGGTGGCGCAGGTGCCAGCCCAGTTCGCGCAGGTGCCGGTCCGCCTTGACGTGGTTGCAGCGGCGGCAGGCCGCCACCACGTTGTCCCAGGCGTGCTGCCCCCCTCGGCTGCGCGGAACCACGTGGTCGACGCTGGTTGCGACGCCACCGCAGTACATGCAGCGCCCGCCGTCGCGGGCGAAGAGCGCTTTGCGGGTGAGCGGAACGGGCCCCCGGTAGGGGACCCGTACGAACCGTTTCAGCCTGACCACACTGGGCGCGGCGACGACACGGGTCGCACTGTGCATGAAGGCGCCGGACTCCTCGAGGCAGAGAGCCTTGTTCTCCAGGACGAGGACGAGAGCGCGGCGGAGCGGTACGACGCCCAGTGGCTCGTACGACGCGTTGAGGACCAGGACATGCGGCACGGATGCCTCCTTGTACGCCGGCGGCGCGTGGCTCGCGCCGGGACGATCTGTCTTCAGTTTCGCCTCATGGCCGCTCCGAACGCCACCACGTGCGCGTAACGGGCTGGAGGTGTTTTGCACCACAGACTCCGGTGCCCCTTCTCTTCCTCCGTGGTGAGCCTCGTCTCTCGGCGCGGTGAGGACAGAGGGCCGCCGGGCGGCCCCCGTTACTGTTGTTGAGGCTCCCCGTCGCACGCCTGGAGGTTCCCCTGTGACCGCGTTCTGGTCCGCCGTAGGCGCGGACACCGCTCCGCAACCCGCACCCGTCACCTTCGAGGAGGCCGCCGAGAGGGCGAGCGACGCGGCGGGGTGGGTGGAGGAGAACTGGTCCACCTGGCTGAACACCGGGCTGCGGATCGCGCTGATCCTGGCGGTGGCGCTGGTGCTGCGGATGCTGGTGCGCCGCGCGCTGACCAAGCTCATAGAGCGGATGAACCGTTCCGCCCAGGCGGTGGAGGGCACCGCGCTCGGCGGGCTGCTGGTCAACGCCGAGCGGCGCAGACAGCGCTCGGAGGCCATCGGGTCCGTCCTGCGCTCGATCGCGTCGTTCCTGATCCTCGGCACCGCGGGGCTGATGGTCCTCGGGGCGTTCAACATCAATCTGGCGCCGCTGCTGGCCTCCGCCGGTGTGGCGGGTGTGGCGATCGGTTTCGGCGCGCGCAACCTCGTCACCGACTTCCTCTCCGGCGTGTTCATGATCATGGAGGACCAGTACGGCGTCGGTGACTCCGTGGACGCGGGGGTGGCCTCGGGCGAGGTCATCGAGGTGGGCCTGCGGGTCACCAAGCTGCGCGGCGACAACGGCGAGATCTGGTACGTGCGCAACGGCGAGATCAAGCGCATCGGCAATATGAGCCAGGGCTGGGCGACCTCGGCCGTCGACGTGACCGTCCGGCCCACGGAGGACCTGGACCGGGTGAAGTCCGTCATCGGCGAGGTCGCGGAGGACCTGGCCAAGAGCGAGCCGTGGAACGAGCGGCTCTGGGGCCCCGTCGAGGTGCTGGGCCTGACCGAGGTGCTGCTCGACTCGATGACGTTCCGGGTCGCGGCGAAGACCATGCCGGGCCAGGCGCTCGGCGTGGAGCGCGAGCTGCGCTGGCGGATCAAGCGGGCGTTCGACGCGGAGGGCATCCGGATCGTCGGCGGGCTGCCGCAGCCGGCCGAGGAGGCCGCGGCCGACCCCACCGCGGGCATGTCCGCGCCGTCGGCCTTCGCCTCGCAGACCTCCCCCCAGTCCCTGGCCGCCTCCCCGATACCGCCGCAGGCCAACCTGTCGAAGTAGCCGCGGGCGCTCCGCACGCCGACACCCCCGAACCGCGCGGTTCGGGGGGTGTCGGCTGTTGACGGCGCCCGGAGGTGCGCCCTACCTTGCCTTCTGCCGATTAGGAAACTTTCCTAACAGTGTGGCTCACGGAGGCTCGCCATGGCCGGAACGACACCGGGGACGCCCCGCGTCCTGCGCGCCATGAACGACCGTGCCGCGCTCGATCTGCTGCTGGAGCACGGGCCGCTCTCCCGGACCCGGATCGGCAACCTCACCGGTCTGTCCAAGCCCACCGCGTCCCAGCTCCTCGCCCGGCTGGAGGCCGCCGGGCTGGTCGTCGTCACCGGCACCACCGAGGGCAGGCCCGGCCCCAGCGCCCAGCTCTACGCCGTCAACGCCCGCGCCGCGTACGCCGCGGGCCTGGACGTCACCCCGCAGCGGATCAGGGCCGCCGTCGCCGACATCACCGGCGCGGTGGCCGGCGAGTACGAGCTGCCCACCCCCGGCCGGCGCGCGGACAGCGTCGTCCGGCAGGTCACCGACGCGCTGGACGGCGCGGTCAAGGCGGCCGGCATCACCCGTGCCGACGTCCACCGCCTGGTCGTCGGCACCCCCGGCGCCTTCGACCCGTCCACCGGCCGGCTGCGGTACGCCTCCCACCTGCCCGGCTGGCACGCGCCCGCGCTCCTCGACGAGCTGGCCGCCGCCCTGCCGATGCCGGTGGAGTACGAGAACGACGTGAACCTGGTCGCCGTCGCCGAACAGCGGCTCGGCGCGGCCCGCGGCCACGACAGCTTCGTCCTGCTGTGGAACGAGGAGGGCCTCGGCGCCGCCCTCGTCATCGGCGGGCGGCTGCACCGCGGCTTCACCGGCGGCGCCGGCGAGGTCGGCTTCCTGCCGGTGCCCGGCGCTCCGCTGGTCCGGCAGGTGACCAAGGCCAACAGCGGCGGCTTCCAGGAGCTGGCCGGCGCCCAGGCGCTGCCGGCGCTCGCCCGCGAGCTCGGCATCCAGGGCGTCGGCGGCGGGCCGCACGCCCGGGTCGCCACCGCGCTGCTCGCCCGTGCCGCCGAGGCGGACTCGGGGGTGTACGGGGAGCTGCTGGACGCCTACGCGACCAGCCTCGCCACCGGTCTCGCCTCCCTGGTCGCCGTGCTCGACCCGGAGCTCGTCGTGCTCTCCGGCGACGTCATCGCCGCCGGCGGGGAGCCGCTGCGCACCCGGGTCCGCGCCGAACTCACCGAACTCGCCGCCGCCCGGCCCCGGCTGGTCTCCGGCACCGTGCGCAGCGGCCCGGTGCTGCGCGGCGCGCTGGAGAGCGCCCTGGCCACCACCCGTGACGAGGTCTTCGACACCTCGCGCTGACCCCCCGCCGCCCCGCTTCCCCTCCCGTTCCCCGCTTCTCCCCTTCCCCCGGCCCTCCGTCACAGGGAGACACCGCCATGCCCAGAATCCGCCGGACCACGGCCGCCGCGCTCGCGGCGACCGCCGCGATATCGCTCCTCGCCACGGCCTGCACGGGGTCGGCCGGCGACGCCGCGTCGGACGACCCGAAGGCGCGGACGACCCTCACCTTCTGGCACGGCTGGTCCGCGCCCTCCGAGGTCGCCGCGATCGAGGCCAACATCGAGTCCTTCGAGGCGAAGCACCCCAACATCACGGTGAAGACCGTGAAGGGCATCACCGACGACAAGCTGAACCAGGCGCTGCGGGCCGGCGGCTCCCAGGCGCCCGACGTCGTCTCCTCGTTCACCACGGACAACGTCGGCCGCTTCTGCGCCACGGGCGCGCTCGCCGATCTGAAGCCGTTCCTCGACAAGTCCGGCATCGACCCGGCGACCACCTTCCTGCCCCAGATGGCCAAGTACACCGAGCACGAGGGCAAGCGCTGCGCGGTGCCGCTGCTGGGCGACGCCTACGGCCTCTACTACAACAAGAAGGCGTTCGCCGAGGCCGGGATCACCGCCCCGCCGAAGACCCTCTCCGAGTTCGACGCGGTCGCCGAGAAGCTCACGAAGCGCAAGGGCGACTCCTACGAGCAGCTCGGGTTCATGCCCAACTTCCAGGGCTACGAGACCACCTTCGAGCACTACGCCTCGCAGTTCGGCGTCCGGTACTTCGACGCGGACGGGAAGTCCGCCCTGGCCGGGGACCCGGCCGTGAAGGCGCTGTTCACCTGGCAGAAGAAGCTCGCCGACCGGCTCGGCGGCTACGCGCGGCTGGAGCGCTTCCGCGCGTCGCTGGGCGACGAGTGGGGCCCCAAGCACCCGTTCCACACCGGCCAGGTCGCCATGCAGCTAGACGGCGAGTGGCGCGGCAAGATGGCCTCGGACGCGGAGCTGGACTTCGAGATCGGCGCCGCGCCCTTCCCCGTGCCGGACGACCAGGCGGACCAGTACGGCAAGGGCTACCTGTCCGGCACGATCCTCGGCATCGCCCGGGTCAGCGAGAAGCAGAACGCCGCCTGGGAACTGGTGAAGTACCTGTCCACCGACACCGACGCGGTGGTCTCCTTCGCCAACGCCATCCACAACGTGCCCTCCACCCAGGCCGCGCTGAAGTCGCCCGCCCTGGGCGACGACCCCCTGTACCGCACGTTCGTCTCCATCGCCCAGCACCCGGGCAGCTCCCACGCGCCCTCCTCGGTGAACGGCGGGGCCTTCCTGCTCACCGCGCAGGACCTGGGGGTGCGCTGGGAGGCCGGCCGGGAGAAGGACCTGGACGCCGGGCTGCGCAAGGCCGACGCCCAGGTCGACAAGGACAACGAGCAGGCACGCTGATGACCGCCGCCGTCCACGCCGCGGCGCCCGGGCTGCGGGCCCGGCGCCGGAGGAGCGCGCTGCGCACGCTCGCGTTCCTCTCCCCCTGGCTGATCGGCTTCGCCGTCTTCTTCGCGTACCCGCTGGTGTCGACCGTCTACTTCTCCTTCATGAAGTACGACGGGTTCGCCCCGCCGACCTGGGTGGGCTTCAAGAACTGGGCGTACGTCTTCGGCGACTACCCCTACTTCTGGCCCGCGCTGCGCAACACTCTGTGGCTGGTCGCCGTGATGGTGTCGCTGCGGGTCCTCTTCGGGATCGGCATCGGGCTGCTGATCACGAAGATCAAGACGGGTGCCGGGCTGTTCCGGACCTTCTTCTACCTGCCCTACCTCGCCCCGCCGGTCGCCGCGACCATGTCGTTCGTCTTCCTGCTCAACCCCGGTACGGGACCGGCGAACACGATCCTGGAGTCGCTGGGGCTGCCGGCGCCCGGCTGGTTCACCGACCCGGCGTGGTCCAAGCCGTCGCTGACGCTGCTGGCGCTGTGGGGCATCGGCGACCTGATGGTGATCTTCATGGCGGCGCTGCTCGACGTGCCGAAGGAGCAGTACGAGGCGGCGGAGCTGGACGGCGCGGGACCGTGGCAGCGGTTCCGGTCCGTCACACTGCCGAACATCTCGCCCATCGTGCTCTTCGCGGTGGTCACCGGCGTGATCGCGACCATGCAGTACTACACGGAGCCGCTGGTGGCCGCGAAGGTCGCCAGCGGAGTGATCGGCGGATCCGGCCAGCAGTTCGAGCCGGGCTATCCCGACCGGACCACGCTCACCGTCCCGCAGATCGTCTACAACCTGGGCTTCCAGCGCTTCGACACGGGAGCGGCGTGCGTGGTCGCGCTGGTGCTGTTCGCCCTGGCGATGGCGTTCACCGCGGTGCTGATGCGGCGCCGCTCCGGCTTCCTGTCGGCGGAGGACTGAACGATGACCCTGACCAGTACGCCGCCGGCACCGGCCGTCTCCCCTCCCGCGGCCGGCGGTACGGGCGCCGCCCGGCGCGCGGCCCGGCGCCGGGCCGCGCTGGAGTGGGTGGCCGTCCACTCGCTCGCCGTCGCCGCCGCGCTCTTCTTCCTGCTCCCGTTCGTCTTCGTCCTGCTCACCGCCGTGATGAGCGACGACCAGGCCCTCACCCGCGACCTGTGGCCGCACACCTGGGAGTGGGGGAACTTCGCGACCGTCTGGAACACCCCCGGCTTCCTGACCTGGTGGCGCAACACCCTGCTGTACGCGGGCCTCGGCATGGTGCTCGCGGTGGGCTCCAGCATCCCGGTGGCCTACGCGCTGGCCGTCTTCCGCTTCCGGGGCCGCAACCTGGCGATGATGCTGGTCATCGCCATGATGATGCTGCCCCCGCAGGTGGTCGTGGTGCCGATGTACCTGTTCTGGGCGAAGCAGCTCGACCTGGCGGGCACGCTGTGGCCGCTGATCATCCCGTTCGGCTTCGGCAACGCCTTCACGATCTTCCTGCTGCGCCAGTTCCTGCTGACCATCCCGCGGGAGTACACCGAGGCCGCCCGCATCGACGGCTGCGGGGAACTGCGCACCATGCTGCGGATCGTCCTGCCGATGGCGAAGCCCGCCATCGCGGCGGTGGCACTCTTCCACTTCTTCTACTGCTGGAACGACTACTTCGGACCGCAGATCTACGCCTCCGAGAACCCGGCCGCCTGGACCCTGAGCTACGGCCTGGAGTCCTTCAAGGGCGCCCATCAGACCGACTGGAATCTCACCATGGCCGCGACGGTGCTGATCATGGCACCGGTGATCGTGGTCTTCTTCTTCGCGCAGAAGGCGTTCATCGAGGGCGTCACCCTGACCGGAGTGAAGGGCTAGGAACAATGAAACTCGCAGTCGTCGGGGGCGGCTCCACCTACACCCCCGAACTGATCGACGGCTTCGCGCGGATGCGCGACACCCTGCCGATCACCGAACTCGTCCTGATCGACCCGGCCGCAGACCGGCTGGAACTCGTCGGCGGCCTGGCCCGGCGGATCTTCGCCAAGCAGGGCCACGGCGGGACGATCGTCACCACCTCGGACCTCGACGCCGGGGTCGAGGGCGCCGACGCCGTCCTGCTCCAGCTCCGCGTCGGCGGCCAGGCCGCACGGCAGCAGGACGAGACCTGGCCGCTGGAGTGCGGCTGCGTCGGCCAGGAGACGACGGGCGCGGGCGGCCTCGCGAAGGCGCTGCGCACCGTCCCGGTCGTCCTGGACATCGCCGAACGGGTGCGCCGCAGCAACCCGGACGCCTGGATCATCGACTTCACCAACCCGGTGGGGATCGTGACCCGCGCGCTGCTCGGCGCCGGGCACAAGGCGGTCGGCCTGTGCAACGTGGCCATCGGGCTCCAGCGCAAGTTCGCGAAGCTGCTGGACGTCGCGCCGGGGCAGGTGCACCTCGACCACGTGGGGCTCAACCACCTCACCTGGGAGACCGGTGTGCGCATCGGCGGGCCCGACGGCGAGGACGTGCTGCCGAAGCTGCTCGCCGAACACGGCGAGGCCGTCGCCGCCGACCTGCGGCTGCCGCGGCACCTGCTGGATCGGCTCGGGGTCGTCCCCTCCTACTACCTGCGCTACTTCTACGCGCACGACGAGGTCGTCGAGGAGTCCCGCACCAAGCCCTCGCGGGCCGCCGAGGTCGCCGCCATGGAACGGC
This sequence comes from Streptomyces zhihengii, assembly GCF_016919245.1. Classification (NCBI taxonomy): domain Bacteria; kingdom Bacillati; phylum Actinomycetota; class Actinomycetes; order Kitasatosporales; family Streptomycetaceae; genus Streptomyces; species Streptomyces zhihengii. Next base: position 5,420,110 of record NZ_JAFEJA010000001.1, on the reverse strand, counting down.
AGTTGCTGGAGATGTACGGCGACCCCGCGCTCGACGAGAAGCCGGAGCTGCTGGCCAAGCGCGGCGGGGCCTTCTACTCGGAGGCCGCGGTGGACCTCGCCGCCTCCCTGCTCGGCGGGGCGGGCGACCGGGTGCAGGTGGTGAACACCCTCAACCGGGGGACGCTGCCGTTCCTGCCGGACGACGCCGTCGTCGAGGTGCAGGCCCGGGTCGGCGCCGACGGCGCCGCACCGCTGCCCGTGCCGCGGCTCGACCCGCTCTACGCGGGGCTGATCGCCCAGGTGACCGCGTACGAGGACCTCGCCCTGGAGGCGGCCCTGCGCGGCGGCCGCGACCGGGTCTTCCGGGCCCTGCTGGCGCATCCGCTCATCGGCCAGTACGACTACGCCGACCGGCTCACCGACAGCCTGCTCGCACACAACCGGGAGCACCTCGCGTGGGCGTGAACGCGACCGTCCTCGCCATCGACGCGGGCAACAGCAAGACGGACGCCGCCTTCGTCGCCGCCGACGGGACCGTGCTGGGCACCGGCCGCGCGGGCGGCTTCCAGCCCCCGCGGGTCGGGGTCGAGGCCGCCGTCGACGTCCTCGCGGCGGCGGTCGGCGCCGCACGGGCCGCGGCCCGTGCGGCGGGCACCCCCGTCGACCGCGCCGAGCACGTCCTCGCCGCGCTCGCCAACGCCGACCTCCCGGTGGAGGAGGCCGAGCTGACGGCGGCGCTGCACGCGCGCGGCTGGGGGGACACCACCGAGGTCCGCAACGACACGTTCGCGCTGCTGCGCGCCGGGGTCGACGAGCCGCGGGGGGTCGCCGTGGTGTGCGGGGCGGGCATCAACTGCGTGGGCATGCTGCCCGACGGGCGCACCGCGCGCTTCCCCGCGATCGGGAAGCTCTCCGGGGACTGGGGAGGCGGCGGCGGCCTCGCCGAGGAGGCGCTCTGGTACGCCGCGCGCGCCGAGGACGGCCGGGGCGAACCCACCGACCTCGCCCGCACGCTGCCCGCGCACTTCGGTCTCGGCTCGGTGTACGCGCTGATCGAGGCCCTGCACCTGGGCAGGGTGGCGGCGGTCCGCCGCCACGAACTGACCCCGGTGCTCTTCGCGACGAGCGCCGGGGGCGACCCGGTGGCGAGGTCGCTGGTGCGGCGCCAGGCCGAGGAGATCGTGGCGATGGCGTCCGTCGCGCTCGGCCGGCTCGGACTCCTCGGCGAGGAGACTCCGCTGGTGCTCGGCGGGAGCGTGCTCGCGGCCCGGCACCCCCAACTGGACGCGGACATCGCCGAGCTGCTGGCGCTGAAGGCCCCCGGGGCGGTGGTCCGCGTGGTGACCGCCCCTCCGGTCCTGGGCGCGGCCCTCCTCGGTCTCGACCGCACCCCGTCCCCACCGGAGGCCCACGCGAGACTGCGGGCGCACTTCGGCGCGTGAGGCCCCCGGGGGTGCTGTGCGGGGGCGGGTCCGCTTCCGTGGGGGGTGCGTTGCCCCGCGTGCCGGTCCGTGGAGCGACACCGCGCTCCGCGCGGCGCCCTCGAACGCCGGACGGGCCGGCTTTCCCGGCCTCGCCGGCCTTTGAGGCGCGGGGGTGCGGGGGCGGAGCCCCCGCGGAGGGCCCCCGCGCTCTCGGGGCCGCGGGCCTGGGAGGCCAACGCCCCCGCCCCGGCGACGTGATGGCCCACGGGGCGCGCCCCGCACGGGGCGGCGTGACGCCCCCGGAACCCACCCCGCACGGGCAGCCTGACGCCCCCTCCCCGGGGTCGCCCGGATTCACCCGATCGGTGGGAACCGTGCGGCGGCGGGGAGCGTATTCACTGTGGGGACACAGAGGGGGGTCGGGCCAGGCACGGCGGTCGTCGCCGCGCGCCGCGACGAGTCGATCAAGATCCAGTCAATTCTGGTGTGAAGCAGTCCCCTGCGGCCATACTGCTGGCCGGGAGTCATCCGAGGACCCGCCGGGGAGCGGGCCGTCATCGACCGAGGGGGAGGTCACGTGACACACCCGCCGACGGTGGGCACAGCGCCTCAGCCGGCTCCTGCACCCGCGCCCGCGCCCGCGCCGCCGCCCCTCCCGGGGCCCGGCGCCGGAGGGTTCGGCTCCCGGGCCGAGGTCGTCCGGCGGCTGCGCGCCGCCGCGACGACCGAGCCCGGCCGGCTCCAGATCATCGGAGCCGTACTCGCCGCGCTGATGGTGGTGTTCGGCGCGGTCACGGCCCTGGAGGTCTCCGCCCGGTCGGCCGCCGCCGACGACGTGGTGGGCCGCAGCCAGCCGCTCAGCCAGGACGCCGCCTCCGTCTACCGCTCGCTCGCCGACGCCAACACCGCCGCGTCCACCGGCTTCCTCTCCGGCGCCGAGGAGCCGCGCGAGGTCAAGGAGCGCTACGAGAAGGACATCGCCCGCGCCTCCCGGCTGCTGGTCACCGCCGCCACCCACACGGACGCGGACAGCGAGTCGGGCCGCCAGATCGCCCATCTCAACGAGCATCTCCCCCGCTACACCGGCTACATGGAGACGGCGCGCGCCAACAACCGCCTGGGCCACCCGCTCGGCGGCGCGTATCTGCGGTTCGCCAGCGATCTGATGACCGAGGACCTGCTGCCCGCGGCACGCAGGCTCCACCTCGCCGAGTCCACCCGGCTGCGCGCCGACTACGACGAGGCGCGCTTCTGGCCCCTGGCGTCGGTGGCCTCCGGTGTCGCCGCGCTGGCCGTCCTCGGCTGGGCCCAGCGGCGCAACTACCGCCGCACCAACCGCGTGTTCAACCGAGGCCTGCTCGCCACCACCGTCGCGGCCGGGCTGGTGATGGTGTGGCTGGTGGCCGCCCAGGCCCTCGCGGGGGCCCGGCTGAACGACGCCGAGGTGCACGCCCAGCGCTCGCTCGACGTGCTCGGCGAGGCCCGCGTCCAGGCGCTCCAGGCACGCGCCAGCGAGAACCTCACCCTCGTCGCCCGCGGCGCCGTGCTCACCGACGACGGCAAGGCCGACAAGTACGCCGTGGAGTACGCGGAGGCGATGGACCGTCTCGGCGAGTCGCTGGACGGCGCCCTGCGCCACGCCGACGACACCGCCGGCCGGGCGCCGGTCGAAAAGGCGGTGGAGACGGTCGCCACCTGGCGGACCAGGCACGCCGACGTCACCAAGGCCGACCAGGGCGGCGACTACGACGGAGCGGTGACCCGGGTCATCGGCGGCGAGGGCTCGACCAACGAGTCCTTCGACGCCCTCGACACCGCGCTGGCCGAGGCGCTGGACCACGAGCAGCGGGAGTTCACCGCGTCCGCGAGATCCGCCGGTTCGGCGTTCACGGGCCTCGCCGCCGGCGCGGCACTGCTGGCCGTGCTCGGCGCGGTCGCCGCCGTGCTCGGCATCAACCGCAGGCTTTCGGAGTACCGGTGAGAGGGGGAGCGATGACCGAGGAGCCGACGGGCGCCCGCCGGCGCGGTGTCCGTGCCGGGCTGCGCGGCTGGGGCGGTGTCGCCGGCATGGCCGCCGCCTGCGCGCTGACCGCCGCCGTCACGCTGCTGCCGCTGTCCCACGGGGGCGCGGACGTCCTGGGCGCCGATCCCGCGGGGCGCGGCAGCGCCCTGCCGGCCAAGGCGGACGACTGCGCCGACCCCGAGGCGTCCCTGCGCCCGTCGACCGCCGGCGGGCCCAACATCGACGCCATCAAGGAGCGCGGCAAACTCGTCGTCGGCGTCGACCAGAACAGCTACCAGTGGGGCTTCCGCAGGCCGCTCGACCCCAGCGAGACGGCCGACGGCGTCGCCAAGGCCTCGGCCGGGCGCCTGGAGGGCTTCGACATCGACCTCGCCCGCGCCATCGCCGCGGACATCCTCGGCAGCGAGGACGCCATCATCTTCCGCGCGATACCGACCAACCAGCGCATCGCCGCGCTGGACAGCGGCGCGGTCGACATCGTGGTGCGCACCATGACGATCAACTGCGCCCGGATCGAGCAGGTCGCCTTCTCCACCGCCTACTTCCAGGCGGGGCAGCAGGTCCTCGCGCCCAAGGGGCAGAAGATCACGGGCTACGACGACTCCCTGTCGGGCAAGCGGGTCTGCACGGCCGAGGGCTCCACCGCCTACGAGGCGATGGAGAAGAACGCCTACGGCGCCGTCTTCCGCGACGAGCACGACGGCGGTCCCGAGGACGAGGACCTGCTCACCGTGCCGAACCAGCTCGACTGCCTGGTCAGACTCCAGCAGGGCCTGGTGGACGCCGTCGTCACCGACAACGCGCTGGCGGCCGGCCAGGCGGCCCAGGACCCTTCGGTCGAGCTGAAGGGCGCCCCCTTCACCACCGAGTACTACGGGGTGGCCACCAAGCTCGGCAAGGACGACGTGGTGCGCCGGGTGAACCACGTGCTGGACGAGTACCGCAAGGGCCCATGGATGGCGGCGTACGACCGCTGGCTGAAGGACGACCTGCCGGGCATCACGGCGCCCCCGCAGCCCAAGTACCGGGCGGGGTAGGCCCCGGGGCGGGACAGGCGGAGGGCACGACCGAAGGCCAGGACACGCACGGATCGGAGAGGTGATCGATGGGCGTCGCGGGACCCTTTTCCGGCGCGGCGGGGACCCCCCACGGGCCGGTGATGGACCGGGACGAGGTGGACCGCGCGCTGGCGCGGCTCGGCGCGGAGCACGAGGCCGTCGAGACCTCGCTCCTGGCGCTCCAGGACCACGCCGGCCGCCGGCTCCTGGAGGGCGCCGAGCTGACCGGTGTCACCAAGGACCGCTGGGCGGCCGCCGAACAGTCGATCACCCAGTTGTGGACCTACTTCGACGCCTACTCGGGAGCGCTCACCGCCATGCGCGAACTGCGCGCCCGGCGGCGCTGGTCCAGCCGTGAGGACCTGGTGGAGCTCACCGGGCGGCTGCGCGGGCGCAGCGTCACCGTCGCGGGCCAGGCGGTGCCGCCGTCGCCGGACATCGCCGGTCCGGCCCTGCTCTCCGAGGAGTTCACCCTCCAGGAGCTGGTCGCCCGGATGAACGCCCTCTACGCCTCCTCGCTGGACACCATCATCACCGCCGACGCCGTCTGGTCGGCCCTGCCGGCCCGGATAGACCTGCTCTCCGCCGAGCTGCGGCGCACCCGTTCGCTCGCCCACTCGGTCGGCGTGCGGCCGGGCGAGCACCCCTCGGGCGACGAACTGGAGTCCATCACCGCCGAGCTGGCGACCCTGCGCGCCCAGGTCGTCTCCGACCCGCTGGCCTTCTGGCGCCCCGCGCCGGGCAGTTCGGCGCCGGGCGGCGGCCGCCCCGACACCGACCGCTACGACCGGGCGGCGCGCGACCTGGAGGACGTCCGCCGGGAGATCGAGGCGGTGCTCCGGGTCCGCCAGGACTCCGAGGAGCGGCTGCTGCGGCTGCGGGACGTGCTCTCCCGGGCGGACCGCACCCTCGCCGAGGCCCGTGCGGCCCGGGGCGAGGTGCTCGCCAAGATCGCGGCGTCCGAGGTGCCCGCCGTCAGCGGACCGCCCACCGCGCTCCAGGAGCGGCTCGCCACCGCGGCCGAGTACCGCCGGCACTCCCGCTGGCACCGGCTGTCGCCGCTGCTGGAGTCGCTGGAACGGGACGCGGAGGACGAGCTGCACCGGGCCCGCGAGTCGCTGACCGCCGTCACCGCGCCGCTGGCGGTCCGCGCCGAACTGCGGGGCCGGCTCGACGCGTACAAGGCGAAGGTGGCCCGGCACGGCCTGGCCGAGGACCCGCTGCTGATCGAGCGGTACGACGCGGCGCGGCGGATGCTCTGGAGCGCGCCGTGCGATCTGCGCGTGGCCGAGCAGGCCGTGCTGCGCTACCAGCAGGCGGCGGCCGAGGTGCTCGTGCCGAGAGCGGACGGGCACGGCCTTCAGGACAGCAGGGGGGATTCATGAGCGAGAACACGAACTGCCAGCGCCCCGGCTGCGAGGGCTCCTACGAGGACATGGGCGGCGGCGAGCTGTACTGCGACACCTGCGGGCTCGCGCCCGTCGTGTCGTCCACGGGCATGGTGTCCTCGCCGCCCACCGGCCTCACCGCCGGCGGACGGGACTCGGTGTCGGCGCGCAGCGGGCGGGCGTCGTCGCGGTCGTCGACGTCGCGCAGATCGGTGTCGGGCCGGCTGTCGCGTTCGCTGACGGGCGGCAGCGCGTCCTCCCGGTCGGTGTCGGTGCGCAGTTCCGGTTCGTCGACGGCCGCCTCGGGGCGCAACCGCCTCGGCGCGGGTCTGGTCGCCGTGCCGGACGTGCCGCGGCCCGACCCCCGGTCCGCGGTGATGACCGACCCGGAGGTCCCCGAGCGCAAGCGGTTCTGCTCCCGCTCGGACTGCGGGGCGCCGGTCGGGCGCGCCCGCGGGGACCGGCCGGGGCGCACCGAGGGCTTCTGCACCAAGTGCGGCCACCCGTACTCCTTCGTGCCCAAGCTCAAGGGCGGCGACATCGTCCACGGCCAGTACGAGGTCGCGGGCTGTCTCGCGCACGGCGGTCTGGGCTGGGTGTACCTGGCGGTGGACCGGGCGGTGTCGGACCGCTGGGTGGTCCTCAAGGGCCTGCTGGACACGGGCGACCAGGACGCGATGGCGGCGGCGATCTCCGAGCGGCGCTTCCTCGCCGAGATCGAGCACTCCAACATCGTGCGCATCTACAACTTCGTCGAGCACCTCGACCAGCGCACCGGCTCCCTCGACGGCTACATCGTCATGGAGTACGTCGGCGGCAAGTCGCTGAAGGAGATCGCCAACGCGCGCCGCGGCCCGGACGGGCGGCGCGACCCGCTGCCGGTCGAGCAGGCCTGCGCGTACGGCATCGAGGCGCTGGAGGCGCTCGGCCATCTGCACAGCAGGAACCTCCTCTACTGCGACTTCAAGGTCGACAACGCCATCCAGCAGCAGGACCAGCTCAAGCTGATCGACATGGGCGCGGTCCGCCGGATGGACGACGACGAGTCGGCGATCTACGGGACGGTGGGCTACCAGGCGCCCGAGGTGGCCGAGGTCGGGCCGTCGGTCGCCTCCGACCTCTACACGGTCGCCCGCACCCTCGCGGTGATGACGTTCGACTTCCAGGGCTACACGAACGTCTTCGTCGACAGCCTGCCCGATCCCGGGAACATCCCCGTCTTCCGTACCTACGAGTCGTTCTACCGGCTGCTGGTGCGGGCCACCGACCCGGACCCGGCGCGCCGGTTCGCCTCGGCGCAGGAGATGGCCGACCAGCTCACCGGGGTGCTCCGGGAGGTCGTCGCCATGCAGACGGGGCGGCCGCGCCCCGCGCTGTCGACGCTCTTCGGCCCGGAACTGCGGGTGACGGACACCGTGTTGTTCGCCGAGCTCACCGAGGACACCTCCGCGCTGGGCGCACGGCGGACCGGCCGCGCGGCGCGCGGCGCGCCCGCGCTGCCCCCGGGCGCCGCGCTGCCCGCGCAGCGCGCGGCGGGCACCCCCGCGGCACCGGCCCCGCAGGGTGCCGCGCACCTGGCGCCCCTGGACACCCGGGCCGGCGCCCTGGCGCTCCCCGTCCCCCGCGTCGACCCCCACGACCCCAACGCCGGTTTCCTCGCGGGGCTGATGGCCTCGGCCCCGGCCGAGCTGATCACCGCGCTCCAGGGGGTGCCTGCGAGTTCCACGGAGACGCTGCTGCGCGAGCTGCGCGCCCGCCTCGAACTGGGCGAGGCCACCCCGGCGTCGGGCACGCTCGCCACCCTGGAGAGCCGGCACCCCGACGACTGGCGGGTCGTCTGGTACCGGGGCGTCGCCTCGCTGGTGCACGGCGACCACGAGACGGCGGCGCTCTCCTTCGACGCGGTGTACGACGCGTTCCCCGGCGAGTGCGCGCCCAAGCTGGCGCTCGGCCTGTGCGCGGAGGTGCTCGGCCAGCTCGACAACGCGGCGGACTACTACCGCCTGGTGTGGACGACGGACCCGAGCTTCGTCAGCGCGGCGTTCGGGCTCGCCCGGGTGCAGCTCGCGGCGGGCGACCGGCCGGGAGCCGTACGGACGCTGGAGTCGGTGCCCGAGGCGTCCATCCACTACACGGCCGCCCGGGTGGCCGCCGTGCGTTCGCGGCTGCGGCGACGCGCCGCGCACGAGGCGCTGCTCGCCGACCTCACGGCGTCCGCGGCGCAGGTGGAGGCCCTGGCGGCGTTCGGTCTGGACGCGGTGCGCCGGGAGAAGTTGGCGACCGAGGTGCTCGGCACCGCGCTCGACTGGGTAATCTCCGGTAGTCCCGGAGCCGGGCCGTCCACGGCGGCGGCGCCCGCCGCCGCGCCGGGTCCGGACGGACCGCCGGCGCTGCTGGGCAGCCCGCTGGACGAACGCGGTCTGCGCTTCGGGCTGGAGCGTTCGTACCGGGTCCTGGCCCGGCTCGCCCAGCGCGGCGAGGAACGGATAGAGCTGGTGGAGCGGGCGAACCGCTACCGCCCCCGGACGTGGGTGTGATGATGGCGCAGATGCACCAGTCGGCCGACGGGCAGTCCTGCCCCGGCTGCGAGGAGCCGGTGGAGTCGGGCGACCGGTTCTGCGGGGCCTGCGGGTACGACCTGTCGGCCCTCGCGGCGCCGGGCACCGACCGCCCCACCCAGGCGCTCGGCACCCCGGTGGAGTGGCCCACGGCCGCCGGCACCGACACCTCGGGCATGTCCCCGCCCACCCAGCACCCCGCCGACCTCGCCGAGTCCGCGGCCACCTCCGCCGGCGCCCAGGCCGCCACTCCCCCGTCGGGCGCCGCGCCCACCCCGCCGCCGGCACCTCCGGCCGGTGCGGCCGGCGCCCGGCCCACCCCGCCGCCACCGCCGGTGCCTCCGGCGGCCGTTGCCGGCGCGCACGGTGCCGCGCCGGCGGCCCCGCCGATGCCGCCCGCCCCTCCCGCCGGCCCGCAGCCCACCCCGCCCGCACCGCCGTCGGCCGCGGCCCCCGCCCCCGGGTACGGCCCGGCCGTGCCGCCCGCGGCCGGTTCCGGCGGCGCCCCGGCCACCGGCCCGGCGGGGGCCTCCGGTGACGGCGCCGCGTACGGCGGCACGCCGACGGGCCCCGCTGGTCCGGCCGCCCCCGGCGCCGGCGCTCTGCCGGCGGAGGCGCCGCGGGCCACCGGCACGGTGCCCGGGCCCTCGGGCGGCGGGCACGACCGTGCGCCCGGCCCGGTCGAGGGCGGGGCCGGACACCCCGCCGCCGGGCAGGACACCGCCCAGGTGCGCTACGACACCCCTCGTTCGGAGGACTTCGAGCTGGCGGCCCCCCGGCCGGGCACGGCCGTCGCCGTGGACCCGCGGACCGCTCAGCCGCCGCCCGCCCCCGCCGCCGCCGGCGGCAAGCTGTGCGTGGCCTGCCGGGCGGGCCATGTGGACACCGACGGCTACTGCGAGAACTGCGGTCACGCACAGCCGCGCGAGCGCGACCACATGGAGCAGGAGCTCGGTTCGGTCGCGGCCGTCAGCGACCGGGGCCTGCGCCACCACCGCAACGAGGACGCGTTCGCCGTCTCGTCGACCGCCCTCCCCGACGGCTCGCCCGCCGTGGTCGCCGTCGTCTGCGACGGGGTGTCCTCGGCGACCCGCCCCGACGAGGCGTCCGCCGCCGCCGCGCGCGCCGCCAACGAGCGGCTGCTGGCCGTCCTGCCGCTCGGCACCAACCCGCAGCAGGCGATGCGCGAGGCCATCGTCGCGGCCTCGGAGGCGGTCAACTCCCTTGCCTCGGACGACCCCGACCCCGAGTCCGGCCGCCACCGGAACGCGCCCGCCTGCACGATCGTCGGCGCCGTGTCGGCCGGCGGTCTGCTGATCGTCGGCTGGGTCGGCGACAGCCGCGCCTACTGGGTCCCGGACGACCGCAGCGTGGCGCCCGCCCGGCTGACCGAGGACGACTCCTGGGCGGCCCAGATGGTCGCCGCCGGCCTGATGAACGAGGCGGAGGCGTACGCGGACGAGCGCGCCCACGCCATCACCGGCTGGCTCGGCGCGGACGCCTACGAACTGGACCCGCACACCCAGGCGTTCAAGCCCGACCGCCCCGGTGTCGTCGTGGTCTGCACGGACGGCCTGTGGAACTACGCCGAGGGCGCCGACGACATGGCCCGGGTGGTGCCCGGGGACGCGGCGCTGCGTCCGCTGCACAGTGCGCAGATGCTGGTCGGCCACGCGCTCGACGGCGGTGGCCACGACAACGTGACGGTGGCGGTGCTCCCGTTCGCCGTGCCGGCCGGCGACCCGGCCCCGCCGGTCCCCGCGACGCCGTAGCCGAGGGCCCCCGGCCCGCCCGTCGCACCGCCCCCGCGTCCTTGCCCGATGGAGCCCCGAGGAGCCGATCAGATGGCCGTTTTCTCCAAGTCCCAGGTGCCGCAGTTCTCCGTCGACGTCTACCAGAACGCCTACCTCCCGGAGGGCGGTCGTGAGGTCAACGCGATCGTCACCGTGACGTCCACCGGCGGCGGCACGACGGGCGGCATCCCGCTGACGGGCGCGACATCGGCCCCCTCGGCCCTGCCGGGGCAGGCCGCGCCCTCGGCGGGCGTGGTCCTGATGGTCGACTGCTCCGGCTCGATGGACTATCCGCCCACGAAGATGCGCAACGCCCGGGACGCGACCGCCGCCGCCGTCGACACGCTGCACGACGGCGTCGCGTTCGCGGTGGTCGCGGGCACCCACAAGGCGACCGAGGTCTACCCGGGCAACGGCCGGCTCGCGGTCGCCGGCCCGGCCACGCGCGCACAGGCCAAGGAGGCACTGCGCCGGCTGACCGCCGGCGGCGGCACGGCGATCGGCACCTGGCTGCGGCTGGCGGACCGGCTGCTCTCCTCCGCGGACCTGACGATCCGGCACGGCATCGCGCTGACCGACGGGCGCAACGAGCACGAGTCGCCCGAGGAGCTGCGGGCCGCGCTGGACGCGTGCGCGGGCCGCTTCACCTGCGACGCCCGCGGGGTGGGCACGGACTGGGAGGTCAAGGAGGTCACCGGCATCGCCTCCGCGCTGCTGGGCACCGCCGACATCGTCGCCGATCCGGCCGGTCTGGCCGCCGACTTCACCTCGATGATGGAGAAGGCGATGGGCAAGGGGGTCGCGGACGTGGCGCTGCGGCTGTGGACCCCGGTCGGCGTGGAGATCGTCTTCGTGAAGCAGGTCGCGCCCACCGTGGAGGACCTCACCGGCCGTCGCACCGGGGCCGGTCCGCGGGCCGGCGACTACCCGACGGGGTCCTGGGGCGACGAGTCCCGCGACTACCACGTCTGCGTGCGGGTCCCCGAGGCCGGTGTGGGGCAGGAGATGCTCGCGGCCCGGGTCTCGCTGATCGCGCCCGCTCCCGGCGGCGGCGCTCCGGAGGTCCTCTCGCAGGGCCTGGTGCGCGCGGTGTGGACGGACGACCTCGCCGCGTCGACGGCGATCAACGCTCAGGTGGCGCACTACACCGGGCAGGCCGAACTGGCCCAGGTCATCCAACAAGGGCTGCAAGCGCGCAAATCGGGTGACATAGGGGGAGCGACGGCCAAACTGGGCCGCGCCGTGCAGTTGGCGGCCCGCTCCGGCAACGAGGACACTGCGAAACTCCTTTCGAAGGTGGTGGACGTGGTCGACGTGGCGACGGGTACTGTGCGACTGAAGGCGAAGGTCGCGGACGCGGACGAGATGACGCTCGAGACGCGCTCCACCAAGACCGTTCGCGTGAAGAAGTAACGCGCGCGACAGCACGCACGAGCAGACGCGAAACGGCCCCCGGGCCGGAGAAGGAGAGGGGGAAGCGCCGACATGCCGACCTGCCCGAACGGACACCAGTCGGGTTCCGACGACTGGTGCGAGGTCTGTGGCCACCGCATGGCCGGCCCCGGCGCCGCGGCCGGAGCCGTACCGCCGCCCCCTCCCCCGCCGCCTCCCGCCTACGGCTACCCGGGCCCCGGGGGCGACGGCTACCCCGGCCCCGCCGACGGCCCTCCGGGACCGGCCGGCGACCCGCACGCGACGGCGCAGGCCGAGCTCTGCCCGCAGTGCCGTACGCCGCGTGAGGCGATGGCGCCGTTCTGCGAGGAGTGCCGGTACAACTTCCTGACGCAGACGGCCACCTCGTACACCCCGATCTCCCCGCCGCCGCAGCCCGGGCTCAATCTGCCCCCCGGCTTCCAGGCGCAGCCCGGGCCGCCGCCCGGTCCGCCGCGGGACCCCTTCGACTACCAGGGCTCGCGTCCTTCGCAGATGAACCGCCCGGCGGAGCCGCTGAGCCACGACCCGTCCCAGGGCCCCGGCCACGGTCCCGGTCCCGCCCCGGGTCAGGGCCCCGGCCCGATGCAGGGTCCCGGCCCCGACCAGGGCCCCGGTCCGAGCCCGTTCCCGAACCCCGACCAGGGCCCCGGTCCGAGCCCGTTCTCGAACCCCGGTCAGGGCGCGGCCCCCGGTCCGTTCCCGGGACCGGGCGGGCAGCAGCCCCCGCAGGGGTTCCCGCCGCCCGTGCCGTCGGCGTTCCAGCAGGGCGGGCCGCCCGCTCCGCCCGCGTACCCGCAGCCGTCGCCGCCCGCGCCGCCGCAGCACACCGGCGGTGACGACTGGATGCTGTCGCCCCCGTCGCGCACCCAGTCGCCCCCGCCGCCGGCCGGCCCCCAGGCGCCTCAGGGCCCCCAGGGTCCGCAGAGTCCTCAGGCGCCTCAGGGTCCGCAGAGCCCTTCGCCGTTCGGGCAGCAGCCCCCGCCGGGGCAGCACCAGGGTCCGCCGCCGCACCAGGCGCCGCCGCAGGGCGGCCCGCACGGGGCGCCCCAGGGGCAGCAGCCGCCGCACTTCCCGTCCCAGGCGCAGGGGCCGGCCGGCTGGACGGCCGTGATCGCACCGGACCGCGACTACTTCATGGCGATGATGCAGCGCAGCGGCCCCGAGGCGACCGGCCTGAACCTGCCGGCCTACTCGCCGGAGCACCGGCTTCCGCTCTCGGGCAACCAGGTCAGCATCGGCCGCCGCCGGCACTCGACCGGGGAGTCCCCGGACATCGACCTGTCGGTGCCCCCGGAGGACCCGGGCGTCTCGCACCAGCACGCGGTGCTGGTGCAGCAGCCGGACGGGAGCTGGGCGGTGGTCGACCAGAACTCCACCAACGGCACCACGCTCAACGGCGCCGAGGACCCGATCCAGCCCTATGTGCCGATCCCGCTCCAGGACGGCGACCGGGTGCACGTGGGCGCCTGGACGACGATCACCGTCCGCCGGGGCTGACGGCTCCGGCCCGCCGGGCCGGGGGCGTCACGCCTCCGGCCCGCCGAGCGGCCAGACGTACGGACCCTCCGGGTCGTCCAGCCATGCCCACTGACGGCCCCCGCGGACGGTGACGCCGAACCGGTCCCGCCGGGGCCGGTGCTCGCGTTCCCACAGGGAGAGCGCCTCGCGCGGGTCGAGGCTGTCGGCGGTCAGCGTCAGCAGGAAGCGGAAGAGCTCGTTCTCGATCGCCCGGCGGGGCAGTCCGCCCGCGCTGTTCTCGGGCACCCCCATGCCGCCGCGCAGGGGCACGAAGTAGGCGGAGGTCCGCAGGAAGCGCCCCTCGGCGCTCGGCCGCCCGTCCGCGTCGGCGCCGACCCGCAGCGCCATCAGCCCGGTGGAGAGCGGGGCGACGATACGGGCGCCGGGATGGCACTGGGCGGGCCAGTCGGGCGGCACCGACGGCAGCGTGCAGGTGGCGACGACGGCGTCGAACGGCGCCCGTTCACGGCAGCCGCGGGCGCCGTCGCCGGTGACCACGACGGGCCGGCGGCCGGCCTCGGCCAGATGGGACCGGGCGGACTCGGTGATGTCGGGGTCGAGGTCCACGGTGGTGACCGCGTCGTCGCCGAGCCGGTGCGCGAGCAGTGCCGCGTTGTAGCCGGTGCCCGCGCCGATCTCCAGCACGGTGTCGCCGCCGCGGAGTTCGAGCGCGTCGAGCATCACCGCCATCAGGGACGGCTGGCTCGACGACGTCAGCAGGGCGCCGTCGCGCAGCCGGGTGGCGAGCGGCCCGTCCTCGTACGCCCCGCTGAGCCACCGGGCGCGCCGCCCCGGGTCGGGGTCCTCGCGCCAGAGCCGTTCGTAGACCCCGCCCTCGACCACGAAGTAGCTGGGGACGAAGAGGTGGCGGGGCACCTCCTCGAAGGCCGCCCGCCAGGCCGGGTCCGCCAGTCCTCCGCCGCGGACGATCTCGCGCACCATGGCGGCCCGCGCCTCGGCGCCGGCGCGGGCGAACGGATCCGCCCCGGCGCCGGGGCGCGGGCCGTGCGGCGGTCCGGCGTGTGCGGCCATGTCTCCACTGTCCTTCGCCCGGACATCCGGGGCGAGCCGCCGGGGCGGCCGTGCCCCGCGGCGGCGGGGCGGGACCGGTCGGGATCAAGGGGGATTCAGGGGTCCTAGGGCCTGAGGACTCGGCCGGGGTGTCTGAGACGATGGACGGGTGAACGAGATTCCGCGCGGGACGCTTCAGGAGCAGACCTTCTACGAGCAGGTCGGCGGCGAGGAGACCTTTCGACGCCTCGTCCACCGGTTCTACCAGGGCGTCGCCGACGACCCGTTGCTGCGGCCGATGTACCCGGAGGAGGACCTCGGTCCCGCCGAGGAGCGGCTGGTGCTCTTCCTGATGCAGTACTGGGGCGGGCCCCGGACGTACAGCGACAACCGCGGGCACCCGCGGCTGCGGATGCGCCACGCCCCCTTCACGGTCGACCGGGCGGCGCACGACGCGTGGCTGAAGCACATGCGGGTGGCGGTGGACGAGCTGGGCCTCTCCGCCGAGCACGAGCACCAGTTGTGGAGCTACCTGACCTACGCGGCCGCGTCGATGGTCAACGCCCCGGATCAGTAGCCACGTTCTCACCCAGCGCTCACGGAGCCACACATTCCGGTCACCGGGCGCCGGATAACGGTCACGATCGGGTCAAGGTCGTCCGGCAAGCGGTTACCCCCGGCAGGTGTCCTCTGAAAGCATCTCCGGAGTACTCAGGGGCGGCCCGCCCGTACCGCCTCGCCGGACCGGCCGGGGGCAGCGGGCCGGGGCGGGGGACGAGTGACGGGGTTCGTACTGCTGCGCGTCAGGGCGCACAGACTGCTGCTGGCCGCGGCGCTGCTCGCCGTCGTGCTGACCACCTGTGTGCTGTCCGCGCTCGCCGCCTTCTCCGGATCGGTCGGCGACGCCGCCCTGCGCCACACCCTCGGCACCCGGGAGGCGGCCGGCGCCGCCCTCACCGTCGGCGCCCGGACCCCGGGCGAACACCGCGAGGCCGCCGACGAGGCCGTCGCCCGCGGTGCCGCGGCCTCCTTCGACGGCCTGCCCGTCACCGTCCGCAAGCTGGAGCGCTCGGGCGCCTACGCGCTGCCGCGGTCCTTGCAGAGCCCCGAGGCGCGCAAGGGCGAACCCGATCTCACGCACTTCGCCGCCCTGGACCCGGCGCGGGTCGACATCGTGGCCGGGCGGCTGCCGGGCCCCGCGGGCGCGAACGGGCCCGTCCAGGTCGCCCTGCCGGAGGCGGCCGCGAAGCTGCTGGACCTGACGGTGGGCGCACGGCTCGACCTCACCGACCGGCTCACCGAGAAGCCGCTCGCCGCCGAGATCGTCGGCGTGTACCGGGTCGCCGACCCGGCCGACCCGTACTGGCAGCTCGACCCGCTCGCCGGACGCGGGGTGCGCTCCGCCGTCTTCACCACCTACGGGCCCCTGTTCGCCGATCCGGGGCTGCTCGCCTCGGGCCGCACCGGGACGGGCGACTCGGCGTGGATCGCCCGGGCCGACTTCCGCACCATGACCACCGACCGGATCGGCGCACTGCACACGGCCGCCGTCGCGGGGCCGGAGGCGCTCGGCAAGGACCCCGTCTTCGCCGGGTCCGTGACGGTGCGCACCTCGCTGCCGACGGTGCTGGCGCAGAGCGAGCGGGCCCTGCTGGTGGCCCGTTCGACCCTGCTGATCGTGGCCGTGCAGCTCGTGGTCCTCGCGGGCTACACCCTGCTGCTGGTGGCCCGGCTGCTGAGCAGCGAGCGGGCCGGGGAGACCGGCCTGCTGCGGGCGCGCGGCGCGTCCCGGGGGCGGATCACCGGGCTCGCCTCCGTCGAGGCGCTGCTGCTCGCGCTGCCCGCCGCCGTGTGCGCGCCGCTGCTCGCGGGGCCGCTGACCCGGCTGCTCGCGTCCCGTTCCTCGCTCGGCGACAGCGGTCTGCGGGTCGGTGACGCGCCGGCCGCCCAGGTGTGGCTGGTGGCCGTCGCGGTGGCGGTGTGCTGCGCCGCGGCCGTGGTGGCCCCCGCGCTCGGCGCGGGCGGCGAGGGGCCCCGGCGGGGCCGTGGCCGCACGCTGCCCGGCCCGGTGCGGGCCGGCGCCGACCTCGGGCTGCTGGCCGTCGCGGCGGTCGCGTTCTGGCAGCTCGACCGGCAGACCGGGGCCGCCGGCGGCGGTGCGCTGAGCGGCGACCGGGAGGGCGAGCTCGGGATCGACCCGCTGCTGGTCGTGGCGCCCGCGCTGGCCCTGCTGGCGGGCACCGTGCTGACCCTGCGGCTGCTGCCGCCGGTCGCCCGGCTCGCCGAGCGGTGGGCGGCGGCGGGCCGCGGTCTGCCGCTGGCGCTGGCGGGCTGGCAGTTCAGCCGGCGCCCGCTGCGCGGCGCGGGCCCGGTGCTGCTGCTGGTGCTCGCGGTGGCGATGGGCATGCTCGCGATCGGGCAGAGCGCCTCGTGGGACCGCTCGCAGGACGACCAGGCCGACTTCCGCTCGGGCACCTCGGTGCGGGTGCTGGACACCGGCACGGCGGGGCCGGGCGACGCCGGACGGTACGCGGCCCTGCCCGGCGTGCGCGCGGCGGCCCCCGCCGTGCGGGCGTCCGTCGGTCTGTCGGCGAACCGCACCGCGACGGTGCTGGCGCTGGACACCACGGGCGCGGGCGACCGTCTGCTGATGCGCGGCGACCTCGCGGACGGCGACCTCGACGCGGTGCTCGGTGCCCTGGAGCCGGCCGGGGGCGGCCGCCCCGGTCTGCCGCTGCCCGAGGACGCGCGGCGTGCCGTGCTCGACCTGCGGATCTCGGCCGAGGGCGTGCGGGGCGGCGCCTCGCCGTCGGGGACGCGGATCCCGGTGGTGGCCGTGCTGGAGGACCGCTACGGCATCGCCCACCGGGTGGCCGCCGGCACCGTCCCCGTCGACGGCCGGGTCCATCCGGTGACCCTGGACCTGGGCACCACGGCGTCGGGCGGCCAGGCCCCGCCGGCCGGGCCGCTCGCGCTGACCGGGATACGGCTGCTCGACACCCCCGTCCCGGAGCGGGCGGAGAAGCACCGGCTGACCGTCGAACGCGTCCTGGCCGCCGGGGAGGACGGCGCCCCGCGCCCCGTCGCCGGCGCATCGGAGGCCCGCTGGGAGGCGGTGTACCAGGGGAGCAGCGGGACGACGGCCGGGGAGCCGGTGGCGCTGCGGCCCGCGGCGACGGCCGCCGCCCCGCTCAGCGTCGGCTGGACCGCGGCGCCCGACCCGCTGGGCACCGACGCCTGGGGCCGCGCCCTGTCCGCCGCGGACTTCGGCGTACGCGTCGACGCCGTGCGCCCGCCCGCGCCGGAGGAGATCCCCGCCGTGGTCACCGACGCGTTCCTGGACGCCTCCGGAGCGGCGCGCGGCGAGAGCGTGGACCTCACGTTCGGCGGCCGGGACCTGCGGGTCACCGTGGCGGAAGTGGTCCGGCGGCTGCCGACGACGGGCACCGGCGCGGGCGCGGCCGCCCTCGACGGCGCGGACCGGACCGCTGCCGCGGCCGCCGACGGCGGCGGTGTCCTGCTGGACTTCCGGACCGTCAACGCCGTCCTCGCCCAGGACGGCAGCGCCTCGCTGACCCCGTCCGAGTGGTGGCTGTCCACCGAGCCGGGCCGGTCCGACGACGTGGCCGCGGCGCTGCGCGCGCTCCCGGACGCGGACGGCGCGCAGGTACTGGTCCGCGACGAGACGGCGGCCGAGCTGCACGGCGACCCGCTGGGCGCCGGACCCCGCTCGGCGCTGCTCGCGGTCGCCGTGGTCGCCGCCGCCCTGGCCGCCGTCGGCTTCGCGGTGAGCGCCGCCGGGTCGCTGCGCGAGCGGTCGTCGGAGTTCGCGGTGCTGCGGGCCCTCGGCGCCCCGCGCCGCAGGCTCGCCCGGCTGATGGCCGCGGAGCAGGGGGTGCTGATCGGTATCGCGCTGCTCGTCGGCGTGGCCCTGGGCGCCGTGCTGACACGGGCGGTCGTGCCGCTGATCGTGCTGACCGGGCAGGCGACCCAGCCGGTGCCGGGGGTCCTGGTCGAACTGCCCGTGGGGCGGGTCGCGCTGCTGCTCGCCGGTGTGGCGGCGCTGCCGCTGCTGATCGTCGCCGTCATCGCCCTGCGCCGCCCGGACCCCGCGGTGACACTGCGCCACCAGGGGGACAACTGACATGACCAGGCAACCCGCATCCCGCCCCGGGGCCGGCTCCCGGCGCCCGCGGCCCGTCGCGCCCTGGGTGCGGACCCGGCTGCGCACCGCGCCCGGCACGGCCGCCGCCTTCGGCGTGCTCGTGCTGCTGACCGCCTTCCTGGCCGCCGCGTTCCCGCGCGCCGTGGACGCCTACGAGAACCGCGGCCTGCGCCACACGGTCACCGACGCCCCCACCACCCGCAGCGTGCTGGAGGTGACCACGCCCGGCCCCGGTCTCACCGGGTCAGAGGAGGCGCGCGAGGCGAGCCTGCGGTCCGGGGCGCTGGCCGAGGCGTACGAGAAGGTGCTGGACGCCCTGGGCGGCCCGCTGCGCGCCGTGCCCGGCGAGTCGTCGTACGGCGTGCAGACCGGCGTGCCGCTGCCCGCCCTGGACACCTGGCTGCCCCGCCCCGACGCGGTGCCGCCGCACATGACGCTGGTGGCCCAGAACGGGCTGGCCGAGCACTCCGCCGTCACCGACGGGCGGCTGCCCCGGGCCGGCGGCGACGTCACCTCCCGCACCACGGAGGTCGAGGCGGCCGTCACCACGCGGACGGCGAAGACCCTCGGCATCGAGACGGGCTCCGTGATCCACGTCGGCGGGGCGAACGGGCCCGCGCTCACGGTGCGGGTCACCGGCATCGTCGAGCCGCGCTCGCCGCAGGGGAGCTACTGGTCGTTCAACGAGGTGCTGGGCGCCCCCGGCCTGGGCGCCACCCCAGGGTCCCCGCCCAGCGTCTACTGGCGGGCCGCCCTGCTGCTCGCCCCGGACGCGGCCCCCGCGCTGCTCGGCACCCTCGGCGCACCGCAGCCCTACTGGCGCGTCGCGCCGGAGACCGCCCGTCTCACCGCCCAGGACGTGCCGGAGCTGACCGAGCGGCTCGCGGCCCTGGAGGACGGGCCGGGCCTGATCCGGCTGAAGGACACGATCGACGAGAACGCGGACGTCACCACCGACCTGGACGGCGTCCTCGGCGACTTCGAGGCGATGCGGTCGGCGATCTCCCCCGTCGTCGCGGTCGCGGCGTTCGGGATCGGCTCGGTCGCCGTCGTCGTGGTCGCCATGGCGGGCGGACTCTTCGCCGCGCGCCGGCGCGCCGAGCTGGCGCTGCTGCGCTCGCGCGGCGGATCGCTGGCGGGCATCGGCGGACGGCTGCTCGCGGAGACCGCCGTCGTGGCGGTGCCCGCCGCCGCGCTCGGTCTGGCGCTCGCGGTGCTCGCCGTCGACGACGCCCGGACCGGGTACGCGGTGGCGGCCGCGGCGGCGGTGGCCGCCGTGGCGTGCGCGGCGCTGCCGGTGCGGGCCGTCGTGGGGCACCGGGTGCCCCTCGCGCACGGCGGCCGGGACGACCTGACGCTGGCCCGGCCGGGCCGCCGCCGGACCGTCGCCGAACTGACCCTGCTGGTCCTCGCCGTGGGCGCGGTGACCGCGCTGCGCCGCCGCGGCACCTCCGACGCCGGCGACCACCTCACCAGCGCCGCCCCGGTGCTGGTGGCCCTGATCGCCGCACTGGTCCTGGTCCGGCTCTACCCGCTGCCGCTGCGCTGGGCCGCCCGGCCGGCGGCGCGGCTGCGCGGCGCGGTCGGCTACCTCTCGCTCGCCAGGGCGGGCCGCTCCTCGGCCGTCGGGGCGCTGCCGCTGCTGGCCCTGCTGCTGGCACTGGCCACGGCCGGCTTCGGCGGCTCGGTGCTGGCCGGGGTGGACGACGCGCGGGCCCGGGCGGCACTCCTCGCGACCGGCGCCGACGCCCGGGTGTCCGGCGAGGGCGACTCCGTCGCCCTGCCCCCCGGCGCGGAGCGCGCCGTCCGCGCCGTGCCCGGTGTGCGTTCGGTGACGGCGGTGCAGATCGAGCACGCGCTGACGCTGCCCGCCGCCGGCCGCCAGGCCGACGCGCCCGCCGTGTCCCTGGTCGCGGCCGACCCCGACGCGTACGCCTCGCTGGCGCGCGGGCTCGATCTCGGCGAGTTCCCCGCCGCCGCGCTCCGGCCGGGCGCGGACCCTCAGGTGCTGCGCGCCGTGGCCTCCCCCGGCGTCGCCGCCTGGCTGGGCAGCGGGCGGCACCGGATCGACGCGGTCGCGGGCACCTTCACCGTGGAGATCGCCGCGGTACGGGAGCGGACGCCCGCCGTCGCGTCGAAGGAGTTCCTCGTCGTGGACGGCTCCCGGCTCGAAAGCCGCGCCCCCTCGGCGCTGCTGGTGACCGGCGGGCAGGTGGACGGCGAGGCCCTGCGGGCCGCCGCCCGGGAACTCGGCGGGGACCTCACCGTACGGCTGCGCGCCGAGGCCCGGGCGGGCTTCACCGACTCCCCGCTGCAGGCCGGCGCGGAGCGCATCTACACGGCGGCGATCGGGGCCGGGGCGGGCTACGCCGTGCTGGCGCTGATGCTGTCGCTGCTGCAGTCGGCCCCGGAGCGCACCACGCTGCTGGCCCGGCTGCGGACCATGGGCCTGACCACCCGGCAGGGCAGGACCCTGCTGGGCCTGGAGGCGCTGCCGCCGGCGCTGCTCGCCGCGGCGGGCGGCGCGCTCGTCGGCTGGGCCACCATCGGGCTGCTGGCGCCGGGCGTGGACCTGGTGCGGCTCGCACTGGCGGCGGCCCCGGGCGTGGCGCCCGTGGACGACGTGTCGCTGCGGGCCGACGCGTGGTCGCTGGCGCTGCCGGCGACGGCCGTGGTGCTGCTGGCCGCAGCCGTCGCCGGGGTGCAGGCCTGGTGGGCGGGGCGGCGCGGATCCGTCAAGGAACTCAGGGCAGGAGACATGCGATGACCGACACCACGCTGGAGGAGCTGGAGCGGCGGGTCGCGGCCCGCCGCGACCGGCCCTCCTACGGACACGACGCCCTGATCACGTGCGACCGGCTGGTCCGCGTGTTCTCCACGGACGGGGTGGAGGTGCAGGCCCTCCAGGGGCTGGACCTCCTCGTCAAGGAGGGCGAGCTGATGGCGCTGGTCGGCGCGTCCGGCAGCGGCAAGTCCACCCTGATGAACATCCTCGCCGGGCTCGACGTCCCCACCGCGGGCGCCGCCCGGGTGGCCGGCAGCGACCTGCTGGCGATGGACGCCAAGGCACGGCTGCGCTACCGCCGCGAGGTCGTCGGCTTCGTCTGGCAGCAGACGGCGCGCAACCTGCTGCCGTACCTCACCGCCGAGCAGAACGTCGCCCTGCCCATGCAGCTCCGCGGCCGGGGCGGCGGACGCGGCCGGCGCAAGGCGGAACGCGCCCGTGAACTGCTGGGGATGCTCGGCGCCGCCGACTACGCGGACCGCAGGCCGGAGCAGCTCTCCGGCGGGCAGCAGCAGCGGGTGGCGATCGCGGTCGCGCTGGCGAACTCCCCGTCGGTGCTGCTCGCGGACGAGCCCACGGGCGAGCTGGACTCGGCGACCGGCGAGCAGGTCTTCGCCGCGTTCCGGCGGGCGAACGAGGAGCTGGGGACGACGATCGTGATCGTCACCCACGACCAGGCGGTCGCCGACGAGGTCCGCCGCACGGTCGCCATCCGCGACGGCCGCACCTCCTCCGAGGTCCTGCGCCGCACCCAGGTGGACGCGGCGACCGGCCAGGAGTCCGTGGTGGCCCGCGAGTACGCGATGCTCGACCGCGCCGGCCGCCTCCAGCTCCCCGCCGACTACACGGCGTCCCTCGGGATGCGGGACCGGGTGGCCCTGGAACTGGAACCCGACCACATCGGGGTCTGGCCCGACGACCACGGAGTCTGAGGCGGGGGCCGCGGGGGGGCGCTCGGACGGGAGGGCCTCCCGAGGCGGGCGCTCCCGCCACGGACTCGGGCCCCCGGGCCGGGGCGCCCCGCTCCCGCGACGCCTTCGGGGGGCGGCGCCCCCGCACCCTCGCGCCTCGATCTCCCCCCTACGGCCTTGCGGCCGTGGGAGGTACTCCCATGCGGGTCCGGCTGTGTCAGCCCCGCCGGCGATGGGGGCGACCGCGCGCAGCGTGGTGCGGGGTCGGCGCGAGGCAGACGGACTCAGCCCGTCCGGCGTGTGAGGACACCGCGCGCAGCGTGGTGCGGACCCCGCTCGGGGCGGACGGACTCAGCACGGGGGGACCCCGGGAACCGGCCGCGGCCGTAGGGAGGCGAGGCGCCGCGCCGAGCGTCAGCGCGGGGTCACGGACAAGCCCGCGAAGCCGCTCCGGCGCACCGCCACCGAGCCGTACGGTGTCCGCAGGCGCAGCCACGCGCCGGAGGAGAACAGGGCGACCGGGGCGCCGGGGCGCAGGAAGCCCAGGGACTGGGCGGCGTGGACGGCGCGCAGGGGCAGACCTGTGGCGCCCACCTCGCGGGACCAGATCTCCCGGCCGATGCGGTCCCGCTCCGCGCGGGTGCGCTGCTCGGCCGGCAGTGCCTCGTCACGGGCGCGGAACTCGGCGACGGCCGCCGCCACCGCGCCGCGCATGTCGTGGCCGCCGGGCAGGCCCGGCACCTCGGCCCAGCCGCCGCGCGGCGGGAGCACCCCGGCCCAGGGCGGGCCGGTGACCGCGCCGGGGACGGCGAACTCGGCGCCGCGCACCGACTCCAGGAGTTCACCCGCGGACACGGTGACGTCCAGCTCCACCGGCTCCGCCAGGCGGGCCGTGCGGATCGCGAGCACCTCGAACGACGGCGGCCGGCCGAAGACGGCGACCGCTCCCCCGCCCTGTCCGACGAGCCGGACGGCGGCCGCCCGGTCGTAGTGGATCAGCCGGGCGAGGAAGGCGGCGAGGTCGTCCGCCTCCCTCGCGTCGGCGAGACGCAGGCTCTGCACGGGTACGGGCATGGGCGCGGTCATGCGACGAGGGCGTCCTCCGGGCTGTCCTCCGCCGCGGCCCCGGCGGCGGCACGGTCGCCCGTGCCGTCGTCCAGGTACCGCTGGAGGAAGGACTTCTCCTCCGCGGAGATACGGCGCGGACGCTGCTCCTGGAGGTTGAACGGCACCACGACCGTGGCGGCCCGCACATACACCGTGGCCGGGTCGTCGGCCTCCTTCACCTCGTAGGCGATGGTCAGCGAGGCCGCGGAGATCTTGGTGACCCAGGACTCGATGACCACCGGCTCGTGCCGGTGGACCAGCGGCCGCACGTAGTCGATCTCGTGCCGGGCGACGACCGATCCGCCGGAGAAGGACGGCGACCCGTCCCCCGGCGCCAGCCGGAACATGAAGTCGATCCGCGCCTCTTCCAGGTACCGCAGGAAGACGACGTTGTTGACGTGCCCGAAGGCGTCCATGTCCGACCAGCGGAGGGGACAGCGGTAGATGTGGCGGGCCATGCGCTCAGCCCCGGGTGAGCTTCTTGTAGGTGGCACGGTGCGGACGGGCCGCGTCCGGGCCGAGACGCTCGATCTTGTTCTTCTCGTAGGACTCGAAGTTGCCCTCGAACCAGAACCACTTCGACTCGCCCTCGTACGCCAGGATGTGCGTGGCGACCCGGTCGAGGAACCAGCGGTCGTGGGAGACGACCACCGCCGCGCCGGGGAAGTCGAGGAGCGCGTTCTCCAGGGAGGAGAGCGTCTCGACGTCGAGGTCGTTGGTCGGCTCGTCGAGGAGCAGCAGGTTGCCGCCCTGCTTGAGGGTGAGCGCCAGGTTGAGGCGGTTGCGCTCACCGCCGGACAGGATGCCGGCGGGCTTCTGCTGGTCCGGGCCCTTGAAGCCGAAGGCGCTGACGTAGGCGCGGGACGGCATCTCGACCTGGCCGACGTTGATGTAGTCGAGCTCGTCGGAGACGACCGCCCACAGCGTCTTCTTCGGGTCGATGTTGGCGCGGCTCTGGTCGACGTAGGAGATCTTGACGGTCTCGCCGACCTTGATCTGGCCCGAGTCCGGCTTCTCCAGGCCCTGGATCATCTTGAACAGGGTCGTCTTGCCGGCGCCGTTGGGGCCGATCACACCGACGATGCCGTTGCGGGGCAGGGTGAAGGAGAGGTCGTCGATGAGGACCTTCTCGCCGAACGCCTTGGAGAGGTTGGTGACCTCGACGACGACGGAGCCCAGCCGCGGGCCCGGCGGGATCTGGATCTCCTCGAAGTCCAGCTTCCGCATCTTGTCGGCCTCGGCCGCCATCTCCTCGTAACGCGCGAGACGGGCCTTGGACTTGGCCTGCCGCCCCTTCGCGTTGGAGCGGACCCACTCCAGCTCTTCCTTGAGCCGCTTGGCGCGCTTGGCGTCCTTCTGGCCCTCGACCTTCAGACGGGTCTGCTTGGTCTCCAGGTACGTGGAGTAGTTGCCCTCGTAGCCGATGGCGCGGCCGCGGTCGAGCTCCAGGATCCAGCCCGCGACGTTGTCGAGGAAGTACCGGTCGTGGGTGATCGCGACGACGGTGCCGGCGTACTTGGCGAGGTGCGCCTCCAGCCACTGGACGGACTCGGCGTCCAGGTGGTTGGTGGGCTCGTCGAGGAGCAGCAGGTCGGGGGCCTCCAGCAGCAGCTTGCAGAGGGCCACGCGGCGCTTCTCACCACCGGAGAGGTTGGTGACGGGCCAGTCCCCGGGCGGGCAGCCGAGGGCGTCCATGGCCTGCTCCAGCTGGGCGTCGAGGTCCCACGCGTTGGCGTGGTCCAGGTCCTCCTGGAGCTTGCCCATCTCCTCCATCAGCTCGTCCGTGTAGTTCGTGGCCATCTCCTCGGCGATGGCGTTGAACCGGTCGAGCTTGCCCTTGACCTCGGAGACGCCGAGCTGGACGTTCTCCAGGACGGTCTTGCTCTCGTCGAGCGGCGGCTCCTGCAGCAGGATGCCGACGGTGTACCCGGGCGACAGGAAGGCGTCGCCGTTGGACGGCTGCTCCAGACCGGCCATGATCTTGAGCACGGTGGACTTACCGGCACCGTTCGGGCCGACCACACCGATCTTCGCGCCGGGCAGGAAGCTCAGCGTCACGTCATCGAGGATGACCTTGTCGCCGTGCGCCTTGCGCGTCTTGCGCATCGTGTAGATGTACTCAGCCAAGAGAAACCGTCCGGCAGGCAGTGGGTGGGCAGATACACCCATCTTGCCGTACGCCGCGCCATGGACGAAAACCGCGGTGCGCCGGGCGCTCACCGGCGCCCGGCCGGGCATGCCGCGGGCCCGGCACGCGCTGCGTGCCGGGCCCGGGACGTGGGGTGAGCGAGCCGTTACTGACCGGCGGTCGCCCGCTTCTTGCGCAGGACGAACATCGCGGCACCGCCCGCGACGACCAGGACGACCGCGATACCGGCGATCATCGGGGTCGCGCTGGAGCCACCGGTGGCCGCGAGGTCGCCCTCGCCGCCCGTGGTGCCCTCGGAGGAGCCGCCGGCCGTGGCCGGGGAGGGCTCGGAGGACGGGGTCTCCTCGTCCGGGTTCTCCGGGGTCTCGGGCGCCGGGGTGCCCTGGGTCTCGCAGTCGAGAACACCCTGGAAGCGCTCGGAGAAGCCGTTCGGGCCGGTGATGGTGAAGTCGTAGGCCTGGTCCTCGGCGACCGGCACGGTCACCGTCTTGGACTCACCCGGCGCGACGGTGTGCTTGATGCCCGCGAGCTCGAAGGTGAACGGGGAGTCGCCCTCGTTGCCGGCGGTCACGTCGACGCCGCCCTTGGCGCAGTTCTTCTCGGCCGTGACCGAGGGGATGGCGCCCTTGGTGGCCCAGGTCGCCGTCGCGTTGGCGGTCACCGTGGTCTTGCTGGAGCCGGCCAGGATCTGCGTCTGGGACTTGCTGGCGCTGGCGAACGCGCGGCCCACCGGCACCGAGGTGGTGGCCTCGACCGTCAGCGAACCGGAGCCGTCGGCCGCGCCCTCGGGCACGTCGAAGTACAGCTCGGTGCCGTTGGCGGCGGAGGTGACGGGCTTGCCGTCCTTGTCGGTGATCTTCACGCCGGAGACGGCGGCGTCGGCGGGGCCGGCGACCGAGACCTCGGAGGCGTTGGTCTGCACCGTGACGGGGCCGAGCTTGCTGCCCGCCTTGCCGGAGACCGCGCTGGGCTCCAGGGTCAGCGAGGTCTTCGGCTCCTGGAGGCTCTGCGCGCTCTCCTGGAGGTAGTCGGCGAGCTTCTCGGCCTGCTTGTTCTTGGCCTCGACCTCGGCGCCGTCCGAGAAGCGCCAGATGGCGACCTGGGTGCCGGCGGCGGCGGTCTTCTTGGAGAGCTTGCCCTTGATGCCGGCCTTGTCCGCGAGCGCGGCGAGGTCGTTCACCTGCGGGTAGGAGTTCTGGAGGATCCAGAGGATCTTGCCCGCGTCCTGGTTGGCGCCGAGGGAGGTCTGACCCCAGGGCGTCTCCAGGTACTTGGCCTTGTCCTGGGTCGGGTTGTGGATGTCGATGCAGTACGTCTGCAGGACGCCACCACCGTCGACGGTCATCTCGAAGAGACCGGCCGAGATCTCCTTCTTCTTGGTCTTGTTGCCGTCCTTGTACGTCAGGATGGCGTCGTCCCAGGTCTTCAGACCGTCGAGCGTGGCGACGGCACCCCCCGGGTTCTGGCCGGGCTCGTCGGCGGCGGCGGAGCCGGCGCCCGCGACGGAGCCCATCGCCAGCAGGCCGGTGGCGACGGCCGCGGCGGCTATCCGCCTGCGTGCATTGCGCCGCCCGGTCGTGGCGGTAGCAGAGAACAGAGCAAACACAGAATTCCCCTCCGGGCGAGACGTTCGCATGGACGCGCGGATGCGCACACGTGTGATGCGTGGTGGGAGAGTCTCGCCAGCACTCTCAAGTGCTCGATGAGCACGCCGGAATCCTATGGACGGGGAGATGCCGCGTCCCCCTTCATACCGTCACACAACCATTCCGAATCGGAATCGTTATCACCGGGGACGGTAACCGGCCCCCACCACGCCTTTCTTCGTCACCGCATCGACAAATCGTCACGACTTTGCGTTACATCGCGGCTGCGGGCTGCTTGCGCCCACCCCCCGGATCCCCCTGTTCCGCCCCGTCGGCGCTCTCCTGACGGGCGCTCACCTGCGCTTCCGGCCGCGGCGCCCGGCGGAACGCCGCGGTGCCGCGGGTCAGGTCGTGGCCGGCGGCCAGCGCGTCGATGTCGACGTACGTCCGGCGGCGGCCGTCCCCGTCCTCCTCCCGGACTTTCAGCCTGCCGTGCACCACGAGGGGTTCGCCGACGGAAACGGACGCGGCCAGATTGGCCGCGAGCGACCGCCAGGCGAAGACCGTGTAGAAACTGGTCGGCCCGTCCGTCCAGTTACCGCTCGTACGGTCCCAGCGCCGTGACTGGACGGCGAATCGGAATCGCGCCATCCCGCCCGCGGCCGTATCCCGGTACTCCACATTCGTGGCCACATTCCCCACCACGGTGACCAGGGTGTCGTTCATGACGTGCGCCTCCCCGTCCTGCTCCCCGACCGGCGAGAACACGCCGGTCCCGGCCCGCGTGCCGCCACTGCGGAGGCCCGTCGGTGATCCGGATTCCATGCTGGCCGGGGTGCGGGGATCCCGCCGAGAGCTGTGGACGAAGGCCGCGTTGTGGACAACTCCGTCACCCTCTCCGGGGGCACCCCCGGAGAGGGCCGTCCCCGAAGGCGGCGGGCGCGCAGCGGACGGCGGCGGGCAGAAGGCCGCGCAGCGGGCGGCGGGCGGCGGGCGGCGGGCGGCTCAGCCGATCCGGGCGCGGGTCCTGGCCCGGGTGCCGCCGGCGCCGGTGCCCGCCGGGCCGGAGACGGTCGCGTACCGCTCCCGCACCTCCCGGTAGCGCATGAGTTCCGCGGCGACCGGGTCCAGCACCTTCGCCCTGCCGCAGCCGGCCGCCGCCTCGTGCAGACGCCGTCTGACGTCCTGTCCGTAGCGCCGCGCGGGACCCCTGGCGGCCGCCGCGCACGCCCACTCCACCAGCGGCCCGCCCACGATCCCGGCGAGCATCACCAGCACCGGCGGCACGATGCCCGGTTCCAGCACCCCGATGATCTGGCCCACCAGCCAGAGCGCCCCGTAGATCTGAAGCAGGGTCATCGCCGCCTGGGCGAGGACGGCCGCGGGCCACCAGCGGGGGCGCTGGGGGCGCTCGCCGACGGCGGCCGCCTCCCGGGCGGCCAGTTCGTCGAGCGCCTGGGGCAGCCCCTGGGCACCGCGCTGCGCCGCCTCCCGGACGGCCTGCGCCCAGGGCACGGGCAGTCCGCTCGCGGCCTCGTCGGCGACGGTCCGCACGGCCTGCTCGACGCGCTGGCGCGCGGTGAGTTCGTCCTCGGCGGGCGGCGGCGGCTGGAGGGACGCGGCACCGGGCATCCGGGTGCGTTCGTACCAGCGCCACAGCCGCAGCCACGGCGTCCCGCAGGCCCGCCCGGCGTTTCTGCGCCATTCGCGCTCCGCCGCCTCCCCCGCGGCGGTGGCCCCGACGGCGTCCGCCAGCCGGGCCGAGAAGTCCTCGCGGGCGCGTTCGTGCAGCCCCGTCCGGCCGTCGGCCACGTACACCGGGCGCAGGGCGGCGGCGGCCGCGTCGACGTCGGCGGAGAGCCTGCGCGCCGCAGCGGTGCGCTCCTGGACGAACGCGCCCACCATCTCGCGCAGTTCCCCGACGCCCTCGCCGGTGAGGGCGGAGAGGGAGAGGACCGTCGCGCCGGGTTCGCCGTGCTCCCCGACCGCCATGCCGTCGTCGTCGAGCAGCCGGCGGAGGTCGTCGAGGACCTGGTCGGCGGCGTCCCCGGGCAGCCGGTCGATCTGGTTCAGCACCACGAAGGTGACCTCGGCGTGCCCGGCGAGCGGTCGCAGGTAGCGCTCGTGGAGGGCGGCGTCGGCGTACTTCTCCGGGTCCACGACCCAGATGACGGCGTCGACCAGCGCGAGCACCCGGTCGACCTGTTCGCGGTGGCGGACCACGGCCGAGTCGTGGTCGGGCAGGTCGATGAGGACCAGCCCCTGCAACTGCTCGTCGCCGTCCCCGCCGGCCAGCGGCCGGCGGCGCAGCCGTCCCGGCACGGCGAGCCGGTCCAGCAGCCCGGCCGCGCCCTCGGACCAGGTGCAGGCGATGGGCGCCGAGGTGGTGGGCCTGCGCAGACCGGTCTCGGCGATGCGGACCCCGGCGAGCGCGTTGAAGAGCGTCGACTTGCCGCTGCCGGTCGCCCCGGCGATGGCCACCACCGTGTGGCGGGAGGAGAGCCGGCGCCGGGCGGCGGCCTCGTCGAGTACCCGGCCGGCCTCCGCGAGCGTGCGGCCGTCGAGCCGGGCCTGCGAGAGCCCGAGCAGGTCGCGCAGCGCGTCGAGCCGGTGCTTGAGGGGCCCGCCGTAGGCGTCGGCGCCGGGTTCGTCGCCCGTCGTGGAGTCCGGGCCGTCGTGGTCGTCGTGGCCGTCGGCGGAGCCGCCGTCCTCCGCTTCCGGTTCGCCGTCCGGGGAGGTCCTGCGCTCGGCGCGGCGGGCGATGAGTCCGTCGTCCCAGCGGTCGCCGGTCTCGTTCGCGTCGTCGGTGATGGCGGTCACCCCGCGCTCACCTCTCCTTCTGCAGTAGGGACAGCGCGGCGATCAGCTCGGCCTGCGGCTCGGGGGTCACCTCGAGCGCGTCGAGGGGGGCGAGCCTGCGGTCCCGTTCGCTGTGCAGCACGTCGTCGATGGTGGTGGTCACGAGTTCGCCGCCCTTGTCGCGCAGACGCAGCGCGCCCTGGGCGCCGATGCGTTCGGCGAGGCGTTCGCCCGCGCCGCGGGCGCGCCGGCCGCCGAGCAGGGCGGTGGCGAGGAGGGCGGCGACGGTCTCGGCGTCGGGTGCCGCGTTGCGTTCCATGCCGCGCACCTCCTCCTCGGCGAGCTCCTCCAGGACCCGCCGCCAGCGCCGGACGGCGATGCCGATCCGCTCGCCGCTCTCCAGGTCGGCTCCGCCGTCCGATCCGAAGGCGCCCGCTGCCGGTTCGCGCCGCCAGGCGTTCTCCACCTGCTCGTCGGCGGCGGCGACGGCGCACTGCAGCAGGGCGGACATGCTGGCGACGAGGGCGTCGAGGAGTTCGGCCGCCGAGCTGTCACGGGGGTAGCCGCGCCAGCGGGTGCGGGCGTCACCGGCCAGCACGGCGCCGGCCCGCAGCCTTCCGCGGACCCGTTCGCGCTGTGCGGCGTACGCCTCCTCGACGGCCCCGGTGAGCCGTACGGCGGCCGCGTACTGCGCGGCCACCGCGCTCGCCAGTTCCGGCATCCGGGAGCCGAGCGAGTCGAGGACGCCGCCCGCCGTGCGTCCCAGCGCCTGCTGGCGCGCCGCGGGGTCCTGCGCCCGGTGGGCGAGCCAGGACAGCAGCGGGGCGACCGCGGTGGTCGGCAGCAGACCGTTTCCGCCGCCCGCGGACTCGGGCAGTTCGGGCACGGTGAAGCGGGGCACATGGCCGAGGCCGGCCTTGGTGAGCAGGGCCGCGTACTGCCGCGACACCTCGTCGACGACCTGGTGGGGCACCCGGTCGAGGACGCTGACGAGGGTGGCGTCGTACTCCTTGGCCGTGCGCAACAGGTGCCACGGCACCGCGTCGGCGTAGCGCGAGGCGGTGGTGACCATCACCCACACGTCGGCGGCGCAGATCAGCTCGGCGGCGAGCCGGCGGTTCTCCACGACCAACGAGTCGATGTCGGGGGCGTCGAGGAGCGCGAGGCCGCGCGGCAGGGTGGAGGCGGTCTCGATCCGCAGCGACTTCTCGTCCGTCCCGCCGCCCGGCCGCCGGGATCCCTTGCGCCCGAGGATCTCGTCCTCGGCGTCGGCCTCGTCCTGCGGGGGCATCCAGACCCGGGTGAGGTGGGGCAGGACGCGCATCCCCGCGAACCAGTGGTGGTCGTCGGGATGGCAGACCAGCACGGGTGTGCGCGTGGTGGGCCGGAGCACGCCGGCCTCGCTGACGCGCCTGCCCACAAGGGAGTTGACGAGCGTGGACTTACCGGCTCCGGTGGAGCCGCCGATGACCGCGAGCAGCGGTGCGTCGGGGTCCTTCAGGCGCGGCACGAGGTAGTCGTCGAGCTGTGCGAGGAGTTCTGTGCGCGTCTGCCGGGCGCGGGAGGCGCCCCTGAGCGGAAGCGGCAGACGCACGGCGGCGACACGGTCGCGCAGGGCGGAGAGTGCGTCGATCAGCTGAGGCCGTGCATCCAAGGTCACCACATGCGAAGAATGCCCAATTTTGGAGCCGTTTTGAAGCGTATGAGCATCTCTGCGCGCCGATCGGACAGACGGGACAGAAGGGGCGAGTGGGACCGAGGCATAACGAGTGCACAACACCCGCCGCGCGAGGCGTCAAAAGCGATGCACGAATCCCGCCTGCCTGCGATTATCGGTTCGCTTCACCGAACCTCCACATCGTGCCACGCAGGTGAAGCAGCCGGGCCGAGGGCAAGGGAGCCCTATCCTTGTGCCCGGCAAGGCCGCGGGACCTCCGAAGAGGGACCCCAGGCCGCATCCGGCCCCCGTAGCTCAGTGGATAGAGCAGGCGCCTTCTAAGCGCTTGGCCTAGCGGACAGCTAGAAACCCTCCCTGACCTGCGAGAACATGCCTCAGTGCGTGTGACTCACCTATCCAGACGTGTTAGGTGAGGTGCCTAGCCAACAGCACCTTGCCTAGCGCTCTCAGACCAGGGAGTCAGGCAGTGGCAGCCAGGAAGCCTCAGGAGAACCGCAGTCCTCTCCGTGCCAGCAAGAGCACCAGGACCCTCCGAGCAATCCCCTCAGACGGCGCAGAGACAGGGCAGCGGACTGCTGCCCTTCAGGACTACGCAACCCACCTCAGGGCCAGCAACAACAAGCATGGTCGGCCCTACCAGGAGAAGACAGTCACGGCTTACGTCAAGGCTGTGAAGGCGCTGGACAAGTGGATGGCCGGACAGGGAATGACTGACGACTTCTCCTCTGTGGGCACCGACACCCTCAACCTGTTCTTTCGGGCCTACTACCAGCAGCACGAGCAGGGAGGAACCAACACCCTTCAGCGGAACCTCCGCACCTTCTTCAGCTACCTGGAGGAGGAGTACGACACAGTCAATCCGTACCGGGACAAGAGGCTTCAGCGCTATGCACCCCCGACCGGAGTAAAGCCCAAGACCCTGTCGTCAGACTTCATCTCCGACCTTCTTAAGGAGACCGGGGGAGGAAACCCCCGGGTCCGTGAGTTCGAGAAGGTGAGGGACCACGCCATCATCAGAGTCCTCACTGAAGGATTGAGGGCAGAGGAACTTCTCTCCCTCCGTCTCGACTCTCTGAACCTCGAACAGGGATTGGCTCAGGTAGTTCCCCTGAAGGATGCACGAGCCGCCGGAGAGGGAAGGATCATCCCCCTTCAGCCCAAGACAGTCGTAGCCATCACCCGGTACATCAGGGCCAGGGAAGCCCACAGGATGAGCGGAGAGCCCTGGCTCTGGCTTGGCACCAGGAACAGGGCCAGGCTCACCTACTCCGGTCTCTATCGGATGCTCAAGCGCCGGGCCTCTGACTGTGGCTATGACTCCGTCTCCCCTCACCAGTTCCGGCACACGTTCACCGATGACCTCCTCTCTGCCGGTGTGTCAGGTGAGGACGTCATGCAGATCGCCGGATGGAAAGACCCTGCCATGCTCCGGAGGTACGCAGCAGACATGGCCACTACCAGGGCTCTGAAGGCAGTGAAGGGAATGGGAGACAGGTACTAGCAGCACCAGCCCAGACAGGGGCCCCGGCACTGGGTGTGCCGTGGGCCCTTTGTCATGACTTACACCCTCTGCCTCATCCTTAAGAATGACTCCCCTCTCACTCTTGAGTATGACAACCACGGGCACGAGAGCACCTGTCATCAGACCTAAGGATGAACTTCCCTCCGGGGGCACCAAAACGGGGGGTCAAAAGATGACAAGCTGGACAGGCTGTGTAATGATCGAATTACACCCAGCATGCCCAGAAACAGTCTGCAAGCTTGAGTCCAGTCATCATCACCCCCTGATGGTGGCCGGTCTGAGGTAGGCAGCCTGCCTCATGTTGGTTGGTTCATTGGTGTCCGTTCAGCACCTTCTCACTGAGGAAGCCCTGACCCTCCGGTCGGGGCTTCTTCTATTTCACGATGGGTGCTACAACACTCGGTCCACCACTACACCAGCCGACGCCCCTTTTTTCATGTCAGTTGCTACAACACCAAGAAGGAGAGCAGCACCAATGAAGCGCCACTACGTACCAACCAACAACGGTTACCGCTGCGTCCTATGCCGTGAGGAGTTCCCCACCAGGAAGCTACTCGGCAAGCACTACACCATTGGAGGCAAGTGCAAGCATCCCGTTCTCATGGGCCTGACTCTTGACCTCAGCGTGAATGAGCACCACTGGGTCAAGGCGGTCTAACCATGTTCAGGGTCGTACTGAAGAACTACCGAGTCAGGTACGAATGCATCCTCTGCTGGTCCGACTTCTCTTACCGGCATGAGGTAGAGCACCACAGGAGGTGGAACTGTAAGGGCCGTGGGGGACGACCACGGCTCTGACCCACCAGGAACACCAACACTGACTGACAGGCTCTGAGACAGGCTCTCAGGGCTTTCTCTATGTCAGGCAGGGAGTAACACCAGGGAGCAAGGGCGGGGGCACGTTGAGTGCCCCTCTCCTTCTCTTGCGTTAAGCGAGAACACCAATGAACACCGACAACGGACACCTAGTAGGAGGACTATCCTGCGGAGCCATTGAGGACAGGAAGCCATGCGGAGGAGAACTGTACGAGGGGAACCTCTTCGGTCCTTCCACTGTCCGCATCCCTCTCTGTGAGAGGCACGCTGCCAATCTCTACAGTTGGAGCACAGAAACTTACCGGGCTTCTCCTATTGGACGGATGGAGGAGCAGGGCCTTATTTCCGGCCACCTCCCCGGTTACACCTACATCGTTCAGCTACCCAATGGGCGAATCAAGATCGGCACCTCAGTAGCAGGCCGGATCAATAGGAGGTGGAGGGAGATCACCCGACAGTACTTCGACAAGGGATACAGGGAGCCACTCAAGCCACTAGCCATCATTCAGGGAGGAGCAAGCAAGGAAGCAGCACTGCACTACCGATTCAGGGAGTCCAGGATCAGGGATGAGTTCGGAGAGCAGTTCAACCCAACCACTGATCTGATCCTCTTCGCTGAGACTGAGGGAATCCCTGAAGAACAAAAGAGCGAGGTGCCGACCTACGAGGAATGGTGGGCCGGGTACCTATGGAAGAACCGGGCAACGCAGGGAAGCAGGATTGAGGAGAAGCTGGGGGAGGTGACAGACCCTTGGGACTTTGACTTCCCCGCCTTTCCTGTCGTGAGCCCGGCGTAACGTATAGGGGAGACCACAGCATTTCCCCCCACGACCAAGGAAGACAGATGAAGGTAACCACCACTAACGCACGAACCATCCTGCCCGACCTCGTTAAGCGAGCGGAACAGGGAGAGACCATCGAGTTCACCACGTACGGGAGCACTAAGGCAGTACTCATCAGCAGTGAGCGTTACGAGCGTCTATCCAGGAACATGCACAAGAGCAACTAAGAGGCGGGGCACGTCGAGTGCCCCTCTCCGTAAGCCAAGGGGCCTGACCATCCGGTTGGGCCCCTTACTCATGCACGGATTGAGGAGCAATGACAGACGAACAGTGTGAAGTGACGGACTGCACCAAGAGACAGCATCTCTTCGGTTACTGCTGGACTCACTACCAAATGACGCGCAATGGAGTCTGGCCACAGAAGTCCACGAACGCAGGCATTGTCAGCCGGCCAAGTAGGCCAATTTGAATGGAGAGGGAATGAACGAGTACAACGACTGCATCTTTGACGGATGCGCAAAGCCACAGAGAAGGAGGGGTTATTGCCACGGTCATGCATCACAGCTTCAGCGCGGAGAGGAACTTAAAGCACTGAGGTCTTACACCACTAAGGCACCTCTCTACTGCTCCGTTAAGGATTGCCTGAGGGGCCACCACAGTAACGGCTATTGCGAGCAGCACAGCTACCAGCTCAGGAATGGGCAGGAACTGAGGCCGATAAAGAAGTACTCGAAGGGGATCAGGAGTTGAGTAAGCACGTTGAGGTTCTCACCCACCTACGTAGGGCCACCGACTATCCGGCCAGGGTGGTGAAGGGGGTGGAGACTCAGGTAAGCCGAGATGGCGAGTACTCCATTCCATTCGAAGGAGTGGGCAAGGGATTTGTGTCCAAGGAGATTGGGGCACTGCTAGTCCTGTTCTCCTCCAATCCTTACGAGCTAGCGAACCTAGTCGAGACCATCATTGATGGAGACGAGAGTGGCAAGGTTCGGGAGTATCTAGCAGACCTTCTCGACTAATCCAGTAGCACACCTCAGAGGGGCTCTGCCTTCCAGCGGAGCCCCTTTGTTGTACCCATACGGCTTGCACTGGGAGTGCAGCCGAACCAACCAAGCAACGGAGAAGAAGACATGAGCAAGACGTTCAGCTATGAGGACCTTTACGACGGAGACCTCAGCCGGTTTGCCAATCAGTTCAAGGCAGGAGGTTGGGCAGGAACGGACAAGGCAAAGAAGGAATGGCCCAAGGGAATCCCCGGACAGGCATCCATCATCACCACCGTCATGGCTGGCTCTCCACTGAAGGAGAAGGGAACAGGGTTCCTCGCCCGATACTCGGGTGAGATCAAGGAACGTGTACGACTGCTGAGTAAGCGAGGACAGCCTCTCGCCTCAGAGAACATGCCTCCAGCCGGACAGGCGTATCTCTGGTATCAGGATGTCATTCAGTGCGTTCCCCTTTCCGGGATGCTGGTAGCCAAGCAGCTAGCCAGGCTGGCGGGGGAAGACTCTCTAGTCACCATCCCTTGGCGCTCCCTTGCCGATGCAGTCGGCAGGAAGAACAGGGTGGGGAATCTTCGGTCTTACACGGAGCGGGGAGTGAAGACTCTCGTTGACTCTGGCTGGCTAACCGTCACGACCGTGGGGAGTAAGCGGGGAGCTAGGACCACGTTCTATCTCCAGCCTGGCAGGTTCACCGATCCTGGCTGGTCCGGGGAGGATGAGTACCTCGAAGATGAAGGCTTCTGACTTATGGCCCTAAGTAAGAGGTGTCTCGGTGTCGCCCCGTGGTCACGTGCCCGTCCCTGACTTATGGCCCTAAGTAAGAGGTGTCTCGGGGGTCAGGTGGTTCCGACTTATGGCCCTAAGTAAGAGACACCCAAGCCTGACCAAGATCCTCCAGGGCTGTGCGACTTATGGCCCTAAGTAAGAGGTATCCAGGGTGGGTCAGGTCTGGTCGTCAGGTCTGACTTATGGCCCTAAGTAAGAAGCATCCATGGTCGACCATTTAAGCGGGTGACTTATGGCCCTAAGTAGGAGAAACCTCAATTGTCCTGAGTGATGGACGGAGGCCCCTAGGCCGGAAGTCCATCGGGGCTAAGTCTTGGCACCTCAAACGCCGGGCGGCTCAACTGCACGCTTCGCTGCGCTCGCTTCATTGGAGGAGAAGACAGACACTCTTCCTCCGGTCTCATTCATCTGTCAGGCCCAGAAGCCTGGCTCCGGCCTAAGGGCCTACACCAGTCTTACTCACTGGAGAGTGAATGAGGCACTTCTCTTCTCCAGTCTCAATCCAATTTATGGCCCTAAGCATCAGATTCCACCTAGAGCCTGGTTCCGGGCTAGGGCCCTGCACCAGTCTTACCGGAGGAGAAGACACGGTTACTCTCCCTCCGATTGAGCGAAGCGAAGGCCCCTAGGCCGAGAGCGTAGCGATGTCTTTTAGCCGCACGGCGCTTGAGTTGCTAGAGGTCTTACCCAGAAGCCTGGCCACCGTAAGGCTGGCCAGTCCTTCCCATCCGTTAGTCCTCGTTAGTCCTTACCTCTCCAGTCGTGGTCTCGCTGACACTCGAACCACGAACCAGTGAGTGAATCCAGGACTCCCCATGGATATATGCAATACCCTCCAGCCGGCTGAGAAGTACTGGATTTATGTTCCTTGCCCCTCCGGCCTCATACACACATCAGCAGGACCCGTTAAACAACCCGGGGTCCACACCGAAAGGAAGCATCACCCATGAATGTACGCACCTGCCCTTGGAGGATGGATGACGGTTCCATCTGCTCTGCCCCATCCAGGGATTCTTCTCAGAGGATCGGGCTTTGTCGTCTCCACTCCTCTGCCCAGTACATGACTCAGCTAGTGGCACAAGGAGACCTACTCATTCAGATGGGAGTCACTAACCACTCCCCCGGTTACACCTATGTAGCCGTGACTTCCGGAGGGAACTACCGGATCGGATATGCAGGCACCTATGAACTGCTACTACCCAAGCTGAGGAAGTCATTCAGGGATGGGGAGCTAGCCAGGATTGAGTACCTGCTAGACGGAGGGAAGTCACGGTTCCTTATCCTCTCCGCTCAGCTCTCCGATTACCGAGTGGATGGACTCATCTCCACCTATCTGCCTGAGACGGAACTGTCCGACCTTATCCAGTCCGAGAAGTTCAGTGACCTGCCTGAGTTCATGACCGGTACTGGGTGAGTGATCTGAACACCCGACAACACCTCCCCTTTTGCTGGCTCCCATTTTCAGCCGGCTGAGGGCTATCACCAATACGCCTCCGTTACTGACGTACCGGCGTCACTCATCATGCCGTAACCGTTGGCCGAGCGTTGCTAACCAACGGCGTAACCGTAACCGTAACCGTAACCAAAGCGCCGTTACTAACGAACGGCGTTACTAACGGTCTGACGTCACTAACGCAAGTGACACCGTAACCAACCATTGGAGCAAGACATGAACACCGACGTAACCAGCGAGCTGCGTTCCATCCGTAACACCCGCAAGACAGTGAATGCAGCAGTGTGGGTCATCACCGGAGGAGCAATCCTCTTCAGCCTCATGACGGGAGCACCGCTAGTCTCCGAGCACAGCGAATGGCAGTGGACGGGTTGGGTACTACCGGCCCTGGTCGATGCTGCCCTTGTCCTATCCCTATCCGCAGATGCTGTCCTATCCAAGCACGGACTAAAGGGAGGTAGGTGGCCTACTGCCTTCCGGTGGGTCACCGGCCTGGCTTCTCTGTTCCTCAACACCTGGGGAAGCTATGCAGTAGACGACTGGGTGGGAGTTGGTATCCACTCCATCGCTCCGGTAATTCTGATCTGCACCAGCGAAGTGGCACCGATCTACCGCCGTAAGTTCAGGGACCTCGAACTAACGCTTACGCAGGAAGTGACGGTAACGGTAGTAACGCAGGCACTAACGCCCAAGGGGAGTAACGGTAACGCTGTAACGCCTAACGCAAGTAACGCTGACAGTAACGGTAACGGTAACGGCGTCACTAACGGAGGGAAGAGGAGTAACGCTAACGCCGAGAAGAACAAGGCAGCCATCCGTAAGGCGTTCCTCGCTGGACTCAATCCAACGGAAGCAGCGAAGGAGATCGGCGTCAGCCGTAGCTACGTGAGCCAGCGATACGCAGAGATTCGACAGGAACTAGAGAAGGCGGCATGAGAAAAGGGCCGGAGTCAACCGGCCCTCTTTCTTACTCTCTCACTTCGCACCGATGACAGAGGCACGGAGGGAACTGTGAAGTCATCAGGGGTTCGCCTGCTTTCACCTCCCGAGTAGGTACGACCACTGTTCTCTTACCCGTCGCCTGGTTCACGCGATACACACCGAGCCTGAAGGGGGTTGTCCTCTGCTCCGTCATGCGGGACAGGTTGGCCACCCCTACAGGTCGTATCGGGCCAAGACTCAAGACAGTTGGGACGTCTAGGGCTACAGTCTGAGAACGTCCTAGATGTCCACGGGAGGAACCTTGAACTCTGCCCTACGATCAGCTATGGAGTCCGCCGGTCTGTCACCCAGGAGACTGGCGTTAAAGGTGGGGGTTTCCGGCAAGACGGTTGAGAGATGGGTTAGTGATGCTGACCTGATTCCCCATCCGAGGAACCGCGAGGACACTTGCAGGGCATTGGGAGTGGACGAGGAAATGATCTGGCCTAAGGCAGTCAAGGAACGGATTAAGACCGGAGGAGATAGGGAGATCCTCCACAGCTACCCCTATCGCTCCGCGTGCCCCTCAAGCGTTTGGGCAGACTTGACCAG
Source organism: Streptomyces zhihengii (assembly GCF_016919245.1). NCBI lineage: Bacteria > Bacillati > Actinomycetota > Actinomycetes > Kitasatosporales > Streptomycetaceae > Streptomyces > Streptomyces zhihengii. The sequence goes on along the minus strand of NZ_JAFEJA010000001.1, from coordinate 5,380,846 downwards.
TGAGGCCGCTGAGGATTTGTTCTTCGCTGGCTACACCAATTACTTCCTGTGGACTCAGGTTCCGGACTTCGCCGGAATCCTCCGGCGGAAAGTCCAGCAAGGGTGTCGGGTTAGGTTCCTTCTCGGGAATCCGGACGGAGAGGTGACCCGACTGCGTGAGGAGATTGAGGGAGTAACCCTCACGGTATCCACTCGCATTCGCATGACCCTCGAAGGGCTGGAGAGGCTCGGAGATCAGGAAGGATTGGAGACAAGGTTCTCTGCCGCCGAAGACGCAATGAATCACGTCTCCCTGTCCGTGTTCCGCTTCGACTCGGAAGCCCTGGTCACACCGCACCTAGCAAGGCTGGTCGGGCACGACTCTCCTCTACTCCACCTCCGTTCCATGGGTCCAGGTGGAATGTTTGCCCGATTCCATGAGCACTCAGAGGAGCTGTGGAGCAGGGGTGTTTCTGTAGCGTGACACAAATGGGTGACTGGAGCGAAGAAACATCACTCAGACATCACTTATTCGATGTTCCTGCACTCATGTTCATGCCTTCTTAGTTACTGGACAGTAACCCTCGCCGTCTCGCACACCACTTCATTCGGTGGACAGTGGTCAACACTGGAGAGCGCAGAGTCTACGGTTATGCATTTATGTTAGATTTTTAAGGGGACTCACACACCCACTCCCACAGCCGTTTAATAACCCCCGGGTCGGTTTCCCCTGGTCTGGGTGAATTTGCCCTGGCCCTGCCGTGACTGCCCTCCCGACCACTCCAATTCACCAGGACTGAGATTCGGGGCTGGAATGAGAGAGAGTCGGGAGTTCTCTCTCATTGATATGAAGAGGGCCCGACTCACACCCACATAGGCAGGCATGGGAAAGGGAGTCATCCCCCACCCATTCACCGGAGGGGAAGCACTCAGCCCCCACCCCTGCTCTACCCTCCGTCCCTCCGTGCTGGCCCATCGAGGGAGCGGTGACACCAGGACACCAGGGACCAGGGGAAGGGCCGTCAGGGAGCCACACAGAGGGTCAGGGCAGGGGGCACGGCGGTGCCCCTGCACTCCTGGTCGTGCGGGAGGATACGTCCAGGCGAAGCGAGGCACCTTCCCTAGCAGTTCCTACGCAAGGTGCTTACAACATCTTCATCACAAGCCGCTGTTGTGGTTGACCAGGACATCCCCGCAGGTAGAGTCCTTGTCCGGTCACACCATCCGGCCCCCGTAGCTCAGTGGATAGAGCAGGCGCCTTCTAAGCGCTTGGCCGCAGGTTCGAGTCCTGCCGGGGGCGCACCGCGCGCACCACCGTGAGGCCCTCCGACCCGGAGGGCCTTTTCGCTGGTCAGGGGCACCCTAGCGGGTCACGCGTAGCGGGCGTGTAAGCGCCGGGCCGCCCCCTGGCGGCGGGGAGGACGGTCCGGCGCCGCCGGCAGCCGCCGGACCCGGGCGGCGGCCTCCGGGCGATGTCACCCGAATGGCCTAATCAGGTTGGCGACGGGCCTGCTGCGATCCGACGTTGATGGAGGGGGTTCACCCATCCGGCCCAGCATCCGATCGAGGCGCGCGCCATGTCCCAGCTTGTCCGCAGGAATCAGGCCCTGCTGTCCGAGGAAGAGAAGAAGCAGCTCGTCACAGCCATCTGGCAGGTGAAGTCCCGAGGCTCCTACGACGACTTCGTCAAGATGCACGTGAACGGTGCGGCCTTCTACCACCACGCCCCCGCCTTCCTGCCCTGGCACCGGGAGTTCGTCCGGCTCCTGGAGGTGGCACTGCCGACCCCGCCCGGCACACCGACGCTCACCGTTCCGTACTGGGACTGGACGGGCACCGACGACCCCTGGGCCGACTACTTCATGGGCGGCAACGGGAGAGCGGGCGACGACCGGGTGATGACCGGCCCGTTCGCCATCAGCGGCGGATGGAACTGCATCGACCCCTCCGACCCGACGATGCCTTCGTACCTGCGGCGGCAGTTCGGCGCCCATGGCGGACACCTGCCGACCGGACCCGACGTGACCGCATGCCTCGCGCTGACGCCGTACGACAGCGAGCCGTGGGAGGAAGGCACGACACCCACCTTCCGCAAATCCCTGGAAGGCATGACGGCACCGGACATCCACAACAGGGTCCACACGTGGATCGGCGGCAACATGGACCGCGCCAGTTCGCCCAACGACCCCGTCTTCTGGCTGCACCACTGCAACATCGACCGGCTCTGGGCCCAGTGGCAGCACGAACACCCGAAACTGACCTACCAGCCGCAGAGCGGCGGCCCGACGGGGCAGAACGCCGGCGACCTGATGCCCCCGTGGTCGAGCGTGCGGGTGAACGCGGTGCTCAACCATCGTGACCTGGGCTACGTCTACGACACCGAGAACCCCACGGCCCAGGGCGACGGCATGCGCCCCGGGGACACCCTGCGCGGCGGCGACTCGATCGGCTCCGGGGACGGCCGGTACCGGCTCGTCTACGAGACCGACGGGAACCTGGTCCTGTACCGGGACGGCGAACGCACTCCGCGGTGGTCGTCCGGGACGCAGCGCAGGTCGCCCGGCATGTGCGTCATGCAGATGGACGGCGACCTCACCATCGACGACGCCGACGGGCAGCGGGTGTGGAGCCTGGGCACCGACGGGCGCGGCAACCGTCTCCGGCTGACGGACGAGGGAACGCTGGAGGTCAGCGGCCTGTCCGGGGAGATCGCCTGGCGGTCCGCCCATGAGGTGATGGCCTGAACCCGAGCGGCCGGACGATGCCCCCGCCGCTTCACCGCGGCGGGGCGTCGTCCTGACGCGCCTCAGTCCACGGCCGCGGCGACGAGCAGCGCGAAGGCGGCGGTGACGAGCAGGGTGCGGACGAGGTGGAGCCGGTTCCACCTCGCCTCGAAGGCCGCCCGCACCTCGCCGTCCGGGACCGGCGGGGCGGCGCTCTCCGAGGCGGCCAGGGCGTTGTTGAGCGGGATGTTGCCGGCGACGGTGACCAGGTGGTTGAGGACCGAGCAGACGAGCGCGGCGACGATCAGCCACCGGTCGGTCGTGGTGCGCCCCTCCGTCGGCACGAGCAGCGCGGCGACGGGGAACGCCACGATCGCGGCGAAGACGAGCAGGAACACCCCCCGGGGGACGGTCTCGTTGACGCGGCGCATCGCCGGGACGAACCCGTCGTCGGGGAGCCGTCCGAGCCCCGGCATGACGCCCGTCAGGAAGATCAGCATGAAACCGGCGTACAGGCCGGTGGACACGACGGCGAGGGCGATCAGCAGGGTCGGCATGCCCGCCATCATGACGGGCCGGGGGTCGCCGCGCAGCGGGATTCCGGGGCGCTGGGCAGGCGCGGGGCGTGGACCCCGGGACCGGGCCCGGGTGGTGGGCGCCGCCCCACCACCCGGGCGCCCGGCGGTGGGGCCGTCGGGCTGTGCCCGGGCCACCGGTCGGTGGTCGGGGCACAGCCCGCGGCCGTGTCCTCGATCGCCGGACGGGCTGGAAGGCCCGCCCGGGTCGGGACCCGCGGGGCGCGGTCAGTCCAAGGTGCGGCGGGCCGCCTGGGCGATGGCGTCGGCCAGGCCGGTCACCGCGTCGTCCTCGGTGGACTCGGCGAGGGAGCGGGCGCGGCGCTCCAGGGCGGCGAGGCCCGGGTCGCCGGGCAGGCCGCCGCCGCGCAGCGACTCGGCGAAGTACGCGGCGACCGCGGTGATCTGGAGGCGGCTCGGCGCCTCGCCCCAGAGCGGGCCGTCGACGGCACCGGTCTCCACCGAACCGCTCGCCTCGTGCGGTGCCCTGGTCTTCGGGTCGAGCCAGCGGACGGTCGCGGTCGCCACATGCCCGCGGGCTCCCTCCCGCAGGCGCACGGCGTACAGCGCGGTCACCGTGTGGCCGGGGCCGACCTCGCCGCCGTCGACCGCGTCGTTCCGGAAGTCGTCGTCGGCGACGGCCCGGTTCTCGTAGCCGATGAGCCGGAACTGCCGCACGGTCGCCGGGTCGAACGCCACCTGCGCCTTGGCGTCGCGGGCCCGCAGTTCGACATGGGCGGGGAGCTGGTCGACGAACACCTCGCGGGCGTCCTCGGTGGTGGAGACGTAGGTGGTGTGGCCGTCGCCCTTGTCGGCGAGACGTTCCATCAGTTCGTCGCCGTAGTCGCTGCCGACCCCGACGCCGAAGAGGGTGATGCCGTGCTCGCGGCGGGCGTCGTCGATGCGCTCCAGGATGGCGTCGGCCTCCGTCGCCCCGGTGTTGGCGAGGGCGTCGGAGAGCAGGACGACCCGGTTGGTCGCCCCCTTGCGGCGGCCCTCGACGGCCGCGTCGTACCCGGTCGTGACACCGGCCTCGACGTTGGTGGAGGCGCCGGGTTCCAGGTCGTCGACGATGTCGTGGATCCTGTCGCGGTTGCCGTCCAGGCGGGTCATCGGCAGGCGGGTCTCCGCCTCGCCGCTGAAGGTGACGACGGCGATGGAGTCGTCGTCGCGCAGTTGGTCGGTGAGGGTGGAGAGCGAGGTCTTGACCAGGTCGAGCCGCCCCGGCTCCGCCATGGAGCCCGAGGTGTCGATGACGAAGGTGAGGGCGGCGGGCGGACGCTTCCCGGTGTCCTCGGCGGCCGCGGTCGCGAGGCCGACCCGCACCAGGGACCAGTCCCCCGCGTCCGTCTCCCCCCTGTCGGACGAGCCGCCGGACGACCCCTCGGACGAGGCCGTGATCTCGCCCTCCTGCGCCCCTCCGGCCACCGCCCCGGGGCGCGCGCCGTCGACGGTGACGGAGAAGCCGTCGCCGTCAGGGCGGCGGTAGTCCTGGCGGAAGCTGTTGACGAACTCCTCGGGCCGCACCTGCCGCGGCTCGGGTGTGCCGCCCTCCCTCAGCAGCCGCCGGGTGTAGTGGTATGACGCCGTGTCGACGTCCAGCGCGAACGTCGACAGGTAGTCGGGCGCGGGCTTCCGCGTCTTCTCGCCCGGCTCCTCGTCACCGGACGCGTCGTCACGCCGCGCGCCGTCACGGTCCTCGTATCCCTGGCCCCCGTCCGGGGCGACCGGGGCGGGCGCGCCGTCGTGGCTCCTGCCGCCCTCCGACCGGTCGGCGGCGCTCCTGTCGGAGCCCGCTCCGCACGCGGCGGCCGTCAGGGCGAGCCCCGACGCCAGCAGTACGGCCGTCACACCGCGGACCGCCCGCCGGGCGGTCCGTCCTTTCCCGGTACGGGCGTTCGTGTCCGAACGGAGCCTCATCGCGGTTCCCCCTCGCTGTCGCGTCACTTGTGAATGTGACGTGCGAGGGGGCCGGAAGGAGCAGACGAAGGGGTTGCGGATACGTCTCGATGCGGCAACACGGCAGGGCTTTCGCCCCGGTTCGGGGCGTTCGCACCTGCCGCGTCGCCTGATGTCCGTGCCGTGGCGCCGGAGGTCCGTGCCCGGCGCCGGATGTCCGTGCCCTGGCGCCGGATGTCCGTGCCCTGGCGCTACGACACGATGTCCTTGCGGGAGAAGTTGCGGAACGCGAGCGCGAACAGCACCAGCGCATAGGTGACGGAGACCGAGGCGCCCTTCACCATGCCCGTCCATTCGAGTTCCGGCTGGAGCGCGTCGATCCAGGCGAACTGCCAGTGCGCGGGCAGCACTTCGCGCCAGGCGCCCAGCGCGGTCACCGCGTCGAGCACATTGCCGATGATCGTCAGGCCGACCGCGCCGCCGACCGCGCCGAGCGGCGCGTCGGTCTTGGTGGACAGCCAGAACGCCAGCCCCGCGGTCACGAGCTGGGACAGGAAGACGAACGCGACGACGACGGCGATCCTGCCCAGCGACTCCCCGGCCGGCAGCGACCCGCCGGTGGGCAGCCGGAGCGGTCCCCACCCGTAGGCCACCGAGCCCGCCGCCAGACCGACCAGCGGCAGCAGGACCATCGCCGCCGCGCTGAAGCCCAGGGCGACGGCGAGCTTGGACCACAGCAGCCTGGTCCGCGGCACGGGCGCGGCCAGCAGGTAGCGCAGCGACGACCAGTTCGCCTCGGAGGCGACGGTGTCCCCGTGGAACAGCGCCACCGGCACCACCAGCAGGAAGCCCGCGGAGACGAACAGGCAGGTGGCGGCGAAGTTGGCGCCCGACGCCGTCGCGGTGTCCATCAGGTTGATCCGGCCGTTGTCCCGGCTGTCGGGCGAACCGCCGATCGCGAAGGCGGCGATCAGGACGAACGGCAGGGCGGTGAGGATCCCCGCCATCACCAGGGTCCGCCGCCGCTTGAGCTGGCGCACCGCCTCCACCCGCAGGGGCAGGGTGCGGCCGGCCCGGTAGCCGGGCGCCGCGTCGGCGGGCCCGGCCTGGGCGGCCGGGACCTCGTGTACGGGCGCGCTCATGCGGAGCCTCCGATCAGGGTGAGGAACGCGTCCTCCAGGCGGCGGTGCGGGCCGACGCCCGTGACGGGCACGTCGAGGCGGACCAGTTCGGCGATGAGCGTGGTGGCGCTCGCGCCGTCCAGCCGGACGAGCAGCCCCTCGCCGCTGCGCACGGCCGAGCCGATGCCGGGCAGCGTGGCGAGCTTCTCCACGACCGGGTCGGCCACCTCGCCGTCGGTGGTGACGAGCAGGGTGTCGCCCTCGCCGGTGATCTCGGCCACCGGGCCCGCCTGCACCAGTCGCCCGCGGTCCATGACCACGAGGTGGGTGCAGGACTGCTCCACCTCCGAGAGGAGGTGGCTGGAGACGATGACGGTCCGGCCCCCGGCGGCGTACCGGATCATCACGTCCCGCATCTCGCGGATCTGCGGCGGGTCGAGCCCGTTGGTCGGCTCGTCGAGGATCAGCAGGTCCGGGAGGCCCAGCATGGCCTGGGCGATGGCGAGCCGCTGCCGCATGCCCTGCGAGTAGGTGCGCACGGCACGGGCCAGCGCGTCGCCGAGGCCGGCGATCTCCAGCGCCTCGTCCATGTGGGCGTCACCGGCGGGCCGGCCGGTCGCCCGCCAGTACAGCTCCAGGTTCTCGCGGCCCGACAGGTGCGGCAGGAAGCCCGCTCCCTCGACGAACGCGCCGACCCGGGAGAGCACCGGCGCGCCGGGGCGGATGGCGTGGCCGAAGACCCGGATCTCGCCCTCGTCGGGACGGATCAGGCCCATCAGCATGCGCAGGGTCGTGGTCTTGCCGGCTCCGTTGGGGCCGAGCAGACCGAGCACCTGCCCCTTCTCGACGCGGAAGGACAGCTCGCGGACGGCGTAGCGGTCGGTGGACTTCCTGTACTTCTTGGTGAGTCCGGTGATCTCCAGCGGCACGTCGGCGCGCTCCGGGTCGGGCGCGGGGGCGACGGCCCGGCGGCGCGCGGTGACCAGCAGGACCGCGGCGACGACGACACCGGCGACCGGCAGCGCCCAGACCCACCAGGCGAGTCCGGCGGCCTGGGTCCGCACGGACGGCGCCGTCGGGACGGTCAGCGGGCCGTCGGCCGAGACGGTGTAGGTGGCGGGCTCCGCCGGGGAGGCGTAGCCGAGGTCGGTCGCGGACAGGACGAGCCGCAGCCGGTGGCCGGCGTCGACCTCGTGGTCCACGGCGGGGAGGCGGAGGGTGACCTTCTTCCCCTCGCGGGCGTCCTCGATCCGGACCGGGGCGACGAGTTGCGAGGGCAGCACCTGCCCGCGGCCGTCGGGCGCGACGTCGTACACCTTGCCGAACAGCACCGCCTCGCCGGTGTCCGACGCCACCGTGACGGTGACCTGCGGTGTGCCGGTGATGCGGGTGGTCCCGGCCAGCGGCGCGGTGGTGAAGGCCGCCGACTGGCCCGGGAAGTCGAGGGAGATGCCGACGCCGAGCGAGGACAGCGCGCCCGCTCCGGCGCTCAGGCCCGGGATGGCGGAGACGGAGGGCGGGCTCCCGCCCGCCGGGTTGGTGAAGGTCTGCTCGCGGCCGGTCAGGGCGAACTCCCGTGCCCCGCTCTCCAGTCCGGGGTAGCGGTCGGCGGTCGCGCCGCGCAGCAGCGCCCGGCCGTCGGTGGAGTCGACGCCTCCGGTACGGCTGACGCGGAACGCCGGACCGGTGTCCGCGCTCTCGTCCTGCTTCAGGTACCGGTCGAACCAGTCCCCGATACGGGCCTCGACCCGGTCCGTCTCGCGGTCGCCGCCGTCGTGGCCGCCGGAGATCCAGTCGACGGCGACGGGCGCGCCGCCGGCGGACACGGCCTCGGCGATGGAGTCCGCGTGGGTGAGGGGGAACAGGGAGTCCGACTGGCCCTGCACGATCAGGGTCGGGACCTTGATGCGGTCGGCGACGGCGGAGGGGCTGCGCTCCTCCAGCAGCCGCCGCGCCTCGGCGTCGGGGCGGCCGGCCACAGCGACGCGTTCGTACATGGCGCAGAGCTGCGGCTGGAACCGGCCGCAGGCCGAAGGGTTGCCGGGGGTGGCGCCTGGGGTCGCACCGGCCGTGCCGGGCGCGGCGGCAGCGCCGCCGGCGGGGGCCTGGCCCTCGCCCGGCGCCTCGCCGTCGCGCTGCCCGTCGCCGGGCCTCTGGCCGTCCGGTGCGGGGGCGTCGGTCAGGCCGCCGCCGGCCGCCGAGCCGGTGGTGAAGAAGATCCCGGCCCACAGCTTCTTGAACACGCCGTCGGGGAACAGCGCGTCGGCGAGGTTCCAGTAGGTGATCTGCGGAGCGATGGCGTCGACCCGCTTGTCGTGCCCGGCGCCCAGCAGCGAGACGGCGCCGCCGTACGAGGAGCCGGTGATGCCGACCCGCGGGTCGCCGTCCGCGTCCCGCTGGACCTCGGGGCGCTCGGCGAGCCAGTCGATCAGCCGGGAGACGTCCGCGACCTCGTGCTCCGGGTCGTTGAGGCCGATGCTGCCGGTGGAGGCGCCGAAGCCCCGTGCCGACCAGGTCAGCACGGCGTATCCGTCGCGGGCCAGCTTCTCGGCCTGCTCGCGCACATCGGCCTTGCTGCCGCCGAAGCCGTGGCCGATGAGCACGGCGGGGCGCCGTCCTTCACCGCCCGCGGTGAAGTACGAGGTGTCGATCTTCGCTCCGGGCATGGTGTGCACCCGGTCCTCGCGGTGCACGGGAGGCGCGCCGTCGTCCGCGACGGCCGTCCAGGTGCCCGCTCCGGCGAGGACCACGAGGGCCGCCGCTCCGGCGAACCATCGGCTCCTGGCGGCGGGCCGGGGAAGTCGGATCTTCATGTCTGAACCCTAAGCGCACCGCCTGTGTGCCCTCCGCTGCCGTCAGGCGGAACCGGAAGGCCTTCTGAGGTAGTACACCCCGCCTCCGGCGTACACCAGACGCGGTATCCGGAAGGTGTCCCCGACCCGTGAACCGCCGACCCCCGCCCGGCGGGCGGGGGTTCACGCCGTCACCAGCCGCCCGAGCAGCTCGGGGCCCGCCGGGTAGGGCCGTTCCTCGGGCAGCAGCCGGCCGGCCGCCTCCAGGTCGCCCGCGGCCACCAGCGCGTGGATCTCACGGGCCAGCGGGGTCACGTCGGTGATCGACACCGTCCACTCGTCGGCGTAGCGCCCGGCGGCCTCGCCGGCGAGCCCGAGTTGGAGCGACCGGTACGGCAGCGGCGACAGCCGCAGGTCCCGCTCCGGATCCCACTGCACCCGGGCCGGCGACCGCCGGAGCTCCCGCTGCCAGGCCGCCCGGTCGGTGTGGAGGCCGCGCACGTAGTGCGACAGACAGGCGTGCCGCAGCGCCCACTCGAAGCCGTCGCGCCGGATCTCCACGGCGAGCACCGTCTCCTGGCCCGGCTTGGCCGCCCAGCCGCAGCGGTACATCATCCACAGGAACGACGGCTTGACCCAGGTCATCCGGTCCCGCTTCCACTCCGCCGGGAAGCGGCCCGTGCGGGCGGCCGGGCCGCCGATCCCGGGCCGGTAGGCCTGGTAGACGGTGACGGTCTCCTCCGTGTGGCGGGCGCGGACACGGTACTTCGGTTCGTCGGACATGGCGCCAGCCTCCGGCGCGGGACCGCGCGCACGCCACCGGTTTTGCCGCGGCTGTGCGGCGACGGCCGCGCAGGCGGCCGGGACGGAGGCGGCCCGGGGCGGAGGCGGCCCGGGACGGCCTCGCGGCACGGGACGGCCTCGCGGCACGGGACGGCCTCGCGGCACGGCCGAGGGGCCGCCCGGTGGACGGCCCCTCGGCGGACGCCGGCGGACGGCGGCGGACGGTGTCAGTGGTTGCGCGGGAAGCCGAGGTCGACGCCGGCGGGGGCGTCGGCCGGGTCGGGCCAGCGGGTGGTGACGACCTTGCCACGGGTGTAGAAGTGCACGCCGTCGTTGCCGTAGATGTGGTGGTCGCCGAAGAGCGAGTCCTTCCAGCCGCCGAAGGAGTGGTAGCCGACCGGCACCGGGATGGGCACGTTGACGCCCACCATGCCCGCCTCGATCTCGAGCTGGAAGCGGCGGGCGGCGCCGCCGTCACGGGTGAAGATCGCGGTGCCGTTGCCGTACGGCGAGGCGTTGATGAGGGCCACGCCCTCCTCGTAGGTTTCGGCGCGCAGCACGCACAGGACCGGGCCGAAGATCTCGTCGCGGTAGGCGTCGGAGTCGGTGGAGACCTTGTCGAGGAGCGAGAGGCCGATCCAGTGGCCGTCCTCGAAGCCGTCCACCGTGTGGCCGGTGCCGTCGAGGACCACCTCGGCGCCCTGCGCGGCGGCGCCCGTCACGTACGAGGCGACCTTGTCGCGGTGCGCCTTGGTGATCAGCGGCCCCATCTCGGACACCGGGTCGGTGCCGGGGCCGATGACGATCTTCTCGGCGCGCTCGCGGATCTTCTGGACCAGTTCGTCGCCGACGGAGCCGACGGCGACGACCGCCGAGATGGCCATGCAGCGCTCGCCCGCCGAGCCGTACGCCGCCGACACCGCGGCGTCGGCCGCCGCGTCCAGGTCGGCGTCGGGCAGCACCAGCATGTGGTTCTTGGCGCCGCCGAGGGCCTGGACCCGCTTGCCGTGGGCGGAGGCGGTGGTGTGGATGTACCGCGCGATGGGGGTGGACCCGACGAAGGAGACGGCGGCGACGCCGGGGTGCTCCAGCAGGGCGTCCACCGCGACCTTGTCGCCGTGCACCACGTTCAGCACGCCGTCCGGCAGCCCGGCCTGGGTGGCCAGCTCGGCCAGCAGGTTGGCGGCCGAGGGGTCCTTCTCGCTGGGCTTGAGCACGAAGGTGTTGCCGCAGGCCACGGCCAGCGGGAACATCCACATCGGCACCATGGCCGGGAAGTTGAACGGCGTGATGCCGGCGACCACGCCGAGCGGCTGGCGGATGGCGGCGACGTCGACCCGCTGCGAGACCTGGGTGGACAGCTCGCCCTTGAGCTGGGTGGTGATGCCGCAGGCCAGCTCGACGATCTCCAGACCGCGGGCGACCTCGCCCAGGGCGTCGGAGTGCACCTTGCCGTGCTCGGCGGTGATCAGGGCCGCGATGTCGTCGCGGTGGGCGTCGAGCAGCGCGCGGTAGCGGAAGAGGATCGCGGTGCGCTGGGCGAGCGACGAGGTGCCCCAGGTCGTGTACGCCTCCCGCGCCGCCGAGACGGCCGCGTCGACCTCCGCCGCCGAGGCGAGCGCGACGCGCGTGGTCACGGCGCCCGTGGCCGGGTCGGTGACCGGGCCCCAGTTGCCGGACGCGCCCTCGACGGTCTTGCCACCGATCCAGTGGTTGACGGTCTTCGTCATGGCGAAAAGCTCCTTCGCGTCCTTCAGAGATGGCGGCGTCGGGCGGCGACGTGCCGGTCGTAGTCCTCTCGCGCCGTGACCGCCGCCGGACGGGCCGCGGTCTCGGCCACCGGAACATCCCACCACGCCTGCGCGGCGGGCGGGCCCGACACAGTGTCGGGCATTCCGGTCTCCGTGTAGACACATGTGGGAACCGTGGCCTCCCGGGCCTCGGCCAGGGCTTCCCGCAGGTCACCCACGGTCGTGGCGCGGAGCACCCGCATCCCGAGGGAGGCCGCGTTGGCCGCGAGGTCGACCGGCAGCGGCGCCCCGTCGTACGCCCGGCCGGGGCCGGTGCGCTGCCGGTAGGCGGTGCCGAAGCGCTCGCCGCCGACCGCCTCGGAGAGCCCGCCGATGGAGGCGTAGCCGTGGTTCTGGAGGACGACCAGGCGGATCGGGACGCCCTCCTGGACGGCGGTGACGATCTCGGTCGGGTTCATCAGATAGGTGCCGTCGCCGACCAGGGCCCACACCGGACGGCCCGGGGCGGCCATCGAGACGCCGATCGCCGCCGGGATCTCGTAGCCCATGCAGGAGTAGCCGTACTCGACGTGGTACTGGTCGGCCGACCGGGCGCGCCACAGCTTGTGCAGGTCGCCCGGGAGCGAACCGGCCGCGTTGATCAGGATGTCGTCCTCGGTGACCAGTTCGTCCAGCAGGCCGAGGACCTGGGCCTGGGTGGGCGGCAGGGCGGGGTCGGGGGCGCCGAACGCCGCGGACACCCGCTCCTCCCAGGCCGCCTTCTCCTTGCCGTACGCGGTCTCGTAGGCGGCGTCGACACGGTGGCCGCGCAGCCCCTCGGTGAGGCCGCGGAGCGCCGCGCGGGCGTCGGCGACCACGGGCAGGGCCGACAGCTTGTGGGCGTCGGCGCCGGTGACGTTGATGTTGACGAAGCGGACGCCGGGGTGCTGGAAGAGGGTGCCGGAGGCCGTGGTGAAGTCCGTGAAGCGGGTGCCGACGCCGATCACCAGGTCGGCGGTGCGGGCGAGGGCGTCGGCGGTGGCGGTGCCGGTGTGGCCGATGCCGCCGACGTCGGCCGGGTGGTCGTGGCGCAGGGCGCCCTTGCCCGCCTGCGTGGAGGCCACGGGCACGCCGGTGGCCTCGGCGAACGCGGCCAGCGCGTCCTCGGCGCCGCTGTGGTGCACCCCGCCGCCGGCGACCAGCAGCGGCCGGCGGGCGGCGCGGACGGCCCGCACGGCGTCGGCCAGCACTCCGGGGTCGGGGTGGGGCGCGGTGATCCGCCACACCCGTTCGGCGAAGAACTCCTCGGGCCAGTCGTACGCCTCGGCCTGCACGTCCTGGGGCAGCGCGAGGGTCACCGCGCCGGTGGCCGCCGGGTCGGTCAGCACCCGCATCGCCTGGAGCGCGGCCGGGATCAGCGCCTCGGGCCGGGTGATCCGGTCGAAGAAGCGGGAGACGGGGCGCAGCGCGTCGTTGACGGACACGTCGCCCGCGTAGGGGACCTCGATCTGCTGGAGGACCGGGTCGGCGGGCCGGGTGGCGAACACGTCCCCGGGCAGCAGCAGCACGGGCAGGTGGTTGACGGTGGCGAGGGCCGCGCCGGTGACGAGGTTGGTGGCCCCCGGGCCGATGGAGGTGGTGACGGCGTGGGCGGACAGCCGCCGGGACTGGCGGGCGTACCCGACGGCGGCGTGCACCATGGCCTGTTCGCTGCGGCCCTGGACGAACGGCATCGTGTCGGCGGACTCCAGCAGCGCCTGCCCGATGCCGGCGACGTTGCCGTGGCCGAAGATGCCCCAGGTGGCGGCGACGAGCCGGTGCCGCTCGCCGTCCCGCTCGGTGTACTGGGCGGTCAGGAAGCGCACCAGGGCCTGGGCGGTGGTGAGGCGTCTCATCGGTAGCCCTTCGTCTCGCCGGTGAGGTGGCCGGGGTGGAAGCGGATCAGCCACTCGCGGTCGGCTCCCGGGCCCGCCATCACGTTGAGGTAGTACATGGTGTGGCCCGGTTCGGCGATCGACGGTCCGTGCCAGCCGTCGGGGACGAGGACGGCGTCGCCGGTGCGGACCTCGGCGAGCAGGTCGGCGCCGCCGGGGCGGGAGGGGGACACCCGCTGGTAGCCGGTGCCGCCGCCGTCGATCTCGAAGTAGTAGATCTCCTCCAGCTCGCTCTCCTCGCCGGGCAGGTGCTCGTCGTGCTTGTGGGGCGGGTAGGAGGACCAGTGGCCGCCGGGGGTGAGGACCTCGACGGCGATCAGCCGGTCGCAGTCGAAGGAGCCCGCGGCCGCGAAGTTGTGCACGCGCCGGGCCTGGATGCCGCTGCCGCGGGCCTCCACGGGAACCTCCGGCGCGGGGCCGTAGCGAGCGGGGAGTCGACGCTCGCACCTCGCTCCTGCCAGGGCGAAGCGGCCTCCCGCACCGGAGGCGATCAGGGCATGGGCGTCACGCGGCACATAGGCGAAGTCGCTCACTCCGCCGAACACGCCGTCCCGCCCCTGCAGTTCGAACAACTCGCCTTGCGTCTGCACCGTACAGCCGCCGCCGAGCGGCAGCACGATCCATTCGCTGTCACCGGTGTCCAGCCGGTGCGATCCGCCCGGTGGCAGCTCCAGCACGCGCAGGCCCGCGTACCCCCAGCCCGCGCGCTCGGGGCCGATGTCCAGGGCGTAGGGCCCGCTCGCCGTGCTGCCCGCCGGGAGGTGGAGTTCCGGGCTTGCGAAGTCGCTCATGTCTCCCTCGTACCCCCTACAGCAGTCCCACGGCCGTATCGACCGCGCCGGCCACGTCGCCGTCGGCCGGATACAGCAGCGCCCGCCCGGCGACCAGCCCCTGGACGGTGGGCAGTCGCAGTGCGGCGCGCCAGCGCCCGTACGCGGCGTCCGCGTCCGCGCCGGTGTCCCCGCCGAGCAGGACGGCGGGGAGGGTGGAGGTCTCCATCACCGCGCGCATGTCGGCCGGGTCCTCGGTCACGGGCACCTTCAGCCAGGTGTACGCGGAGGTCCCGCCGAGTCCGGACGCTATGGCGAGGGAGCGCGCCACGGCCTCGGCGCCCAGATCGTGGCGCAGCATTCCGTCCCTGCGGTGACAGATGAACGGCTCCACGAAGACGGGGAGCCGACGCTCCGCCATCTCGTCGACGGCGCGGGCCGCGGCGGCGAGGGTGTCGAGGGAGGCCGGGTCGTCGTAGTCGATGCGCAGCAGCAGTTTGCCCGCGTCGAAGCCGAGCCGGTGGAGGTCCCTGGCGCGGTGGCCGGTGAAGCGGTCGTCGAGCTCGAAGGAGGCTCCGGCCAGCCCGCCGCGGTTCATGGAACCCATGACGACCTTGTCGTCGAGCGCGCCGAGCAGCAGCAGGTCGTCGAGGATGTCGGCGGTGGCGAGCACGCCGTCGACGCCGGGGCGGGACAGGGCGACGCAGAGCCGTTCCAGCAGGTCGAGGCGGTTGGCCATGGCGAGCGGGCGGTCGCCGACGGCGAACGCGCCGCGGGCGGGGTGGTCGGCAGCGACGATCATCAGCCGGCCGCTGTCGCCGAGCAGACCGGAACGTCTGCGCCGGCGGACGGCGGCCTCGGCGACGGCCTCGGGGTGACGGGTGCGGATCCCCACCAGTTCGCCGATGTCGACACGGCTCATGAGGCCCGCCCGCCGGAACCGGGGGGAGCCGGGGCTTCCGGGGCGTCCGCGGTATCCGGGGCGTCCGTGGCGTTCCGATCCTCCGTGACCGCCGCGCGGCTGGGGTCCGGCGGGACGGGGCCGCCGGCGAGGACCTGGTGGACCTCGTCCTCGGTGGGCATCGCGGAGGAGCAGGCGAGCCGGGCGGCCACCACCGCGCCCGCCGCGTTGGCGAAGCGCAGCGTGCGCTCCAGGTCCCATCCGGCGAGCAGTCCGTGGCAGAGCGCGCCGCCGAAGGCGTCGCCGGCGCCGAGGCCGTTGACCACGTCCACCGGGACCGGGGGGACCTCGGTGCGGGTGCCGTCGCGGTGGACGGCGAGCACCCCCTTGGGGCCCTGCTTGACGACGGCGAGCTCGACGCCCGCGGCGAGCAGCGCGTCGGCGGCGGCGTGGGGTTCGCTCTCGCCGGTGGCGACGGCGCACTCCTCGGCGTTGCCCACCGCGACGGTGGCGTGGGCCAGCGCCTGGGCGTAGTGGCTCCGCGCGGCACCGGGGTCGGACCAGAACACCGGGCGCCAGTCCAGGTCGAAGACCGTGGTGCCGGCCTTCGCCCGGTGGGCGAGCGCGGCCAGCGTCGCCGTGCGGCTCGGCTCGGCGCACAGCCCGGTGCCCGTCATCCAGAAGATCCGCGCGCTGCGCAGCGGCTCGCGCTCCAGCTCGCTCTCCCTGATCTGCAGATCCGGTGCCTTGGGCTGCCGGTAGAAGTAGAGGGGGAAGTCGTCGGGCGGGAAGATCTCGCAGAAGGTGACGGGCGTGGGATACGCCTCGACGGAGGTCACCCAGCGGTCGTCCACGCCGAAGTCCCGCAGGGCGCGGTGGAGATACTCCCCGAAGGGGTCCTGGCCGGTGCGGGTGATCACGGCCGTCCGCCGGCCCAGCCGGGCCGCCGCCACCGCGACGTTGGAGGGGGAGCCGCCGAGGAACTTCCCGAAGGTGTCGACCCGTTCCAGCGGGACACCGGCGCGCAGCGGGTAGAGGTCCACCCCGATCCGGCCCATCGTGATCACGTCGTACGGCTGGGGGGCGTACGGCTGACTCATACGTGTCCCTTCGGTCAGGGGGTGCCCCCAGGTCTAGCCGCCTCCGGCAAGCGCTGTCAACATTTTGTCCGGACATTCGGACCAAGCCTTGACACCCTTCTCCGGCGGCCGGAAAGCTGACGTCCATGACTGCCTCCGTCCCCGCCCACAGCCGTATCCGGGTCGGCTCGGCCCCCGACTCCTGGGGGGTGTGGTTCCCCGACGATCCCCGGCAGGTCCCCTGGCAGCGCTTCCTCGACGAGGTCGCCCGCGCCGGGTACGAGTGGATCGAACTCGGCCCCTACGGCTACCTGCCGAGCGACCCCGTCCGGCTGGCGGAGGAGACCGGGCGGCGGGGGCTGAAGGTCTCGGCGGGCACGGTCTTCACCGGTCTGCATCACGGCCCGGCCGTCTGGGAGGAGACCTGGGCCCATGTCGCGGACATCGCCGCGCTCACCCGGGCCATGGGCGCGGAACACCTGGTGGTCATCCCGTCGTTCTGGCGGGACGACAAGACGGGGCGGGTCCTGGAGGACCGCGTGCTGACCCCGCGGCAGTGGCGCGACCTGACGGAGCAGAGCGAACGCCTCGGCCGTGAGGTGCGGGAGCGCTTCGGGCTGCGGATCGTCGTCCACCCGCACGCGGACACCCATATCGACACCGAGGAGAACGTGAGCCGTTTCCTCGACGCGACCGATCCCGACCTCGTCTCGCTGTGCCTGGACACCGGCCACTACGCCTACTGCGGCGGCGACAGCGTGGAACTCATCAAGACCTACGGCGAGCGCCTGGGCTACCTCCACCTCAAGCAGGTCGACCCGGCCGTGCTCGCCGAAGTCGTCGCCGGGGAGGTGCCGTTCGGTCCCGCCGTCGGGCGGGGGGTGATGTGCGAGCCGCCGGCCGGGGTGCCCGCCCTGGAGCCCGTCCTCGCGGCGGCCGGCGCCCTCGGGGTCGACCTCTTCGCCATCGTCGAGCAGGACATGTACCCCTGCCCGCCGGACAAGCCCTATCCGATCGCCGAACGTACGCGCGGTTTTCTGCGGTCCTGCGGCATCTGAGGTCAATGCCGCACGTCCGTCACCGTTGTCCCTTCCTCATCACATGTGTCTCCATTACGCGGGCTTTGTGTCACAGGCGATCAACAGGGCTGCCCCTGCGCGGGCCCGGCCTCGTTCAACGGGCACAGGCTCAGTGATCGCCAGCGTCACCGCGGCAGCTCCCCCGACGGCATCCCGCCCGCCGCTGCCGCCCGCGCAGGGAGGTGCCATGCATATGACGGACAGACAACTCTGGTCCTACAAGGACATCGCGGCGCACATCAGGGTGCAGCCGGACACGGTCCGCTCGTACCGCAAGCACGGGCTGCTGCCACCGCCGGACAAGGTGGAATCCGGGAAGCCGTACTGGTACGCGGACACCATCCGCGTCTGGGTGGCCAACCGGCCGGGGAACAGGGGCCGAAGAGACTGAGCCCCGCGCCGCGGCGGGAGGCCGGAGCGGACGGGCGAGGGCCCTCGCACCTGACGGGTGCGGGGGCCCTCGCCGCTCGTGCCGCCGATGACGGCACCCGCGGGCCCTCAGACCCCGGCCCTGTCCCGGTCCTCCGACGGCCGCTCACCACCCGGGGCCTCCGCGCCCCGGGCGCCCTTGTCGGCGGCGCCCTCCGGTGCGGCGGCCGCGGCTGTCGGCTGCGACTCCCCCCTCGCTCAGCCCGAACCGCTCGTGGAAGCGCCGCAGCGGGCCGGGTGCCCACCAACTGGCGGCCCCCATCAGCTTCATCACCGAGGGCACCAGCAGGCTGCGCACCACCATCGCGTCCATCAGCACCGCCAGGGCGATGCCCAGCCCGAGCATCTTGGTGTTCGTCACCCGCGAGGTGCCGATGGCCACCATCACCACGGCGAGGATCACGGCCGCCGCGGTGATCAGACCGCCCGTGCGCTGGAGCCCGAAGCGGACCGCCCGCTCGTGGCTCGCGCCCCGGTCGTACTCCTCCTTGATCCGGGAGAGGAGGAAGACGCCGTAGTCCATGGAGAGGCCGAAGGCGATGCAGAACATCAGGACGGGCAGTGTCGTCTCGATGTCGCCGGTGGAGGTGAACGACAGCAGCCCGGAGAGGTTGCCGTCCTGGAACACCCACACCAGGGCGCCGAACATCGCCGTGAGGCTCAGTCCGTTCAGGACCACCGCCTGGAGCGGGATGAGCACGCTGCCGGTGAGCAGGAAGACCAGGAAGAGCGTCACCACGACCACGATGCCCAGCGCCAGTGGCAGCTTGTCGGCGATGGCCGCCTTGGAATCCTCCAGAACGGCCGCCCGGCCCGTCACGGAGGTGTCGAACGGGGCGGGGACGTCGCGCAGTTCGTGCACGAGGCGCTGCGCCTGCTCGCCGACGGCCTCGCCCTCGGGCACCACGGAGAAGTAGCCGACGGATCCCGAGGTGACCGGCCCGTCCACCCGGACGACCCCGGGCAGGGCCGCGACCCGGTCCCGGTACTGCGCGTACTGCTCGGCGGTGGGGGCGGGGCCGGCGGCATCCTTCGCGGCCGGTTCCGCGAGGATCTCCAGGGTGCCCGTCGGGCTGCCGGCGAAGCCGTCACGGATCTGCTGCTGCACCACGTGGGACTCGGCCCCCGAGGGCAGCTGCCGGTCGTCGGGCGTACCGAACTTCACGCCGAGGAACGGCAGCCCGAGCAGCACCAGCGCTCCGACGGTGGTGAAGGCGAACAGCGGCGCCCGGCGCATCACCAGCCCGGCGAACCTCCCCCAGCGGGCGCCGGGCTCGGCGGCGGCACCTTCGGCCCGGGCGCCTGTGGCCCCGGACTTCCCGCGCCGGAAGAGCCGGCGCAGATCCAGGGCGTTGACCCGGTGGCCCAGCAGCATCAGGGCCGCCGGCAGCAGGATCAGTGCCGCGCCGGCCGCCAGCAGGACCACCGCGATGCCCGCGTAGGCGAAGGACCGCAGGAAGTACTGGGGGAAGACGAGCATCGCCGCCAGGGAGACCGCGACCGTCAGCGCGGAGAAGAGCACGGTGCGGCCGGCCGTGCGCAGCGTCACCCCCACGGCGTCCCGCACCTCGCTGCCGCTGTCGAGCTCCTCGCGGAAGCGGCGCACGATGAACAGGGCGTAGTCGATGGCGAGACCGAGGCCGAGGGCCGTGGTGAGGTTCTGGGCGAAGACGGAGACGTCGGTGAACTCCGTGACGCCCCGCAGCACCGCGTTCGTGCCGAGGATGGCGACGATGCCGACGCCGAGCGGGAGCAGGGCCGCGACGGCGCTGCCGAAGACCATGACGAGCAGCACCAGCGTGACCGGCAGGGCGATCAGCTCGGCCCGCAGGAGGTCGTCCTGGATGGTCGTCGTCATCTCGTGCTGGACGGCCACGGGGCCGCCGATCGAGACCTCCACGGGGCCGTGCCCGCCGCGCAGGCCCGGAGCGATCCGGTCGAGCGTCTCGGAGGCGGTCTTCTCGTCGCCCTCGATGCGTGCCGCTATCAGGGCCTCGCCGCCGTCGTCGGACCGCAGGGCGGGGGCCTTGGTGCCCCAGTACGACCCGACGCCGGTGACGCCGGGCTCGGCGGCCAGCCGCTCGGCGAGCCGCCCCGCCTCGGCGGCCACGGCCGGGTCGTCGACGCCGCGGGCGCCGCTGTCGACGAAGAGGATCAGATTCGGCTGGGAGGCCGGGAAGACGCGCTCGACCTCGCTGGTGGCGTAGGTGGACTCCGCGGACGGGTCCTCCCAGCCGCCGCTGCCCATGCGGTCGGCGACCCCGCTCCCCGCGAACACCGCGAGGGCGGTGAGCACCAGGGCGACGAGCAGCGAGAGACGCGGGCGCGCGGTGACGGCACGGGTCCACCGCCCGAGCGCCGGCGCGGGCGGCCCCGACGGCGCCTCCCCCTCGGCGGGCCGCGCCGTGGCGCCGGTCGGCGTGTTGACTTCGGACATGGTGCGGTGTCCCCTTCACCGTGATCCGTGCGCTGCTTCCGGGCAGGCGTCACGGCTCGACCATTGCCATAGACTGGCAAACACGAGTCATCACTCGCATTGACAACAAGAATGCGAGCGGGCACTCGCGTTTGTCAACCATGCCCAGGAAGCCGGGGATTTCGCGTGCCGAAGCCGACGAGAGCCGTGGAACGGACGACGAAGCCGATACCGGACGCCACGTCCGCCCCCGGGGCCGACGTACCCCCGGCCACGGGCGGCCGACGGACCGCGGCGGCCGGGGCCGGAGCGGACCCGGCCCGCCGCCGCAGGACGGCCGGACAGGCCGCCGCCGCGGCACGTGCCGCCGCGGCCAAGGGAGCCGCGCCCGCAGGCGACCGGCAGGCACCCGCGCCGCAGGACGCGGCCGCAGACCCGCCCGCCGCAACCGCGCCGCGGCACGAGGCCGCAGGCGCGTCCGCCCCCGGGGCCGACGCGCCCCCGGCCACGGGCGGCCGACGGGCCGCGGCGGCCGATCCGGAGCCCGGAGCCGCGACGGCCGCGACGGCCGCGCCCGCCGGGGGCGAAGGGGACGGGGCGCGGCCGAAGCGGCGGCAGGCGCGGGGGGAGCGGCGGATCGCGCAGTTGCTCGACGCCGCGGCCGGCGTCTTCTGCTCCACGGGCTACGCCGCGGCCAGCACCAACGCGATCGCCCGTGAGGCGGGCGTCTCGCCGGGCACGCTCTACCAGTTCTTCCCGAACAAGGAGGCGATCGCCTTCGAGCTCGGCGACCGCCTGATGCACCAGTGGCGGGAGTCGCACGGGGCGGCCCTCGCGGCCGCCGCCCTCGACCTGCCGCTGGAGCAGTTGCTGGACGCGGTCCTCGACCCGCTGATCGCGTTCAACCACGAGAACCCGGCGTTCTCGGTGCTGATGCACGGCCCCGACATCCCCGGCCGGATCACCCAGGAGTTCGACACCGTCCACCAGGGCCTGCTCACCCGGATCGAGGAGATCCTCGCCGGCTACCTTCCCGGGACCCCGCCCGCCGAGGTCGCCCGGGTCTCCACGATGACGTTCGCCATCTTCAAGGCGGGCCTCGACCTGATCGTGGCGCACGAGGGCGCCGAGCGCGTGGCGTACACCGCGGAGCTGAAGGCGGTGATGTTCCGTTATCTCGAGCCCCTTCTCGGCGAGGCTTCCGGGATCTGCTCGCCTTGATACCCCCTAGGGGTATAGAGTCGGAACATGCCGGGACGGCGCGTACCTTCACGCCCCCGGCGTACCCCGCAAACGCACGCCCCGCACCCGAGGAGAACGCGATGTCCAGCGAGACCAAGACCCAGCTCGAAACCGTCCAGGGCTCCGGCGCCGGCTCCTGCTGCTCGTCGGACGGCTCCTGCCACGACACCGCCCAGGACGGCCCGACGGCCGGCGTGACCACGGTCTACACCGTCACCGGCATGACCTGCGGCCACTGCGAGTCCGCGGTGAGCAGCGAGATCTCCGCGATCGACGGCGTCACCTCGGTGCAGGCCGTCGCCGCCACCGGCCTGGTGACCGTGGTCTCCGACGCGCCGCTCGCCGAGGCCGCCGTGCGCGACGCCGTGGACGAGGCGGGCTACGAGCTCACCGGCACCGCCTGACCGGGCCGCGCGCACCGCGCACGACAGGGCCGGGCCGGTGCCGGGCGGAGATGTCCGCCCGACACCGGCCCGGCCCTCGCATGTGCGCCCGCCGCACGCGGAAAGGTTGCCGCGATCGCGTGACCTGTGTGACACCAGGGGCGTGATCCGGCCACGCCCGCACTCTCCGGCCACGATCTTGAAGAATCTTTACCGACCCTTGGGCTATCGGGCCCCCGCGCCGCCCGTTCCGGCGTTTCCGCTGCTCAGCACCTTGATCACCGATCAACCGATGACCAGTTCATCCTCATTTGCGATGGCTGGGATGCAGCGGTTCCGCTCCTCCCTGTGACTACAAATAGGTCACAAGACCTTCACATCGAGACCTAGATCACAGATATTTAGGGGTAACCATTCAGGCTCCTCGCGAGTCTTAATGGTCGATGCCGAGAACGTCTTGGGGGACGTTCATGGAATGTCTTGGGGGACGTTCCAGGCAAGCGTTGGCCGGGGCACGTGCCCGGGGAGCTTTGAGCGGCCCTCCCGTGCGTACGTACCCCGGCAGACCGCAGCAGGAGTATCTGCTGTCCGCAGGCGCCCGGCCCGGATCCCGTGGGGGGAATCCGCTCCGGGGATATGGGAAGCGCCCCGCCTCCGACCCGTGGGGGGATCGGCGGCGGGGCGCTTCTCGCGAACACCGCGGACTGTCGTCCGCCAGGCGTGACGCCTGCGTCAGCGGGCCTCGACGGGGACGAAGTCGCGCAGGACCTCGCCCGTGTAGATCTGGCGCGGACGGCCGATACGCGAACCGGGCTCCTTGATCATCTCGTGCCACTGGGCGATCCAGCCCGGCAGGCGGCCGAGGGCGAAGAGCACGGTGAACATCTCCGTCGGGAAGCCCATCGCGCGGTAGATGAGACCCGTGTAGAAGTCCACGTTCGGGTAGAGGTTGCGCGAGACGAAGTAGTCGTCGGAGAGCGCGTGCTCCTCCAGCTTCAGCGCGATGTCCAGCAGCTCGTCGGACTTGCCGAGCGCGGACAGCACGTCGTGGGCGGCGGCCTTGATGATCTTGGCGCGCGGGTCGAAGGACTTGTAGACCCGGTGGCCGAAGCCCATCAGGCGGACGCCGTCCTCCTTGTTCTTCACCTTGCGGATGAAGGAGTCGACATCGCCGCCGTTGGCCTGGATGCCCTCCAGCATCTCCAGGACCGACTGGTTGGCGCCGCCGTGCAGCGGGCCCCAGAGGGCGCTGATGCCGGCGGAGATCGAGGCGAACATGTTCGCCTGCGAGGAGCCGACCAGGCGCACGGTGGAGGTGGAGCAGTTCTGCTCGTGGTCCGCGTGCAGGATCAGCAGCTTGTCCAGCGCCGAGACGACGACCGGGTCGAGCTCGTACTCCTGGGCCGGGACCGAGAACGTCATCCGCAGGAAGTTCTCGACGTAGCCGAGGTCGTTGCGCGGGTAGACGAAGGGGTGGCCGATCGACTTCTTGTACGCGTAGGCGGCGATCGTCGGCAGCTTGGCGAGCAGCCGGATCGTCGACAGGTGGCGCTGCTTCTCGTCGAACGGGTTGTGGCTGTCCTGGTAGAACGTGGACAGCGCGCTGACCACGGAGGAGAGCATGGCCATCGGGTGGGCGTCGCGCGGGAAGCCCTGGAAGAAGCGCTTGACGTCCTCGTGCAGCAGGGTGTGCTGCGTGATCTCGTTCTTGAACGTCGCGAGCTCGTCGACGGTCGGCAGCTCACCGTTGATCAGCAGGGAGGCCACCTCGAGGAAGGTGGAGCGCTCCGCGAGCTGCTCGATCGGGTAGCCGCGGTAGCGCAGGATGCCCTGCTCGCCGTCGAGGTAGGTGATCGCGGATTTGTAGGCGGCGGTATTGCCGTATCCACTGTCCAGGGTCACCAGACCGGTCTGGGCTCGGAGCTTCCCGATGTCGAAGCCCTGGTCACCGACGGTGCTCTCGACCACCGGGTAGGTGTATTCACCGTCCGCGTACCGCAGTACTACAGAGTTGTCGCTCACGTCATCCCTCACCGACGTAGTGCCTCTACTTCGAGGTGCCCTGACTGTCTCTACCATCCCCCATTTGGCTCAGGAGAGTGCACTCGGGGTCGCCATTGGGCCCATCGACGGCACTCAGTGCCGCCAACCTGCTCATCTTGCCCCCTTCGCCCTGGTTCTGAAAGCCGGGGTGGGGTCCGGGTGGTGTTTCCCACGGTGTTTCCCGTCCCGCGGGATCCGAACCCGGCCCAGACCGGCGGCCGCCTCAGCCCAGCCGGTGGTCCAGCGCGGTGAAGCGCCGGCCGGCGGACACCGTGCGCACCGCCTGGCCTATCGCCTTGCGGGAGCCGACCAGGACCACGAGCTTCCTGGCCCGGGTGACGGCCGTGTAGAGCAGATTGCGCTGGAGCATCATCCAGGCGCCGGTGGTGACCGGGATCACCACGGCCGGGTACTCGCTGCCCTGGGAGCGGTGGATGGTGACCGCGTACGCGTGGGCCAGCTCGTCCAGCTCGTCGAAGTCGTACCCGATCTCCTCGTCCTCGTCGGTGAGCACCGTCAGCCGCTGGTCGTCGGGGTTCAGGGCGGTGACGACGCCGACCGTGCCGTTGAAGACGCCGTTGCTGCCCTTGTCGTAGTTGTTGCGGATCTGGGTGACCTTGTCGCCGACGCGGAAGACCCGGCCGCCGAACCGCTTCTCCGGGAGGTCGGGCCGGGCCGGGGTGATGGCCTGCTGGAGCAGGCCGTTGAGCGTGCCCGCGCCGGCCGGGCCGCGGTGCATCGGCGCCAGGACCTGCACGTCGCGCCGCGGGTCCAGTCCGAAGCGGGCCGGGATCCGGCGGGCGGCGACGTCGACGGTGAGCCGGCCGGCGTCCTCGGTCTCCTCCTCGACGAAGAGGAAGAAGTCTTTCAGCCCGGTGGTGAGGGGCTGGTGGCCGGAGTTGATCCGGTGGGCGTTGGTCACCACGCCGGACTCCTGCGCCTGGCGGAAGATCCGCGTCAGCCGCACGCTCGGCACCGGGCCGCCGGGGGCGAGCAGGTCGCGCAGCACCTCCCCCGCGCCGACGCTGGGCAGCTGGTCGACATCGCCCACCAGCAGCAGATGGGCGCCCATCGCCACGGCCTTGATCAGCTTGTTGGCGAGGAGCAGGTCGAGCATGGACGCCTCGTCGACGACGATCAGATCCGCGTCGAGCGGGCGGTCCCGGTCGTAGGCCGCGTCGCCGCCCGGCTTCAGCTCCAGCAGCCGGTGCACGGTGGACGCCTCGGCGCCCGTCAGCTCGGCCAGCCGCTTGGCCGCCCGGCCGGTGGGCGCCGCGAGCACCACCTTGGCCTTCTTGGCCCGCGCCAGCTCCACGATGGACCGGACGGTGAACGACTTGCCGCAGCCCGGGCCGCCGGTGAGCACCGCGACCTTGCTGGTGAGCGCCAGCTTGACGGCGGCCTCCTGCTCGGGGGCCAGCTCCGCCCCCGTGCGCTGCGCGAGCCAGGCGAGGGCCTTGTCCCAGGCGACGTCCCGGAAGGCGGGCATCCGGTCCTCGTCGGCCCGCAGCAGCCGGCGGACCTGCCCGGCGAGGGAGAGCTCCGCGCGGTGGAACGGCACCAGGTACACCGCGGTGACCGGCTCCCCGCCGTCCGGGCCGGGCACCTGCTCCCGGACCACGCCCTCGTCGTCGGCGGCCAGCTCGCCGAGGCACTCGATGACCAGGCCGGTGTCGACCTGGAGCAGCTTCACCGAATCCGAGATGAGCTGCTCCTCGGGCAGGAAGCAGTGCCCCTGGTCGGTGGACTGGGAGAGGGCGTACTGCATCCCGGCCTTGACCCGCTCGGGGCTGTCGTGCGGTATGCCGACGGCCTGGGCGATCCGGTCGGCCGTCAGGAAGCCGATGCCCCACACGTCGGCGGCCAGCCGGTAGGGCTGGTTCTTGACGACCGAGATGGAGGCGTCCTCGTACTTCTTGTAGATCCGGACCGCGATGGACGTGGAGACGCCGACGCCCTGGAGGAAGACCATGACCTCCTTGATGGCCTTCTGCTCCTCCCAGGCGGCGCCGATCAGCTTGGTGCGCTTGGGCCCGAGGCCGGGCACCTCGACGAGCCGCTTCGGCTCCTGCTCGATGACGTCGAGGGTGTCGGTGCCGAAGTGGTCCACGATCCGCTCGGCGATCTTCGGGCCGATCCCCTTGATCAGCCCGGAGCCGAGATAGCGGCGTATGCCCTGGATCGTCGCCGGGAGGACCGTCGTGTAGTTCTCCACGGTGAACTGCTTGCCGTACTGCGGGTGGGAGCCCCAACGGCCCTCCATCCGCAGCGACTCGCCCACCTGCGCGCCGAGCAGCGACCCGACGACCGTCAGCAGATCGCCCGCGCCGCGGCCGGTGTCGACGCGGGCGACCGTGTAGCCGTTGTCCTCGTTGGCGTAGGTGATCCGTTCGAGAACGCCTTCGAGCACGGCGGGGGTGAAGCCCGGCGCGGGCGCACCCGCCCGGGCGGTGGCCGGATTGGACATGCCCCGACGTTATCCCCCGGGTACGACATCGCGTGCGGCCTGTGGACAACTCCCGGGAGCGGGCGCCGGGGCGCCCTCCTCGCGCCGGGCCGCCGCCACCGCGACCGCCGCGCACAGGGCGCAGGCCGCTCCGGTGAGCCACAGCACGACGTACGCCCGCTCGCCGGGCACCTGGCCGCCCGGCAGGGGCAGCGAGCCGAGGATCGTCGCGAACACCCCGCCCGCGACGGCGCCGCCGAGCGTCTTCACGTTGTTGTAGACGGCGGTCGCGATCCCCGACCGGGACACCTCGCTCGCCTCGACGATCACCGTCGGCATGGCGCCCAGCGCGAGACCGACGGCGAACCCGAGGAACGCGTAGGTGACGGACATGTGCCACCACACGTCGTGCAGCAGGGCGAACGAGCAGAACGACAGGGCGGCGACGGTGAACGCGCCGACGAGCGAGGCGCGGTAGCCCGCCCGTGCCGCGATCCGGTCGGTGAGCAGCGAGCCCACGACGCTGAACACCGCGCCGGGCAGGGCCATCAGGGAGATGGAGAGCGCGCTCAGCGCGAAGCCGTAGCCCGTCTCGTCCGGATCGGCCGCCCAGAAGGTGCTGTTGGGGGCCTGGCTGCCGAAGAAGAACACGCCGAACAGGAACGCCGCGAGATAGAACGGCGCCGACTGCCGCCCGCGCATGGCCCGCAGGTCCAGCAGGGGCTCGGCGGAGCGCAGTTCGACGGCGGCGAAGGCGGCGAGCAGGGCCGCGCCCACCGCCAGCGGGAGGAGGACGGAGGCGGTCGTCCAGCCGTGCTCCTCGGCGGACGAGACGCCGAGCAGCAGGGAGATCATCGCCGTGCCGAGCAGCAGGAGGCCCGGCAGGTCGATCCGCCCGCCGGACGGGCGCCGGCTCTCCGGGATGCGCAGGAAGGCGACGGGCACGCAGAGCGCGGCGAGCACGGCGGGCATCAGCAGGGTCAGCCGGATGTCGCCGAGGACCGCGTCGGCGGCCCCCATGAGCACCCCGCCGAGCAGCGAGCCCACCGTCAGCGCCCCCACCAGCAGGGCGATCGCGCGCCGGGCGGCCTCCACGGGGAGGCGGTCGCGGACGAGCGCGATCTCCAGCGGCAGCAGCGCCGCGAGCGGCCCCTGGAGCACCCGGCCGAGGAGCAGCACCTCGAAGGAGGGCGCGAGGGCCACCAGCAGGGTCCCCGCGGCCACCGAGACCAGGCTCGCCCGCAGCAGGCGGCGGTGCCCGTAGAGGTCGCCGAGCCGCCCGAAGGCCGGTACGCAGACGGCCGCGGCCAGCAACTGGACGGCGATCACCCAGGAGAGGTCGGAGTCCGTGACGCCGAGCCGGTCGCCGATCTTCGGGAGCAGCGGCACCATGCCCATCTGGAGGAAGCCGCTCATCACCTCGAAGAGGACGAGCAGTCCGACGACCGCCCGCACCGACGGGGCGTGGGCGCCGGGGGCGCCCGGGGTGGGTGCGGCGGGCGGGGTGCCCGGGGTGTCGCCGGGCGGGCGCCCCGGCGTACCGGCGCTCACCGGCCACCCTCGGTGGGAGCGGCCCCGGCGGGGGCGGCACCAGCCGGGGCGGCACCGGCGGGGGCGGCACCGGCGGGGGTGGCAGCAGCCCCGGCGGGAACGGCACCGGCGGCAACCGCAGGCGTGGCGGCCGCCCCGGCGGGAACGGCACCAACGGCAGCCGCGGGCGTGGCGGCCGCCCCGGCGGGAACGGCACCAACGGCAGCCGCGGGGGTGGCAGCGGCAGTCGCGGCGCGGTGGAGGCGGCCGGTGGCGAGGGCGGCGAGGAGGGCGGCGGCGTCCGGCAGCACGGCGTCGTCGTAGACGGCGTGCGGGGAGTGGTTCATCGGCGCCGTCGACGGGTCCGCGCCGGCCGGGCAGGCGCCGATCCCGAGGAACGCTCCGGGCACCTCCTCCAGCACGAAGGAGAAGTCCTCGGAGCCGGCCATCGGCCTGGGCGCCTCGAACGCCCGCTGCGGGCCGAACAGTCCGCGCGCGGTGCGCAGCGCGAAGGCGGCCTCCTCCGCGTCGTTGACGGTCGGCGGGTACAGCTCCTGGTAGTCGACATCGGCCCGGACGCCGTGGGCCTCGGCGACGCCCCGCACCGTGCGGAGCAGCCCCTCGCGGACGGTGTCGTGGGTCGCGGACGAGAAGGTGCGGACGGTGGCCTCGAAGCGGGCCGTCGACGGGATGACGTTGTGCGTCGTGCCCGCGTGCAGCGAACCGACGGTGAGGACGGCCGGGTCGAAGACGTCCACGGTGCGCGTGATCATCGTCTGGAGCGCGGTGACCATCTCGCAGACCGCGGGCACCGGGTCGGCCGCGGCGTGCGGCGAGGAGCCGTGTCCGCCGCGCCCGCTGACGGTCACGGTCACCGTGTCGGACGCGGCGAGGACCGGACCGGGGCGGGTGGCGACCACGCCGAGCGGCAGGACCGTCGAGAAGACGTGCATCCCGTACGCGGCGACGACACGGGAGCCGGCGGCGTCGAGCACGCCGTCCTCGATCATCAGGCGGGCTCCGCCGTGCCCCTCCTCCCCCGGCTGGAACATGAACACGACGTCTCCGGCGAGGGTGTCCCGCCGGGCGCAGAGCAGGCGGGCCGCGCCCACGAGGGCGGCGGTGTGCACGTCGTGGCCGCAGGCGTGCATGGCGCCCGGCACCTCGGAGGCGTACGGCACCCCGCTCTCCTCCTGGACGGGGAGCGCGTCCATGTCCGCCCGCAGCAGGACGGCGGGGCCCGGGAGGCCGCCCCGCAGCACCGCGGTCACCGAGGACAGCCGTGTGCCGGTGGTGATCTCCAGCGGCAGGCCGTCGAGCGCGTCGAGCACCCTGCGCCGGGTCCGGGGCAGGTCGAGGCCGAGCTCCGGGTCGCGGTGCAGGGCGTGGCGCAGCCGCACCAGGTCGTCGTGGAGGGCGCGCGCGTCCGGGCCGAAGTCGGTGGCCTCGGCGGGACCGGGGCCGGGGGCCTTTTCGGGACCGGGGGCGGGGGCCTCGTCGGGGGCGGGGACGGCGAGCGGAGGGCGGACGTCCGCGTGGTCTCGGTTCATGTGCGGTACGGTCGGCGCGACCCACCGATGTGCGGGCCGAACTCCGCAGGATCCGCCAGAGAAGGCCCCTGTCATGCAGACATCCGCCGGTCTCGACGAGCTCGACCGCCTGCTCGTCACCGCGCTCCAGGCAGCGCCGCGTGCCGACTGGCGGCGGATCGGGCGTGCCCTGGAGGTGGACGCCTCCACGGCGGCCCGCCGCTGGGCCCGGCTCACCGAGACCGGTCTCGCCTGGCTGAGCTGCCATCCCGCGGCGGGCCCGGGGCTCGCGCCGGTCGTCGCGTTCATCGAGATCGACTGCGCGCCGCCGCTGCTGCGGGACGTGGCGGCGCGGGTGGCCGCGGATCCGCACGTCTTCACCGTCGAGCACGTCACCGGCTCCCGGGACCTGCTGGTGACGGCGGCCTTCGCCGACCAGGCCGGTCTCGCCCGGTACCTCGGCTTCCGGCTGGGCGCCCTGGAGGGCGTACGGGCGACCAGGAGCCAGATCGCCACCGCGCTCCATGTCGAGGGCAGCCACTGGCGGCTGGACCGGCTCGCGGAGCACCGGCGCACCCTGCTGATGGACCCCGTGCCCGCCGACCGGGCACCGGCGGTCCCTGCCGCGCGGGCGCCCGACCCGGCGGACCTCGCCCTCTTCACGGCGCTGAGCGAGGACTGCCGGCTGCCCGCGGCGCAGCTCGCGGAGCGCACCGGGCTGAGCCCGACGACGGTACGCCGCCGCCTCGCCCGGATGCAGTCGGAACGCGCGCTGGTGTTCCGCTGCGAGGTGGCGCGCTTCCTCTCCGGATGGCCCGTCTCGGTCACCCTGTGGTGCGCCGCGCCACCGGGCGAGGTCCCCGCCGTGAGCGCGCAGTTGGCGGGGATGCGCGAGACCCGGCTGTGCGCGTCGCTCTCCGGGCCGCACAACCTGATGGTCGCGGTGTGGCTGCGGTCCATCGAGGACATCCGGACCTTCGAGACGCGGCTGGCCGCCCGCTTCCCCGAACTGCTGGTCGCCGACCGGGCGATCGCGCTGTGGCCGCTGAAGCTCGGCGGCCACATCCTGGACCCGCACGGCCGCCATGTGCGGGCGGTGCCCGTCGCGCTCTGGGAGGACGCGGAGGCCGCGGCCGCCGAGGAGGCGCTGCTCGCCCCGTTCCGCGAGGGGGGCGGGGCGGGGGCGGGGGCCTGACGGCGGCCGGGTGGGGACGGGAACGCCGCCCGTGCGTCAGGCCCGGGCCCCGGGTGCGGGGTTCGCGCCTGCCCCGTGGCCGGTACGGCCCCCGGCCCCCCTCCTCGCCCTCCGGGGCCGGTCCGGCTCCCCTCCGACGGGACGGCCCCGGGCCGTCCCCCGGCCGCGCCCGGGCGGGCGCCGGTGCCTCACCCGCCGGATGCCTGGTCGAAGCGGGTCTCCACGAGGACGCGCCCGTCGGCGGCGTAGGCCGTCACCGTCCAGCTCTGGTTCCCGGCGGCCTCGGGGCCGAAGGCGTAGTACGTGCCCCAGTCCGGGTCCCCCGGCAGCCGCAGCATCCCGGCGCGGAGGCGTTCGCCGGAGTCGATGCGGACTTCGACGGCGGCCGGGACCTCGCCGGTGCGGAAAACGCCCGAGAACATGACCGGTCGGCCGGGGTCCAGGTCCCTGCCGCCGCTGAGGCTGTCCGGCCGGATGTTCTCCCCGGCGAGGTCGCGCGCGGCGTCGACCTCGTCGCGGATGTCGCCGTGGCCCGCCACATGGTTCTGCTCCCCGTCGGGGAGCAGGGCCATGGTTCGGCCGTGCCCGATGTCGACCGTCTCGTACGGGGCGACCGTGCGCACGGGCTCCGGACGCGGGGTGACCGGCGCGACGGTGGCGGGCGGGACGGGGACGGGGACGAGGGCGGCCTCGCGGCCGGCGAGGGGCACGACGGCCAGCACGGCCACCACCGCGGCGGCCGCCCCGGCCAGCGCGGCGTTGCGCCGCCGCCGGGCGGCCCGGCCCCGCAGGAGCACCGCGTCCACGGGGGCGGGGCCGCCGGACACGGTGTCCGCCTCGCGGCGCAACGCGTCGCGCAGGGGGCGGATGTCGCCCGGATGGCCGACCGCGTCGGCCGGGCGCGGACCCCCACGGCGCGCGGCGTCGCCCACGCGCCGGGGGCCGTCCGCGAACTCGGTGGCATCGCCTCGACGCCGCGCATCGCCCACGCGCCGGGGGCCGTCCGGGAACTCGGTGGCGTCGTCCGGGGGAGCCGGGGCGTGGCGCTCGCCCGGGTACCGCGGGTCGTCGCCGCGCGGGCCGCCACGCGGCGGCCTGCGGCGGTCCGGGGCCCGGTCGTCGCCCGACGGAGCCGGGACGCGGCGCTCGCCCGGGCGCCGCGGGTCCTCGTCGTTCACGGGGTTCACGGTCGCGGCCTCCCTGTCGTGTGTGCGGCGTGGATCCCGGGATGCTCGCGCAGCTTCTTCAGGGCGCGGGCGGTGTGACTGCGCACCGTACCCACCCCGGTCCCGAGCAGCGACGCCACCTCGCGCTCGCCGCGGTCCTCCAGATAGCGCAGCACGATCACCGCCCGCTGCCGGGGCGGCAGTTGGGCGAGCGCGTCCAGCACGGCGCCGCGCTCCATGACACCGTCGGCGCCGTCGGGCGCGGCGGTGTCGGGGATGCGGGTGGTGAGCCACTCGCGCAGCCGCAGGCGCCGCAGCCGGTCGGTGTTGGTGTTGATCATGATGCGCCATACGTAGGCGTCGGGGTCGTCCGCCCGCCGCACGCGGTCCCACTTCACGTACGTCTTGGCCAGGGCTGCCTGCACCAGGTCCTCCGCGTCGTGGTGGTGTCCGGTCAGCAGATGGGCGGTGCGCAGCATCCGGGGCCAGCGGCTGGCCACGAACGCCCGGAACTCCGCCTCCGCGCTCGTCTTCACTCGGGTCCTCGTCGTCGGCGTGCTCGGCCTTCTGCGGGTGCGCGGCTCTCCGCACGAACTCGGTGCGCGCACGGTGCCGGTGCGCCGCCGGACGTCGGCGGCGCACCGGTGCGCGGGGTCAGCGGCCGCCGGCCGGTCCGGGGTCGAACGTCAGCCGGGCCAGCTCGGCGCCGTCCGGCCCGTACGCGGTGACGCGCACGGTCTCCACCAGGGGGCCCTCGCCCGCCGCGTCGAGATGGTAGGTGCCCCAGCCCGGGTTGCCGGGCAGCTTCAGCATGCCCGCGTCCCGCACCGCGCCGTCGCCGATCCGCACGGTGATGCGCGCCGGGACGGTGTGGGTGCGGAAGGCGCCGGTGAACAGGACGTCGTCGCCGTCGGTGTTCACGCCGCCGCTGAGGCTGTTCGGGCGGATGCTGTCGCCGACGAGGCCCTTGGCGCGTTCCACCGAGGCGGCGTAGTCGTTCCAGGCGACGACGTAGTTCTGCCGCCCCTGCGGGAGCAGGCCCATCTTCGCGCCCTGGCCTATCTCCACGGGCTCGTAGGGCCGCACCACGCGCGGGCCCCGGGCGGCGGCCTGCGCGGCGGCGACGGCCTCCGCCTGCGCCGTGGCGAGACGGGTGGCCTCAGTGGCCGCCGCCGCGGGAGTGCCGGTCCGCTGCTGCGCGGCGGTGGTGGCCGACGTGTCGCCGCCGAGCGCGACGGCGGTGCCCGCCCCGCCCGCGAGCAATGCCGCCATGACGCCCGCCATGACGAACCTGCGCGTCTTCATCTGTCCTCCGTCGTATGGGGAGTTGCCCCGTGCGGGGCGTGGTCGTGTCGCCTACACCCCTCAGACGGCGGGACGCGTCCCCCGCTATGTCACCGGCGGAGGATTTTTCCGCGGACCGCTCTCGGCGGCCACGATCCCCGTTGCTCCAGGATCTGGACGCCGAGTACGCCGACCGTGCCGTTGTCATTCGCACGGAGCGCGCCCGCGTCCTGGAGGGGCCGGACCGGCCGGTGCTGTGGACGCTGCTGGACGAGGCCGTGTTGCGGCGCCGGGTGGGCGGCGGGCAGGTGATGGCCGGGCAGCTCCACCGGATCGCGGATCTCGCGGAGGAAGGGCGGCTGCGGCTGCACGTGCTGCCGTTCGGCGCGGGAGCGCATGCCCTGATGCAGAGCCTGCTCACCTTGATGAGCTTCGAGGACGCCGCACCGGTCGCCTGCGTGGAGGGCCTGCTCACCGGGCACCTTCTCGACGAGACCCGTTGCCGCGGACCGACGGGCTGAGCGGCGTGGCGACTCCGTTGCCGCGAACCGACGGGCTGAGCGGCGGGGCCGACTCCGTGGCGGCAGGCGCGTCTACGGAGTCCGCCCGCCGGCCGGTGCGGGCGTCAGGGCCCGCTCCGGGCGGACGTGCGCGGGCACATGCCACTCCAGCGCGCGGTCCGGGGTGAGATAGGGAGCGGTGACGCCGACCGTGCCGCCCTGGTCGAGGGCGTCGGCGATCGCGGTGAGGTAGGCGCCGAGGGAGGGCCAGGTGTCCTGGAGGCCGCCCTCGTCGTGGTGCACGGTGCCGACCAGGCCGTACGTCTCCCAGGTGCGCAGGTCGATCACCTCGGCGTCGCCGTCGCCCTCCGCGAAGGGGACCCACATCGGGTGCCAGGTCTGCTCGCCCCCGTCGTCGTCCTCCGCCCATCCCTGCTGTTCGGCCCACTCCAGCAGGTCCATCGCCCGCCGCCGGACGGCGATGATGCCCTCCGCCGGGAGCAGCGGCCTGCCCGGCAGGACCGGGGAGCCGTGCGACCCGTCGTGGCACGCGAGCGAGTCGAGCAGCTCCTGCGGGAACCGCAGCCCCGTCTCCTGCTGCGCCCGTTCGACGTCCGCCGGGTCGGCGGGCGGGGCGAGCAGGGCGAAGCTCCGGGGCGCGTGCACCGCGAGCCAGGCGTCGATACGGGCCCAGGCGGCCCGCACGGACGGCGGTGTGTCGGTCATGGAGCGGATTCTGCCCGGTGCCGCCGACAGGGCCTGCCGCCGCTGCCGCCCTCGTGGGGGTGGCAGCGGCGGCGGGCGTCACGGCTGGACGGGCATGGACCAGCAGTTGGAGAGGGCCGGCTTGCCCTCCAGGCGGTCGGTGATCCAGGAGATCGCCGCGCCCTGGTCGGTGATGAGCGGGACGAGGTGGTTGGTCAGCAGCTTGTCGCCGAGGTTGGGCAGGGAGACCGCCTCGTAGCTGACCTTGGCCCCCTTGCGGCACCAGTCGACGGCGAGTTGGCGGGCCTGCCCGTGCGGGACGATGTCGTCCTGGATGCCGGTGGCGAGGCGGACCGGCCCGGTCGGCTTCAGGGTGCCGATGCGCTGCTTGTCCAGCACCGCCTGGAGCCGCGGTTCGGTGGCGATGATCTCGGCGAGGGAGCGCCCGTCGGCCGTCCACTTGGTGCTCTTGGCGAAGCCGAAGCCGAAGATCGCGTCGCCGACGCACATGGTCGACGCGTCGGCCAGGGCCTTCTTGCCGGCGTCGTTGGTGCGCGCCTCGACGATCGGCTTCAGTTCGGGGTCGGACTGGGCGAAGCCGTTGATGGACCAGGCGAGGGCGCCGGCCAGGGCGCTGCCGTCGATGCCCTTCATGGTGGCGGTCAGATCGGCCGGCGGGGCGCCCGCGTAGGTGCCCACGACGGGCACGTCCGGGGCGTACGAGGACTGGAGTTCGGCGGCCGAGGCGCTGGCGCCGCCGCCCTGGCTGTAGCCGTAGAGGCCGACGCGGGAGGCGGCCGTGACGGACGCGCCGGGGACGGCCCGCGCGGCGCGGGCGGCGTCGAGGAGCGCGTGTCCCTCGTCGACCCGGTTCACGTAGGTGTGGATCCGGTCGGGGGTGCCGAGGCCCGCGTAGTCGGTGACCACGACCGCGGCGCCGGTGGAGAGGATGCGGTAGACGGCCAGGTTCTCGTAGCCGACGGAGATCGAGTCGGCGCCGAGGGAGAGCGGGTTCTCCAGGGCCTTGGAGGGCGCGCACTGGTCGCCCTGGCCCATGGTGCCGGAGGCGAGCGCCACCAGCGGGCGCGGGCCCGTGCCCTTCCAGGCGGCGGACGGTTCGATGTAGGCGCCGGTGACGGCGACGGGGGCGCCGCCCGCGTCGGTCGACTTGTACATCAGCCGGGTGGCGGTGCCCGGCAGCGTCTTGCCGTCCAGGCCGGGCAGGCTGAGGCCGAGCTTCAGCGGCTCGGTGCGGATCAGGGCGCCGTTGCCGGCGGGCAGTTGGGCCGGCGGCGTGTAGAAGTCGGGGGCGGCGGCGTCCGCCCGGGTGGTGGGGGCGGTGCCGTCGGCGGCCGACGCCGGTACCGCGACGATCGCGGTCGCCAGGCAGGCCGCGCCGGCGACGGCGACGGCGGCCAGGTGGGCGCGGCGGCGTGACGGGGTCCGGCCGTGGGGGGCGGCCGACGTGGAACGCGAACGGGTGGTGGTGCGGCTCACAGCTCACTCCTCGCTCTCTGCTCCGATGCAGGTGAGCGCAAGCTAGCACCGCTAGTTACCCGAAGTAACCCGCCAGTAAGTTACGCAGTGGTAACTATTGCTTGATCAACCACCGCTGCCGGCGGCCCCGAGGCGCGGGATGTGTGCCGGCGACCCCCGTGACGGGGGGCTCTGCGTGCGCGCCCCCGAGGCGCCGGCACGCGTGCCGGCGGCTCCCGTGGCGGGGCGGCGCCGGCCGACCCCGGCGCCGCCCCGGGAAAAGGACGGCCCGCGCCGCATGCGCAACATCGGCGCGGGCCGGAGGGGAGGATCCGTCACCGCGGACGCCCCGGACGCCCCACGCGCCCGATGCCCCCGGCCGGCGACGGCCGGCCTCCCCCGTACGGCGTCCGGGACGCGCCGCACGCGCGTCCCGACCCCGTGCCCACCGTGCTCAGAAGACCTCCGACACGAAGCGCCGCGCGGTCTCCTCCAGCACCTCCACTCCGTCCCGGGCCCAGAGCCCGTCGTTGAACAGCTCCACCTCGATGAAGCCCGTCCAGCCGGTCGCCTCGACACGCTCGCGCCATGCGCGCATGTCGACGGCGCCGTCGCCGATCTGGCCCCGGCCGTTCAGGACGCCCTCCGGGAGGGGGGTCGTCCAGTCGGCGAGCTGGAAGGAGTGGACACGGTCCGTGGCCCCCGCACGGGCAACGGCCGCCGGAGCGTGGTCGTCCCACCAGACGTGGTAGGTGTCGACGACCACGCCGACCTGGGAGGCGGGGAACGGTGCGGCCAGTTCCAGCGCCTGGTCGAGCGTCGAGACCACACAGCGGTCCGACGCGAACATGGGGTGCAGGGGCTCGATCGCCAGCCGCACGCCGCGCTCGCCCGCGTACGGCGCGACTTCGGTGAGCGCCTCCCCGATGCGGGCGCGGGCGGCCACCAGATCGCGGCTGCCCGGCGGGAGTCCGCCGGAGACCAGCACCAGGGTGTCCGTGCCGAGCGTCGCCGCCTCGTCGATGGCCGCACGGTTGTCGGCCAGGGCACGGGCGCGCCCCTCGTCGTCGGCCGCGGTGAGGAAGCCGCCGCGGCACAGGGACGAGACGGCGAGCCCGGCGTCGCGGACGAGTTTCGCCGCCGCCTGGAGCCCGTACTCCGCGACCGGTTCGCGCCACAGGCCCACCGCGGGGATCCCGAGGCGCGCGCAGTTGTCGACGAGCGCGGGCAGCCCGAGCTGCTTCACGGTCATCTGGTTGATGCTGAAGCGGGAGAGGGCGTCGCTCACTGCGGGACTCCGTGGACGGTCAGCAGGGACTTCATGCGGGCCTCGGCGAGCGCCGGGTCCGGGAACAGGCCCAGTCCGTCGGCGAGTTCGTAGGCACGGGCCAGGTGCGGCAGCGACCGCGCGGACTGGAGGCCGCCCACCATCGTGAAGTGGGACTGGTGCCCGGCGAGCCAGGCGAGGAGGACCACGCCCGTCTTGTAGAAGCGGGTCGGCGCCTGGAACAGGTGCCGGGAGAGCTCGACCGTGGGGTCGAGGAGCTTGCGGAAGCCGGGCGTGTCACCGGTGTCGAGGACCCGTACCGCCTCGGCCGCCAGCGGGCCCAGCGGGTCGAAGATGCCGAGCAGCGCGTGGCTGAACCCCGCCTCGTCGCCCGCGATCAGCTCCGGGTAGTTGAAGTCGTCGCCGGTGTAGCAGCGCACGCCCTGCGGCAGGCGCCGGCGCAGCTCCACCTCGCGGCGGGCGTCCAGCAGCGAGACCTTGATGCCGTCGACCTTGTCGGGGTGGGCGGCGATCACGTCGAGGAAGACGGAGGTGGCCGCGTCCAGGTCGGACGAGCCCCAGTAGCCCTCCAGGGCCGGGTCGAACATCGGGCCGAGCCAGTGCAGGATCACCGGCTCCGACGCCTGGCGGAGCAGATGGGAGTAGAGCTCGACGTAGTCGTCGGGCGAGGTCGCGGCGGCGGCGAGGGCCCGGGAGGCCATCAGGATCGCCTGCGCGCCGGTCGACTCGACGAGGGCGAGCTGCTCCTCGTACGCCGCGCGGACGGCGTCGAGCGTGGCGGGACCGGTCAGCTGGTCGGTGCCGACGCCGCAGGCGATCGCGCCGCCCACGGACTTCGCCTCGGCGGCCGAGCGGCGGATCAGCTCCGCCGCGCCCGCCCAGTCCAGGCCCATGCCGCGCTGCGCGGTGTCCATCGCCTCGGCGACCCCGAGCCCGTGCGACCACAGGTGGCGGCGGAAGGCGAGGGTGGCGTCCCAGTCGACGGCCGCCGGCGAGTCGGGGGTGGTGTCGGCGTACGGGTCGGCCACCACATGGGCGGCGGAGAAGACCGTACGGGAGGTGAGCGGCACACCGGCGGTGAAGCCCAGCGGCTCGGTGCGGGGCTCGTGGGCGCGGACGCCGCCACCGGGGTTCGGGAGCAGGATCGTCACAGCGACAGCTCCGGCACGTCCAGGCGGCGGCCCTCGGCGTGGCTGCGCAGGCCCAGCTCGGCCAGCTGGACGCCGCGGGCGCCGGCCAGCAGGTCCCAGTGGTAGGGCTCGTCGAGCGCGATGTGGCGCAGGAACAGCTCCCACTGGGCCTTGAAGCCGTTGTCGAACTCGGCGTTGTCCGGCACCTGCTGCCACTGGTCGCGGAAGGACTCGGTGACGGGCAGGTCCGGGTTCCACACCGGCTTCGGGGTCGCGGAGCGGTGCTGCACGCGGCAGTTGCGCAGACCGGCGACGGCGGAGCCGTGGGTGCCGTCGACCTGGAACTCGACCAGCTCGTCGCGGTTGACGCGGACCGACCAGGAGGAGTTGATCTGGGCGACCGCGCCGCCGTCGAGCTGGAAGATGCCGTACGCGGAGTCGTCGGCGGTCGCGTCGTAGGGCTTGCCCTGCTCGTCCCAGCGGCGCGGCACATGGGTGCTGACATGGGCGCTGACCGTGGTCACCCGGCCGAACAGCTCGTGCAGCACGTACTCCCAGTGCGGGAACATGTCGACGACGATGCCGCCGCCGTCCTCGGAGCGGTAGTTCCAGCTCGGGCGCTGGGCCTCCTGCCAGTCGCCCTCGAAGACCCAGTAGCCGAACTCGCCGCGCACCGAGAGGATCTCGCCGAAGAAGCCGCCGTCGATCAGGCGCTTGAGCTTCAGCAGACCCGGCAGGAAGAGCTTGTCCTGCACGACGCCGTGCTTGATGCCGGCGGACGTGGCGAGCCGGGCCAGGTCCAGGGCGCCCGCGAGGTCGGTGGCGGTCGGCTTCTCCGTGTAGATGTGCTTTCCGGCCGCGACGGCCTTCTTGAGGGCCTCCTCGCGGGCGGAGGTGACCTGCGCGTCGAAGTAGATGTCGATGCTGTCGTCGGCGAGCACGGCGTCGAGGTCGGTGGCGACCTCGGTGAGGCCGTGGCGCTCGGCGATCTCCCGCAGGGCGTGCTCACGGCGGCCGACGAGCACGGGCTCGGGCCACAGGACCTCGCCGCCGCCGAGAGCCAGGCCGCCCTGCTCCCGGATGGCGAGGATGGAACGCACCAGGTGCTGGCGGTAGCCCATCCGCCCAGTGACGCCGTTCATGGCGATCCGCACGGTCCTGCGTGTCACGAGGTGCCTCCCTCTTTCGTCTCGGTTCACCCGAGTTCTCTCGATACGAGCGTAGCAAGCGCTTTCTACGCGGTATGAAGCTAGCCTGCCGACAGCGGCCCCGACAAGGGGGGCGCTCATCACACACGGAGGAAAGCGATGACAGTCACCCTGGCGGATGTGGCGGCCCGCGCACGGGTGTCCCCGGCGACCGTCTCCCGTGTGCTGAACGGCAACTACCCGGTGGCCGCCTCGACCCGGGAACGGGTGCTGCGGGCGGTCGACGAACTGGACTACGTCCTCAACGGCCCGGCCAGCTCGCTCGCCGCGGCCACCTCCGACCTGGTCGGCATCCTGGTCAACGACATCGCCGACCCGTTCTTCGGGATCATGGCCGGCGCGGCCCAGACCGAGATCGGCGGCCAGGAGGGCACGGGGCGCGCGGGCGGCGAGAAGCTGGCCGTCGTCTGCAACACCGGCGGCTCCCCGGAGCGCGAACTGACCTATCTCACCCTGCTCCAGCGCCAGCGCGCCGCCGCCGTCGTGCTCACCGGCGGCGCGATCGAGGACCCCGCCCACATCTCCGCGATGAGCGCCAAACTGACCAAGCTCGCGGACGCCGGCACCCGGGTGGTGCTGTGCGGGCGGCCCCCGCTGCCCGGCTCGGACGCGATCGTCGCCTCGCTCGCCTTCGACAACCGCGGCGGCGGGCGGCGGCTGACCGAGCACCTGATCGCGCTCGGCCACCGGCGCATCGGCTATGTCGCGGGACCTCTGGAGCGCACCACGACCCGGCACCGGCTGGAGGGCCACCGGGCCGCCGTGACCGCCGCCGGCCTGGTGGGCGAGGGGGACGTCGCGGGGCTGGAACGGCTCACCGTGCACGGCTCCTACGACCGGCGCTCCGGCTACGACGCCACCCTCGAACTGCTGCGCAGGGACGCGTCGCTGACCGCGGTGGTGGCGGCGAACGACACGGTGGCGCTGGGCGCGTGCGCGGCCCTGCGCGACCAGGGGCTGCGCATCCCCGAGGACATCTCGGTGGCCGGCTTCGACGACCTGCCGTTCTCGATCGACGTGGTGCCCTCGCTGACGACGGTGCGGCTGCCGCTGTTCGAGGCGGGCGCCCGGGCGGGGCGGCTGGCGATGGGCAACGAGACCCCTCCCCCGGGCGGCATCGCGACGATCCCGGCCGAGCTGATGGTGCGGGGGTCGACGGCGCCGCCGCGCGCCTGACGCCAGGGGCGGGGCGCGGGTGGGGCGCGGGCGGGGCCGCGCGGGGGCGGGTCCGCACGCCGGAGGCGGGTCCGCGCGCGGGGGCGTGCGACGAAGCCGGGCGGATCGCCGGCCGGGCCGGACTGCCCGTGCGGGTGGGCCGATCGGCGCACCTGTGCGGGGCGTGCGGACCGGCGTGCCCGTACGGGTGGTGTGCGACACCCCGGGGCGCGGGGTGGCGGGGCGGCGGGCGGGTAGCGGCCCATCGTGGGCAGGTGCCCGACAGACGACAGGACGACAGGTCACCGACCGGAGAGAGGTTCCTCCATGAAGTTCGCCTTCTCGACACTCGGCGTGCCGGGCATGCCCGTCGCCGACGTCGCCGCGCTCGCGGCGTCCACCGGCTACCAGGGGGTGGAGCTGCGCACCCATCCCGAGGAGCCGGTGCACCTGGACCTCCCCACGCCGGAACGCGAGGCGGTCGCGCGGGAGTTCGCGCAGGCCGGGATCGAGATCCTGACCCTCGCCGGGTACGCGCGCGTCGCCGCGCCCGGCGACGACGGACCGGTGCTGACCGAGCTCGACCGGCTGGTGCGCCTCGCCGGTGACCTCGGGGCGCCGTTCGTCCGGGTCTTCCCCGGTGGCGGCGACTCCGACCCGGCCGAGGCGGACGCCGTCGCGGCACGGCGGCTGGGCGCGGCGGCCGAGACGGCCGCGAGCGTGGGCGTGCGGATCCTGCTGGAGACCCACGACTCCCACCGCACCGGCCAGGACGTGTCGCGGATCGTCGGCACCGTCGGGCACAAGCACGCGGGCGCGCTGTGGGACGTGATGCACACCTGGCTCGGCGACGAGCCGCCGGCCACCTCGCACGCCTCGCTCAGTCCGTACCTGGGCTACCTCCAGGTCAAGGACGTCGCCTCGCGGGACGACCTCACCCCGCTGCCGCTGGGCGAGGGGATCCTCCCGCTCGGCGAGTGCCTGGCTCTGGCCGACCCGGACGGGTGGGTGTGCTGGGAGTACGAGAAGCGGTGGTACGAGCGGGCGGCGGAGCTGCCCGGGCTGCTGGCCGGGGGCGTGGCGCACCTGCGCTCGCTGGTCTGACGGCGCCGGGGGGTCCGCGCGAGGCGCGGGGGGTCCGCGCGGGGGGTTGGGCGCGGGGCGCCGGGGGGTCCGGCCCCGTGCCGGGGGTTCCTGCCCCCGTTGCGGCCGGTGGTCGCGCACCCCCGCTGCGCGCGGGTGTCCTCAATCGCCGGACGGGCTGGGTTGCCCGGGGGACGCCGGGTCGCCGGGTCGCCGGGTCGCCGGACAGGCTGGGTTGCCCGGCGGGTGCAGGGTCGCCGGACGGGCCGGGTTGCCCGGGGGACGCCGGGTCGCCGGGTCGCCGGACAGGCCGGGGTGCCCGGCGGGTGCCGGGTCGTGCGCGTACCGCTGGGGCGCCGCGGGCATGGGCGCGGGCACGGATCCGGCCGGGGCCGAACGGGTGGCGGGCACGGTTCGGCCGGGGCCGAACGGAGTGCGGGCCAGCATGAGGGCGACGCGGCCCGGAGGTCGTCACCTCCGGGCGCGCCACCGCCTCCGTCGAAAGGCCCCGCCCGTGTACGAGTCCGAACTCGCCGCCCGTTTCCGCAGGATCAACGGCGACCACCCCATGACGCCCGCCGACGACGCCTACGTCAGCGCCCGGTTCGCCGTGCTGGAGGACCTCTGCGCCGCCCAGGGCCGTGACCCGGGGGCGGTGCGTCTGACGATGCTGTCCGGTCTGCTGCCGCTGCCGGGCTACCTCCGCTCCGACGGCGCCGAGATGGTGCCGCGCGACCTCTTCGCCCTGACGGAGGAGGCCGGTGGCCCGGAGCGGCTGGAGGAGTGGTTCACCGGCCAGTGGCCCGACCGGGAGACCGGGCGCCGGGAGTGGGAGGCGTACCTGAGCGGACAGTACGTCTGCCTGCACTCCGTCCGGCCCGCCACGATCCGGCGGAAGGAGGAGCTCACCGCGGCCATCGGCGCGGCTCCCGCGGAGCCGGACGCGGGCTCGGACGCCTGGTCCGCGCGGCTGCACGCCCTCGTCGACGAACTCGACGCCTTGGAGCCCGCGTTCACCGGGTACGACCGGCTCCGGTTCGGCGGGCCGACCTCCCGCGACCTGTGCGTCGACGCGGTGCGCGCCCGGTACCCGCGCCGGGCGCCGCTCCCCGCCGGCGGCCGCTGAGGCCGCCCCGGGCCGCCCGGGTCGCCGGCCGGACGGCTCAGGTGCGCCGGCCGGGCTGCTCGGGTACGCCGACGGCGGGCTGCTCGGGTGCGTCGGCGGAGCTGTTCGGGTGCGCCGCCTGCGCGGGTGCGCCGGTCGGGCTCGTCCCGCCCCGGCCGCCCCGCGCGAGCGTGGTGAGGGCGACGCCGCCGACCAGCAGCGCGGCCGCGCACCAGCGCAGCGGGCTGATGGACTCGTCCAGGAACAGGGCGGCCGAACTCATGCCGAAGACGGGCACCAGCAGGGAGAAGGGCGCCACCGCCGAGGCCGGGTGGTGGCGCATGAGGAACCCCCAGGCGCCGAAGCCGAAGATCGTGGCGACCCAGGCGACGAAGAGGATCACCCCCACACCCGTCCAGTCGAGCGAGCGCAGGGCCGCGAGGTCGCGGTCGGGACCCTCCAGGAGCAGGGAGAGCGCGAGCAGCGGCAGGACCGGGACGACGCTGACCCAGACCATGAAGTTCAGCGCGTCCGGCGGGGACGCCTTGCGGGTGAAGACGTTGGAGACGCCCCAGCAGGCCGCCGCGGCGATGACCAGCATGAAGCCCAGCAGGGGGCCGGAGGTGCCCTCGTCGACGGCGGCGACGGCGATGCCCGCGAGCGCGACGGCCATGCCCACCACC
Source organism: Streptomyces zhihengii (assembly GCF_016919245.1). NCBI lineage: Bacteria > Bacillati > Actinomycetota > Actinomycetes > Kitasatosporales > Streptomycetaceae > Streptomyces > Streptomyces zhihengii. The sequence continues at coordinate 5,337,485 of NZ_JAFEJA010000001.1, read as the reverse complement.
CGTAGCGGACCGGGGCGTTCGCCGAGGGCGAGGAAGGCGAAGAGCGCGGTGAACACGGCCTGGACCTGGAGGATCAGCGAGGAGAGACCCGCCGGGGCGCCCTGCTCCATGCCGCTGAAGAGCAGCCCGAACTTGGCGACCCCGAGCGCGAGGCCGACCCCCACGATCCACTTCCACGCGACCTTGGGGCGGCCGACGAAGAAGACCGCGGGGAGCGCGGCCGCCAGGAAGCGCAGGGCGGAGAAGAGCAGCGGCGGGAAGTGGTCGAGGCCGACCGCGATGACGACGAAGTTGACCCCCCAGACCGCCGTGACCAGGGTGGCGAGGGCGATGTGGGCGGGGGGCATGGCGTGGACCCGGGACATGACCGCGGCGGGCCCCGCGGGGCTCAGGGTGGCAGGGCGCATGACATCGAGGATGTAGCGTGCAACTGTGTAGCACCAGCACACGTTCCTTCATGGTTGGATGAAGGAATTCTGTCGAATGCCGTGACGAGCGGCCCGCACCCGACGAAGGGGGCATCGTGCTCGATCTCGGCCGGCTGCGCGCCCTGCACGCCGTCTCCGTCCACGGCACCATCGGCGCCGCCGCCACCGCGCTGGGCTACACCCCGTCCGCCGTCTCCCAGCAGATCGCCAAGCTGGAGCGGGAGACCCGCACCACGCTGCTGGAGCGCCGGGGGCGCGGTATCCGGCTCACCGACGAGGCACATCAACTCGCGCTCACCGCACAGGAGTTGATGTCGATCGTGGAGGCGGCGGAGGTCCGCCTGGAGGAGCGCCGCGGGGAGCCCGCCGGGCGGCTCGCGGTGGCCTGCTTCGCCAGCGCGGCGCGCGGGCTGATGCCCCGGGTGCTGGCCGATCTCGCGGACCGGCATCCGGCGCTGGACATCCGGATGCAGGAGATCGACCCGCACCTGTCGATCGATCTGGTGGCCCGGGGCGCGGTGGACCTCGCCGTGGCCCACGACTGGGACATCGCCCCGCTGCCGACGCCCCCGGGGCTGGAGCAGGCGGTGATCGGGACGGACCTGTGCGATCTGCTGGTCCCCGCGGAGCACCGGCTGACCGCCGCGGGCTCGGTGCGCCGCGAGGAGCTCGGCGGCGAGCGGTGGATCTCGCAGCCGCCGGGCACGGTCTGCCACGACTGGCTGATGCGGACCCTGCGCGCGGCGGGCCACGAGCCGCTGATCGCCCATCTCGCGGAGGAGCACCAGACCCAGGTCGCCCTGGTCGCCGCCGGGCTCGGCATCGCGCTCGTCCCCCGGCTCGGGCGGGGCGCGCTGCCGCCCGAGGTGCGCGCGGTCCGCCTGGACCCGGTGCCGAGCCGGCGCCTGCGCGCCCTGTGGCGCGCGGGCGCCGCCCGCCGCCCCGCGATCACCGAGACGGTCCGCACCCTCCGCCGCGCGTGGCCGCGGTCGGCCGCCGAACGCTGAACCCCGCCGCGAGGCGCCGCACGCACCCCCGGGCCGCCGGCCGGCCCGTGCTCCGTCCCCCGCCGGACGGCGGAGATTCCGCGTGCCGGGCCGTCATTTCCTTGCCACACCCTTGACCTGGCAGTTACTTTCCGGATATCCGTGACTCCTTGGAAGTTTCCTTCAACTCCCTTGTGCCACACCCTTGTCGAGCAAGGCCCGGAAGGAGCACCAGTGCACGACCGGAATGTCTCCAGACGCACCCTTCTCACCGCGACCGCCGTCGCGGCGGGGGCGATCGCCTCGGCGTCCCCCGCATCGGCGTCGTCAGCCGTGACGGGCACGTCCAAGGACGACCGCCTGAAACGGCTCATCGCGCGGATGAGCCTGGAGGAGAAGATCGGCCAGCTCTTCGTGATGCGGGTCTACGGCCATTCGGCCACCGCTCCCGACCAGGCCGACATCGACGCCAATCTCAAGGAGATCGGCGTCCGCACCGCCGCGGAGCTGATCGAGCGCTACCACGTCGGCGGCATCATCTACTTCGCGTGGGCGCACAACACCCGTGATCCGCACCAGATCGCCGAGCTCTCCAACGGCATCCAGCGGGCCGGTCTCGCCCAGCCGACACCCGTGCCGCTGCTGATCTCCACCGACCAGGAGCACGGGATCGTCGCCCGGGTCGGCAAGCCCGCCACCCTGGTGCCGGGGGCGATGGCCCTCGGCGCGGGCGGTTCGCGCTCGGACGCGCGCACCGCCGCCCGGATCGCGGGCTCGGAGCTGGCGGCCATGGGCATCGTGCAGAACTACGCCCCGGTCGCCGACGTCAACGTCAACCCGGCCAACCCGGTCATCGGCGTACGGTCCTTCGGCTCCGAGCCGGACGCGGTGTCGCGGATGGTGGCCGCCCAGGTCAGGGGGTACCAGGGCGCGGGCATCGCGGCGACGTCCAAGCACTTCCCGGGCCACGGCGACACCTCGGTGGACAGCCACACCGGCATCCCGGTGATCACCCACACCCGCGAGGAGTGGGAGCGGATCGACGCGCCGCCGTTCCGGGCCGCGATCGAGGCCGGGATCGACTCGATCATGACGGCGCACATCCAGTTCCCGGCGCTCGACCCGAGCAACGACCCGGCCACGCTGTCCCGTCCGATCCTCACCGGCATCCTCCGCGAGGAACTGGGCTACGACGGCGTGGTCGTCACGGACGCGCTCAACATGGAGGGCGTGCGGATCAAATACGGGGACGACCGGGTCCCGGTGCTCGCCCTGCTCGCGGGCGTGGACCAGTTGCTCAACCCGCCGGACCTGGCGGTCGCCTGGAACGCCGTGCTGGCGGCGGTCCGCGGCGGCGAACTGAGCGTCGCGCGCATCGAGGAATCGATCCTGCGCATTCTGCGGCTGAAGGAGCGGCTCGGGCTGCTGCGCGACCCGTTCGTCAGCGCGCGGGGTGTCGACCGCACCGTGGGCACCCGGTCGCACCTGGCCGCCGCCGACCGGATCGCCGAGGGCACCACCACGGTGCTCACCAACCCGGACGGGCTGCTGCCGCTGAGCCGCCGCAGCCGGCCGAACCTGCTGGTGGTCGGCGCCGATCCGGCCTCGCCCAGCGGCACGACCGGCCCGCCGACGACCGTCCTGGCGAACGCCTTCACGGAACTCGGCTTCACGGCGGGGGCCTTGTCCACCGGGACGGCCCCGACCGCGGCGAAGATCGCCGAGGCCGTCGCCGCGGCCGGGGGCAAGGACGTGGTCGTCGTCGCGACGTACAACGTCTCGGCCACCAGTTCCCAGCGCACCCTGGTGGACCGGCTGGTGGCGACGGGCGTACCGGTCGTGGCGCTCGCCATCCGCAACCCGTACGACATCGCCCGGCTGGGCGGCGTCGGTGCGGCCGTGGCGAGCTACTCGTGGACGGACGTCGAACTGCGCGCCGCCGCACGGGTGATCGCGGGCAGGGCCAGGCCCGAGGGACGCCTCCCGGTCCCGGTCCAGCGGGCGGACGACCCGGCGCAGACGCTCTTCCCCGTCGGCCACGGACTCTCGTACCGCTGACGGGCCACCGGCCGGCGGCCCGGGTGCCGCCCGCGGGCCGGCCGGCCGGCGGAGCGCACCCGCTCGGTGCGCTCCGGCGGCATCCACGAAGGGCCCCGGCCGCCACGGTGTGGTGGCCGGGGCCCCTCGCACGGGGGCCGGGCCGCGGGCGGGAAGCCCGCGGCCCGTCCCGTCACGGACGCAGCGTCCGCTCCATGTCCCGCTTGTCGAGCCTGGCGTCGGCCTCGGCCAGCGGCCGCGCCTTCGCCGGGTCCTCCTGCACGGCGGCCGGGGCGACGCCCGCCCAGCGCAGGATCGCCGCGGTCGCCTTCGCCTTCTCGTCCGGGACGAGACCGGCCACGTTGGCGCCGTGGTTGGCGCCGGGGGCCGTGTAGACGTAGGAGTCGCGGGCGCCCTTGCCGACGCGGAACGGCTCCGCGCCCCACGGGTCGTTCTCGCCGTAGACGAACATCATGCGCGTGGCGTTGTGCCGCACCCAGGTGTCGACGTCCTTCATCACCCACGGCTTGAAGCGCATCGGGATGTCCCGCGGCACGAAGTTCCGCGGCGGCTGGTAGCCGTAGCGGCTCAGGCCCTTCAGGTGGGGCTGCGCGATGTCCGGGGAGCCCAGCTCGGTGCCGGCCTGGTAGTAGTACGGCGTGTAGGCGGACAGCCCCTGGTCGGCGTAGGCGGAGAAGCCGGCGACCGCGTCGATGTGGTCGAACAGCTCCTGGTCGCTCGCGCCGGCCGCGGCGGGCACGGACTCGCAGTCGGCGAGCAGGCTGTACTGCCAGAACGCCCACGCGTAGTCGAGGACGACGGCCTCGTAGGCGCGGTCCAGGCTGCCGACCGTGGTGAAGGTGTAGCCGCCGTCGGCGGCGTACGTCTCGTAGATCTTCTCCATCGGCGCCCGGCGGACCAGGGCCTCGCGCTGCACGGCGTGCAGCCTGTCGCGGCACTCCGCGGTGCCGACGTTCGCCAGGAAGCGGTCGTACGCCCGGTCCTCGTTGTTGACGACGTCGTTCGGCGCGACGTACGCGACGACACCGTCCATGTCCCGGGGGTAGTGGCGCTCGTAGTACGTGGCGGTCATGCCGCCCTTCGAGCCGCCGGTGGACAGCCACTTGCGGTCGTAGACCGGCTTCAGGGCCGTGAACAGGCGGTGCTGGTCGCTGGCGGCCTGCCAGATGTCCAGCTTCGACCAGTCGGCGGGCTGGGGCCGCGACGGAGTGAAGAACCGGTACTCCATCGAGAGCTGGTTGCCGTCGACGATGGCCGTCGGCTCACTGCGGCGCGGCGTGGTGGACACGTTGTAGCCGGAGGTGAAGAAGACGGTGGGGCGGGTCGTGTCCTTGTGCAGCAGGGTGATCCGCTGCGCGAAGGTGCCCTTGCGCGGTTGCCGGTGGTCGACCGGCTGGTCGTAGGTGAGGACGAAGAACCGGTAGCCCGGATACGGCTTCTCCTCGATGAGCTTCATGCCCGGAATCGCGAGGATCCGGTCCTTGATGTCCGTGCCGGCGGCCGGCTCTGCGGCGGTGGCCGCACCCGCCGTCATCCCGGCAGCGCTGATCGTGCCTATGAGCACCACGAGCGACAGCAGCCATCTGAGCGCCTTGCGCATTCACCCTCCCCTGGAGATCTCCCCTTGAGATCGGTCGCGGGTGAACCTAGCGGTGCGGGCGCCATGGACGCCAGACCTCGTTGCTCCTTACGGACGCACAACTGCCGTGGTCCGTACGGCATTCGGCCGAAGGAGGGGGCCGGACGGCGGAAGCCGCGCCGCTTCAGGCGTGAGGCGCCGGGCGGGGCCGCGCCGCTTCAGGCGCGAGGCAGGGGCCGGACCGCTTCAGGCGTCAGCCGCCGGGCGGGGCCGCGCCGCTTCAGGCGCGAGGCAGGGGCCGGACCGCTTCAGGCGTCAGCCGCCGGGCGGGGCCGCGCCGCTTCAGGCGCGAGGCAGGGGCCGGACCGCTTCAGGCGTCAGCCGCCGGGCGGGGCCGCGCCGCTTCAGGCGTGAGGCAGGGGCCGGACCGCTTCAGGCGTCAGCCGCCGGGCGGGGCCGCGCCGCTTCAGGCGCGAGGCAGGGGCCGGACCGCTTCAGACGTCAACCGCCGGGCGGGGCGGCACCGCTTCAGGCGTCAGGCGCGAGGCAGGGGACGGCACCGCTCAGGGGTCGCTGGGGCCCGCGTCCCGGTCAGCAGAGGATCCAGCCGGTCGAACGGGAGATGCCGGAGACGGCCCCGGTGGCGCGCACGCACCGCCCGCGCGGCGCGACGGTGACCGGGCCCGCCTGGCGGCTGAACCGGCCCTCGTCGACCTCCGCCCGGCCGCCCCGCGCCTGGAGCGACACCGACATGGTCCGGCGGATGCCCGGGTTCCGGGCAAGGGTGACGGCGCAGACCTGCTGGCCGCTGCGGTAGACCCGCAGCTCACCGCTGGAGAAGGAGACCGACTTCGCGAGCCGCCCCGCGCAGGGGGCCGCGGCCGCGGCGCTCTCCAGGCCGGGGCCGGTCACCAGGAGCGCGGCCGTGGCCGTCAGCACCGCCACGGCGCGCCCCAGCGACCGTGCCGGCCGCCCACCGCCGAGGTGCCCCGCCCCGTCGTCCACAACCACTCCTCCACGCCACGCGATCTTCCCCCGCACATGCGTACGACGCAGTGGGCGCCCCGATGGTTGCGAGACCCGTCCCCGGACCCGCGTCCCCGTGGCTCCGCACCGTGACCCCGGACCCCCGCCTCCCCGCGGCCACACGGCCACACGGCTCCGGAGCCCGGGAGCCGTCACACGGCGGCCGGCTCGTCCTCCCCTATCCCGGCGAAGGTCCGCCACAGCGCCGCGTAGTGGCCGTCCCGGGCGAGCAGCTCGTCGTGGGTGCCGTCCTCGGCGACCCGGCCGTGGTCCATCACGACCACACGGTCGGCCCGGGCCGCGGTGGTGAGGCGGTGGGCGACGACCAGGGTGGTGCGGCGGCCGGTCAGCCGGTCCGTGGCCTGGTTGACCTGCGCCTCCGTCGCGAGATCGAGCGCGGCAGTCGCCTCGTCGAGGAGCAGCACGTCCGGGTCGACCAGCTCGGCGCGGGCGAGGGCGATGAGCTGGCGCTGTCCGGCGGAGAGGTTGCGTCCGCGCTCGGACACCTCGTGGAGGTAGCCGCCGTCCAGCGTGGCGATCATCTCGTGGGCGCCCACGGCCCGGGCGGCGGCCTCGACCTCGGCGTCGCTCGCGCCGGGCCGGCCGTAGGCGATGGCGTCGCGGACCGTGCCGGAGAAGAGGTACGCCTCCTGCGGGACCACCCCGAGGCGATGCCGGTAGGCGGTCAGGTCGAGCTCGCGCAGGTCGTGCGGCTCGCCGGGCCCCTCGGCGGCCACCGCTCCGTCGGCGTCGGCGTCGCCCGGCTCCGCCAGGGTGACGGTGACCCGCCCCGAGGTCGGGTCGTAGAACCGCGCCACCAGCTTGACCAGCGTCGACTTGCCCGCGCCGGTCTCGCCGACGAAGGCGACCGTCTGACCGGCCGGGATGCGCAGGTCGACCCCGGTCAGGGCCTCCTCGTCGCCGTCGGCGCCGTACGCGAACGACACGTTCTCGAAGGCGATGTCCCCGCGCAGCGCGCGGACCTCGCGCGGCCGCTCGGCGGCGGCCGTCGACGTCGGCTCCCGCAGCAGCTCCTGCACCCGGCCGAGGGAGACGGCGGCCTGCTGGTAGCCGTCGAAGACCTGGGAGAGCTGCTGCACCGGTGCGAAGAACAGGTCGATGTAGAGGAGGTAGGCGACCAGCGCGCCCGTGGTGAGGGTGGCGGCCTCGATCCGGGCCCCGCCGACGATGAGCACGGCCGCCGCCGCCACCGACGACAGGAGCTGGACGAACGGGAAGTAGACGGAGATCAGCCACTGGCCGCGCACCCGCGCCGCGCGGTAGCTCTCGCTGCGGGCCGTGTAGTGCGCGACGCCCGCCGCCTCGCGGCCGAAGGCCTGCACGATCCGCAGCCCGGACACCGACTCCTGGAGGTCGGCGTTGACGACGCCGATCCGCTCACGCGCCAGCTCGTACGCCTTCACGCTCTTCCTGCGGAAGAAGTACGTGCCGACGATCAGCGGCGGCAGCGTCGCGAAGACCACCAGGGCCAGCTCCACGTCGATCACCAGCAGGGCGACCATGATGCCGAAGAAGGTGACGACCGAGACGAACGCGGTCACCAGACCGGTCTGGAGGAACGTGGACAGGGCGTCGACGTCCGTGGTCATCCGGGTCATGATCCGGCCGGTGAGCTCGCGCTCGTAGTAGTCGAGCCCGAGGCGCTGGAGCTGGGCGAAGATCTTCAGGCGCAGCGAGTACAGCACCCGCTCGCCGGTGCGCCCGGTCATCCGGGTCTCGCCGATCTGCGCGGCCCACTGGACCAGGACCGAGGCCAGGGCCAGCAGGGACGCCGCCCACACGGCGCCCAGCGCGAGCTGCTCCACGCCTTCGTCGATGCCGTGCCGGATCAGCACCGGCAGCAGCAGGCCCATGCCCGCGTCGACCGCGACGAGCAGCAGGCTGATCAGCAGGGGCCGCCCGAAGCCGCGCAGCACGGCGCGCAGCCGGCCGCCCTCGCCGGCGCGGGCGTCGGCCGGCTCGGGGCGCTCGGCGGCGGCCTCGTCGATGTCGGGGGTGTCGGTGGCCGGGGGCAGCGCCTCGACCTGGGCCAGCAGTTCCGGGGTGGCGCCGGACTCCTCGCGGGTCTCGTCCGCGTGCTCGTCGCGGGCCCACAGGTGGGGGGTGATGCCGCGTTCGGCGTCGAACTCGGCGTCCAGCTCGGCCCGCACCGTGCGGTCCTCGTCCGGCTCGGGCGCCGCCTCGGCCGGGACGTGGCCCGGGGAGACGCCGCCGAGCTCGTCGGGGTCGGTGAGCAGCCTGCGGTAGAGGGCGGAGCGGCGCTCCAGCTCCTCGTGGGTGCCGATGTCCGCGAGGCGGCCGTTGTCGAGGACGGCGATCCGGTCGGCGAGGCCGAGGGTGGAACGCCGATGGGCGATGAGCAGGGTGGTGCGCCCCTCCATGACCTGGCGCAGGGCCTCGTGGATCTCGTGCTCCACGCGGGCGTCGACGGCGGAGGTGGCGTCGTCCAGCAGGAGCAGCCGGGGGTCGGTGAGGATCGCTCGGGCGAGGGCGAGCCGCTGGCGCTGGCCGCCGGAGAGGGTGAGTCCGTGCTCGCCGACCTTGGTGTCGTAGCCGTCGGGCAGCTCGTCGATGAACCGGTCCGCCTGCGCGGCGTGCGCGGCCCGCTCGATCTCCTCCTGGGTGGCGTCGGGCTTCCCGTAGGCGAGGTTGGCGCGGACGGTGTCGGAGAAGAGGAAGCTGTCCTCGGGCACCAGGCCGATGGCGGAGCGGAGCGAGTCGTAGGTCAGCTCGCGCACGTCGTGGCCGCCGACGAGGACGGCGCCGCGGCCGACGTCGTAGAAGCGCGGCAGCAGCAGCGACACGGTCGACTTGCCGCTGCCGGAGGCGCCGACCAGGGCGACGGTCTCCCCGGGGGCGATCTCCAGCGAGAAGCCGTCCAGGACGGGCCGGCCGTCGGCGTAGCCGAAGGCGACGTCGTCGAACTCGACGCCGACCGGGACGTGCGGGGGCAGCTCCTTGGTGCCCTCCCGCATCGAAGGCTCGGTGTCGATCAGCTCCAGCACCCGCTCGACGCCGGCGCGCGCCTGCTGCCCCACGGTGAGCACCATGGCGAGCATCCGCACGGGCCCGACGAGCTGGGCGAGGTACGTGGAGAAGGCGACGAAGGTGCCGAGCGTGATCTCGCCCCGGGTGGCCAGCCAGCCGCCGAGCGCGAGCATCGCGACCTGTCCCAGCGCGGGGACGGCCTGGAGAGCGGGGGTGTACTTGGCGTTCAGCCGGATCGTGCGCAGCCGCCCGGCGAACAGCCGCCGGCCGACCTCGCGCAGCTTTCCGGCCTCCTGGTCCTCCTGCCCGAAGCCCTTGACCACGCGCACGCCGCTGACCGCGCCGTCCACGACCCCGGCGACGGCCGCGGCCTGGCTCTGCGCGTACCAGGTGGCGGGGTGGAGCTTGACGCGGCTGCGCTTGGCGATGACCCACAGGGCGGGTGCGACGGCGAGCGCGATCAGCGTCAGCGGGAGGGACAGCCAGGCCATGACCGCGAGGGAGATCGCGAAGAGCAGGAAGTTGCCGATGGTCATCGGCAGCATGAAGAGCAGGCTCTGGATGAGCTGGAGGTCGCTGGTGGCGCGGCCGACGACCTGCCCGGTGGAGAGCTCGTCCTGGCGCCGCCCGTCGAGCCGGGTGATCGTGGCGTACATCTCCGTGCGCAGGTCGTGCTGCACGTCGAGCGCGAGCCGTCCGCCGTAGTAGCGGCGGATGAACGCGAGGACGTAGACGACGACCGCCGCGGCGATCAGCAGCCCGGTCCAGGTCGCGAGCGAGCGGGTCTCGTCGCCGATCACGTCGTCGATGACGACCTTGGTGATCAGGGGGACGAGTGCCATGACGGCCATGCCGCCGAGCGACGACCCGAGCGCCAGCACCACATTGCGCCGGTAGCGCCAGGCGTACCCCGACAGTCTCCGTGCCCAGCCTTGCTCCGCCGCCGCCACGTGGGCCTCCCCGTCGCTTTCCCCGTCGTCTCCCGGCCGCACCCGCGCCGGGACCTGCGGCCCCACCGCGGACCGGCTGCCGCGGTCAGGGCCTGATCTTCCGGAAGGCTGCAACACGGCCCGAAGCGGATTTCATCCCTCCGCAACAAATCCCCGTCGCCGGTCCTAGGACCCGTGGCCGGACGACCGGATGCGTACTCCCCCCAGGGCGGCCCGCGTCGCCCTCGTCGGCCCCCAGGGCTCCGTCTTCCTCCTCCGCTACGACAACGAGGAGGTGGGGGTGCGCTGGGCCATGCCGGGCGGCGGACCCGCCCGGGGCGAGAGCCCGGCCCGGGGCGCCCTGCGCGAGCTGCAGGGAAGACGGGCTGGACCGGGCTGGAGATCGGCCGGCTGCTGCGCACCTCTCGGATACGTGGCGAACGCCGCGGGGACCGGCGGGTGAGCGCCTCGCGTCCAGCCGGCGGCGGCAGTGCGACGCGATCCGCTCCCCGTTCTTCACATCACCTGCACATACCGCCGTCTTCGGCGCTACGGTTCATCCGTACGCGCCGGATGTACGCACTACGTCACGGAACGCATACGGCGCCGGGGTGTCCGCATGCGGTCCTGAAGTCAGGGGGGCTCGATGCGAGAGATGTCCAAGGGGTCGAACATCGGCCTGACGGAGCTCAGCGCCGATACCGACGCGGTCGTGGTCAGTCTCCGCTGGACCAGCGCCTCGGGCGACGGAGACGCGGATGTCTCCGTCCTGCTCCTGGACGCCGACGGCAAGGTCCGCAGCGACGCCGACTTCTTCTTCTACAACAACCCGGCGGCCCGCGACGGAAGCGTGCAGCTGCTCGGCAAGAACCCGACGGACGGCGGCAGCGAGGACCGCATCAGCATCGACCTGTCCGCCGTGCCCTCCGGCGTCGAGCGGATCGTGATCGCCGCGAGTCAGTACGGCGAGGCCGTCTTCGGAAGTCTCGACGACCTTCGGGTCACGGTCTCGGACAGGGCCGGGGAGGCGTTGCTCGGCTTCACGATCACCGACGCGGGAGTCGAGAGCGCGATCCTCTTCGGCGAGCTGTACCGCCGAGGCGGGGAGTGGAAGTTCCGCGCGATCGGGCAGGGCTACGAGTCGGGCCTGGCGGGACTCGCCACGGATTTCGGCATCGTGGTGGACGAAGAGACCGATGAGCCCGCTCCCGAACAGCTCGCGGAGCCGGCCGGACCGTCGCCGGAGGTCCCCGGACAACGGACGGCCTCCGCCCCGACCGCCGACGCCACCGCACCCGCACCCGCACCCGCCGAACAAGCCGGTGAGACCGCCGCTCCGCCCGCGGATGCCGTAACGCCGCGGCGCGCTCGCGGACCGAGGACGGCGAAGAAGAAGGTGACCCTGCCGAAGACGGCCAAGCCGACGCTCGCGGAGAACGACGCATGGCGGCCTTCGCGGCTGTTCCCCGCGACCTCCCTCAAGAGCGACAAGGAGCGCGAGGTCCGGGCCACTTCGCTGCTGCTCTCGGTCATGGCCGAGGTGCCCGAGTTCGGTCGTCGCCTCACCGCCGGCTTCGGGGCTCCGGCCGGTCGCATGCAGACGTTCGTCGAGGTGGCTCTGCCCCACGGCGACGCACCGAAGCGGCCGGACGGCGTGATCCGCGTGGAACGGGCGGGCAAGCTCTGGACGGCGCTGGTCGAGACGAAGACGAACGGGAACCCGCTCAGGTCGGAGCAGGTACAGAGCTACATGGACATCGCCGCGCGGCGCGGATACGAAGCGGTCATCACCCTCTCCAACGACGTGGCACTCGACGGCCATCCGCTGGTAGAGGTGAAGACGGACGGCCGCCGGAAGCACAAGGTGGCCCTCTGGCACCTGTCGTGGGCCGAGGTCACCCACCAGGCCCAGATGCTCATCCGCCATGAAGGAGTGGGCAACTCGACGCACGCCTGGCTGCTGCAGGAGCTGCTCCACTACCTCCAGCACGAGAACTCGGGGTGCCACGGCTTCCAGAACATGGGTCCCGCCTGGGTCCCCGTGCGCAACGGCGTGGAGACGGAGACCCTCTGCCAGGGTGACGAGCGCGCCCTCGACGTGGTCATCAGCTGGGAGCAGCTGGTCCGCCAGGTCTGTCTGCGCCTGGGTGGCGAGCTGGGCCAGAAGGCCCTGCCCGTGCAGCGCACCAGGCGCGGGGTGGCGCCGCACGAGCGCAGGGAGTCCCTGGCGGACCAACTGTGCGAGGAGGGGCGGCTGACGTCGGAACTGCGTATCGAAGGCACACCGGGGGTCCTGGCCATCGCCGCCGATCTCCGCACCGGAAAGCTGCGCACCTCGATCGAGATCGAGGCCCCACAGGGCAGCTATCCGCTGCCGACCGTCAAACGCCTGATCCGTGCGCTCGCCGAGGCTCCGGCCGACCTCCACGTCGAGACCCTCGTCGCGGACGGCAAGGGACCGCGTGGAACGCTGGAACGGCTCCGCCCCGAACCGGGGGACCTTCTGCCCAAGGACGGCTCGCCCATCACCGGGTTCCGTCTCTCCCTGTTCAAGGGCATGGGCCTGGCGCGGGGCAACGCCGAGTCGGGTTTCATCCGCAGCGTCGACGCGGCCGTGGACCGCTTCCACGCCTCGGTGGTGACCAGCGTGACCGCCCTCGACAGGCGCTCCGCGCCCCGCCCCCGCAAGGAGTCCGTACCCACGGGGTGAGCGCCTGCCCGTACGCCGGACCTCAACACCCCTTGACCTCAAGGGCGCTTGAGGTAGCAGGCTGCCGGTCATGGACATCACGGAGATGGGGCGCGAGCTGCGTGCCCTCACGGACCGGGCCGGGATCGAGGACCTCGTGGGGCGGTACGCGCGGTCGCTGGACGAGCGGGGGTTCGACGAGACGTGGGCGGCGGCGTTCCACACGGAGGACGTCGCCGTCGAGTGGCCCGTGGGCACCCTGCACGGCCGCGGCGCCGTGCTGGAGCTGGTGCGGAAGGCGATGGCCCCCTTCGGGCCCACGGTGCACCTGGCCACGGGGACCGTCGTGGAGGTCGACGGGGACCGGGCGAGCACGCGGGGCGCGCTGCTGAGCACCCATGTCCTCGCGGACGGCACCGGCGAGCTGTTCGTCTCGGCGGGGCACCTGGACAACGAGCTGGTCAGGACGGCGGACGGGTGGCGCATCGCCCGCCAGTCGCTGCGCATCGCGTGGACCCGCGGGACGCCGCCGGCACCCGCGACGCAAGCGGGGGCGGGAACGGCGGCGGGAGCGGGCTGAGCCCGGCCCCCGTCGGCGGGGGCCGGGCCGAGCGGGGGCCGGGGGGCCGCGCCGGCGGGGGCGAAACGGCGCGGGGCGGCCGATTCAGGCGTCGCCGCGCCGGCGCGGGGCGGCCGGTTCAGGCGTCGCGGCGGGAGAGGCGGTGGAAGCCCGCCCACGCCACCGCGCCCACCCAGAGCGCCAGGACGCCGATGCCGGTCCACGGACCCAGAGGTCCGGACGGGTCCTGGAGGAGGATCTGCTGGCCGGCCCGGTCGGGCAGGAAGTCGATCCAGCCCTTGCTCTCCGAGACGTCGCCGAGGACGAACGACAGCATCAGAAGGAAGGGGATGAGGATGCCCATCACGGCGGGCGCGCTGCGCAGCAGGGCCGAGAGCCCGGCGGCGAACAGGGTGATCAGCGCCAGGTAGAGACCGCAGCCCACGACGGCCCGCAGCGCGCCGGGCTCGCCGATGCCGACACCGTGGTCGCCGAGGGCCGCCTGCCCGGCGAAGAAGCAGACCGCGCCGGTCAGCAGCCCGGCGGCCAGTGCCAGCAGACCGACGACGGCGAGCTTGCCCGCGTAGAAGAGGCCCCGGCGGGGGACGGCCGTGAGCGAGACGCGGACCGCCCCGCCCCGGTACTCGCCCGCCACGGCGGTCGCGCCGAAGCAGATCGCGGCGATCTGGCCGAAGTTGAGGCCGAAGAACGAGGCGCGCACCGGGTCGAACCCGGCCTCGGCCGTGTCCTCGGGCCCGAGGGTGGCGCACATCAGGACCGAGAAGGCGACCGTCGACACGACGATCGCGGCGAGCGCGACGCACTGGCCCCGCACGGAACGGATCTTGATCCACTCGGAGTGGAGCACGGGCACCACGGGTGCGAGGGTCATCGCTCATGCCTCCTGGACGGCCGCGGCGGGCCGGACGGTCGTGTATTCGGTCTCCTCGGCGGTGAGGGCGAGATACGCCTCCTCCAACGAGGGCTCATCGGCGGCCAGTTCGAGGAGCGGGATGCCCTCGCGCGCGGCGAGCGGCCCGACGTCCTCCACCCGGGCGCCGTCGACGCTCCAGCGGCCGTCCTCCTGGGCGACGGGCGTGAACCCGGCACCGGCGAGCACGGCCCGCAGCCGGTCCCCCTCCGTCGTGCGCAGGCGCACCCGGGGGGTCGTCCAGCCGTCGACGAACTCCCGCATCCCGGTGTCGGCGAGCAGCCGCCCCCGGCCCAGCACGACGAGATGGTCCGCGAAGGCCGCCGTCTCGCCCATCAGATGGCTCGACACCAGGACGGCTCTGCCCTCCCGGGCCAGGTCCCGCATCAGCTCGCGGATCCAGATGATGCCCTGGGGGTCGAGGCCGTTCGACGGCTCGTCCAGCAGGAGCACCCGCGGGTCCCCGAGCAGGGCCGCCGCGATCCCCAGCCGCTGGCGCATGCCCAGCGAGAACGTGCGGATCCGCCGTCCCGCCACGGACGCGATCCCGGTGATCTCCAGCACCTCGTCCACCCGGCCGCGCGGGATCCGGCCCGCCGCGGCGAGCGACCGCAGATGGTCGCGGGCGGTCCGCGCACCGTGGGCGGCCCCGGCGTCGAGGAGCGCGCCGACGTGCCGCACGGGCTCGTCGAGGGCGGCGTAGGGCCGCCCGCCGATGGTGGCCGCGCCCGAGGTCGGGCGGTCCAGGCCGAGCACCAGACGCATGGTGGTCGACTTCCCGGCGCCGTTCGGCCCGAGGAAGCCGGTGACCCGGCCCGGCCGCACGGTGAACGTCACCCCGTCCAGCGCACGCCGGCTGCCGTACTCCTTGGTGAGGTCTCTGATCTCGATGCTGGTCATGGCCCTCAGCCTGGCCGGACGGGGTGCGCCCGGGCCTCCCCCGCCGGTGGAGAGCTTCTCCCCCGTGCGGGGGAGCCGCCGCCCGGGGGCCGCTGGCACGATGGCGGAATGCTCCGCCTCCTGCGCCCCCTGGGCCGCCGGGTCACCTGGACCCGCTGGCTCCATCTGTTCATCGGCACCTTCGTGTTCGGCATCTGGCTCTTCATCTCGGAAGGGGACCTGTACATCCCGGTGATCGCCCTCGGGCTGCTGGGCTTCCTCCCGGCGATGCGCATGGTCGAGGGCCTCCAGGCGCGGGTGCTGCTGTCGCCGCACGGGTACAAGGACGACGCCTCCGGCATCGCGGTCACCTCCTCGGCCACCTGGGCGGACCGCTGGCGGACGGTGCTGTGGCTGGAACTGCGCCTCGGTCTCGGCCTGTTGACCGGCCGGATCACGGTCGTCCTGCTCGGCCTCGCGACCGATCTCGCCTCGGCGGCCGGCGGCGACGGCCCCGCCCCGGACTCCCTCGTCCCCCTCCCGGGCGGCCACTGGTGGTACGCGCTGCTCGTGCCCCTGCCGGTCGCGCTGCTGCTCGCCGCGGTCGTCGGGCTCGGCGAACTGATGACCCTGCTCGCGCGCCGGCTGCTCGGCCCCTCGGCGGACGAGCGCCTCGCCGCCCTGGAGGAGCGCACCGAACAGCTCCTGGAACGCAACCGCATCGCCCGGGAGCTCCACGACTCGATCGGCCACGCCCTGACCGTGGCGGTCGTACAGGCGGGCGCGGCGCGGGCGGCGGGCAGCCCGGAGTTCACCGAGCGGGCGCTCGCGGCCATCGAGGAGACCGGCCGGGCCGCGCTGGAGGACCTGGAGCGCGTGCTGCTGGTGCTGCGCGAGTCCGGGCAGCGCCCCGCAGGCGGGCGGCCGACGCTCGCCGACGCGGACCGGCTGCTGGAGTCCGCCCGGGCCTCGGGCGCCGCACTGGACGCCGAACTGTCCGGGCCGCTGGCGCAGGTCCCGGGGCCCGTCTCCCGGGAGGGCTACCGCATCGTGCAGGAGGCGCTGACCAATGTGCTGCGCCACGCGGGCCCCGTGCCGACCCGGGTCAGGATCGCCGTCGCGGCCGGCCGGCTGGAGCTGGACGTGCGCAACCCGATCACCGAGGGCGCCGCGGCCGTGCGCGGGAACGGCGTCGGCGGCAACAGCAACGGCAAGGGCAGCGGTCTGCGCGGGATACGTGAACGGGCGGCGCTCCTGGGCGGGGAGGCCGCGGCCGGCCCGCACGGCGACGAATGGCGGGTGACGGTGGGGCTGCCGCTCGACGGCCCGCGGTGAGGAGGCGCCGCCCGGGGGCGGGGTTCGCGGTGGGACCGTCCCGGCGGCGGGGGGAAGACCGTCCCGGCGCACGCGCAGCGCGACGAGCCCAGGGCACGCGCAGCGCGACGAGCCCGGGGCGTGGGCAGCGCGACGAGCCCAGGGCCTGGGCAGCGCGACGGGGCGGCCTAGGCTGGGCGGGTGCCGATCACCGTTCTCCTCGTCGACGACGAACCCCTCGTACGGGCCGGGCTGCGCGCCGTGCTGGAGGCTCAGCCGGACATCGAGGTGGTCGGCGAGGCGGCCGACGGCGCCGCGGTGATCCCGCTGGTGCGGCAACTGCGGCCGGACGTGGTGGCGATGGACGTGCGGATGCCGCTGCTCGACGGCATCGAGGCGACCCGCGCGGTCCTGCGCACCGTGCCGGAACCCCCGAAGATCCTGGTCGTCACGACGTTCGAGAACGACGAGTACGTCTACGAGGCGCTGCGCGCCGGTGCCGACGGCTTCCTGCTGAAGCGCGCCCGGCCGGCGGAGATCGTCAACGCCGTGCGGGTGGTGGCCGAGGGCGAGTCCCTCCTCTTCCCAGCCGCCGTGCGCTCGCTCGCCGCCGAGTACGGCAACTCCCGTGCGCGTGCCCTGATGGAACGTGCGGCGCTCACCGAACGGGAGGCGGCCGTGCTGCGGCTGATGGCCCGCGGGCTGTCCAACGCCGAGATCGCCGCCCGGCTCGTCGTCGGCACCGAGACGGTCAAGTCCCATGTGAGCGCGGTGCTGTCGAAGCTCGGCGCCCGCGACCGCACCCAGGCGGTGATCGCGGCGTACGAGTCGGGGTTCGTCGCACCGGCCTGAACACGGCCTGCCGCGGGCCCCCGGCGCGGCGCCGGACGGATGACGCGACGTCAACTCCGGTGCCGCCGCCCACTCCTGCGGGCTGTCCCGATTGCCTCCGAGTTGTCCGCATCCTAAGGTTCTGACCTGCTGGGACCCTTCCGTCCCGCAACCGGCGCGCCGACCGCAGCAGCATGCGCGGCCCGAGCAGAAGGACGCCCGCATGGCCGTCGAACGGCCGACCGAAGAGAACCCCGCCCTCGCGCTCGGCCGGGCGCTGCGCGAACTCCAGCAGCGTTCGGGGTGCACCCTGCGCTCCCTGGAGTCCCGCGTCCGCATCAGCGACTCGTCCCTGTCGCGGTACTTCCGGGGCACGACCGTCCCGCCGTGGCCGACCGTCCGGGACCTGTGCCGGGCGCTCGGCGGCGACCCGGCGGAGTTCCGCGTCCTGTGGGAGGCCGCCGACCGGGCGGCCTGCGCACCGGCGGCGTCCGCCGGCCCGCTCCCCGGCGCACCGGTGTCCCCCGGCCCGGCCGCCCCGGCCGCCCCGCCCGAGCCCGACCCGGCCCGCGCCGGGGCACGCCCGCGCACTTCACCGCGCGGGCGCACGGCCTGGGCGGCGGCGGGCGTCGCCGTCGGTGTGGCGCTGGGAGCCGCGCTGACGGCCTGGGCGTGGCCGGCGCAGCCGGCCGGCGACGCCGGAAGCACGGCGCTCGGCAGCCAGGCCGGTCCGCCCGACGGACGGATCTTCGTCAGCCGGTCGACCGGGGCCTGTCTGGACAGCAGCCTGGACAGGGGGCTGCGCGCCTACGAGTGCAACGGCCTGCCCTACCAGCGGTGGACGGTCCGCGAGATGCCGGGCGACGGCGTCCAGCTCAGGAACCACGCGACGGGCCGCTGCCTGGACCACGACGCCGGTCTCCACGCGGCGGTCTGCGGTTCCTCGGCGACCCAGCGCTGGACGCTGGTTCCCCGGGACGAGGGCGCCGTCGAGGTCAGGAACGCCGAGTCCCGGCACTGCCTGGACGCCGACACGACGGACCTCCGCGTGCTGCCGTGCACCCGCGCGACGCGCCAGATGTGGGCCTGACCGACCGCCGGCCCGGCCCCTGACCGACGGCCCCTGACCGACGCGGCCCCGCCACGGCCGGGGCACCCCCACGCGACCCCGCGCCCGGGGCCGGGGCCCCCGCCCGCGGCGACCGGCGCGCGCCCCTCGGCGGCCGACGCACCCTGTCGCGAACCGGCGCACGCCCCTCGGGAACGTCCACGGACGCCCCGCCCCGGTGCCGTCCACCTCACGCGGGCCGCCCCGATGCCGTCCACCTCACGCGGGCCGCCCCTGGGCGCCGCAGGTCCGCCACACGCGCCTCGTCCGGGCCGCCCGCCTCCACCGGGGGACCGGTCGGCGGCCCGGCCGCCCCCGCCCCCGCGCGGCGCGAGATCCGCGCTGAGTGCCGGCCCGCTCCGGGGGCCGCTTCCGGCGGGCGCCACGCCCTCCGGAACGTACCTCCCGCCCCGCGAGCAGAGCCCCGGGCCGGCTCTCCTCGCGGGCCCCGGCACGCACACCAACCCCCCTCCGCAGCCTCCCCCCCCCTGACGGGGCCGAACAGGTGACCCACGCCTGTCCCGGCGGCTTCACCGGGTCCCGGGACAAGGGCGTCCTCGCAGGTCGGAGGGGTGGGAATCCCGAGACGGGCGAAGTGCCCGGGACACGCTTGCGGCCCGCTCGGCGCCCGGCACAGACTCCGGTCGTCCGGCAGCGAAGGCCACGTCGTCACGGCGGCTCCGCACCGGACACCCCACCGTGCACGGTCCCGTGCCCCGCGCTGCCCGGACGGCGGCGCGGGCCGGACACCCGCCGTCCGCACAGCGCCCGTCCGGGGCGAGCCCCCCACCCACCGATGGAGCCGTCATGCCCAGCAGGCCCAGCACCACCGCCCGCCGGCGTCCCCTGCGGATGCCGCTGCTCGCCCTCGCCGCCGCGCTGAGCGCGTCGCTGGTCACCTCCTGCTCGGGCGATCCGTCGCCCGGATCGGGACCGCCCGCGGCGACGGCGGCCTCGCCGCCGTCGGCGGGGGACGCCGGACCGCTGCACGACGCGCAGCAGATCCTGCTGCGCGACTGCATGCGGCGGCACGGCTTCGCCTACACCGTCTTCCCCCTCGACGAGGAGTCCGCCGCGGTCCGCTTCCCGTACGTGGTCGACGACGCCGACTGGGCCCGCCGTCACGGCTACGGCGGCGACCTCGCCCGACGGGCGGCGCGCCTCGCCGCCGGCGACCCGAACCGCGCCTACTTCGCGAGTCTGCCGCCCGACCGCAGGGCGCGGGCGCTGGTGGTGTCCAACGGGCCGTCGCCGCAAGGGCTGTCGGTCCGTCTGCCGGGCGGCGGGGAGCTGCGGCGCAGCGACCGGGGGTGCGTGGCCGAGGCCGAGCGGAGCCTCTACGGGGACCACGGCGCCTGGTTCCGCGCCTCGGCGCGGGTCGACGCGCTGGACCGGATCCGCAGGGGCAGGGTGGCGGCCGAACCGGCGTACGGGGCGGGGCTGCGGGCGTGGAGCCGGTGCATGCGCAAGGCCGGCCACTCCTACACGACCCCGGTCGCCGCCCGCGCGGCGGCGACCGGGCCGAAGCACCCGCTGCCGCGCGACCGCGAGGTCGCCCTCGCCCTGGCCGAGGCAGCCTGCGCGGCCTCGTCGGGTCTCGGCGCCACCGCACGGCGGCTGGACGCGCGCCACGGAGCGGCGCTGCGCGCCGAGTACCGGGCGGACGTCGACACCCGCGACCGGCTCCGGGCGCGTGCGCTGACCCGCGCCCGCCAGATCCTGCGCGCCCACGGCGCCCCCTGACCCTCCGAAACCCCCGCGTACACGCAGCACGCCCCCCACACACGAGGCGCCTCCCGCAGGACGCCATCCCCCACACGGGGCGCCTCTCCGGGCGCAGGCGCCCCGGTGCCGCGCCGCACAGGCCGCGGCACCGCCCGACCCCGGCGCTCCCGCACCCGGGGCGCCCCCGCGGGGCGCACGCCCCGCCCATCGACTCCGTCGCCGCCCGGTCCGGGCGGCGACGGCCACGGCCGCGCGGCAACCGCCCGCACGGCCCGTACCGGCGGCGTCCGTCCGGACGTCGCACGAACCACCCTCGCAGAGGAGCACACCATGCCGTTCATGAAGCACGCCCTGACCACCGGTCTCGCCGCCCTGGCCCTGGCCACGCTCACCGTCCCCGTCGCCGAGGCGGGGTCCACCGCGCCGGCCGCACCGGCGGCGGCGGCCGCAGCGGCACCCGACGGGTTCCTCTACGCCTGGGAGCACGCCCACGCGGGCGGCGCCCACTGCAAGTGGAACGCGGACAACGCGAACTGGGCCGGGTGCAGCGACAAGGTCTCCGACGTCTGGAACAACGGCTTCCCCGGTCGCAGGGAGGACGTCCGGCTCTACAACGGGCGTGAGTGGACGGAGTCCTGGGTCTGCCTGCACCAGGGCCACTCCATTCCGGATCTCGGCGCCTCCGGTCTGAAGTGGTTCGGCTCGGGCCACGGGCAGGGGACGTCGGTCAACGACTCGATCTCCTCCCACACCTGGGTCGACGCCTGCTGACGCACCCTCACACGGCCGGCCCGGCCCTTCCCCGCCGGGCCGGCCCTCACCGGGGCCCGTTGTCAGTGGTCGCTGCAAGACTGAAGTCTCCATCGGGCGGCTTCACGCACACGGCACGACGGGGGACTTCACCATGGGCACCTGGGACATCGGGCACTTCGACAACGACACGGCCGCGGACTTCTCGGGATCGCTGGACGACGCGGCCGAGGCCGACCGCCCCGGCATCCTGCGCGAGACGCTGCTGCGCGTCGCCGGTACGGAGGAGTACCTGGACAGCGACGAGGCGGTGGAGGCGGTGGCCGCGGCGGCACTGGTCGCCGCCCAGTGTCCCGGCGGCGAGCCGGTGACCACGGCGTACGGCCCCGACGAGCCGATACCGGCGCTGCCGTCGGATCTGCGGGCGCTCGCCGTGACCGCGCTCGACCGGACGCTGCGCGAGCCGTCGGAGCTGCTGGAGCTCTGGGAGGAGTCCGGATCCGGGCCTGCCTGGCGGGAGGGCGTGGTCCGACTGCGTGAGGTACTGGCCTCGGCCGGAGACGTGCCGGGCGCGGGCGGGGAGTCTGCCCTGGTGTAGTCCCACGAGGGCTCAAGCCCTCACGAGCACGAGCGCACCAGGAGCGAGGGGTCATGACCGACGACGAATCCGAGATCCGCGATCTGATCACGCGGTGGGCCGACGCCGTGCACCGCGGCGATCTCCCCGCCGTGCTGGAGGCGCACGCGGACGACATCGTGATGTTCGACGTCCCGCCGCCGCACGACGGGGTCCGGGGGATCGGGGCCTACCGCGAGACCTGGCCGCCGTTCTTCGCCTGGCAGGCGCAGGGGGCGTCGTTCGAGATCGTGTCGCTCGACGTCACGGCCGGGGGCGACGCGGCCTTCGCCCACGCGCTGCTGCGCTGCGGCACGCCCGAGGAGCTGACCGCGCACCCGGAGACCAGGCTGCGGCTGACGGTCGGGCTGCGCCGGGAAGCGGGCCGCTGGGTGGTCGCCCACGAGCACCACTCGTTCGCCGACACGACGGTGGACGCCCCCGCGCCCTGACACGTCCGAGCCGCCGGGAGGGGGCGGGCGGCTCGGAGGCCGTCGCCCGGCCCGGGGGCTCGGAGGCGTCACGCGGCCGGGGCGGGGGGCTCGGAGGCGTCACGCGGCCGGGGCGGGGGGCTCGGAGGCGTTACGCCGCCGGGGCGGGGGCGGGCGGGGAAAGCGGCCGGCTCCGGTACGGGACGGGGGTCCGTACCGGAGCCGGCACCACCACGGCCACCCCTACAGCCACCGCCACGGCCACAGCCACAGCCACAGCCACCGGGGCTACCTCACAGATGCGTCGGCGCGAACATCCTCAGCCGGGCGGGCAGCACCACGACGGACGGCCCCGGTGCGGCCAGCGCCTTCGCCAGGTCCTGTGCGAGCGTCGCCGGTGACGTGCGCACCGCGGGCACGCCGAACGACTCGGCGAGGGCCGTGAAGTCGGGGCGGGCCAGCTCCGTTCCCGTCGCCTCGCCGAAGGCGTCGGTCATGTACTCGCGGAGGATGCCGTAGCCGCCGTCGTCCACGATCAGCCAGGTGACCGGGAGGTCGTACTGGCGGGCCGTCGCGAGTTCGGCGATCGAGTACATCGCGCCGCCGTCGCCGGAGACCGCGAGTACCGGCCCCGTCCGGTCGGCCGAGGCCGCGCCGATGGCCGCCGGGAAGGCGTAGCCGAGGCCGCCGGCGCCCTGGGCCGAGTGCATCGTGTTCGGCCGGCGGGCGTCGAAGGCGGACCAGGCCCAGTAGGCAAGGATCGTCATGTCCCAGAAGCTGGGCGCCTCGTCGGGCAGGGCCTGCCGCACGGCGGCCAGCAGTTCCTGCTCCAGGGTGAGTTCCTGCGCGTCGATCCGTGCGCGGACGGCGGCGAGGACGTCGCGCACGGAGTCGGCGGCCGTCGGGTCGCGGCGTTCCGTCACGGTCTCCAGCAGGGCCTGGAGGCCGAGCCGGGCGTCCGCGTGGATGCCGATGCCGGGGTGGTTGGACTCCAGCTTCCCGGCGTCCGCCTCGATCTGGATCATCCGGCCGCGCGGGGCGAACGTGTGGTAGTTCGAGGAGAGTTCGCCGAGCCCGGAGCCGACGACGAGCAGGACGTCGGCCGACTCCAGGTAGTCGGTGGTGTGCCGGTCCTCCAGCCAGGACTGGAGGGAGAGCGGGTGCTCCCAGGGGAAGGCGCCCTTGCCGCCGAAGGTGGTCACCACGGGGGCGTCGAGCTTCTCGGCGAGGGCGCGCAGCTTGCCGGAGGCGTCGGAGCGCACCACTCCGCCGCCGGCGACGATCACCGGCCGCCCGGCGCGGGAGAGCAGGTCGGCGGCGACGGCGGTGAGTTCGGGCCGCGGCGCGAGCTCCTCGGGGCCGGCGTCCATGGCGGTGACGACGGGCAGCACCGTCTCCGCGAGCAGCACGTCCTGCGGGATCTCGACCCAGACCGGTCCGTGCGGCGCGGTGAGCGCCGACTCCCAGGCCGCGGCGATCGCCGACGGGATCTGGGAGGCCGTGCGCACCATGTGCACCGACTTCACGATGTCGCGGAACGACGCCTGCTGGTCGCGCAGTTCGTGGAGGTAGCCGTGGCGTCCGCCGCCGAGCCCGGCGGCCGGGACCTGGCTGCCGATGGCGAGCACCGGCGCGGAGGCGGCGGCCGCCTCCTGGAGCGCGGCGAGCGACATCAGCGCGCCGGGTCCGGTGGACAGCAGCAGGGGCGCGGCCTCGCCGGTGATGCGGCCGTAGGCGTCGGCGGCGAAGCCGGCGTTGTTCTCGACGCGCAGGCCCACGTAGGTCAGGTCGGAGCGGCGCAGGGCGTCGAACATGCCCAGGGCGTGCTGTCCGGGCAGGCCGAAGACGGTCGTCGCGCCGAGACCGGTGAGGGTCTCGACGACGAGGTCGCCCCCGTTGCGCCCGGCGGGCGGGTTGAGGGCGGCCTCGGTCTGGGCCGCGGTGGGGCGCAGCACCAGGTCGTGGTCGTGGGTCACTTGCCGTTCCTTGCCTCGGCGATCTGGCGGGTCATGATCGTCGTCAGTTCGTACGCCGTGTGCGATGCCGCGACGGCGGTGATCTCCGCGTGATCGTACGCCGGGGCGACCTCGACGACGTCCGCGGAGACGAGGTTGCAGGAGGCGAGTCCGCGCAGGATCTCCAGGAGTTCGCGGGAGGTCATGCCGCCTGCCTCGGGCGTGCCGGTGCCGGGGGCGTGGGCCGGGTCGAGGCAGTCGATGTCGATCGAGATGTAGAGCGGCCGGTCGCCGATGCGCTGCCGGAGCTGGTCGGCGACCTCGTCGGCGCCCCGGCGGTAGATGTCGGCCGAGGTGACGATGCCGAAGCCCATCTTCTCGTCGTCGGTGAGGTCCTGCTTGCCGTACAGCGGGCCGCGGGTGCCGACGTGGGAGAGGGCGGAGGTGTCGAGGATGCCCTCCTCGACGGCCCGGCGGAACGGCGTGCCGTGGGTGTACTCGGCGCCGAAGTAGGTGTCCCAGGTGTCGAGGTGGGCGTCGAAGTGGAGCAGGGCGACGGGGCCGTGCTTCTTGGCGACCGAGCGCAGCAGCGGCAGCGCGATGGTGTGGTCGCCGCCGAGGGTCATCAGCCGCGCGCCGGTGCCGAGCAGGTCGTCGGCGGCGGCCTCGATGGTCTCGACGGCCTCGTTGATGTTGAACGGGTTGGCCGCGATGTCGCCCGCGTCGGCGACCTGGGCGAGCGCGAAGGGCGAGGCGTCCTGTGCCGGGTTGTAGGGGCGCAGGAGCCGCGACGCCTCGCGGATGGCGTTGCCGCCGAAGCGCGCGCCGGGGCGGTAGGAGACGCCGGTGTCGAAGGGGACGCCGACCACGGCGACGTCGGTGGTGCCGACCTCGTCGAGCCGGGGCAGCCGGGCGAACGTGGCGGGCCCGGCGTACCGCGGGACGCGGGAGGAGTCGATCGGGCCGCGCGGCTGCTCGGTGCTGCTCATGTCTGTTCCTTCTTTCCTGCGCTGGGTCGCGGTTCGCGGGTGGCGGGTCTGGTGGTCGCCGCTGCCGGCTGCCGCCCGCGGTCACTCGTGTGGTGTGACCGCGCGGCTGGGGGTGTGGTTCGGGGTCGTGCCGTCGTCGACGGTACGGGGACGTCCGGCCGCGGCGGGCGGGTGCCCGCCGCGGCCGGACGCGGGGCTCAGCGGGCCGCTGCGGGCTCCGGGGCCGGGGGCTCCGGTGCGGCGGCCTCGTCCTCGTCCGGGGCGCCGCGACCCGCGAGCCGCTCGCGCCAGTGGGCGAGGACGGCCGGGTCGGTCGGCTTGGTGGCGAGGCTGACCACCACGTAGGTGGCGAGCGAGGCGAGCAGGCCGTAGTAGATGGGCTGGTTGGCGAGGATGCCGTAGGCCGCCATGAGGCCGACGACCGACAGGCCGCCCGCGGCGACGGCGGCCAGCGCGCCCTGGACGGTGCCGCGCTTCCACAGCAGGCCGCCGAGGATCGGGACGAGCAGCCCGCCGACGAGCAGGTTGTAGGCGACGGTGAGCGCCTCGACCACGTCGTTGAGGGCGATGGCGATGCAGATGGTCGCGATGCCCATGGCCAGGATGAAGGCGCGGTTGCCCTTGACCTCGTCGTGGTCCTGCCCGCCCGCGCCGCTCCGGCCGCGCAGCCGGGACCAGATGTCGTTGTTGGCGACGGTGGCGCAGGCGATCAGCGCGCCGGACGAGGTGGACATGACGGCCGCCAGCGCGGCGGCGAGCACCAGGCCCCGCACGCCCATGGGGAGCTCGTCGGTGACGATGGTGGCGAAGGCGTCGTCGGCGCTGGCCAGGTCCGGGTAGAGCACCTTGGCCGCGGTGCCGATCACGGCGCCGGCGATGGCGTAGACGAGGCAGTAGGTGCCGGCGATCGTGCCGCCCCAGCGGGCGACCTTGTCGCTGCGGGCGGTGAACACCCGCTGCCAGATGTCCTGTCCGATCAGCATGCCGAAGGTGTAGATCAGCACGTAGGTGAAGATCGTCTCGCCGCCGATGCCGAGCGGGGCGAAGTACTCGTTCGGGAGCTGGGCCTTCATCTCGGCGAAGCCGCCGGCCTTGACCACCGCGATGGGCAGCAGGAGCAGCAGGACGCCGATCGTCTTGACGACGAACTGCACCATGTCGGTGATGGTGATCGACCACATGCCGCCGAGCGTGGAGTACGCGACCACGATCGCGCCGCCGAGGATGATCGACACCGTGCGGTTCACGTCGAAGAGGACGTCGAAGATCGTGGCGTAGGCGATGGTGGAGGTGACCGCCAGCATCAGCGTGTACGCCCACATCACCAGTCCGGTGATCAGGCCGGCCCGGCCGCCGTAGCGCAGGTCGAGCATCTCGGAGACGGTGTAGACCTTCAGCCGGGCGATGCGCGCGGAGAAGAAGACGGACAGGGCGAGCAGCCCGAATCCGATGGTGAGGACCATCCACGCGCCCGACAGACCGTGCTTGTAGCCGAGGCCGACGCCGCCGATGGTGGACGCGCCGCCGAGGACGATCGCGGCCATGGTCCCGGAGTACATACCGGGACCGAGTCGCCGGCCCGCGACCAGGAACTCGCTCTTGGACTTGGCGCGGCGCATGCCCCACCAGCCCATGCCGAGCATGCCGGCCAGATAGACGACGATCACTGCATAGTCGACAGCCATCGGCTTTCCTTCCGTGTCGTCCCCCGGAACGGTCAGTGGAGTGCGCGCTGAGCATTGACGGTAGGTGGCCGGAAAGCGCCGAAGAAGTGTACGTTTCCTCCATTCGAACCGCCCCAGATGGATGGAACGTCCATGCCGGACCCCTCAGCGGCGCCTCCCACCCCGCCGGTCGCCCTGGCCGCCCTCCTCGCCGACGAGGCGCTCGGGCTGCGCCAGGTCGCCGGGCCGTCCGCGACCGCCGCCACGGCCGTGCACATGGTCCACACCTCCGAGATGGCCGACCCCTACCCGTACCTCCTCGGCGGCGAGCTGCTGCTGAGCGCGGGGGTGCAGCTCGACGACCCGGACCGCTACGTCGCCCGGGTCGTCGAGGCGGGCGCGGCGGCGCTCGGCTTCGGGGTGACCCCCGTCTACGACACCGTGCCGCCGGGGCTCGCCGAGGCGTGCGACCGGCACGGACTGCCGCTGCTGGAGGTGCCGCCGCGCACCACGTTCTCGGCGGTGGCGCGGTCCGTGTGGCGGCTGATGGCGGAATCGCGCCACCGCGAGCTGCGCCGGGTGACCCAGGCGCAGCAGGGGCTGGCCGCGGCCGCCGCCCGGCCCGACCCCGTCCCCGCCGTGCTCCAGCAGCTCGCCCTGCGGCTGGAGGGCTGGGCCGTGCTCCACGGCCCGGACGGGCATCCGCTGCACGCGGCGGGCCGCGAGCCGTCCCCCGGGACGGTCGCGACCCTGGTGCGCCTCGCCGGGGTGGTCACTCCCGGGACCTCGGCCCGTCCCGCCGCCGCGTCGGCGAGCGACACCGCCCCCGACGGCTCCCATCTCTCCGCGTTCGCCCTCGGCGGCGGGCGGGGCCTGGTCCTCGGCGTCGCCGCACCGGCCCGGGAGAGCGGCGACCACACCGTGGCGGGCGTCGCGGTGGTCCTGCTGTCGCTGCTGACCGCCCGCCACCGGGGCGCCGACGCGGCGAGCCGCTTCTCGGCCCTGGTGCGCCTGCTGCTCGGCGGCACCCCCGCGGAGACCGCCCCGCTGCTCGGGCCCGGCCCCTGGACGGTGGTCCACGCCCGCGGCGGCGACGGCACCCCGTTCGCGGCGACGGCGCTCGGCACCGCCCTCGGGAGCCCGCTCGTCGACACGGGCGAGGACGGCACGGTACGCGTCCTCCTCCCGGAGGCCGGCGCCCTCGCCGCCCAGCCCGGCTGGACCCTGGGCGCCAGCACCCCCGCCGACGCCGCGGACCTCCCCGCCGCGGACGCCCACGCGGCCCGCGCCCTGCGCCGCGCGACGTCCACCCGCAAGCCCCTGGTCCGCCACCGCGAGACCGCCCCCGACCTCCTCACCGAGGCCCGCCGCCGCCTGGCCCCGCTGACGGACTCCCCCGCCCTCACCGACACCCTGCGCACCTGGCTCTCCCTCCACGGAAGCTGGGACCGCACGGCCACCGCCCTCGGCATCCACCGCAACACCGTCCGCCAGCGCATCACCCGCTGCGCCGGCCTCCTCGACGCGGACCTCGACGACGTCGACGTCCGGATGGAGCTGTGGTTCGCGCTGCGGGAGGGGTGACACGCTTCCGGCTCAGCCCCCGGAAGGGCTCGCGGCGCCGCACCGCCGCTGGGCGTTGATCTCGGCGCGGGTCATGACCTCGCCCGACCACGTCATGTACTCACCGGGGCCGAGTTCGGCACCGCGCAGCTTGCGCAGATCGACGGAGCCGTCGTCACCCGTCTCGACTCCGCCGTCGATCGTGACCACGGTCTCGACGAAGAACTCGTCGGGCAGGCTGCCCGCCAGGCCCTTGTCCTCGGCCGCGAAACTCCGGTCGCTGCCGACGACGAACTCGCCCCCGCGCACAGCCGCGTCCCGAGGACCCGTCGCCCGCCACAGCGTCTCGAACCCGCCCTCGTCACGGCTCACCGCGATGGACGCACCGTGCACCTCCTCCGAGGGGCAGAGCGGGTACGCGACGACGAGGTCCGCACCCTCCGTCCGGAAACCGTGGTCCGGCGGATCCGGAGCCGTCAGCGTGCACGCCGACAGGCCGGTCACCAGCAGACACAGCACACCCCCGCGCCCGGCCGCACGAGCAGCGTTCCTCGTCGACTGCGCGTCCACGGATGGATCCCTCCTCGGCACGGGTCCCCCCTACGCCGGCTTCAGCACCGGCTCGGCGGGCAGCCCGGCGTCGTCGCGACAGCCCATCGCCTTCGCCATGGCCAGCGCGAAGGTGTGGGCCACGGTGGCGTACGCGTTCTTCAGCGCGAGCACCTTCGTCTTCTCGCTCGGCTCGATGTAGTCGGTCTCGGTCCTGACGGAGACGGTGACGTGGTCGGGCGAGGCACCGGGCGCGTCACCGTCGTCGGCGCAGCCGAAGGTGAGACGGGCGGAGTCCCAGGCGGCACCTGCCTGTTCGCCCATGGGCAGCACGGTGAACTTCGGTTCGAGCGCTTCCTTCGGCTTGGCCGTCAGGGCCCAGAAGACGCTCACCCGCTCGCCGCCGGAGGCAGGGGACGACGAGAGGGCGCAGATCTGCCCGCCGTCGATCGTGGTGTACGGGCGGCTGCTGTCCGCCTCCTCGACGGCGTCCGTGAGCGTCGAAGCGTCGTCCCGGATGTCCACGCGCTTCGCGTCCAGGATCAGCTCAAGGGCCTCACCGGCGTGCGCGGGCACCGACGCCTCGCCACAGAGCCGTTCGACGGCCGGAGAGGAAGCCGAAGCCTTCCCGCCTCCCCCGTCTCCGCCACCGCACCCCGCCAGCACGACGGCCAGGCACCCCACCACGCCCACACCGCGAACCCCACGCGGCCACTGGCGATGCGTCACCATGCTTCCCCTCCCCATCGCTTCCATATCCCTACGGGATCAGCACCGGCTTTGCCGGAAGCCCGGCGGAGTCGGCACAGCCCAGCCCCTTCGCCATGGAGAGCGCAAAGGAGTGCGCCATGGTGGCATACGCGTTCCTCAGCGCCTTCGCTTCCCCCAAAGGCTCCGGGACCGGAGTGTTCGACTCGACGAAAACACCCACGTGGTCAGGCGAGGCACCGGGCGCGCCAGTGTCGTCAGCGCAGGCGAAGATGACATAGCCGGTGTCCCACGCGGCACCCGCCTGTTCCCCCATGGGCAACTTGATGAAGTCAGGAGCAGGCGTCCTTACTTTGTCAGTCAGGTGCCAACTGATCGTTAGTTCGTCGACGCCAGAAGTACCGGACGCATAGATCCGACAGATCTCCCCGTGCCCCCTCGTGGTCGATTGACGTCTTTGATCCAACTCCTCGACGGCATCGGCCAGCGCCAAGCCGCCCTGAACCACATCCGCTCGCTTCGCACCCATGATCACTTCAAGGGCCTCGGGGGCCCTTGAAGACACCGATGCGTCACCGCAGAGCCGCTGGACAGCGGACGGCGAAGCAGGCCCTTGCCCTCTCCGATCGCCGCCGCCACCACACCCCGCCACCGAGAAGGCAAGGCATGCTGTTACGCCAACGCACAGAGACATGCGGGCACCCTCACGCCTGGTAACCATCGAGAGTCCTTCCTCAACCCGTCTCGGGACGATTTCCCATGTGATTCTCGCGGGTGTTTCCCTGAACGTAGCCAAGCCCCATGGCCATCCTGAGATCGCGCGCCTCAACACTCTGTGGGTCGATTTCGTGCCGGCGCAGAAACTCATCAAGCGGCAGCTGAATCATCGACTCGCCGGCCCTGTAAATCGCCCTCCTCTCATCACCGATCACGTCTTCGACCCTCCCCTTGTGCTGGTCCACCGACTGGCCGGAGATTTCACCGATTGTCTGGCCGATCACCTGCCCGACAGCGCCGCTCGCGGTGTCGGTCGCCAGAGGGACCAGGACCGCGGCCGTGCCCACGGCCGCGGTAACAGGAAGGAAGGCGACACCTGCTGCCACACCCACCGTCGCACCGAACTGGACCCACCCGGACCGCTTGGCCACAGCCTTCTCGTAGTCCTCATGCGTCTTCATGTTTGTTGCCTCGACTTGGTCAGCACGTGACTGGTCGAGCATTCCCTGAAACTCCGCCGCGGTCTGCACAGCCCATGCAGCTGGCCCATGCTCCGGCTGCCCGCGCTCGTCGATCTGGGCCTCCAGAACGCTGCGGGTGTAGACCTGCTCCGCGGCGGAGAGCGTCGCGTAGGCGTCCGGGTGCTGGCCGAGGGAGCTGAGGAAGTCCCGGACGAGGTGCTTTCCGCTCTTGTCGGGCAGGTCCTCGAAATCGAGGCGCCCCTCCGGGTTCGCGCCGGCCGCGAAGGGGCTCTTGCTGTCGTTGCCATGCAACGCCCAGTTGATGTCGTTGATGTATCCGGCGCCCATGCTCCCCAGGCTGTCCGCCAGGGCCTCGTGCTTCTTGAGCAGCCCCGCGTCCGGGCCGTACTTCTCCATGACCTGGCGCATGATCGCTGCGTTCTCCGCGTCCCGGACCTCGCCGCCCTCCGGCCGGCCGGCCGGGTAGCCGAGGGTCGCCGCCTCCAAGGCCCTGCCCAGAGCGTCGGGGATGTGGTTGCGCGACTCCTCCCACTCCTTGCCGGCCGTGGAGTTGACGTCGCCGAAGTTCTCCCACTTCTCGTTGCTGAAGAAGTCGAGGTAGTTGTCGATCGGGACGCCTCCGGACTTACCCAGGTCGGCCGTGGCTCCCCGGTCGACCGAGCCGTCCTCGTTGTACGCGGTCGGCGGGTCGGTGAAGAACCGCTTCGCCGCCTCCGGGCTGTTGCCGAGGGCTTCCAGCATCGCCGTGGTCGGGTCGTAGCCCGCACCACCGACACCTGAGGGGTTGAACGGGTTCTTGACGACACCGTTCACCGCCTTCGTCTCGGCGAAAAGGTTCGGGTCCTTCTGGTGGAGCTGCGCCACGTGCTCGGCGATCGGGTTGAGGAACTTCGCGTCGTAGTTCCCGTACCGCATGATGCCGCCGAGCAGCTGGTACCCGAAGGGCCCGCTGTAGTCGTGCTTGCCGAGCGGGATGCGCTCCGTCCCGAGCTTGCGCAGTTCGGGGCCCCATTCGGCGGTGAAAGCCTTGTCGTGGGAGGCCGTGGCCAGGTTGAGGCCCAGGTTCCTCTGCAGCTCCTGGACACCCTTGAGACGCGCCTTGTCGACCTCGCCGTAGTCGTAGGTGTCCGTGGAGAGCTGGCCGAAGAACGCGAGTGACTTCTCCGGGCCGAGCTTTTCGTAGAAGCCCTTCGCGAAGTCCGGGGACTGGCTGTTGTCCCTCAGGAGCTCGTTGAGCGCGGCGAGTTCGGTGTCCGTGAGGTCGCGCCCTTTGGCAGCCAGGACGACCGCACGCGAGACCTCCTCCTGGTCCGTTGTCGAGTACTTCGGGGCGCTGAAGTCCTTGCCCTCGGTGACGTTGGCTTCCAGCGAGTTCCTGACGGTCACATCCGTGTCGTTGCAGTTGTCGACGAGCAGGTCGATCCTCGCCTGCCAGGCGGCGATGTTCTCCTTCTCCCGCCGCAGCATCCCCGTGTAGTCACGGGCCTCCGGATCGTGGAGGCGCTGGTCCCGAGGCATGTCCGCCACCGGGTGACGCGGGGTGACCTTGCCCTTCGCGTCCACATGGAGAAGGGCCGCAGGAGCCTCGTGGTCCCGGATGCGGATCAGCTCGTCCCTGGCCTTCTTGAAGGCCGCGTACCCCTCCTCGACGATCCGCCCGACGCCCTTGGCCTCGGCGGCGGCGTCCTTGAACTCCTTGGCCGTCTTGGCGACGAACGCCTTGGTGACACCGGCGTTGACGCCCTCCCAGACAGCCTTGTCCGCCCGTGCCTTCATGCCGTCCGTGGCGTCCTCGGCGAGCTTCTCCAGCTTCCCCGTCATCTCGGACCAGTCGTCGGCGGCCGTCTTCAGTTTGTCCAGCGGCGCGTTGACGATGTCCTCGTACGTCAGCATGCGAATGATCCCCCGACCCCTACTCCATGTACTCCGTGAGCCTGGAGATCGAGGCCAGATTCCCCTCGATCTTCGCGTCGTCCTTGGAGTGGAGCGCCTTGGTGTAGTCGAGGTGATCGGAGATCTGACCGCAGGCGTCGAGCAGCGTCCTCAGATGGGTGTTCCAGCGGTCGTGCACCTTGAGCAGCGCCGAGCCGCAGGTGAAGTCACCGTTGACGAGCGCGTTCGCGGCCTCGAACGTGGCGGGCCGGGCGTGGTCCCCGTCCTTGGCCAGACGGGTGCGCAGACCGTAGGCGTCCCCGCCGATTCGGCCGAGATCATCCCTCCGCACCACCAGATCGCCGCCTTCGCCGCCTTGGGCGGGGACACCGTTGAGCCGCGTGGCGTTGCGCTGCGCGGCCGTCGCGCGAAGTTCGGCCCATTCCTCGTCGAACGACATGCATCCCCCATGAGCACCGGTCGCCGTGACCACGGAACGCCGGCCACGGAGCGCTGTCACGCCTTCGCGCACCGTATCGCCGCGAACCCGCGATCCCTGTGGAGCTCAAGACCGTTTCGGCCATGCAGAAAGTGAATTTCCCGGCGTACACGGCCAAGGGGGATCACCCGGTCGCGCGAGCGCCCTCCTACCGCCCCGGTGCCAGCGACGGCTCGGCCGGCAGCTCCGCGCCCCGGCAGCCGATCTCCCCCGCCAGGGCGCGCGCGAAGGAGTGGGCCACCGTCGCGTACGCCTCGCGGAGTCCGCGCTCGTCGCCGTCGGGCACGACGGGCATGCCGCCCTTCTGCACGACGACCCGCAGATGCCGGGTGGAGTCGCCCGGCAGGTCTCCGCCGGTGCAGGCGAAGGCGACGTACGCGCCGTCCGTGGCGGCGCCGGCCCGCTCGCCCATCGGCAGCGGCGTGAACCGGGGCGCCCCGGCCCCCTGGGGCTCGTCGGCGGACATCTCCCAGGTGACGCGGACCTCCTCGACCGAGGAGCCGGCGGGCGGATGGATCCGGCAGATGTCGCCGTTGCCGATCGCGGTGGACGCGCCCATCCGGACGAGCTCCCGCGCGGCGGCCTGGACCGTGGCCTTCTCGCCGGACGCGGCGAACAGGGCCGCGCCCGTGATCACTTCGAGCGCGGCGCCCGCCCTCGCCGACACCGCCGCGCCGCCGCAGAGGCGTTCGGCCTCCACGGAGATCCCGGCCTCCGCCGCGTCGGCCGCGCCGCTCGCGGCGCCGCAGGCCGTGAGCACGAACGGGCCGGCCATCGCCGCACAGAAGAACACACGCCACCTGCTACGACGCATCCCCATCGGCCTCTCTCCACGCCACCGGCGCCGGCCGCCACGCGGACCGGTCAGCTCTCCGCTTCAAGGGACAACGGAGCCCGCGGAAGGTTGTCCCGCCACTTCGTCACAAATCGGCAAAGCGCTCGCGGGAGGGCGGGGGCCGCCGCCCCGGGCCACGGCAATCCGGTGGACGTCGCGCAGCGCCTCGGCGAGCCGGGCCACGGCGTACCGCAGCTGGTCGGTGGTGGCGCCCCGGTCCGCGGCGAGATCGTCCACGTGCTCCAGCAGGTCGGCGGCCATACCGAGCTGCACGCTCTCGATGGTGTCGGCGAGCCGGGACACGGTGCCGGTGCCGTCGCCGACGAGGTAGCACGGCTTCCCCTCGGGCCCGTTCCACGGCAGCAGCCGCACGCCGCTCACGCCGTGACCTCCACTCCGTGGATCACCCGCGGCCCGAACTCGACCCCGTACAGGGCGAGCCACAGTTCCAGGCGCCGCGCGCGCTGCCGACGGTCCTCCTGCTCGCGCTCGTGCGCGACGAGGTAGGGCCGTACGAGTGCGGAGTCCTCCCCCCTCAGGGGTGCGGTGTGCGGGACCGGCCTCGGCGGCGGCCCGGACGGCGAGGGCGCACCCGGCGCCGGGCCGGCTGACCGGGGACGGGCCTCGCCGGGACGGGACCCGCGCGGCAGGCGGTCGGGCAGCAGGCGCCGCAGTCCGTCCAGAAGTGCGTGCAGCAGACGGGCCGGCAGACGGGCAGGGCGAAGCCGCATCGTCCTCAACTCCTCGGAGGGGAAGGTGCCACGAAGGTGTCGCTCTGTGGCGATCGCCTCACACAGTGGAGCCGGGGTGCCTACGCTGACCAGGGGGTTCGGTGTGACAGGCCCTTTGTCACAAAGGAGTTCACGGTGAGCAACATGTATGGGGAGTGGCTGAAGGCGCAGCGGGACGCGGCCGGGCTCACCCAGCAGGAACTGGCGGACGCGGCGATCATGACGCGTTCGCACATCGCCCATATCGAGGCGGGCCGCCGCATCCCCTCGAAGGAGGACGCCCGCCGCCTGGACCGGGCTCTGAACACGGGGAACGTGCTGAGCAGCTTCCTCCCCCAGGAGGACGTCGCGGTCGCGGACCATTTCGCCGCGGCGATGCACCTCGAACAACAGGCGCGGTCCATCCGTGAGTTCGCCCTCGCGTTCGTGCCCGGCATCCTCCAGACGGAGGCCTACGCCCGTGCCGTCCTCGGCTCCGCCTTCCCTCCCAGGAGTGAAGAGGACTGTGACAGGGCCGTTGTCACACGACTTCAGCGAGCAGCCGTCCTGGCCGATCCCGTCCAGCCCACCGTGTGGGCCCTCCTGGACGAGTCCGTGCTGCGGCGCCCGGTCGGCGGGGCCGCGGTCATGGCGGGGCAGCTCCGGCATCTCGTGGGACTGGCCGAGTCACAGCGCGTGCGGGTGCACATCCTGCCGATGCGGCTCGGCTACCACCCGCTGCTCCAGAGCATGTTGTCCTTGATGTGGTTCGACGACCAGCCACCCGTCGCCTACACCGAAGGCATGCACATCGGCCGCGTCCACGACGCCCCGGCCGTGGTCGAACAGTTGCAGGCTCACTACGATCTCGCTCTGAGCGACGCACTCCCCCTCAGGGAGTCGATCGCCCTCATGAGAGCGGCAGCGGAGGAGTTCGATCGCCATGGCTGAGCCCACCATCCCGGACGCGTCCCGGCTCGCCGGCTGGCGCGCGTCGTCCTACAGCGGGTCGGACGCCGGCAGCTGCGTCGAGGTCGTCGACGCCCACCCGGCCGGCGTCCCCGTCCGGGACTCGAAGGTCCCCGACGGACCCGCCCTCGTGTTCCCGGCGCCCGGCTGGACGGCCTTCGTCACGGCGGTCCGCAGCGGCGCGCTCGGGGGCTGACACCTCTGCCTTCCCGACGGAGGCGCGTCAGTAGCCGGTGACCCTCAGGCCCTTCTCGACGAGCTCGTACACGTCCGTGTACGGGTCTCGCTGGTCCTCGTCAGTCGTCACGGCGGACACCGCCCCCGCACGGGCGCGCGGGCGGTGCGGTCGGCCCCGCCCGGTGTGACGGGGCCCCTGTCACATCTGCCGCGCCGCGCGCGGACCGGCCCGCGTCACCCCGTCGCGGCCGCCGCCGCCCTCCCCGCGACGCGGCCGGAGAAGAGGCAGCCGCCGAGGAAGGTGCCCTCCAGGGAGCCGTAGCCGTGGACGCCGCCGCCGCCGAAGCCGGCGACCTCGCCGGCGGCGTAGAGGCCGGGGATCGGCTGCCCGGCGGCGTTCAGGACGCGGCCGGAGAGGTCGGTCTGCAGGCCGCCGAGGGTCTTGCGGGTCAGGACGTTGAGGCGGACGGCGATCAGCGGGGCCGCGTCCGGGTCGAGGATGCGGTGGACGGAGGCGGTCCGGCTGAGGGTGTCGCCCGGGTAGGCGAGGGCGTTGCGGATGCCCATGACCTGGAGGTCCTTGGTGTACGGGTTGGTGATCTCCCGGTCGCGCGCCTCGATCTGGCGCCGGAGGTCGGCGAGGTCGATCAGGTTGTCGCCGGTGAGCCGGTTCATGCCGTGCACCAGCTCGGGGAGGGAGGAGGCGACGACGAAGTCCTCCCCGTACTTCTTGAAGCGCTCGATCGGTTCGGGCGTCTGCCAGATGCGGGAGAGCAGCATCAGCAGGTCCTTCTTGGTGAGGTCGGGGTTCTGCTCCGAGCCGGAGAGGGCGAACTCCTTGGCGATGATCTTCTGCGTGGTGACGAACCACGAGTAGTCGTGGCCGCTGGCGGTGATCGACTTCAGGGTGTGGAGGGTGTCGTAGCCGGGGAGGTCGGGGGCGCCGAAGCGCTTGCCGGTGGCGTCGAACCACATCGAGGACGGGCCGGGCAGGATGCGGATGCCGTGGCCGGGCCAGATGGGGTCGTAGTTGCGCAGGCCCTCGGTGTAGTGCCACATCCGGTCGGGGTTGACGATCCGGCCGCCCGCGCGTTCGGTGATGCCGAGCATCCGGCCGTCCACATGGGCCGGGACGCCGGTGATCATGGTCTTGGGCGGGGTGCCGAGACGGGCCGGCCAGTTGCGGCGCACCAGGTCGTGGTCGGCGCCGATGCCGCCGGAGGTCACCACGACGACCGGCGCGCGGAGTTCGAAGTCGCCGACGACCGTCCGCGAGCTGGGCTTGCCGCGTGCGACGCCGCTCGGCTCCAGGACGGCGCCCCGCACACCGGTGACGGCGCCGCCGCTGGTGATCAGCTCGTCGACCCGGTGCCGGAAGCGGAACGTCACCTTGCCCGCCGCGACCGCCTGGCGGACCTTCTTCTCGAAGGGCTCCACGACGGCGGGTCCGGTGCCCCAGGTGATGTGGAAGCGGGGCACCGAGTTGCCGTGTCCGTCGGCGAGGCCGCCGCCGCGCTCGGCCCAGCCGACGATCGGGAACCACTGCATGCCGAGCCCGGCGAGCCAGGACCGCTTCTCCCCCGCCGCGAAGTCGACGTACGCCTCGGCCCACTTGCGCGCCCAGTGGTCCTGGCCGGCCGGGTCGTCCACGCCGCGGTCGAAGCGCGCGGTGCCGAGCCAGTCCTGCCAGGCGAGGTCCTTGGAGTCCTTGACCCCCATCAGGCGCTGTTCGTGGGAGTCCACGAAGAAGAGGCCGCCGAAGGACCAGAACGCCTGGCCGCCGAGGCTCGCCTCGGGTTCCTGGTCGAGCAGCAGGACCTTGCGTCCCGCCGCGGCCAGTTCCATGGTGGCGACGAGTCCGGCGAGTCCGTGGCCGACGACGATCGCGTCGGCGGACTGCGGTTCCGCGCCGAAGGCGGGGGCGGCCGAGGCGACCGCGGCGGCGGCGAACGCGCCGCCCGCGACGGTCAGGGCGTGGCGGCGGGTGACGCCGGAGGGGGTGTCGGGACCGGTCTGCGATCCGCTGTCTGCGCTGGAGCTCTCCACCAGTGACTGCCTTCCAGGACGGCCGCGGGCACGGCTGGGCACACCCGCGGGAGGGGGGTGAGAGGTGCGGAGGAGACTGCCGGGGCGGCAAGGGTTACCGACGGTAGCCCATGGCGGAAGGGGGCAGCCAGAGGCGTGCAGCGCCTTATTACCGGCGGGTTCGACCCCACTCCGGAGGGGGCCCGCCGAAGGCGCCGGCCGACACCTCCGCCGAGACGCCGGCCCGCCGTGCCCGATGTCACTCTGGACAGTTTCAACAACCGCCCGGTAACTTGGACTGAGCAAGCGCTTAGATATATCCGTGACACATCCGTGTGACCACTACGAGGGAGGCGTCCGTGCGCCGTACCGTTTTCAACGAGGACCACGAGGCGTTCCGGGACACGATCCGCGCCTTCATCGAGGCCGAGGTCGTCCCCGTCTACGAGGAGTGGTTCGCGGCCGGTCAGGCGCCGCGCGAGTTCTACCACCAGCTCGGCGAGCTGGGCATCTTCGGCATCAACGTGCCCGAGGAGTTCGGCGGCGCGGGCCTGGACTCCCACAAGTTCGAGGCGGTCCTCTACGAGGAGACCGCCCGCGCGGGCGTCCAGTTCGGCGGCTCCGGCGTGCACGTGCTGCTCGCCCTCCCCTACATCAAGTCCCTCGCGACCGACGAGCAGAAGAAGCGCTTCCTGCCCAAGTTCGTCTCCGGCGAGGAGATGTGGGCGCTCGCGATGACCGAGCCCGGCACCGGCTCCGACCTCGCGGGCATGAAGACCACCGCCAAGCTCTCCGAGGACGGCACCCACTACGTCCTCAACGGCTCCAAGACCTTCATCACCGGCGGCGTCCACGCCGACCGCGTGATCGTCTGCGCCCGCACCGACGCCCCGACCGCCGAGGACCGCCGCCACGGCATCTCCCTCTTCGCCGTCGACACCAAGGCGGAGGGCTACTCCATCGGCCGCAAGCTGGACAAGCTCGGCCTGCGCACCTCCGACACCGCCGAGCTGGCGTTCGTCGACGTGAAGGTCCCCGTCGACGACCTGCTCGGCGAGGAGAACAAGGGCTTCTACTACCTCGGCTCCAACCTGCCCTCCGAGCGCTGGGGCATCGCCTTCGGCGCCTACGCGCAGGCCAAGGCCGCCGTCCGGTTCGCCAAGGAGTACGTGCAGGACCGCACGGTCTTCGGCAAGACCGTCGCCTCCTTCCAGAACACCAAGTTCGAGCTGGCCGCCTGCCAGGCCGAGGTGGACGCGGCCGAGGCCGTCGCCGACCGCGCCCTGGAGGCCCTGGACGCCGGCGAGCTGACGGCCGCCGAGGCCGCCTCCGCCAAGCTGTTCTGCACCGAGGTCGCGCACCGCGTCATCGACCGCTGCCTCCAGCTCCACGGCGGCTACGGCTTCATGAACGAGTACCCGATCGCCCGCCTGTACGCGGACAACCGCGTCAACCGCATCTACGGCGGCACCAGCGAGGTCATGAAGATGATCATCGCCAAGGACATGGGTCTGTAAGTACCGTCAGCCCATGAGCCCTGCACTCGACGATCTGCTCGATCTGCTCGACCTGGAGCAGATCGAGCAGAACATCTTCCGCGGCAGCTCCCGGTCCGCCGTCGTCCCCCGGGTCTTCGGGGGACAGGTGGCGGCCCAGGCGCTGGTCGCCGCGGGCCGTACCGTCCCCGCGGACCGTACGGCGCACTCGCTCCACTCGTACTTCCTGCGCATGGGCGACCCGGGCGCGCCGATCGTGTACACGGTCGACCGCATCCGCGACGGCCGGTCCTTCACCACCCGGCGGGTCGTCGCCGTGCAGCACGGGCAGCCGATCTTCCACCTCTCGGCGTCCTTCCAGACGTACGAGGAGGGGCTGGAGCACCAGGCGGAGATGCCCGCCGCCCCCGACCCCGAGACGCTGCCCACGGCGGCCGAGCTGCTGCCGCGCTACGCGGACCGGTTCGTGGACGGGCGGGTCGTGGAGCGCTTCCTGGAGGCCCGGGCGGCGGTCGA
Source organism: Streptomyces zhihengii (assembly GCF_016919245.1). Lineage (NCBI taxonomy): Bacteria > Bacillati > Actinomycetota > Actinomycetes > Kitasatosporales > Streptomycetaceae > Streptomyces > Streptomyces zhihengii. The sequence goes on along the minus strand of NZ_JAFEJA010000001.1, from coordinate 5,297,911 downwards.
CCTGCGCTACGTCGACGAGCCGCCGTACGGCACGGTCGGCCGGCCCCGCGAGCCGCGCTCGCAGGTCTGGTTCCGCACCGTCGGCAAGCTCGCCGACGACCCGCTGCTGCACGTCTGCCTGGCCACCTACGTCTCGGACATGACCCTGCTCGACTCGGTGCTGCTGGCGCACGGCCGGGGCGGCTGGGCGGTCGGTGACGTGGTGGGCGCGTCGCTGGACCACGCGATGTGGTTCCACCGGCCGTTCCGCGCCGACGAATGGCTGCTGTACGACCAGGAGTCGCCGTCCGCCTCCGGCGGGCGGGGCCTCGGCCAGGCCCGCATCCACACCCAGGACGGGCGGCTGGCGATCACCGTCATCCAGGAGGGCGTCGTCCGGGTCCCCCGCTGACGCGGGGCGCCGCCGGGCGCCGCCGAGCCGGTCCCCCAACCTGCCGCGAATCGGGCATACCGTCCGTCGCATGAGCGAGTCGAACGAGACGGGCGAGGCGAAGGAACCGGGCGGGACGGGCGAGGCGAAGGAACCCGGCGCGACGCGCGAGGCGAAGGAACCGGGCGATGCGGACGGGCAGGACCTGCGGGAGCAGGGGTCCGCGCGGGAGGACGAGCCCGAGAGCGCCTTCACCGTGATCGTCGCGGCGATCGCCAATCTGGGGATCGCCGCGGCGAAGCTGGTGGCGGGGCTGGTCAGCGGATCGAGCGCGATGCTGTCCGAGGCCGCGCATTCGCTGGCCGACACCGTCACCGAGGTGATGCTGCTCGCGGCCGTGAAGCGCGGCGACCGGCCGGCCGACGAGGACCACCCGCTCGGGCACGGCCCCGAGCGCTACATCTGGGCGCTGCTGGCCTCGGTCGCGACCTTCGTCGGCGGCGCGGTCTTCTCCTTCTACGACGGCATCCACTCCCTCACCCATGACGCGGAGCCGGGCGATCCGCTGCTCGCGTACATCGTGCTCGCCATCGCCTTCGTGCTGGAGTCGTACTCGCTGCGCACCGGTGTCCACCAGGCGCGCGCGGAGGCACGGCTGCTGCACTACGGCTTCGGCCGCTATCTGCGCCGCACCCCGGACACGGCGGTGAAGGCGGTGGTGATGGAGGACTCGGCCGCGCTGGTCGGCCTGCTGCTCGCGGCGGGCGGCCTGCTCGGCGGCCAGCTCACCGGTTCCGGCGTCTGGGACGGCATCGCCTCGCTGCTGATCGGGGTGCTGCTGGTCTACGTCGCCTGGGTCCTGGGCCGCAGCAACGCCCAGCTCCTGATCGGCCGTCCGCTCCCCGCCCGTCTGCGCGCGAGCGTGCGCGAGGAGATCCTCTCGGTGCCCCACATCGTGGACGTGCTGGAGCTGACCACCCTCATCCAGGGCCCCCGCGAGATCCTCGTCGCCGCGAAGGTCGACTTCCGCGACGCGTCCAGCGCCCGCCAGGTCGAGTGGGCCTGCGAGGAGGCGGAACAGCAACTGCGGGAACGCTGGCCCTCCATTCGCCGCGTCTACCTCGACCCCACTCCCGGCCTCGGCACCCAACCCCCGGCGGGGGCGGCCGGCACCGGCGGGTAGCCCGGCGCACTGGGCACCCAACCCCCGGCGGGGGCGCGCGGGCTCGGGGGCGCTCGGCCGGTGCGCGCGGGATACGCCCGGGGTCCGTCCGCCCGGAGGCCGGGGAGCGTCAGGCGCGGCCCGGCACCGGGAGGGTGGCCTCGACCTGGAAGCCGCCGTCCGGGGTGGAGGCCGCGGTCAGGGTGCCGCCGAGGCTCGCGGCGCGGGCGTGGAGGCCCAGGAGCCCCTGGCCGCCGCCGGGTTCGGGCCGGGGTGCGGGCAGGGCGGACGGGCCGTTGCGGACGACGACGCGCAAGGCGCCGGCCGCGGGGCCGATGTCGACCACGGCGGGGGCACCGGGGGCGTGGCGGCGGGCGTTGGTGAGCGCCTCCTGGACGATCCGGTACGCGGCGTGCCCGACGTCCGCGGGGCACCCCTCCGCCTCCAGCCGGACGGCCACCGCGCCCGCGGGGCCGAGGAGTTCGTGCAGCCGGTCGAGCCCGGGGCCGAGGTGGTGGACGGTGTCGCGCAGGTCGGCCGCCGCCCGGCGGCTGAGCTCGCCCAGGGCCTCGGCCTGCCGCCGGTACTCCTCGGAGCCGGCCGCCGCCGCGAGTTCGGCGCTGCGCAGGCTGATCAGGCTGAGGTGGTGGGCCGCGGTGTCGTGGACGTTGCGGGCGAGGCGCTCCCGCTCGCGCAGGGCCGCCTGTTCGGCGGCGTGGCGGCGTTCGCGTTCCTGGGAGAGCGCGAGTTCGCCGAGGCGGGCGGCCAGTTCGCGGCGGGCCCGGGCGAGCCGCCCGAGGGCGGCGGGAGCGACGGCGAGCAGCCCGGAGAGCAGGACGCCCAGCACGGTCTCGGGCACCGTCCACACGTAGTCGCCCGGTGCCCGCCAGGGCACGAAGGACACCACGGCGACCGCCGCGGCCCCGGCCGCCGCGATCCGGCGCGAGCGCTCGGAGGCGGCGAGGGCGTGCAGCGCGGCCATCGCGGGCAGCCACAGCTCGCCGGTGACGAGCGTGGGGAGCGCGAGCAGCAGCACGCAGCGGGGGAAGCGCCACCGCAGCGGCAGCAGACAGGCGACGACGAGGGCCGTCGGGAGCATCCAGCCGGTCAGCGCGACCCGGGTCGCCAGGGCCTCGGCGACGCACGCCGTGACCACCAGCCCCTCCACGGCGTACGCCCGCCCGCCCCGCGGCCGGAACCACGGCTCCCGCCCGCGCGCGCCGCTCGCCGGCGCCGCCCCGGGGCGGGGCTCCCCGGCCCGGGCGGGCCGGAGGGCTGCCGCGCCCCGGCGGGCACCCCGCCGGCCCCGCGGACGCCCCGGGCCGCGGGCACCTCCGACCTCCCGGCCCCACCCGGCTGCGGCACACCCCCGCGCGCGGGCGGGCACGGCGAGGACGTACCACCCGGCACGGCCACGCCCCCGGCCGCGGGCACCTGTGACCCGGGCGCCGCCGAGGGCCGGCCACCGGACTCCGGCCCTCCGGCCCCACCCGGCTGCGGCACACCCCGCGCGCGGGCGGGCACGAGGCTTGACGGTCCCCGGGCTGCGGCACACCCCGCGCCCGGGCGGGCCCCCGGCTGCCCGGTCACGGCGCCGCCGTCCGGTGGAGGACGGCGGCGAGGGCGACGCGGCTGTCGGCGCCGAGCTTGCGCTTCATCGCGCCGATGTGGGTCTTCACGGTGGTCACGCCCATGCCGAGGCAGGCGGCGATGTCCGCGTTCGGCAGGCCGGCCGCGATCAGGGTGAGCACCTCGCGCTCGCGGTCGGTGAGGACGTCGAGCCGCCCCGGGTCCGCGGCCGGGGGCGGTGCGGGGCCCGGGCCGTCCAGCCCCCGACCACGGCGGCGCTGCCGGGCGGGGTGCAGACCACCCCGCCCGCGGCGAGCAGCCGCACGGCGTCGGTGAACATCCGGGGCTCCATCGTCTTGAGCAGGAAGCCGGACGCGCCCTGCCGCAGGGCGTGCTCCAGGTGGTCGGGGGTGTCGAGCGCGGTGAGCATGGCGACGGCGGGCGGGCGGGGCAGGGCGCGCAGCGCGGGCAGCACGACGCCGATGCCGTGTGCGCCGGGCATGTCGACGTCCAGGAGCACCAGGTCGGGGGCGAGCTCCCGGGCCGCGTCGACGGCCTCCGGGCCGTCGCAGGCCCCCACGACGTGCAGCCGCTCGTCGTGGTCGAGGACGCTCGGAGCGCGGCACGGACGAGTTCCTCGTCGTCGACGACGAGGACCCGCACCGGCCTGGAGTCGTAGGGCAAAGGTCGTCCTGTGGTCGGAATCCTCACGGGGCCGCGGCTGCGAACCTGGATGCAGATCCTAGGCCGCCACGAACGGCCGTCCGGATCGGCCGGGGCACGAGGGCCGCAGGCCCCGACCGCGCCCCGGGACTGCGCGCACCCCGGAAGCCGTTCCGGCCGCCGGGCCGACCGACCGACGAGAGGAACGGCATCCGTGAGCGCCGAGGTCCGTGCCGAGGAGGAACCGCCGGGCGGCGACACGACGCCCGGCGCGGCTCGCGGGCCCGCACGACGGGCACGCGCCCCGCGCGGCGAGCGCATGCTGTGGATCGCCGCCGGGGCCGTGCCGGTCCCGGGGACCCGGCCCTGCGCGCCGCGATGTCCCTGATGCCGCCGGGCGAAGACCGCCGCGCGGCGCGCCGGCCTTCGCGACCGGGGCGGACCGGCGCACCGGCACCACCCATGACCGGGGCGGACCGGCTCCCACTGGAGCACCACCCGCGACCAGGGCCGCCCGGGCACCGGCACCGTCCACGGCCAAGGCGAACCGGAACACCATCACCACCCGCGACCAGGGCCGGCCGGCGCACCGTCGCCGTCCGCCCGAGGGGCGTGGCGCGGACCTCGTCCGCGTACCGGGCCCGACCCGACCCGGCGACGCGGCGAGCGGGCGTGACAGGCGTCCCGAAGCGTTCGCACCACGTCCAGGCGACGGCCCCGCAGGCACGGGAGGCCGTCCGTCCCCGGAGGAGGCCCGAGCGGTCCGGACCTCCCCGGCGGTCCGGTCCGTGCGGAGCGGCGGCTCCGCACGGACCGGAGACCGGCAGAGCCGCCCCGGGCGGTCCCTCGCGGCGTCCCCCATGCGCCACGATGCTCCGCCCGGGGCCACCGGCCCGCCGCCGTACGGCACGCGGCCGGCACGCAACCCCGTGCGCGGCCCCGGGCCGCGCGGCTCACGCCGGGACGTCGAGGCCGGCCGCGTCGAGCAGGTAGGCCGTCATCGGGTCGTAGAAGCGCGGGTCCGTGACGTGGTCGTCGAGCGGGACGGTCACCTGGAGGGTGCCCTCGGCCTCGGCGATGAACAGGGCCGGGTCGTTGCAGTCCGCGTAGCCGACGGCGTCGAGCCCGCGCTGCCCGGCGCAGCCCGCCCACCCGTGGTCGGCGACCACCAGGTCGGGCAGCGGCGTGCCCTGGTGCTCGAAGCAGTCCAGGATGGCGGCCATCGGCGCGGGCGAGTGGGTGTGCCACAGGGTCGCGCCGCGCTCCAGCATCGCCACGTCCGCGAACTGGAAGACCATGCCCTCGTCCGCGAACAGCCCGCCCGGGATCCGCACGATCTCGCAGCCGGCCGCCCGCAGCGCCGCGGCGGTCTGGCGGTGGACGTCGAGCAGGCCGCCGGGGTGGCCGGTCGCGAAGAGCACGCGCTCGCCGTCAGCGGCGGCCTTGCGCAGCCGCGCGGCCATCCGCTCCAGCGCGTCGACCGTCAGCTCGGGGTCGATGGTGTCCTGGCCCTGCCGGTGGGACGGGTCGTCGTTGACGCCGCAGCGCTCGGCCATGACGGCGAGGACGTCCTGCTCGTCGGTCCAGCGGTCGCCGAGCTCCAGGCCGAGCCAGTAGTGCCGGTCGCCGTTGGCGAGCTTGCGGTAGTGGGAGAGGTTGTTGTCGCGCGGCGTGGCGACGTCTCCAGCGATACGTGAGCGGACGAGGTGGTCGACGAGGGCGGCACGGCTGGGTATCGGCATGAGCCCATTGTGCCGTGGGGTGCGCGGAGCGTGTGCACCGTCTTGCGCGATGGACAGGGCGGGCGCCCGGGCGCGACCGCACCCGCACGCCCGCGCACACCCGCGCCCGGAGCCGCGCGGACGCCCACGGTGACCTCGCGCCGCGCGTGCAAAAGCCCCCGCGCGCACCCGCGGCCGGGCCGGCGCGCCCCCGTGCGCGGGCGCCCGCGGCAGCCCCCGCGCGCCGCGCGAGCCCTCGCCGCGGGCCCCCGCGCCTACGCCGGGGCCGGTCCCGGGGCGGCCGGGGTGCCGAGGGAGGCGAAGGCGCCGTGGGCGAGGCGCCGGAGCAGCTCCTCGGTGCCGGGGCGGCCGAGCGGGCCGGAGCCGTTCACCCCCATATGGGGGGTCGAGTTGAGCAGCCCGAAGACCGCGTGGACCGCCGCGCGCGCCTCGGCCTCGGCGACCTCGGGGTGCAGCTCACGCACGACGGCGACCCACAGCTCGACGTACCGGCGCTGGAGCCGGCGCACCCGGCGCCGGTCCGCGTCCCGCAGGCGGTCGAGTTCCCGGTCGTGCAGGGTGATCAGCGGGCGGTCGTTGAGCGCGAAGTCGATGTGCCCGTCGATGAGCGCCGCGAGCAGCGCCCCGCAGTCGCCACCCGTCTCCGCCACCCGGCGCTGCCCACCGCTGAGGAGGCGTTCGCTGATGCCCACGAGCAGCTCGGCCAGCATCGCGTCCTTGCCGGGGAAGTGCCGGTACAGACCGGGGCCGCTGATGCCCACCGCTGCGCCTATCTCGTCCACGCCGACACCGTGGAAGCCGCGCTCGGCGAAGAGGCGGGCGGCCTCCCTGAGGATCTGCTCGCGGCGCGTGGGTGCCGACGTCCTGGTGCTCATGAACATTCATTCTAGACAGGGCGGTTAGCGGTCGTTAACCTGAACGCAACACGTTAACGCTCATTAACCGAGCAAGGGAGCTCGAGCGATGCAGCAGGCACCAGTGCTGGCGAGCGCCGCGGATCCGGCCTCCGAGGCCTGGCAGACGAACGAGGCGGCCCACCAGGAGCTCGCCGACGGTCTGCGGTCCCGTCTCGCGGCGGCCCGCCTCGGCGGCGGCGAGAAGGCGCGCGCCCGGCACACCGCGCGCGGCAAGCTGCTGCCGAGGGACCGGGTGGACACCCTCCTCGATCCGGGATCCCCGTTCCTGGAGCTCGCGCCGCTCGCGGCCGAGGGGATGTACGAGGGGCAGGCCCCGGCGGCCGGGGTGATCGCCGGCATCGGCCGGGTCAGCGGCCGCGAGGTCGTCGTCGTCGCCAACGACGCGACGGTCAAGGGCGGCACCTACTACCCGATGACGGTCAAGAAGCACCTGCGCGCGCAGGAGGTCGCCCTGGAGAACCGGCTCCCCTGCGTCTACCTGGTGGATTCGGGCGGCGCCTTCCTGCCGATGCAGGACGAGGTCTTCCCCGACCGGGAGCACTTCGGCCGGATCTTCTACAACCAGGCGCGGATGTCCGGTGCGGGCATCCCCCAGATCGCCGCCGTGCTCGGCTCCTGCACGGCCGGCGGGGCGTACGTCCCGGCCATGAGCGACGAGGCCGTGATCGTGCGGGGCCAGGGCACGATCTTCCTCGGCGGCCCGCCGCTGGTGAAGGCCGCCACGGGCGAGGTCGTCACGGCGGAGGAGCTGGGCGGCGGCGAGGTGCACTCGCGGGTCTCCGGTGTCACCGACCACCTCGCCGAGGACGACGCCCACGCCCTGCGCATCGTCCGCAACATCGTCGCCACCCTCCCGGAGCGCGGCCCGCTCCCCTGGTCGGTCGAGCCGGCCGAGGAGCCCAAGGCCGACCCGGCGGGCCTGTACGGCGCCGTCCCGGTCGACTCGCGGACCCCGTACGACGTGCGCGAGGTCATCGCGCGGATCGCGGACGCCTCGCGGTTCCAGGAGTTCAAGTCCGAGTACGGGCAGACCCTGGTCACCGGCTTCGCCCGGATCCACGGCCACCCGGTCGGCATCGTCGCCAACAACGGCATCCTGTTCGCCGAGTCCGCCCAGAAGGGCGCGCACTTCATCGAGCTGTGCGACCAGCGCGGCATCCCGCTGCTGTTCCTCCAGAACATCTCCGGCTTCATGGTCGGCAAGGACTACGAGGCCGGCGGCATCGCCAAGCACGGCGCCAAGATGGTCACGGCCGTGGCGTGCACCCGGGTGCCGAAGCTGACGGTCGTGGTCGGCGGCTCCTACGGCGCGGGCAACTACTCGATGTGCGGCCGGGCCTACGGCCCCCGCTTCCTGTGGATGTGGCCCAACGCCAAGATCTCCGTCATGGGCGGCGAGCAGGCGGCCTCCGTGCTGGCCACCGTCAAGCGCGACCAGATCGAGGGCCGCGGCGAGCAGTGGACGGGCGAGGAGGAGGAGTCCTTCAAGGCTCCGATCCGCACCCAGTACGAGACCCAGGGCAACGCCTACTACGCGACGGCCCGGCTGTGGGACGACGGGGTCATCGACCCCGTGGACACCCGTCAGGTGCTGGGCCTGGCCCTGACCGCCTGCGCCAACGCGCCGTTGGGCGACGCCGGTTTCGGCGTCTTCCGGATGTGAGGGACCTTCCACGATGACGATGTTCGACACCGTTCTGGTGGCCAACCGCGGCGAGATCGCGGTCCGGGTGATCCGCACCCTGCGCGCCATGGGGGTGCGCTCGGTGGCCGTCTTCAGCGACGCGGACGCCGACGCCCGCCATGTCCGCGAGGCCGACACCGCCGTGCGCATCGGCCCGCCGTCCGCCGCCGAGAGCTACCTGTCCGTGGACCGGCTGCTCGACGCGGCCACCCGCACCGGCGCCCAGGCCGTCCACCCGGGCTACGGCTTCCTCGCGGAGAACGCGGGCTTCGCCGCGGCGTGCGAGGAGGCCGGGCTGGTCTTCATCGGCCCGCCGGCGCCGGCGATCTCGCTGATGGGCGACAAGATCCGGGCCAAGGAGACGGTGCGCGCGGCCGGGGTGCCGGTGGTCCCCGGCTCGTCCGGCAGCGGGCTCGGCGACGAGGAACTCGCCGCGTCCGCCCGGGAGATCGGCATGCCGGTGCTCCTCAAGCCCTCGGCGGGCGGCGGCGGCAAGGGCATGCGGCTGGTCCGCGCCGAGTCGGCGCTGATGGAGGAGATCGCGGCGGCCCGGCGTGAGGCGCGGGCCTCCTTCGGCGACGACACCCTCCTGGTGGAGCGGTGGATCGACCGCCCCCGGCACATCGAGATCCAGGTGCTGGCGGACGGCCACGGCAACGTGGTGCACCTCGGCGAGCGCGAGTGCTCGCTCCAGCGCCGCCACCAGAAGATCATCGAGGAGGCGCCGTCCGTCCTGCTGGACGAGGCGACGCGGGCCGCGATGGGCGAGGCCGCCGTCCAGGCGGCACGTTCCTGCGGCTACCGGGGCGCGGGCACGGTGGAGTTCATCGTCCCGGGCACCGACCCGTCCCAGTACTACTTCATGGAGATGAACACCCGTCTCCAGGTCGAGCACCCCGTCACCGAGCTCGTCACCGGCCTCGACCTGGTGGAGTGGCAGCTGCGGGTGGCGGCGGGCGAGCCGCTGGGCTTCGCCCAGGACGACATCACCCTGACCGGCCACGCCGTGGAGGCCCGGATCTGCGCCGAGGACCCGTCGCGCGGCTTCCTGCCGTCCGGCGGCACGGTGCTGCGCCTGCGCGAGCCGTCGGGCGACGGTGTGCGCACCGACTCGGGCCTGACCGAGGGCACCGAGGTCGGCAGCCTGTACGACCCGATGCTCTCCAAGGTCATCGCCTACGGCCCGGACCGGGCCACCGCGCTGCGCAGGCTGCGCGCGGCGCTCGCCGACACCGTCACCCTGGGCGTCCCGACCAACGCCGGCTTCCTGCGCCGCCTGCTGGCGCACCCGGCGGTCGTGTCGGGCGAGATGGACACCGGGCTGGTGGAGCGCGAGGCGCCCTCGCTGGTCCCGGAGGGGGTGCCGGACGAGGTGTACGAGGCGGCCGCGGCCGCGCGGGCCGAGGCGCTCGCGCCCCGCCCCGGCGGCTGGACGGACCCGTTCTCGGTGCCGAACGGCTGGCGGATGGGCGGCCGGCCCGCGCCGCTCGCCTTCCCGCTGCGGGTGCCGGGGCACGACCCGGTGACCCGGGCCGCGCACCCGGACGCCGCCCGGCGGGTGGGCGAGCACGCGATCTCCGTGGAGCTGCACGGCGTCACCCACACGTTCCACCGCGCCGGCTCCTGGCTCGGCCGGGACGGCGACTGCTGGCAGGTCCTGGACCACGACCCGGTCGAGGCGTCCCTGAGCGGGGCCGCGCACGCCGGGGCGGACACCCTCGCGGCGCCGATGCCCGGCACGGTGACGGTCGTCAAGGTCGCCGTGGGCGACGCGGTCGCCGCGGGCCAGAGCCTGCTGGTGGTGGAGGCGATGAAGATGGAGCACGTCATCTCCGCCCCGCACGCGGGCACCGTCACCGAGCTGGACGTGGTCGCCGGTTCGACGGTCGCCATGGACCAGGTGCTGGCCGTCGTCCTCCCCGACGACGCCGGTACCGAAGGCGACGGCGCAGGCACCGCCGGGGGCGAGGGGGAGGCACGATGACGACGGCGCTGCCGATGACCGTGCCCGACCCGGGCCTGCCCGCACGGGTCCGCATCCACGAGGTCGGCCCCCGCGACGGCCTGCAGAACGAGTCCGCCGTCGTCCCGGTGGAGACCAAGGCGGAGTTCGTCCGCCGGCTGGCCGGGGCGGGGCTCACCACGGTCGAGGCGACCAGCTTCGTCCACCCGAAGTGGGTCCCCCAGCTCGCCGACGCCGAGCGGCTGTTCCCGATGGTGAGCGATCTGGCCGGGGTGCGGCTGCCGGTGCTGGTGCCCAACGACCGCGGGCTGGACCGGGCGCTGAGCCTCGGGGCCCGTGAGGTCGCGGTGTTCGCCAGCGCCACCGAGTCCTTCGCGAAGGCCAACCTCAACCGCACGGTCGACGAGGCGCTCGCGATGTTCGAGCCCGTGGTCACCCGGGCCGTCGAGCACGGGCTGCGGGTGCGCGGCTATGTGTCGATGTGCTTCGGCGACCCGTGGGAGGGCGCCGTGCCCCTCGCCCAGGTCGCCGCGGTGTGCCGCCGGCTCGCGGAGATGGGCTGCGACGAGCTGAGCCTCGGCGACACCATCGGCGTCGCCACGCCGGGCCATGTGACGGCGCTGCTCACCGCGCTGAACGACGCGGGCGTGCCCACGTCCCGTCTCGCCGTCCACTTCCACGACACCTACGGCCAGGCGCTCTCCAACACCCTGGCCGCGCTGCGCCACGGCGTGTCCGTGGTGGACGCCTCGGCGGGCGGCCTCGGCGGCTGCCCGTACGCGAAGAGCGCCACCGGAAATCTGGCCACCGAGGATCTCGTGTGGATGCTCGACGGCCTCGGCATCGAGACCGGGGTCGACCTCGGCCGGCTCACCGCCACGAGCGTGTGGATGGCCGAACAGCTGGGGCGCCCCAGCCCCTCCCGTACCGTCCGCGCCCTCTCCCACAAGGAGTGAACGTCCCCATGTCCCTGGACCATCGGCTCTCCGCCGAGCACGAGGAACTCCGCCGTACGGTCGAGGAGTTCGCGCACGACGTCGTCGCCCCCAAGATCGGCGACTTCTACGAGCGCCACGAGTTCCCCTACGAGATCGTCCGCGAGATGGGCCGCATGGGCCTGTTCGGGCTGCCGTTCCCGGAGGAGTACGGCGGCATGGGCGGCGACTACCTGGCCCTCGGGATCGCCCTGGAGGAGCTGGCCCGGGTGGACTCGTCCGTGGCCATCACCCTGGAGGCGGGCGTCTCGCTGGGCGCCATGCCGGTGTTCCGCTTCGGCACCGAGGAGCAGAAGCGGGAGTGGCTGCCGCGGCTGTGCTCCGGCGAGATGCTGGGCGCGTTCGGCCTGACCGAGCCGGACTGCGGCTCCGACGCGGGCGGCACCCGGACGACGGCGGTGCGCGACGGCGACGCGTGGGTGATCAACGGCAGCAAGTGCTTCATCACCAACTCCGGCACCGACATCACGGGCCTGGTCACCGTCACCGCGGTCACCGGCCGCAAGGCGGACGGCCGCCCGGAGATCTCCTCGATCATCGTGCCGTCCGGCACCCCCGGCTTCACGGTGGCGGCGCCCTACTCCAAGGTCGGCTGGAACGCCTCCGACACCCGTGAGCTCTCGTTCTCCGACGTCCGGGTGCCGCTGGCGAACCTGCTGGGCGAGGAGGGCCGCGGGTACGCCCAGTTCCTGCGGATCCTCGACGAGGGCCGGATCGCGATCTCGGCGCTGGCGACCGGTCTGGCGCAGGGCTGTGTCGACGAGTCGGTCCGCTACGCCCGGGAGCGCCACGCCTTCGGGCGGCCGATCGGCGACAACCAGGCCATCCAGTTCAAGATCGCGGACATGGAGATGCGGGCCCACATGGCGCGGGTCGGCTGGCGTGACGCGGCGTCCCGGCTGGTCCTGGGCGAGCCGTTCAAGAAGGAGGCCGCGCTGGCGAAGCTGTACTCGTCGACGGTGGCGGTGGACAACGCCCGGGAGGCCACCCAGATCCACGGCGGCTACGGCTTCATGAACGAGTACCCGGTGGCCCGGATGTGGCGCGACTCCAAGATCCTGGAGATCGGCGAGGGCACCAGCGAGGTCCAGCGGATGCTGATCGCCCGGGAGTTGGGCCTGACCGGCTGACCCCTGCGCCCGGGCCGACGGTCCGGGCGCCGCCCTCCGCGCGCGACCCGGTACGGCACGGGCCGCGCGCTCCGGCGTGTCCGGAAACAACCGGCGCCGGGGCGGCCGGCGGTGGCCGCTCCGGCGCGCCGCGGTGCCGGGCGGGGCGGGTGGCCAAGATCACGCCAGGTCACCGAGGACGGCGGGGGCCAACCCCTGGACAGACACTGAGGTTAGGCTAACCTACGTTCGGACCTGGCCCCCTGGCCGGAACAGCACGCACGAAAGCGGACACCATCATGCCCAACGCCCGAGCTTCCCACCTCACTCGCCGCGGCCTGCTCGCCGCCGGCGGCGCCCTCGGGCTGGGCGTCGCGCTCGCCGCGTGCGGCAAGGACGACGCCAAGGAGGGCGGCGGCACGGACACCGGCGCCGCCAAGTCGTCGGGCCCGTGGAGCTTCAAGGACGACCGCGGCCAGACCGCCGAGCAGAAGTCCGTCCCGAAGAACATCGTGGCGTTCACCGGCACCGCCGCCGCCCTGTACGACTACGGCATCCAGGTCAAGGGCGTGTTCGGCCCGACCAAGACCGCCGACGGCAAGGCCGATGTGCAGGCCGGCGACATGAACATCGACAAGCTGGAGATCCTCGGCAACGTCTGGGGAGAGTTCAACGTCGAGAAGTACGCGGGTCTCGCGCCCGAGCTGCTGATCACCGACATGTGGCAGAAGGGCGCCCTCTGGTACGTGCCGGACGAGTCCAAGGACAAGATCCTCGGCCTCGCCCCGAGCGTCGCCCTGTGGGCCGCCGAGACCACCATGCCGCAGGCGCTCGCCCGCCGCGCCGAGCTGGCCGAGTCCCTGGGCGCCGACCTGAAGGACAAGAAGGTCACCGACGCCAAGGCCCGCTTCGAGGCCGCCGCCGAGCGGCTGCGCAAGGCGGCGAAGGCCAAGCCCGAGCTCAAGGTGCTCATCGGCTCCGGCTCGCAGGACCTCTTCTACGTCTCGGTGCCGAAGATGTCCGCCGACACGCTCTACTTCCAGGAGCTGGGCGTGAAGTTCGTCGAGCCCAAGCCGAACGCGCAGGGCTTCTTCGAGGAGCTGAGCTGGGAGAACGTCGGCAAGTACGAGGCCGACCTGATCATCCTCGACAACCGCACCGGCACGCTGCAGGACGCCGACCTCAAGAAGGCCAAGCCCACCTGGGCGCAGCTGCCCGCCGTCAAGGCCGGCCAGGTCGCCGCCCGGGTCACCGAGCCGGTCTACTCCTACGCCAAGTGCGCCCCGCTGCTGGAGGACCTGGCCGAGGCGATCGAGAACGCGAAGAAGGTCGCCTGACCATGACGACACAGGCCGAGACCGCCCCGTTCCGCTTCTTCGGCATCGAGGTCGCCCGGACGCGGCGGCTCGGCCCGTCGCTGGTCCGGGTCACCTTCACCGGTGAGGAGCTCGCGGGCTTCGCCGCGGGCGGCCGCGACCAGTCCCTGTCGCTGTTCCTCCCCCACCCCGGGCAGCCGGCGCCGGTCGTCCCCACGGACGCGGGCGACATGTACGCGATCCTGGGCGCCTGGCGGGCGCTGCCGGACGGCGAGCGCGCGGTGATGCGCTCGTACACGGTCCGCGAACAGCGGCCCGCGGACGGCGAGATGGACATCGACTTCGCCGTGCACGAGGACGGCGGCCCCGCGTGCCGCTGGGCGCTCGCCGCCGCCCCGGGCGACCGGGTCACGGTGCTGGGCCCGGCCGTCGCCGACAACACGGCGGTGCGCTGCCGCCCGCCCGAGGACACCGACTGGGTGCTGATGTGGGGCGACGAGACCGCCCTGCCGGCCGCGGCGGCGATCCTGGAGTGGCTGCCGGAGGGCATGCGCGCCAAGGTGTGGCTGGAGGTCCCGCACGCGGACGACCGGCTCGACCTCGCGACCCGCGCGGACGCGGAGATCACCTGGCTCGTCCGGGACGCGGGCGCGCCGTCCGCCCTGGCGGCGGTCTCCGCCGCCGAGCTCCCCGAGGGCGTCCCGTACGCCTGGATCGCCGGCGAGTCGGGCAGCGTGAAGGCACTGCGGCGGCACCTGGTGAACGACCGCGGCATCGACCGGCGGCGGGTCACCTTCGTCGGCTACTGGAAGCAGGGCCTGACCGAGGACGGCCTGCGCGCCCAGCCGGACTCCGACTGACCCGCTCCGCCCCGCCCGCACGGCGCGACCGGCCCGACCCGGGGGCGCGCCCGCCGGGGTGTCGCCCTGGCGGGCGCGACCGGGCAGGGTGCAGCCGTCCCGCAGCACTCCGACGGGCGCGGCCATCCGGACGCGGCCGTCCGGGGGCACCCCGGCGGACGCGACCGGCAGGGCGCGGCCGTCCGGGAGCAAACCGGCGGACGCAACCAGCAGGGCGCAGCCATCCGGGAGCACCCCGGCGGACGCAACCAGCAGGACGCAGCCAGCGGGCGCAACCGGCAGGCGCGACCGGCCGAGCGCGACCAAGGAGCACCCCGGCGGACGCGACCTTCCGGGCACAACCGGCAGGGTGTGGCCGTCCGGGGGCAACCCGGCAGGCGCGACCGGCCGAGCGCGGCCATCCGGGAGCACCCCGGCGGACGCGACCGGCAGGGCGCGGCCGTCCCGGAGCGACCCGGCAGGGTGCGGGCGGGCGGCAGCACACCAGCAGGTGCGGCCGTACGGCAGCACCCCGGCAGGGCGCGACCGTCCGGGAGCACCCCGGCCGGGCGCAACCGGCAGGGCGCGGCCGTCCCGAAGCGACCCGGCAGGGTGCGGGCGGGCGGCAGCACACCAGCAGGTGCGGCCGTACGGCAGCACCCCGGCAGGGCGCGACCGTCCGGGAGCACCCCGGCCGGGTGCGACCGTCCGGGAGCACCCCGGCCGGGTGCAACCGGCTCCGCGGTTGCGCCGGCCCGCCCGCCCCTCGGGTGCGGGCTCCGGAGTGCGCCGCACAGGCGCGCCCTGCACGACCGAAGGCCTGCGGGGCGGCGCGCCGGGGGCGGCCCGGCGGCCGGGGGCCACGGCAGGGCGCGGCCCCACGGGCCCAACCCCCGTCGGCCCGGGCCGACTTGACCGGTGCCCCGGTGTGTGAACAACGGCACACCCGCCTCCCCGGCCCGGGGATGAGACGAGATCGAACTTAGGTTAGGCTAACCTAAGTTAATCGCCCCTCACCCCCCGCTCCTGTCCCCGAGAGGCGACCACGTCCCCGCACCCGGGAGGGCATTGCATGCGCTCGCACCTGCTCAACGACACGACGGCGGAGCACTACCGGCGCTCCGTGACCGAAGGGGTCGAGCGCGTCGCGGCCAAACTCGCCTCCACCCAGCGCCCGTTCACCGGCGTCACCCCCGACCGGCTCGCCCCGGTCGTCGCCGCCGTCGACCTGGACACCCCGCTCGCGGACGCCTCCGCCGCCCTCGACGAGCTGGAGGAGGTGTACCTGCGCGACGCGGTCTACTTCCACAGCCCGCGCTACCTCGCCCACCTCAACTGCCCGGTCGTCATCCCCGCCGTGCTCGGCGAGGCGGTCCTCTCCGCGGTCAACTCCTCGCTGGACACCTGGGACCAGAGCGCCGGCGGCACCCTGATCGAGCGCAAGCTCATCGACTGGACGTGCGCCCGCGCCGGTCTCGGCCCCGCCGCCGACGGCGTCTTCACCTCCGGCGGCACCCAGTCCAACCTCCAGGCGCTGCTGCTCGCCCGCCAGGAGGCGAAGACCACCGACCTGTCGAAACTGCGCATCTTCGCCTCCGAGTGCAGCCACTTCAGCGTCCAGAAGTCCGCCACCCTGCTCGGCCTCGGCCCGGAGGCCGTCGTCTCCGTCCCCGTCGACCGCACCAAGCGCATGCAGACCGTCGCCCTCGAAGCCGAGCTCATGGGCTGCGTCAGCGAGGGCCTGGTGCCCATGGCGATCGTCGCGACCGCCGGCACCACCGACTTCGGCTCCATCGACCCGCTGCCCGAGATCGCCGCGCTCGCCCGGCAGTACGAGACCTGGATGCACGTGGACGCCGCCTACGGCTGCGGACTGCTGGTCTCCCCCACCCGGCGCGGTCTCCTCGACGGCATCGAGCGGGCCGACTCCGTCACCGTCGACTTCCACAAGTCCTTCTTCCAGCCGGTCAGTTCCTCCGCGCTGCTGGTCCGCGACGCCGCCACGCTGCGCCACGCGACCTACCACGCCGAGTACCTCAACCCGCGCCGGACGCTGGAGGAGAAGATCCCCAACCAGGTCGACAAGTCCCTCCAGACCACCCGCCGCTTCGACGCGCTCAAGCTGTGGATGACGCTGCGGGTGATGGGCGCCGAGGGCATCGGCGGGCTCTTCGACGAGGTGTGCGACCTGGCGGCCGCCGGCTGGGAGCTGCTCGCCGCCGACCCGCGCTACGACGTCGTCGTCCAGCCCCAGCTCTCCACCCTGGTCTACCGCTACATCCCGGAGTCCGTCACCAGCCCGGTCCTGATCGACCAGGCCAACCTGCACGCCCGCAAGGCCCTCTTCGCCTCCGGCGAGGCCGTGGTCGCGGGCACCAAGGTGGCGGGCCGCCAGTACCTGAAGTTCACCCTGCTCAACCCCGAGACCACCACCGGCGACATCGCCGCCGTGCTCGACCTGATAGCCGGCCACGCCGAGCAGTTCCTTGGAGAGAACCTTGTCCACGCTTCCTGACGCCCGTGGGACGCACGCCCGCGAGAGTTACGACTTCATCGGGATCGGGCTCGGTCCCTTCAATCTCGGCCTCGCCTGCCTGACCGAGCCGATCGACACCCTGAACGGCCTGTTCCTGGAGTCCAAGCCGGACTTCGAGTGGCACTCGGGCATGTTCCTCGACGGCGCCCACCTCCAGACGCCGTTCATGTCGGACCTGGTCACGCTCGCCGACCCGACCTCGCCGTACTCCTTCCTCAACTACCTGAAGGAGAAGGGCCGGCTGTACTCGTTCTACATCCGCGAGAACTTCTATCCGCTGCGCGTCGAGTACAACGACTACTGCCGCTGGGCCGCCGCGAAGCTGAGCAGCATCCGCTTCGGCACGACCGTCACCTCCGTCGAGTACGACGCCGAGGGCGAGGTGTACGTGGTGCGCACCGCCGACGACGCATTCACCGCCCGCCGCATCGTGCTCGGCACCGGCACCCCGCCGTACCTGCCCGAGTCCTGCCGGGGCGTGGGCGGCGACCTGCTGCACAACTCGCGGTACATGGAGCACAAGGAGTCCCTCCAGAAGAAGGACTCCATCACCCTGGTGGGCAGCGGCCAGAGCGCCGCCGAGATCTACTACGACCTGCTGTCGGAGATCGACGTCCACGGCTACCGGCTGAACTGGGTCACCCGTTCGCCGCGGTTCTTCCCGCTGGAGTACACCAAGCTCACGCTGGAGATGACCTCCCCGGAGTACATCGACTACTTCCACGCGCTGCCGGAGGCCACCCGCTACCGGCTGGAGGCCCAGCAGAAGGGCCTCTTCAAGGGCATCGACTCGGAGCTGATCGACGCGATCTTCGACCTGCTCTACCAGAAGAACCTCTCCGGCCCGGTGTCCACCCGGCTGCTCACCAACTCCGCGCTGCACACCGTGGCGTACGAGGACGGCACCTACACCCTCGGCCTGCGGCAGGAGGAGCAGGGCAAGGACTACACCCTGGACACCCAGGGCCTGGTGCTGGCCACCGGCTACAAGTACGCCACCCCCGAGTTCCTGGAGCCGGTCGCCGACCGCATCCGGCTCGACGGCCAGGGACGCTTCGACGTGGCCCGCAACTACTCGATCGACACCGCCGGCCGGGAGATCTTCCTCCAGAACGCCGGCGTGCACACCCACTCGATCACCTCGCCCGACCTGGGCATGGGCCCGTACCGCAACGCGTACATCATCCGCGAGCTGCTCGGCAGCGAGTACTACGCGGTGGAGAAGTCCATCGCCTTCCAGGAGTTCTCCGTATGAGCACCGCCGTCCCCGGCGCCTTCACCGTCCGGCCGCTCGACCCGCTGGCCGACGCGGAGCTGCTGCACCGCTGGGTCACCCACCCGAAAGCCGCGTTCTGGATGATGCAGGACGCGAAACTGGAGGACGTCGAGCGCGAGTACATGCGCATCGCCGCCCATGAGCACCACCACGCCTTCATCGGCCTGCACGACGGCGAGCCCGTCTTCCTGATGGAGAGCTACGACCCCCGGTACGTGGAGCTCCCCGGCCTGTACGAGCCCGAGCCCGGCGACGTGGGGATGCACTTCCTGGTCGCCCCCACCGACACGCCCGTGCGCGGCTTCACCCTGGCGGTGATCACCGCGGTGATGCGGGAGCTGTTCGCCGATCCCGCCGCGCGGCGGGTGGTCGTGGAGCCCGACGTCTCCAACACGGCCGTGCACCGGCTCAACGAGGCCGTCGGATTCGTCGCCGCCGACAAGATCGTCAAACCCGAGAAGGAGGCCCTGCTGAGCTTCTGCACCCGCGCCCAGTTCGCCGCCGCCACGGGAGTCGCCGTATGAACCCTGCCGCCTTCAGCCCCGTCGCCCACCTCACCCCGGCCCGCTGGGCCGACGCCAACCGCCAGTTGGTGCGCAAGGCCCTCGCCGAGTTCGCCCACGAACGGCTGCTGACCCCGGAACCGGCCGGTGACGGCTGGCGGGTGTTCAGCGACGACGGCGCGACCGAGTACCGCTTCCGTGCCGAGCGCTACGCCCTCGACCACTGGCAGGTGGAGGCCGCCTCGATCACCCGCCACCGCGACGGCGGGGAACTGCCGCTCGACGCGCTCCGGTTCGTCATCGAGATGCGCGGCGCGCTCGGTCTGAGCGACGCGATCCTGCCGGTCTACCTGGAGGAGATCTCCTCCACCCTCTCCGGCACCGCGTACAAGTCCGCCAAGCCCGAGGTCAGCGCCGCCGAACTGGCGCGGGCGGACTTCCAGGCGATCGAGACCGGGATGACCGAGGGCCACCCCTGCTTCGTCGCCAACAACGGCCGGCTGGGCTTCGGCATCGACGAGTACCACGCCTACGCCCCCGAGGCGGCGTCCGGCATCCACCTGGTGTGGCTCGCCGCCCACCGCGACCGGGCCACCTTCACCGCGGGCGCGGGCATCGCGTACGAGGCGTTCGTGCGCGCCGAGCTCGGCGACGGATGCGTCGACGGCTTCGCCAAGACCCTCGCCGACCAGGGCCTGGACCTGGACGACTACCTGCTGATGCCCGTCCACCCCTGGCAGTGGTGGAACAAGCTGTCGGTCACCTTCGCCGCCGAGATCGCCCAGCAGCGCCTGGTCTACCTCGGCACGGGCGACGACACCTATCTCGCACAGCAGTCGATCCGCACCTTCTTCAACACCAGCGACCCGGCGAAGCACTATGTGAAGACGGCCATGTCCGTGCTGAACATGGGCTTCATGCGGGGCCTCTCGGCCGCCTACATGGAGGCCACGCCCGCCATCAACGACTGGCTGGCCCAGCTCATCGACGGGGACGACGTGCTGAGGTCGGCACGCTTCTCGATCATCCGGGAGTGCGCCGCGGTCGGCTACCGGCACCTGGAGTACGAGGCCGCCACCGACCGGTACTCCCCGTACCGCAAGATGCTCGCCGCGCTGTGGCGCGAGAGCCCCGTCCCCACGCTCGGCGAGGGGCAGCGGGTGACGACCATGGCGGCGCTGCTGCACACCGACCACGAGGGGGCGTCCTTCGCGGGCGCGCTGATCGCCGGCTCCGGGCTGACCCCGGCCGAGTGGCTGCGGCGCTACCTGGACGCCTACCTGCTGCCGGTGCTGCACACCTTCTACGCCTACGACCTGGTGTTCATGCCGCACGGCGAGAACGTGATCCTGGTCCTCGACGAGAAGGGCGCGGTCGACCGGGCGATCTTCAAGGACATCGCCGAGGAGATCGCGGTGATGGACCCGGACGCGGTGCTGCCGCCGGCCGTGGAACGCATCAGGGTCGACGTGCCGGACGAGACCAAACTGCTGTCCGTCTTCACCGATGTCTTCGACTGCTTCCTGCGCTTCCTCGGCGCCACGCTCGCCGCCGAGGACGTCATGGACGAGGACGCCTTCTGGGGCACGGTCGCCGCCTGTGTGCGGGGCTACCAGGAGTCGGTGCCGCAGCTCGCGGACAGGTTCGCCCAGTACGACATGTTCGCCGGGGAGTTCGCGCTGTCCTGCCTCAACCGGCTCCAGCTGCGCAACAACCAGCAGATGGTGGACCTGGCCGACCCGTCGGCGGCCCTCCAGTTCGTCGGCACCCTGGAGAACCCGATCGCGCGGTTCGCCGCGTAACGGCCGTCCCGCGTGCGGTTCCGGCGGGTCCGCCCGCCGCGCACCGGACGCGGGACGGTCCGGTCTCCCGTGTCCCCGGGCCGTACGGTCCGGGGCACCGGGCGGCCGGGCCCGGCGGATCATGGTCCCGACCGCCGGGTCCGGTGCACGGGCCGCCCGCCGCCGCCCGGCGGCGGGCCCCCGGGCCCCGTCGTCCGGGCCCCCGCGGGTACGCGAGCCCGCGGGGCCCGGACGCGGGGCCGTATCGGCCACGGGCGCCCCCGGGTACGGTCCCCGGGGGCGCCCGTACCTCTTCGGCGCCCCTCCGTCACCGCGCCGCGCCGGCGGCCACGGACACCGCCCACGCCCGGCACCGCTCAATCACCGCGCCGCTCCCCCGGTCACCGCCCACGCCCACGCCCGGCACCGCTCAATCACCGCGCCGCTCCGGCGGCCACGGACACCGCCCACGCCCGGCACCGCTCAATCACCGCGCCGCTCCCCCGGTCACCGCCCACGCCCGGCACCCGTCAGTCACCGCTCCCGGCCGCCGGCCACGGCACCTGGGGCGAGCGGTGGAAGCCGATGCCGAGCGCCTCCATCCGGGGCCCCTGCGCCGCGAGGCGGAGCCGGTAGTCCTCCCAGTCGTGCGCCCGGGCCGGCGACCAGCCCAGCTCGGCCACCCCGGGCAGCCGCGGGAACGCCATCCGGTCGAGGTCCTCGTCCGAGGAGAGGGTCTCCGTCCACAGCGGCGCCTCCACACCGGCGATCGCGCTCGCGGGCGCTCCCGCCAGATAGCTGCCCGGGTCCCAGTCGTAGGAGCGCCGGACCTCGACGTAGCCCGCCCAGGAGAGGCCGAGCCGGGTGTTCTCGTCGTACTTCATGTCGAGGTAGGTCCGGTCGGCCGGGGAGAGCACGAGCCGGGTGCCGGCCCGGGCCGCCGCGGCCACCCGCTCCTTCTCCGCCGCGCTCGTGCGGTCGAGTCCCCAGTACTGCGCGACGGCCCCCTCGGCGGGCGTCGCCCCCGTGAGCTGGTGCCAGCCGACGACGGTCTTGCCGTGGCGCGCGACCACGGGCTGCACCCGCGCCATGAACGCCGCGTAGTCCTCGTGGCTGGTGGAGTGCGCCTCGTCACCGCCGATGTGCAGGTACCGGCCGGGGGTGAGCGCGGCGATCTCGCCGATCACGTCCTCCACGAAGTCGTAGGTGACCTCCTTCGGCACGCACAGCGAGCTGAAGCCGACCGAGGTGCCCGTGTAGAGCGGCGGGGCGACGCCGTCGCAGTTGAGCTCGGCGTAGGAGGCGAGGGCCGCGTTGGTGTGGCCCGGCAGGTCGATCTCCGGCACCACCTCGATGTGCCGGGCCGCCGCGTAGCGGACGATGTCGCGGTACTGGGCCTTGGTGTAGTGGCCGCCCGGGCCGCCGCCGACCTCCGTCGAACCGCCGTACTCCGCGAGGCGCGGCCAGGAGTCGACGGCGATGCGCCAGCCCTGGTCGTCGGAGAGGTGGAGGTGCAGGGTGTTCATCCTGTAGAGGGCGATGTGGTCGATGTAGCGCTTGACCTGCGCGGCCTCCAGGAAGTGGCGTGAGACGTCGAGCATCGCGCCGCGCCAGGCGAACCGCGGGGTGTCCGTGACGGTGCCGCCCGCGACCTGCCAGGGGCCGGGCTGCACGGTGTCCCGCTCCACCCGGGACGGCAGTTGCTGGCGCAGCGTCTGCACGCCGCGGAAGAGGCCGGCCTCGCGGTACGCGGTGAGGGTCAGACCGCCGGGCGCGGAGTGCAGCCGGTAGCCCTCCTCGCCGAGCGCCCGTTCCCCGGCGTCGAGCCGCAGCCGGACGGCGCCCGGCGAGGGGCGGTCGGTGACGGGCAGCGCGTAGCCGGTGGACGGGCGCAGCACCCGGGCGAGCTGCTCGGCGACGGCCCGCGCCTGGCGGGAGCCGTCGGTGCTGATGCGCGTCGAGGGCGTCAGCGCGAAGGGGGCGCCGCCGGGCCGCACCGAGGCGGGGACGGGGACGATCCGCCCGAGCGGGCGGACGGCGGGCTCCTCGGCCGCCGGGCCGCCCGCGGCCGAGGCGCCGGAGGCCGTGACGGCGGTCAGCAGCAGCACCGCGGCCAGCAGCCGCGGGAACCGGGGCGGCCGGGCGGATCGGAGAGGGCTCAGGGCGCGGACACTCGGTCTGGGCTGACTCACAGGGTTCCCTTCGGCGGGGGCGTCGTCCGTGCGTTCGGCAACCGGTCTCGGCTCATGCGTAGCGCGCGCCCCAACTGCGGTCAAGGTCCAGACCACTTGCCGCGGGAGAGATGGAACAATCGGCGTCGTGGCAGAAATCATCCAGAAGGACGGAACCTGGTCGTTCGACGGCGACACGGTCCGCATCGTGCCCGGCAGCGACAAGGGCGTCAGCAGGCTGCGCCGCACCCTGGGGGAGATCGGCGTCCCGCTGCGGGCGGTGGCCGGCCTCTCCTACGAACCGGGCAAGAAGGCCGGGCGGCTGCGGCTGCGGCTGCGCGACGGCGCCGACCCGCTGGCGCAGATCACCGGCGGGAGCCTGGACGACGCGTCGGACCCCTACCGGCTGAAGGTCGACAACGACCGCTCGGGCGTCGCCGAGTACCTGGTGGACGAGGTGCGCACCGCGCTGCTGCTGGAGCAGGTGCCCCAGGGGCCCGCCGACGGCTATCTGCTGCCCGGGCCGGCGGTGCCCATCACCGTCTCCGCGGGGGACGCCACGGTCTCCTTCGACGGGGAGCGGATCCGGCTGGAGTTCAAGTGGCAGGCGGAGGAGGCCAAGCTGTCGGGCGGCCCGCGCACCCTGGCGCTGGCCGAGGTGAGCGCCGTGGAGTGGATGCCCTCGGCCTCCCTGGAGAACGGCTTCCTGCGGTTCAGCGGCCCCTGGACGGGCCCGGGCCGGCAGGAGCCGAAGTACGACCCGTACGCGGTCGAGCTGTGGGGTTTCCGCAACGACCCGCTGATGGCGCTGGTCGGCGCGGCCGTGGTGGCCCGGATGCCGCACCCGCGCGCGGCGTCCGGGAACGGGGCGGCCGCCGCGGCGCTGCCCCCGGCTCCCGCGCCGGAGCCGGCCGCGCAGGTGACCGCCGGCCCCTCCGCGACGCCCCCGGGCGAGGAGGGCGGCCACGATCACGACGCCCTGCTGCGCCGACTGCGCGAACTGGGCGAGCTGTACAGCGCGGGGATCCTGACCGACGAGGAGTTCGCCACCGCGAAACAGGCCGTACTGCGAAGGATGTGACACACCCTGCCCGATATCGGGCAGGATTCTTGCGAAGGCGCCTCCTTTCCCTCCAATATCTACGGGTGCTCGAACACCGCCCGTCGTCCCACGACGACCTCGTCGATCACCTGGTGCGCAGCACCGCGCTCCAGCGCGGCGAAGCGGCCCGGGTGGTGCTCGACGTGCTGGCGTACTTCGACGAGACGACGGAGGAGTTCGTCCGCCGCCGCCACCGCGAGCTCCAGTCCGGCGGCGCGGTGAACGCCGAGATCTTCGAGCGCATCGCGGCGGAACTGCCGCACCGCGCCGTGGCGCCGCCGGAGCTCTCGCTCCGGCAGCTCCGCCGCATGGTCTACGGCTGACGCGGCCCGTCGTCGCGGGCGAGCACACCACTGAACTACGGAGGGGCAAGACTCTATGTGCGGAATTGTCGGTTACATCGGCAAGCGTGACGTGGCTCCGCTGCTGCTGGAAGGGCTGCAGCGCCTGGAGTACCGGGGGTACGACTCGGCGGGCGTGGTGATCAACAGCCCCAAGGCCGCCGCGCTGAAGATGGTCAAGGCCAAGGGCCGGGTCCGCGACCTGGAGGCCCGCGTCCCCAAGCGCTTCTCCGGCACCACCGGCATCGCCCACACCCGCTGGGCCACCCACGGCGCCCCGAGCGACATCAACTCGCACCCGCACCTCGACGCCGACAACAAGGTCGCCGTCGTCCACAACGGCATCGTGGACAACGCCGCCGAGCTGCGCGCGAAGCTGGAGTCCGACGGCATCGTCTTCCTCTCGGAGACGGACACCGAGGTCATCACCCACCTGATCGCCCGCTCCCAGGCCACCACCCTGGAGGAGAAGGTCCGCGAGGCCGTCAAGGCGATCGAGGGCACCTACGGCGTCGCCGTCATGCACGCCGACTTCCCCGACCGCATCGTGGTCGCCCGCAACGGCTCCCCGGTCGTCCTCGGCATCGGCGACAAGGAGATGTTCGTCGCCTCCGACATCGCCGCCCTGGTCGCCCACACCCGCCAGATCGTCACCCTCGACGACGGCGAGATGGCCACCCTCAAGGCCGACGACTTCCGCACGTACACGACCTCCGGCGCGACGACCACCGCCACCCCGGAGACCGTGGAGTGGGAGGCCGCCTCCTACGACATGGGCGGCCACGACACGTACATGCACAAGGAGATCAGCGAGCAGCCCGACGCGGTCGACCGCGTGCTGCGCGGCCGCATCGACGACCGGTTCAACACCGTGCACCTGGGCGGCCTGAACCTGGACCCGCGCGAGGCCCGCGGCATCCGCCGGGTGAAGATCCTCGGCTGCGGCACCTCGTACCACGCCGGCCTGATCGGCGCCGGGCTCATCGAGTCCCTGGCCCGCATCCCCGCGGACGCCGAGCCGGCCTCCGAGTTCCGCTACCGCAACCCGGTGGTGGACCCGGACACCCTCTACATCGCCGTCTCCCAGTCCGGTGAGACCTACGACGTCCTCGCGGCCGTCCAGGAGCTCAAGCGCAAGGGCGGCCGGGTGCTCGGCGTCGTCAACGTCGTCGGCTCGGCGATCGCCCGCGAGGCGGACGGCGGCACGTACGTGCACGCCGGCCCCGAGGTCTGCGTCGTCTCCACCAAGTGCTTCACCAACACGGTCGTCGCCTTCGCGCTGATCGCCCTGCACCTCGGCCGCATCCGGGACCTGTCCGTCGCCGAGGGCCGCCGGATCATCGAGGGCCTGCGCAAGCTGCCCGGCCAGATCAGCGAGATCCTGGAGACCGAGGGCGAGATCAAGAAGCTGGCCGAGCAGTACGCGGACGCCAAGTCGATGATGTTCATCGGCCGGGTGCGCGGCTACCCGGTCGCGCTGGAGGCCTCCCTGAAGCTCAAGGAGATCTCCTACATCCACGCCGAGGCCTACCCCGCCTCCGAGCTCAAGCACGGCCCGCTCGCCCTGATCGAGCCCGCGCTGCCGACCGTCGCGATCGTGCCGGACGACGAGCTGCTGGAGAAGAACCGCGCGGCGATGGAGGAGATCAAGGCCCGCTCCGGCCGGATACTGGCCGTCGCCCACCGCGAGCAGGAGAAGGCCGACCACACCATCGTGGTGCCGAAGAACGAGGACGAGCTGGACCCGATCCTGATGGGCATCCCGCTCCAGCTCCTCGCCTACCACACGGCCCTGGCCCTCGGCCGGGACATCGACAAGCCGCGCAACCTGGCGAAGTCCGTCACCGTCGAGTAGGACGGCACCGGCCGGACACGGAGAACGCCCCCTGCCTCGACGCAGGGGGCGTTCTCCGTGCCGCCGGCGCGCAACCCCTCGCGCCGGCCCTCAGGCCGCTCAGCCGGTGGCCGTCACCCCCCGGCCGGCGGCGCGTCCGGTGAACGTGGGCCACTTGGCGAGCGCGGCGGTCGCTCCGTACCAGGCCAGCAGGCCCGCGACGGCGCCGACCCAGCCGCCCGCCTTCGCGAGCGCCTCGTTGCCCGCGAAGGCGGCCGCGCCGCCGAGCAGCAGGGACAGGCACAGCAGCCCGTAGACGCCCTGGCCCAGCACGCCGGTGCCCGACGAGGCGGCCGTCAGCGTCAGCGCCAGCAGCGCCCACAGCAGCAGGAACAGGCCCGCCGCCTCGGCGGACACCTCGGAGCCCACTCCCGTGCCCCAGGTGAACCAGAACGCCCCGAGGCCGGCGTACGCCGTCCCCGACGCGCCGTCGCCCGCCCGGAATTCGAGCAGTCCGACGACGAAGAGGGTGACTCCGCCGACCCAGGTCGCGAGGGCCGCGGCGTCGGTCGCCCCCACGTTGTCGATCACTCCGGTCGCGCCGGCGCCGAACGCCAGCAGAGTCAGTCCGAGTGCGAGACGGCCGAGGATCGCGGTCGATCCGGCGCTTCCCGCAGAGACGTCGTTGTCCACGGCGGGCTCCCTTCCTGTCCGTGCAGTCGTGCTGCACCGTGCTGCCAAGTGCTGTGGACCCAGCGACCGATATGTACCCTTCACAAGCGCACAACCAACCTCGCGGAAGCATCCGGATTCAACTGTTTCCAGGGCGAGTTGACGTGCCGTCACCAGCGGGAAGGGACAGCGGCAACGGGACGGGAGTGACACCCCGCGGCACGCGCGCGAGGTACGCGGAGGGCGGCGCGGGGCACGGGGCGCGGCAGGGGGACGCACGGCGGAGGGCAACACGGAACGCGGCAGCAGGAAGCGCGGCACGACGACAGCGGCGACAGCGGCGACAGCACGGAACGCGGTACGGCGGAACGCGGCGCGGTGCGCTACGGGATGACGATCACCGGGCGCTTCGCGCGCCGGGCGAGGCGGCCCGCGACCGAGCCGAAGATCCGCCCCACGAGGCCGTGCGTGGAGCCGACCACGATCGCGTCGGCCGAGTACTCCCGGCCGACCTCCTCCAGTTCGTGGCAGATGTCGCCGCCGCGCTCCACGAGGATCCAGGGGACCTCGCTCAGGTAGTCCGCGCAGGCGAGTTCGAGACCGAGCACCTCGGTGCGGTGGTCCGGGACGTCCACGAAGACGGGCGGCTCGCAGCCCGCCCAGACGGTGGTCGGCAGCCGGTTGGCGACATGGACGATGATCAGGCCGGAGCCCGACCGGCAGGCCATGCCGATGGCGTAGGCGAGCGCCCGCTCACTGGAGGTCGAGCCGTCGAAGCCGACGACTACTCCGTGCTGGAAGGCGGGATCGCAGGAGTGACATGACTCTTCTGCCGCTCGCAGGTCCGACAGGGGGTCGGCGACCTGCTTGCGGTCCGCGGGTTCGGGGATCTCGTGACCGGCCATCGATGTCTCGGCGAAGAACGTCCTCGTGTGAGGGAATGAAGGTGCGGAGCGGACGGGACGGAGCGGTGTCCGGGAAACGTCTTCCCGGCCTCATACCCCCAAGGGTACGGCGGCACTCCTCTCCTGCCCAGGTCCCACTGCCTCATGCACGGCGTTCCAGGGAGCATGCACGAGCACCGCCCGCCCTGGCAATGGCAGGTGGCCCATGCAGCTTCCTGTCCGCTGTCCGGCGGCTGCGCACAGTGACCGGGCGCGGGGCCCGTCGTTTGGCCGGTCGCCCACCCGTCGCGCCCCAGGAGCTCCGAGTGTCCGCACGTCAGCCCGCCGCCGCCCCGGTCCGCCCCGCCCCCGTCACCCCGGCCCGCGGGCCCGCGCCGCGGACGCCGGCCGCCGGCCCCCGCCGTGCGCCGGGCACCCCGGCCGCGGGAAGCGCGGTGCGCTGGGCGGCGTTCGTCTGCCTGCTGGTGCCGGTGACGCTCGCCGCGTACGGGACGTCGGCGGGCGGCGCGGCGACGGCGTGGCTGGGCCTGGCGGCCGTGACGTGCGCCTGCCGGCTGCTGCTGCACCAGTCCCGGAAGAGGGAGGACACCGCCCGGGCGCACCCGCGCGAGGGGGCGCGCAGGGGGGCGGGCGGGGCGCCGCACGTCTGACGGATTCGCACCCTCACAACCGACGGTTTTCAGCCAACTTCTCGCCCCTACCGCCCTCTTGCGGAAAGGGCCGGTCAACCCCCTTGCCACCAGGGAGTACGGGCCCGCGAGCCGGTTTCGCGCCGTACGGGGACGGGCCATGCCCGTCCCATCCACTTCCCTGCGGGCCCCACGGGTGCAACGCTTCGTGATCGAATGCATCGCGCCAAGTTGCCAAGTCGACATAGCAGGGCATGCCGAACTTGCCACAAGGGTGCCACGGGACGCAGTAGATTCGATCATGGGTATCGAAGGCCGGGGGACTCGTGCAGAACCGAGGGGAAACGTGCAGGAGCGAAAGGCCCGAAACGAACGGGGAGACGCGCACTTCGAGGGGGGCTTAGCGTCATGAGTCAGGACTCCGCCGCACCGGAGGCAGCACGGAAACTCTCCGGCCGCCGGCGCCGGGAGGTCGTCGCCGTGCTGCTGTTCAGCGGCGGCCCTATTTTCGAAAGTTCCATCCCGCTCTCGGTGTTCGGAATCGACCGTCAGGACGCCGGAGTTCCCCGCTACCGCCTGCTGGTGTGCGGTGGCGAGGAGGGTCCGCTCAGGACCACGGGCGGATTGGAACTCACGGCACCGTACGGCCTGGAGGCGATCAGCAGAGCGGGCACCGTCGTGGTGCCGGCCTGGCGGTCGATCACCTCGCCGCCACCGCCCGAGGCGCTCGAAGCGCTGCGCCGGGCACACGAGGAGGGCGCCCGCATCGTCGGCCTGTGCACGGGGGCGTTCGTCCTCGCCGCCGCGGGCCTGCTCGACGGCCGCCCCGCGACCACCCACTGGATGTACGCGCCGACGCTGGCCAAGCGTTACCCGTCCGTCCACGTGGACCCGCGTGAGCTGTTCGTCGACGACGGGGACGTCCTCACCTCGGCGGGCACCGCGGCGGGCATCGACCTCTGTCTGCACATAGTGCGCACCGACCACGGCACGGAAGCAGCCGGCGCACTCGCCCGCAGACTGGTCGTCCCCCCGCGTCGCAGTGGCGGTCAGGAGCGCTACCTCGACAGGTCTTTACCAGAGGAAATCGGCTCCGACCCGCTGGCCGAGGTGGTCTCGTGGGCACTGGAGCACCTCCACGAGCAGTTCGACGTGGAGACCCTGGCGGCTCGCGCCTACATGAGCCGCCGGACGTTCGACCGCCGGTTCCGCTCCCTGACGGGTTCGGCTCCGCTCCAGTGGCTGATCACCCAGCGGGTGCTCCAGGCACAGCGGCTGCTGGAGACCTCCGACTACTCGGTCGACGAGGTGGCGGGCCGCTGCGGCTTCCGCTCCCCCGTCGCGCTGCGCGGCCACTTCCGCCGGCAGCTCGGGTCCTCCCCGGCCGCCTACCGGGCGGCCTACCGGGCGCGGCGGCCGCAGGGCGACCCGGGCCACGCGCCGATCGCCGAGGCGGTCGTGCCGGCCCAGGCCGGCATGCGGCGCACGCCGGCCGGTGTGGGAGTGCCGGGGCCGGGCGGCGGACACCTGGAGCCGGGCAAGCCGGGCCAGGAGTACTACACGGGCGGCCACCTGCGTCCGGGTCTGCCCGGGCAGCGGAGCCTGCCGTAGGCGGCGGCGCGCGCACAGCTCGATGACGGGCCGGGGTCCCACGGACCCCGGCCCGTCGCGCGTCCGGCCCCGCGGGAAGACACCCCGCCGCGCCGTGCGAGAGGCCGCCGGCCCCGCACACACCCCGCCGGATCGGGTCGGGGCGGGGAGAACACCTTCTAAGGTAGGGCGCATGAACGATCGCATGGTGTGGATCGACTGCGAGATGACCGGGCTCTCGCTGACGGACGACGCACTCATCGAGGTGGCCGCGCTGGTCACCGACTCGGAACTGAACGTACTCGGCGACGGTGTCGACGTGGTGATCCGCCCGCCGGACGCCGCCCTGGAGACGATGCCCGAGGTGGTGCGGCAGATGCACACCTCGTCCGGCCTCCTCGACGAGCTCGCGGGCGGCACCACGCTCGCCGACGCGGAGGCCCAGGTGCTGGCGTACATCCGCGAGCACGTCAAGGAGCCCGGCAAGGCGCCGCTCTGCGGGAACTCGGTCGGCACCGACCGCGGCTTCCTCGCCCGGGACATGCCCGGCCTGGAGGGCCATCTCCACTACCGGATCGTCGACGTCTCCTCGATCAAGGAGCTGTCGCGCCGCTGGTACCCGAGGGCCTACTTCAACAGCCCGGAGAAGAGCGGCAACCACCGCGCGCTCGCCGACATCCGCGAGTCCATCGCCGAGCTGCGCTACTACCGCGAGGCGGTCTTCGTGCCCCAGCCCGGCCCGGACACCGAGACCGCCCGGGCCATCGCGGCCAAGCACGTCCTCCCCGCGGAGCCCGCGTCGTAGGGCCTCCCGGCCCCCTCGGACCCCCGCGGCGAAACCGTGGCGCGAGCACCCCTCGGAAGCCTGTACACTTTTTCTCGGCCGGTCGGGAAAACGACCGGTCATGGTGGGTGTAGCTCAGCTGGTAGAGCACCTGGTTGTGGTCCAGGATGCCGCGGGTTCGAGTCCCGTCACTCACCCTGATCGTCGAAGGCCGGTCCGCACCGCGGACCGGCCTTCGACGCGTGCGGGGCCGCCCCGGGCGGCCGGGCGCCGCGCCTCAGGACGACTCCCGCACCACCAGCCGGGTCGGCAGCACGATCCGCGGACGCCGCGGCGGGGCCGACGGCGTCGCGATCTCGTCGAGCAGCACCCGCGCCATGGTGCGGCCCATCTCCTCGATCGGCTGCCGCACGCTCGTCAGCGGCGGGTCCATGTGCCGCGCCACCGCCGAGTCGTCGAAGCCCACCAGCGCCACGTCCTCGGGCACCCGGCGGCCCGCCTCGCGCAGCGTGGCGCGGGCGCCGGCCGCCATCACGTCGGAGGCGGCGAAGACGGCGTCCAGGTCGGGCCGGCCGTCGAGCAGGGCGCGCATGGCCCGGCGCCCGCCCTCCTCGGAGAAGTCGGCCTCGGCGGTCAGCCGGGGGTCGGCGTCGAGGCCGGCCCCGGCGACGGCCGAGCGGTAGCCGTCCAGCCGGCGCTGCGCGCCGTACACGTCCAGCGGACCGGTGATCGTGGCGACGGTGCGCCGGCCCCGGGCGGCGAGATGGGCGACGGCCTCGCGGGCGCCCTCGAAGTTGTCGGAGTCGACCGCGGCGAGGGGCTCGTCCGCCGAGCGGCGGCCGCTGATCACCACCGGCACCGACAGCGCTGCGAGCTGGTCCGGGAGCGGGTCGCCCGCGTGCACGGAGACGAGCAGCACGCCGTCCACCCGGTCGGCGGCCAGGTACTGGGCCAGCGTGTCCCGCTCACGCCCCTGGGGCGCCAGCGTCAGCAGGAGCTGCATCCCGGTGCCGGCCAGCCCCGCCCCGGCCCCGCGCACGATGTGCGAGAAGTACGGCTCGGAGAAGAACCGGTCCTGCGACTCGGGCACCACCAGCGCGACGGCGTCCGTGCGGTTCGCGGCGAGGGCGCGGGCCGCCCGGTTCGGCACGTAGCCCAGCTCGGCGATGGCCGCCTCGACCAGACTGCGGGTCTCCTCGCTCACCCGGGGGGAGCCGTTGATCACCCGCGAGACCGTGCCCCGGCCGACGCCCGCGTGGGCGGCCACCTGCTCCAGCGTGGGCCTGCCGGTGCCGCGCCCGGCGTGACCCGTCCTGTTCGTCACAGCCATCGTGTCCGCCCCTCCCCCAGACTTCCCAGGCCGAGAACATAACGTGTCGGGGGTGCGGAGCCACGCGCCGGGACGAATGGGAGCGCTCCCAACCTTTCGGTACATACTCATACGCGTTCGTTCGTACATCACCGCCCCTCGTGGCACCCGCCCCCGCCGACGCGCGGGCCGGGCCCGGGGCGCAGCACCGTTCAGGAAATGGGGAGGCCGCATGCGCAGGGCCGCCGTCCTCGTGGCCGTCGCCGCACTCACCGCCGGACTCCTGTCCGGCTGCGCCGACGACCCCGCCGAGCCCCCGCGGGCACGCGCCCACACCGGTGGCGGGAACGCCGAGGGGAAGACCGTGATCACGGTCGGCGTCTACGGCGCCTTCGGTCTCCAGGAGGCCGGCCTCTACGACGAGTACATGCGCCAGAACCCCGGCATCCACATCCGGCAGACCTCGATCCAGCGGAACGAGAACTACTACCCCCAGCTCCTGACCCACCTCGGCAGCGGCAGCGGCCTCGCCGACATCCAGGCGGTCGAGGTCAACAACATCGCCGAGATCACCGCCACCCAGGCGGACCGGCTGGTGGACCTGTCCCGGACCGACGGCGTGCGCCGGGCGGACTTCCTGGACTGGAAGTGGGCCCAGGCCACCACCGGCGACGGGCGGACGGTCGGCCTCGGCACCGACATCGGACCGCAGGGCATCTGCTACCGCAAGGACCTGTACGCGAAGGCCGGGCTGCCCACCGACCGCGAGGCCGTCGGCAGGCTCTGGGCGGGCGACTGGGCGAAGTACCTGGAGGCGGGGAAGCGCTACCGCGAGCACGCGCCGGAGGGCACCGTCTTCACCGACTCCGCGTCCGGGGTGCTCAACGCGGTGCTGGGCAGCAGCCCGGTGCGCTTCTACGACGAGGACGGCGAGGTCGTCTACAAGACCAACCCGGCCGTCCGCGACGCCTGGGACCTGGCCGCCTCCTTCGCGGGCGAGCGGCTCACCGCGCGGCTCCAGCAGTTCACCCCGGCCTGGGACCAGGGCTTCGCCAACGGCAGGTTCGCCACCGTGTCCTGCCCGGCGTGGATGCTCGGCTACATCCAGGACAAGGCGGGCCGGGCCGGCGAGGACAAGTGGGACGTGGCCGCCGCGCCGCGGCCCGGCAACTGGGGCGGCTCGTTCCTCGTCGTGCCCAAGGCGGGCGCCCACCCCCGGGAGGCCGCGAAGCTGGCCGCCTGGCTGACCGCGCCCGCCCAGCAGGCCCGGCTGTTCGCCGAACGCGGCAGCTTCCCGAGCGCGGGCGCGGCCTACGGCCTGCCGGCCGTGGCCGGCGCCACCCACCCGTACTTCGGCGACGCGCCCATCGGCCGGATCTACTCCCGGGCCGCCCGGGACGTCCCCGTGCAGACCGTGGGCCCCAAGGACCTGATCATCCAGCAGAACCTGTCCGACGTCGGCATGCTCCAGGTCGACCAGAAGGGCCGCACGCCCCGGCAGGGCTGGGACGCGGCCGTGAAGACCATCGACAACGCCCTGGACCTGTGACCCGTGACGAGCCATGCCACCGAGCGGCGTTCGCGCCGCCACCGACGCGACCTCAGGTGGAGCCCGTACGCCTTCGTCGCCCCGTTCTTCGTGTTCTTCCTCGCCTTCGGCCTCTTCCCGCTGCTGTACACCGGCTGGGCCTCCCTGCACCGGGTGGAGCTGACCGCGCCGACCGAGATGGAGTGGGTCGGGCTGCGCAACTTCTCCCGCCTGCTGCACGACGACTTCTTCTGGAACGCGCTGCGCAACACGGTCACCATCGGGCTGATGTCGACCGTGCCGCAGTTGCTGATCGCCCTCGGCCTCGCCCATCTGCTCCACCACCGGCTGCGCGGCTCGGCGTTCTTCCGGGTCGCGGTGCTGACCCCGTACGCGACCTCGGTCGCCGCGGCCACGCTCGTCTTCGCGCTGCTCTTCGGGCGTGACTACGGAATGATCAACTGGGTCCTCGGGCTCGCCGGGTTCGACGCCGTCGACTGGCAGAACGGGCAGTGGACCTCGCAGCTCGCCGTGTCCACCATCGTGATCTGGCGCTGGACCGGCTACAACGCGCTGATCTACCTCGCCGCGATGCAGGCGATCCCGCGCGACCTCTACGAGTCGGCCGAGCTCGACGGTGCGTCCCGGCTGCGGCAGTTCCTGCATGTGACGGTGCCCTCGCTGCGCCACACGATCCTGTTCACCTGCGTCGTCTCGACCATCGGCGCCACCCAGCTCTTCGGCGAGCCGCTGCTGTTCAACGGCGCCGCCGGCGCGACGGGCGGCGCGGACCACCAGTACCAGACGCTCGGCCTGTACCTGTACGAGCAGGGCTGGGTGAATCTGCACCTGGGGCGGGCGTCGGCCATCGCCTGGGCGATGTTCCTCCTCCTGCTGGTGGTCGGCGCCGTGAACTGGCTGATCGCCCGCCGTCTGGGCAAGAGCACATGAAGGGCCGCACCATGACCGACGCCTCCCGCGCCGGACGGCGTCCGCGCGGCGGCAGGATCGCCACCGCCGTCCTGGTCCTGTTCACCGCCGGGTCCCTGTTCCCGCTGGTGTGGACGGCGATCGCCGCCTCCCGCAACAACACCCGCCTCGCCCAGACCCCGCCGCCGCTGTGGTTCGGCAGGAACCTGCTCGGGAACCTGGAGATCGCCTGGCAGGACGCCAACCTGGGCAGCGCCCTCCTCAACACGACGGTGGTGGCCTCCTGCACCGCCGCCGGCACGGTGCTGTTCGCCACGCTCGCCGGGTTCGCCTTCGCCAAGCTGCGCTTCCGGCTGAAGAACACCCTGCTCGTCCTGGTCGTCGGCACGATGATGGTGCCGCCCCAGCTCAGCGTGGTGCCGCTGTACATGCTGATCGCCGAACTGCGCTGGACCGACCAGCTCCAGGCCGTGATCCTGCCGGGCCTGGTCAGCGCGTTCGGGGTGTTCTTCATGCGCCAGTACCTGATGGAGGCGCTGCCCGGCGAGCTGATCGAGGCGGCCCGGGTGGACGGGGCGAGCAGCCTGAGGGTGGTGTGGCACATCGTCTTCCCGGCCGCGCGGCCCGCGATGGCGGTGCTCGGGATGCTGACGTTCGTGATGGCGTGGAACGACTTCTTCTGGCCCGTCGTCGCCCTCACCCAGAGCGGCAATCCGACGGTGCAGGTCGCCCTGACCGGCCTCGGCCGGGGCTACGTGCCCGACCAGTCGGTCATCATGGCCGGCGCGCTGCTCGGCACGCTGCCGCTGCTGCTGGCGTTCGTGCTCTTCGGCCGGCAGATCGTCGGCGGCATCATGCAGGGCGCCGTCAAGGGCTGACGCCCGGGGCCGCGGGCGCGCCCCGGCCGGGTGGGGGTCCGACCGGGGCGCGAGGGGGGTGGCGGCGGGTGGCTCGGAGGGGGCTACCGGTAGGCGGCGAACGCCTTGGTGAAGGCCAGCGGCTCCTGGAGGACGGAGCTGCAGGTCGCGTCTGCGGCCGGCTTCGCCCCTTCCGGGCACTGCTTGTCCCGGGTGCCGGACCACATGGCCAGCCACGCCAGGTCCTTCGACGCGGCGAACCGCACCAGCTCGGCCGCGTCCTCGACGGTGAAGACCTCCGTCACCACGTCGTTGACGCCGATCATCGGGGTGACGGCGACCGTCTGCCACGCCTCGGTGTCCCCGAGCCCCAGCACGCCCTTGAGCTGGGCCTGGGTGGCCGTCGCCGCGGAGATCGCGTACCCGCCCATGTCACCGCTGTAGGCGGGCCCGTAGTCCATGGCCATGATGTTGACCGCGCCGACGCGCACGCCGGAGCGCTTCGCGTCGGCGAGCAGGTCGACGCCGGGCTGGGTGAGGCCCTCGGGCATGACGGGCAGGGTGAAGGAGACGTCCAGGCCCGGGTGGGACTTCTGGAGCAGGGCGATGGCCTGCGAGCGGCGGGTGTTGGCCGCGGTGTCGGACAGGGCGGCGCCCTCCACGTCGAAGTCGACCTCGGTGAGCCGGTAGGTGTCGACGACGGCCCCGTACGCCCGGGCCAGCTCCCCGGCCGAGGAGCAGTTGAGGGCGAGCTCACGGCCGGCCGCGCCGCCGAAGGAGACCCGGACGTCGCCGCCCTTCGCCCGCAGCGCGGGGATCTGCGCGGCGACCTTGTCCTCGCCGAGCGGGGTGACCCCGCCCCACAGCGGGGCGCAGCCGCCGCCGGAGGTGACGAAGGCGAGGGTGAACTCGTCGACGCCGGTCCGCGCGGCGGTGTCCAGCAGGTCGTACGCCGGGTGGAGCGAGGTGTCGACGTAGGGCGCGAACCGCCCGCCGCCGCCGGGCGCGGTCGGCGTGGGAGCCGGGGTCGCGGTGGGGGCGGGCGTGGACGCGGACGGGGTGGGCGTGGGGGTGGGCGCGGTCGTGGGCTGCCCGGTGGGGCGGCCGGTCGGCTCGGGGGTCGTCCCGCCGCCGGCCGAGCAGGCGGCGCCGTCGATGCGGCAGGACTCCGGGTCGGCCGCCGTTGCCGCCGAGGTGGTCACGAAGCCGACGGTGACCGAGGCGCCGGGGGCGAGCCGGGCGTTCCAGCTCGCGGGCTTCACGGTGACGTGCCGGCCCTCCACGGTGTGCTCGCCGTTCCACAGGGACCCGATGGCGGTGCCGGCGGGCAGGTCGAACTCCAGGGTCCAGCCGGAGCGGGCGGTGCCGCTCTCGTTGGTCACCACGTACTGGCCGGTGTAGCCGCCGTCCCAGGCACTGGTCCTGGTGTACGCGGCGCCGACCGCCGCCGCCTGGGCCGTGCCCGCGAGGGCGAACGCCGCGCCGCCGACGACGGCCGCGGCGACGATCGCGCCGACCGCCTTGGTCCGGACCGTCGTGCGCCGGTGCCTGGTGGTGCCCATCGCGTGCCTGCCTCTGCGTCGTGGATCCGGGGGGTGTCGCAGACGCTAGCGAGGCGGGAACGGACATTCCGTCGATCCCGGGCGGCGGCCGGTTTCCTTAGGGAGCGCTTAAGGAAGGCATCGGCGGCGATTAATCCTTCTCCGCGGAATGCTCGGGATGCCCGGCGGGGCCCGGCGGGCCGCTCAGCGGGCGGCGGTCTTCCGCCTGCGCCGCACCCCGCCGCGGGTCCCCCGGCGGCGGTCCCCGCGGGCCGCCTCCCGCGGGTCGAGACCGATCCAGACGCGCACCTCGGTGCCTCCGAGCACGGAGCGGCCGATCCGCACGTCCCCGCCGGTCGACTCGGCGACCCTGCGGACGATGTCCAGCCCGAGGCCCGTCGAGCCCACCCGTGCCCCGCTGTTGCCGCGCGCGAGGGCGGCGGCGGGGTCGGCGATGCCCGGTCCGGCGTCCGACACGAGCACGATGACGGCGTCGTCGCCGTTGTGGACGTCGACGGAGAACGCGGTGCCCTCGGCCGTGTGCCGGAACACGTTGCCGAGCAGCGCGTCGAGCGCGGCGGTCAGTTCGGGCCGGGCCACCGGGATGCGCACGGGGCCGTCGACGCCCGCCAGACGCACCTTGCGGCCCTCGTCCTCGGCAAGCGCCGACCAGAACGCCATGCGCTCGCGGACCACCTCGGAGACGTCGCACCCCGCGCCGGGGCCGGTCGCCGAGGTCTGCGGCTTGGACTGCCTGGCCGTGCGGATGATGGTGTCGACCTCCCGCTCCAACTGGGCGACGGCGGCCCGGGTCTGCTCGGCGGCGGCGCTCTCGCCGAGCGACGCGGCGTTGAGCCGGAGCACGGTCAGCGGGGTGCGCAGCCGGTGCGAGAGGTCGGCGGCGAGCTCGCGCTCGTTGGCGAGGAGCTGCACCACCTGGTCGGCCATCGAGTTGAACGCGACGGCGGCGGACCGCAGTTCGGGCGGCCCCTCCTCCGGCACCCGGGCGCCGAGCCGTCCCTCGCCCAGTTCGTGGGCGGCGCCCGCGAGCCGCTGGGCGGGCTGCACCATGCGGATGCCGAGCCGGTCGGCGACGGCCACCGACCCGACGATCAGGGCGAGTCCGACGCCGGCCAGCACCAGCCAGGCGGTGCCCACGCCGTTGGACACCTCGCCCTCGGGCACGAAGATCTCGACGACCGCGATCTGCCCGGTGCCGATGGCGGTCGGCTGGAGCAGCGCGGAGCCCCCGGAGACCTCGGTGATCGAGGCGCGGCCGATGGCCTGGACGGTGGCGAGGTCACGGGCGGCGGCCCGGCGGATGCCGATCTCCAGCGGCACACTGCCCAGTTCGCCGGAGGCGGGGATGTGCACGGCCATCCGCCCGACGGCGCCCGCGGGGGTCGACTCGACCGCCCGCTCCAGCATCTTGCGCTCGGTGGTCACGGTGAGCGTGGGCCCGATGGTGGCCGCCTGGCGCTCGGCGTTGGAGAACGCGCGGTCGCGCGCCATCTCCTTGATGACCATGCCCAGCGGCAGGGCGAAGGCCAGCACGACCATGACGGTGACCGCGAGGGACACCCGGACCAGCGCCCACCTCATGACGGCAGTCCGTGCGGCGGCTCCAGCTTGACCCCGACCCCGCGCAGGGTGTGCAGATACCGGGGGCGCGCCGCCGTCTCGCCCAGCTTGCGGCGCAGCCAGCTCAGATGGACGTCGATGGTCTGGTCGTCGCCGTAGCTCTGCTGCCACACCTCGGCGAGCAGTTCCCGGCGCGGGACGACGACACCGGGGCGCCCGGCGAGATAGGCCAGCAGGTCGAACTCCCGGCGGGTCAGGTCCAGCGGCGCGCCGTCCAGTTCGGCCTGGCGGCGCAGCGGGTCGATGGACAGCCCGCCGACCTGGATGCCCCGGCCGGGCGGGAGGTCGCCGGCGGCCGTGCGGGCGCGGCGCAGCACCGCCGCCATCCGCGCGGAGAGGTGCTCCACCGAGAACGGCTTGGTGAGGTAGTCGTCGGCGCCGTCGTTGAGCAGCCGGACGATCTCCGCCTCGTCGTCGCGGGCGGTCGCGATGATGACCGGCACGTCGGTGATCCCGCGCAGCATCTTCAGGGCCTCGGCCCCGTCCAGATCGGGCAGACCGAGGTCCAGCACGACCACGTCGAACCGGACATGGGCGACCTCGCGCAGCGCCTCCAGAGCCGTGCCGACGCTCCGCACCGTGTGGGATGCCTCGGTCAGGTGCCGGATGAGGGCGGAGCGCACGAACTGGTCGTCCTCGACGACGAGCACACTTGCCATGGGCGGCACCGTACGCCATCCGGAGTACACCGGTCCCCCGGGCGGGTGATCGGGACACGCACCGCCGGCGTGGTGCACTATGAGCCCGATGAGCAGAGGACTCGTGCATGCACTCGCGTGGTCGCTGTCCACCGGCGCCGCGGTGACGCTGTCCTGGTGGGGAGTGCACACCGTCATGGCTGGAACGGCCTACGACCGGCCCCGGGCGCTGCCCATCACGGCGCAGACGGCCACGGCCTCACCGGCGCCGCCGCAGCAGTCCTCGACCCACCGGCCGCCGCCGGGCCCCAGCGCCTCGCCGTCGCCGAAGCCTTCGCCCTCCGCGCCCGACCGCGGCTCCCCGAGCCCGTCCAGGACGCCCGCCCCGCCCCCGTCGCCCACGCCCCCGGCCCCCTCGCCGGCGCCGGGGAACGTCAAGGGCTACACCGTCGACGGCGGCCGGGTGGTGTTCGACATCGGGGCGAGCTCCGCCGAACTGGTCTCCGCCACACCGGAGTCCGGCTGGCAGATGCAGGTGTGGAAGCAGCCGAGCTGGATCCGGGTGACCTTCACTCAGGAAGGGCGCGAGGTCTCCGTCTTCTGCACCTGGAACGACCATCCCCCGATGGTCCAGTTCGACGAACGCTGACCCGTGGCCGGCCCGCTCACCTGAAGACCTCGGCGGGCGGCGCGGGCGAGTCCTTGGCGCTCGCGTCGCTGACGGGGGCCGCGCCCCCGGTGAAGTCGGCCAGCGCGCGCCCGTGTTCGACCCGGCCCGCGAAGGGGTCGCCGGCGATCCGCCGGGTCAGCTCGGCGACCGGCAGCTCCGTGTCCGACGCCAGCAGCACCGCGTTGCCGAACCGCCGCCCGCGCAGCACCGTCGGATCGGCGGCCAGCGCGAGGTGGGCGAACGCGGTCGCCGCGGTGGCGACCTGGGCGCGCACATGCGCGAGCGGGGGGCCGTCGGCGAGGTTGGCGGCGTAGTGGCCGCCGGGGCGCAGCGCCCTGGTGACCTCGGCGAGGAACTCCCCGCTGGTGAGGTGCGCCGGTGTGCGGGCCCCGCTGAACACGTCCGCGATCACCAGGTCCGCCCAGCCGTCGGCCACCTTCGCGAGCCCGGCCCGCGCGTCGGCCGTCCGGACCCGTATCCGCGCCGCCGGGTCCAGCGGCAGCCGGGTGCGCACCATCCGCACCAGGGCCTCGTCCCGCTCGACGACCTGCTGGGTCGACCGGGGCCGGGTGGCCGCGACGTACCGCGCGAGCGTGAAGGCGCCCCCGCCGAGGTGGACCACCCGCAACGGGCGCCCCGGCGGGGCGACCACGTCGATCACGTGCCCGAGGCGGCGCTGGTACTCGAAGGAGAGGTACGCGGGGTCGTCGAGATCCACGTGCGACTGGGGCGCCCCGTCGATCAGCAGCGTCCACGCCCGGGCCCGCTCCGGATCCACCACGAGCTCGGCCGTCCCGCCGTCCACCACCTCGACGACCGCGTCCCCGTGCCCGCCCCCCGCCCTCTTCCGCCTGCCCATCCGCCCATTATCCCCACCCCGGCGCTCCAGACATTTCCAGCCCGCCCGGCATTCCTCACCCGGCCAACGCCGACCCGGCATCTCCAGCCCGTCCGGCGTTTGAGGACACCGCGCGCAGCGTGGTGCCGCCACCACCACCCGGCAACCGGCCCCGCGCACGCATCCCCACCGGCGGGGCCCCGCCCCGCACCCCGCGCCTCAATCGCCGGCGGGGCTCAAGAAAGCCCGCCTCCGGCACCCCACCCGAAAAACGCCGACCCCGGCATCCCCAGCCCGTCCGGCGTTCGAGGACACCGCGCGCAGCGTGGTGCGCGCGACGCGACGGTCGGCAGCCCCACCGCCGAGGCCCCCACCTGCACAAGCCCCCGCAAAGCCCCCGCGAGGAACCCCCCTCAGCGACAGCTGTCCGCCGCCTCGATCAGCCGCGCGGCCTCCCCCAGCGCCTCCCGCAGCACCGCCGGGTCCGTGACCGGGGCCGCCGCCGGGTCCACCCCCGGCGGGAGCAGCCATCCGGAGCCGCTCACCGGCGGCTCCGCCGGGACGCCCGGCAGCCGCAGCCCCCGCCCCGAGGTGCGGGTGCAGGCCGAGCCCGGCACGTCCCATCCGTCGGCCGTGCCCGGCGGCACGAGGAACCCGAGGGTGTCGCACGCCCCGTCGTGCAGCACCGGCCCCACCCCGGGCGCCGCCGGGGCGCGCCGCAGGATGTCGACGGCCTCCAGGCCCTGGCGGGCCGGCACCGTCACCAGGTCGCAGGGTGCGGCGGGCGGGACGCTGCTGTCGGCCGTGGGCCGGTGGCCCACCGTGGTCGCGGGCGTCGCGGCGTGGCCCACGCCCGCCGCCCCGCAGCAGCCCACGCCACCGGCTCCCGCACCGGCACCGGGCGCGCCGCCGGCCTCGTAGACCTCCACCACTGGGATCCCCTCCTCAGCCGAGTCCCGTACAGAGGCACGTACGGGGCCTCCGTGAGGTTCAACGCCGCCCGGCGTCAAGGGCTACGGCGGCACGCCGCCGCAAAGGATGGCGGTTCATGGCAGATCGACGGCGAGTTGTCCGCTTTTGTTGCCAAACCGCGTGTGAGACGCCTCTCACAGCAGGTACGTTCATGCCCCGCCGGACCACGGCTGCACAAGAGAGGGAACGGCCATGGCGTCGTCGTCTCGCACACCGGGCGCACCGAGCGCCCGCCCCGCACACCCCAACCCGGTCTTCCGCCGTCTGCGCGGCTCGCGGTCGCCGGGCGAGTTCGCGACGGCCGTGCGGCGGGCCGCCCGTGAGATCGGGGAGCAGGTCTCGTGCGACGCCCGCTACATCGGCAGGGTCGAGTCGGGTGAGATCCGCTGCCCGAACTACGCCTACGAGCGCGTCTTCCTGCACATGTTCCCCGGCCGGACGCTCACCGATCTGGGCTTCGCCGCCCGGGAGGACGTCCGCGGCCGGGGCCGCAGACCGGCTCCGGCGGACACCCCCCACGACGCCCCCCTGCCCGCCGGCACCCCCGGCGCTCCCCGGCCCCCCGGCACCGCCGGCACCGCCGGCACCCCCGGCGCTCCCGAGCCCCTCAGCACCCCCCGCCCCCACAGCGACATCGACGAGGAGAGCGACGTGCTGCGTCGCGCGTTCATGATCGGCGGCCCCGTCACGGCGGCCGCGGCCCTCGGGCACGGACCGGATTCCGTGCCCGCCCAGCGCAGGCGCCGCGTCGGCGACGCCGAGGTCGCGGCCGTCGAGGAGGCCGTCCGGCGGATCCGGCTGCTCGACGACCGGCACGGCGGCGACGGCCTCTATCAGCAGGCCGCGCAGCCGCTGCGCGCCGCCTACGCGCTGCTCGACTCGGGCACCGCGGCCCGCGCGTCGACCGCGCACCGGCTGCACGCCGGCGCGGGCGAACTGGCCATCTCCGTGGGCTGGCTGGCCCATGACTCCGGGCGGTTCGACGAAGCCCGCTCCCACTACGCGGAGGCCCTGGCCACCGCCCGGGTCGCAGGCGATCCGGGCCTGGAGGCCCACGCGTTCTGCAACAGCTCGTTCCTGGCCCGGGACGCCGGCCGGCACCGGGAGGCGGTGCGCACGGCGCAGGCGGGCCAGCAGGCGGCGCGCGAGGTGCGCTCGCCCCGGCTGCTGGCACTGCTGGCGCTGCGGGAGGCGGGCGGCTGGGCCGGGCTCGGGGACCGTTCGAGCTGCGAGCAGTCGCTGGCCCGTGCGCACGGGCACTTCGCCCGGGGGCCCGCGGGGACCGACCCGGAGTGGATGTCCTTCTTCGCCGAGCCGGAGCTGGAGGCGCTCCAGGCGCAGTGCTGGTCCGCGCTCGGCGAGTGGGCCCGCGCCGCCCGGCACGCCCGCCGCGCGGCCACGCTCCAGGACCACCGCTTCACCCGCAACCTCGCGCTCTACCGCGCGGAGCTGGCGTGCGACCTCGCCCGGGCGGGCGCGCCCGACGAGGCGGCGGCCGCCGGCGACGAGGTCCTCGCGCTGCTGGGGCACGTGCGGTCGTCCCGGATCCACGCGATGCTCGCCGACACCGCGGCGGCGCTGCGTCCGCACCGGGCGGCATCCGGGGTCGGCGGGTTCCTGGAACGCTACGAGGGAGCCGCCCACCGGGCCTGACACCCCTCGGCACACCCCCGCCGAAGCGCACAGACCACCCGAGCACCCGAGCACCCCCGCCGAAGCACCCGAACCACCCGAGCGCCCGAGCCGACCCACCCGAGCGCCCGAGCCGAAGCACCGCACCCCCACCCGCGCTCAGACCTCCATGTGCCCCGTGTCGTTCCAGCGCTCCACCGCGGGCTCCCCGTACGCCCACGACAGGACCGACAGGCTGGTCGGGTCGAGCCGGATGCGCGCGCCGAAGACGATGTCCTGGCCCAGCCAGCGCGCGCCGATCGCGCGCAGGATGTGGCCGT
Organism: Streptomyces zhihengii; assembly: GCF_016919245.1. Classification (NCBI taxonomy): domain Bacteria; kingdom Bacillati; phylum Actinomycetota; class Actinomycetes; order Kitasatosporales; family Streptomycetaceae; genus Streptomyces; species Streptomyces zhihengii. The sequence continues at coordinate 5,254,582 of NZ_JAFEJA010000001.1, read as the reverse complement.
GCGCGAAGACGAGCACGTCGCGGTCGGCCGAGCGCGCCCAGGCGACGACCTCGTCCGCGCGGGCGGACACCTCGGCGAGGGTCTCCCCGTCCGGGACGCCGTCGTGCCACAGCACCCAGCCGGGGCGCTCGGCGTGGATCTGGGCCGGGGTCATCCCCTCGTAGGCGCCGTAGTCGTACTCCATCAGGGCGTCCCACGGCTCGGCGCGGTCGCCGAACCCGGCGAGCGCGCAGGTCTCCGCGGCCCGCACCAGCGGGCTGGTGCGCACCTCGACGCCCTCCAGCCCCGACCACGGCGCGCGGTGCAGCCGCTCGCCCAGCAGCTTGGCGCCGCGGCGGCCCTCCTCCAGCAGCGGGATGTCGGTCCTGCCGGTGTGCCGGCCGCTCAGCGACCACTCGGTCTGGCCGTGGCGGGCGAGCAGTATCCGCGGTGCCATGAAAGGTTCTCCTGGGGTTTCACGATGGTGCACGGGTGTCACGGGGACACGGACCGCTCCGCGAGGCGGGGTGCGCACAATTCACGACGCCGTCCTTTTCCATCATCCCGCACCACATGAGGAGGCAACCTGCGGGACGATCTCCGCGTCCCACACGGGGAACCCGACCGGGGACAGACGACACCAGTGACACCGACACCACCGACAACACCGAAGACACCGAAGACACCGACCGGAGACGGAGCCGCCCGGATGCCGCATGCCGTACAGCACCACCGGCCCCGATGGTGGACCGAGCTGATGCTGCTCGCCGTCGTCTACGCCGCGTACTCCGCCGGACGCCTGCTGGCACGGGGCGATGTGTCGACGGCGGTGGACAACGGCCTCGCGATACTCCGGGCCGAGAAGGCACTCTCGCTCAACGCCGAACATCCGCTGAACCGTCTCTTCACCGAGACGCCGGAGATCGGCATACCCGCCGACTTCGTGTACGCGACCCTGCACTACCTGGTCACCCCCCTGATCCTGGTCTGGCTGTTCCGCCGCCGGCCCGCGCACTACCGGGCCGCCCGCACCTGGCTGATGGTCTCCACCCTGCTCGGCCTCGTCGGCTTCACGCTGATGCCGACCTGCCCGCCCCGGCTGCTGGACGCGGCGCACGGCTTCGTCGACACGATGGCCCAGTACAGCTCCTACGGCTGGTGGGGCGGCGAGGCGAGCGCCCCGCGCGGCCTCGGCGGCATGACCAACCAGTACGCGGCGATGCCGAGCCTCCACGTCGGCTGGGCGCTGTGGTGCGGTGTGATGCTGTGGCGCCACGGGCGCACGCCCGCCGCGAAGGCCCTCGGCGTGCTGTACCCGCTGCTCACCACCGTCGTCGTGATGGGCACCGCCAACCACTACTTCCTCGACGCCGTCGCCGGGGCCGCGGTGATGGGCGCCGGGCTGCTGCTCGCGCCGCACGCCATGCGCCTCGCCGACGCCGCCGGGCGGCGCTTCACCGGCCTCACGGGCTTCCCGGGGCCACGGCCCGCGGCCGTTCCCGCCCCCGTTGTCGGTGGCGGATGCAAGACTTCCGCGGGTGAGCGAATCCCCGGACAGCGCACCTCCCCCGAAGGCGCCGACGACAGCACTCAGGCAGCGGCTCGCTGAGCTGCGCGGACCGGCCGCACAGCCGCATCCGCTGGACGCCCGCGCCCTCGCGGCCCTCGCCGCCAACCCCGGCTGCCGCCGCCGCGCCCTGCTGGACGGCGCGGGTGTGGACAAGTCGGCGCTGGCCGCGGCGCTCGGTTCGCCCGCCGGTCTCGGTCAGTCGCAGTTCGCGTTCATGCGGGGCAACGCCTTCGAGGCCCGGGTGAAGGCCGACGGCGGCAAGGAGCTGATGCGGCTGCTCGGTCTGGACGACCCGGGCCGGGTCCGGGTGCCCGACCTCGCCGCCCCGGGCCCCGAGGGCCGGGCGGCGCGCACCGCCCTGGCGCTGCGCGAGGCCGTCGAGGCGGGGGGATTCACCCTGCTCGACCATCCGCTGCTGGTGCTGGAGGTGGCGGGCTCCCCCGCGTATCTGGAGCCCGACGCGGTGGTGGTGCACCCCGACGGCCGGTGGACGGTCGTCGAGATCAAGTCGTTCCCGATGATCGACGCGTCGGCGGACGCGGCGAAGGTGGGCGCCGCCGCCCGCCAGGCCGCGGTGTACGTGCTGGCGCTGGAGCGGGTCGCCGAGCGCACCGCGGGCGCGTCGGTGGCGCACAGCGTGCTGCTGGTCTGCCCCAAGGACTTCTCCAACCTGCCCACCGCGTCCGTGGTGGACGTGCGCAAGCAGCTCGCGGTGACCCGCAGGCAGCTCGCCCGGCTGGCCCGCGTCGAGGACATCGCCGCCGAGCTGCCCGAGGGCCTGACCTTCGACGTCGAGACGTGCTCGCCCGCCGAGCTGACGGCCGCCGTGGAGCAGGTCCCGCACGCCTACGCGCCCGAGTGCCTGGCCGCCTGCGAGCTGGCCTTCCACTGCCGGGAGCGGGCCCGGCTGGCGGGCGCCGTGGAGGCGCTGGGCCGCGGGGTGCGCGGCGAGCTGGGCGGGCTGACGACCATCGGCGCCGTGCTGGCCGCCGCCCGCGGGGAGGCCGGGGATCCCGGGGATCCGGCGGTCGCCGCGCTGCGCAGGGCGGGCGCGCTGCGCGCCGAGGCGCTCCACGCCGCCGCCGTGCCGGCCGCGCGGGAGGCCGGGGAGCGGGAGGGCGCCGCATGTCGCTGATCGCGACCCTCGCGCGGCTGGAGGCGGTCGAGTCGGGGCGGGCCCAGCCGCTCGCCACGGTCCGGCACCGCCGGCTGTCGGACCGTCCGCTGGTGCTCGTCCCGCTGACGACCGCGGGTGAGGCGGGTGCCCCGCTGGGCGCCCTGGTGGGCACGGATCCGGCGGAGCCCCGGCTGCTGGTCGTCCCGCAGCCCCGGGACCGGGACCTGCGCTCCGCGTTCCTGGCCGACCTCGCCGAGGCGGTCCTGCCGCATCTGGAGGGGTACGCCGACGACGTCGAGCCCGCCGAGCGTTCCGAGACCGACCCGGAGTCCGGCAAGCGGGTCAAGGTCGAGGTGGAACTGTGCGCCGACGCGCCGCAGTTGGTCGTGCCCAGCCGGGCGGGCGTGGAGTACGTCCGGCTGCTGGGCCGTTCCATGCGTTTCCGGCGCACCGCCGAGCAGGATCCGGACACCCCGTACCCGGCGCCGGCCCGGGTGCCGCTGCTCGGCCGCTGGTTCACCCACTACGCGGAGCGGTCCCGGGTCCCGGGGTCCTCGCTGCTGCTCGCCGCGACGGATCTGCTGAACCGGCACTGGGCCACCGGGCAGTCCTCGCTGGAGGACCAGCATCTGGGCGCCCTGCTCGCCTGGGTCGACGCGCCGGCGGGTCTGTCGGGTGCCGAGGCGGCCCTGCGGGCCGAGCTGGCGCGGGACGCCGAGGGCCAGTTGCTGTGCCCGCCGGCCGGCCCGGCCACCGATCCGGCCTTCGACAACCGGCTGCTCGCCCCGGCGACGGAGCGCTTCGACCGCGCCCGCCAGCTCCTGGCGGCCGCGGAGGACGGCGCCAGCGCCGACGACCGCCTCGGCGACCTGCACCGCGCCGAGCGGGAGATCCGGCGGCTGATCGCGTCCCAGCTCCGGCCGACCTGGGACGCGGTGTGGCGCTCGCTGGAGCTGCTGCGGGAGCTGCCGGAGGGCGCCCGCGCCGCGGACCGGTGGACCCGCGACCGCTGGTCGTTCACCGCCCACCGCGACCGGGTCCGCGCGGGCGAGCCGCCGCAGCCGCGGCGCGACGACGCGGTGACGGCCGCGCAGAAGCTCGCCGCCCGGGAGACGGCCCAGGCCCAGCTCGACGCCCAGGAGGCGCTGGACGACCCGCTGGTGCTGGCGTCGTTCCGGCTGCGGGGCGAGGCGTTCACCGCCGAGGTGCTCGACGTCGAGATGGCCTGGTCGGAGTCGAAGCGGCCGACGCCCCGCCCGCTGGTCACCGTGGCCACCGACGACCGGCCGCAGCTCGGCGAGCGGATGAAGGTCTACCGCTCGCTGGACGGCAGGCCGCAGACGGCCGAGTTCGTCCGGGCCGAGGCGGAGGGCGTGCTGGTGCTGCGGCTCACCGACCGGATGGGCCGCTCGAAGGAGCCGGCCGAGGGTTCCGTCCCGGCCAAGGGCGACCGGATCGCCTGGACGCTCTTCGAGCACGACCAGCGGGGCGGCCCCAAGCTGCCCGACCCCGAGGAGACGCCGTGGACCCACGGCGGCCCGCCGCGTTCCGACACCGCCGAGAGCCCCGACACCGTCACCCCGGAGGACCTGCTGTGACGCCCGCCCCCGCCGCTTCCGAGGCCGCCGTGTTCGACCCGTCCGCCGAGGCGGGCCGGGCCACGGACCGGATCCTGCACGACACCCTGCACGGCGACGCCCGGGGCGTGGTCGTCGACTCGCCCCCGGGCGCGGGCAAGTCGACCCTGGTGGTGCGCGCCGCCCGGGAGCTGGCCGCGGCCGGGCGCCCGCTGATGGTGGTCGCCCAGACCAACGCCCAGGTCGACGACCTGGTGCTGCGGCTGGCGGCCAAGGACCCGGAGCTGCCGGTCGGGCGGCTGCACTCCCACTCGGGCGACGGGACCGCCCCCTACGACCGGGCGCTCGACGCCCTGGACAACGTCCGTACGTCGGCGAAGGCGGCCGATCTGGCGGGCCTGGACATCGTCATCTCCACGGCCGCGAAGTGGGCCCATGTGCAGGGCGTGGAGCCGTGGGGCCACGCCATCGTCGACGAGGCGTACCAGATGCGCTCCGACGCCCTGCTGGCCGTGGCCGGCCTCTTCGAGCGGGCGCTGTTCGTGGGCGACCCGGGCCAGCTCGACCCGTTCTCGATCGTCGGGTCCGAGCAGTGGGCGGGCCTGTCGTACGACCCCTCGGCGAGCGCGGTCTCCACGCTCCTCGCGCACAACCCCGGCCTTCCGCAGCACCGGCTGCCGGTCTCCTGGCGGCTCCCGGCGTCGGCCGCGCCCCTGGTGTCCGACGCGTTCTACCCGTACACGCCGTTCCGCAGCGGGACGGGACACGGGGACCGGCGGCTCTCCTTCGGGGTGCCCGCGGACGGCTCCGGGCCCGACCGGGTCATCGACGAGGCGGCCGAGGCGGGCTGGGGCCTGCTGGAGCTGCCCGCCCGCCACACCCCGCGCACCGATCCGGAGGCCGTCGGGGCGGTGGCCCGGGTGGTGCGGCGGCTGCTGGACCGGGGCGGTGTCACCCACTCGGAGCTCTCGGCCGACCCGGCGCCGCTCACCGCGGGCCGGATCGCCGTCGGCACGGCCCACCGCGACCAGGCGGCGGCGGTGCGGGCGGCGCTCGCCGGGCTCGGGGTCACGGACGTCACGGTGGACACGGCGAACCGGCTCCAGGGCCGCGAGTACGACGTGACGGTGATCCTGCACCCGCTCTCGGGCCGCCCCGACGCCACGGCCTTCCATCTGGAGACCGGCCGGCTGTGCGTGCTGGCCTCCCGCCACCGGCACGCCTGCATCGTGGTGTGCCGGGAGGGTGTCGCCGAGCTGCTGGACGAGCACCCTTCGACGGAGCCGGTGCAGCTGGGCGTCTCCATCAAGTTCCCGGACGGCTGGGAGGCGAACCACGCGGTCCTCTCCCATCTGGCCGAGCACCGGGTGTCCTGGCGGCCGTAGGCCCTCCGGGCGCTCGGCCCGGGCCCTCTTGCGGGGCGCGGGACAATGGACTTCGGTCCGGGGGCGTTCCCCGGACCGTGACGCGAGGAGGAGTACGGACATGGCGGACCCCGAGCGGACGACCGAGCGCAGGATGCGGCCGGCCCCGCTGCTCTTCGAGCCCTCCGAGGCCGCCGCCGACCCCGAGCACTTCTTCGACCTGGAGTCCATGGAGGACCCCAGGGAGCTGCTCGCCCGCGCGACGGAGCTGACGCTGGCCTTCCGCGCGGCCGCCGACCGCGCCACCGAGTACCAGGCCGTCGCGGCCGCCCAGCTCGCCGACCCCCGCCGCTTCGACCGCCTGACCCCGGCGGACATCGGCGAACGCGCGGGCTGGACGGAGGACTACGCGAAGAAGATGATCGCCTTCGGCCACGACCTCCTGAAGGACACGGCCTCCTGAGATACACGGCCCCCTGAGGACACGGCAGCCCCGCAGGGCACGAGCCGGCACGAGCTCCCGGGGGACACGGCTGCCCGGACGCGGCCCCTCTGACGGCCCCGGCGGCAAAGCCGTCCACGTTACTCCTCCGCCGGCCCCCGCGTCCCCGTTTCCCGGAACTCTGCGGAACCGTCCCATTACCCCGGGTACACCTGGTGGACATGAGCGCATGGCTGCGGGACCGGGACCAGAGGACGGACACGGACATCTTCGCGCTGCTGCGGGAGGAGGCGGACGCCGGGCAGGAGCACGCCGCCGCGGTGACCCCACCGGGGGCGGGCTGGCTCGCCTCCGCAGAGACGTTTCCGCGCTCGGCGCTCGCGCAGTGGGAGAACCGGCCCGCGGCGCCCGCCGTGCTCCCCTGCGGCAGCGTCTTCGACGTGGTGAACGTGCCCTCCACCTTCGGGCGGCGGATGCTCGACCGGCTGTGGGGCGAGGGCCCGGGCTCCGGCCCGGTGGCGATGCACCGGGGGCGGATGATGCTCTTCGCGACGCCCGGCACGGCGCAGCGGCTGCCGTCGCTGCTGCACTGGGAGGAGTGGGGCGACGCCGTCCCGCCGCTCATCTGCCACGGCGCCGGCGACGCGGTGACGGTCCCCCCGCTGACCCCCTCGGATTCGGGCACCGCGCCGCGCTGGCTGGTGGCGCCGGACACCCGCCATCCGTGGCTGCCGGGGCCCGAGGTACTGCTCTGGGCCTGCGTCAGGGCGGCCCGTACGCATGAACGCCCCGTGGTGCGGGTATCGATTTTTCCTCCCGCCGATCAGGGTGCTAATGTCTACGACGTCAGCAGGCGCCGCTAGCTCAGTTGGTTAGAGCAGCTGACTCTTAATCAGCGGGTCCGGGGTTCGAGTCCCTGGCGGCGCACAGACGGAGAAAGCCCCTCGCGAGAGCGAGGGGCTTTTTCGTGTCCGCGCGAGGGTCACTCCGTCGTGATCTTGACCGTCCACGCCCCCGTCGCCGTGCGGTCCGCCACCTCGACCCGGGTGCGCCCGCCGCCGTCGCCCCGCAGGGTGAAGGTCTCCCCCACCCGCAGCGGCGCGTCGGCCAGGGGCGGGTAGACGGACCGGTCCCCGCACGCCTCGGTCTCCGGGTGGGTGTCGACCACCTCGACGGGTCCGCCGCCGGAGGCGGAGTCGCCCTCCACCCGGTAGAGCAGCACGCCCTCGGTGCAGGTGTACTCGTCGTTGCCGACGGCGGAGCGCGCCTCGACGGCGAGGGCGCTGTCCGGGCCGGTGCGGACGACCGCGAGCCGGGTACCGACGCTGCCGCCGCGCACGGGCGCGGCGGCGAGCGGTTCCAGCGTGACGATCTCCCCGCTGCCCGGCGGTCCGGCGGGGACGCGGGCCGAGACGTCGCCGTTGACGCAGCGGACCTCGGCGGGGCCGAGCCAGCCGAGTTTCCACTTGTGCCAGCCGAAGAGGTCGGGGGCGAGCCCGAACTGGCTGCCCATGACGTCCCAGTCGCCGACATGGGTGTCCCAGTCGCCGTCGCCGTCCACCGGGCGGTGGTACAGGTCGGGCAGGTCGAAGACATGGCCGGTCTCGTGGGCGAGCACGTTGCGGTCCGGGGGGTGGCGCTCGAAGACGGTGACCACCCGCCGGATGTCGGTGCCGTCGGCGGTGAGCGGGCGGTCGAAGTTGACGACCTTGGTGGCGTCGGAGTCGACGCCGGGGGCGTCCGGGTCGGCGACCAGGTAGACGATGTCGTAGCGGGAGAAGTCGACCCGGTCGTCGGCGGCCGCGATGGCGTCCTTGAGGTAGGCGGTCCGCCGGTCCGGCTCCCAGTCACGCCGTATGTCGTAGGTGACGGACGCCTCGGGCATCCGGATCCACTCCGTCTGCGGGTGGGCGCGCAGCGAGAACGTGCCGTAGGAGGCGCGGTGGAAGAAGTCGCTGGTGGCGGGGAAATGGTCGGCGGCCAGCTCCTCCGGCGTGTTCAGCGGTACGGAGTCCGGGAACGAGAGGAAGATCATCACCGCGTCGAGCCCGGCGACCGGCTTGGGGTAGGCGGTGTTCCAGGTGTCCAGACCGAGGGAGTGGTGGGCGGCGGTGCGCGGCAGGGCGCAGGGGCCGGCGGCGGAGTCCGCGATCGCGGGACCGGCGACGAGGGAGGTCGCGGCGAAGGCCATCAGGGAGGTGAGCGCGGCGGCGGCACTGCTCGGGCGCACCCGTTCCACTCTCTCGGGTGTTCCGTCGGACGCCTGCTGACGCTCCACATGGACCTCCGGCTCGGCAATGCTGGATGCCCAACCCACCTTGTGACGTTTTGCAGGGTTTCGCCTTGTTCCGGTGCCCCACTCGGGTGACCGGACCCGCGGCACGGCGGCGCGGCGGCGACACTCCGACGACTCACGGAACGTCACATTCGGTCGCGCCGGGACCGACCCCGGTCATGACCCGCGCAGAAACGATCGAGCACCCCGGATGCCCCGCCCCCGACGGGGGAGCACGCTGGAACGGTCGGCTCGGCAGCCTCTATGATCGGCACACTTTCCCCGAGTTTCTTCCGGTTTTTCTCCGCCGAGCGCCTCGGGTGACCATCCCCCGACCACTTGTGTACGACCTTGTACGACACACGCATCCCGGGAGTGAGCGGTGACCGGAACCTCCGACGGAGCAGGGCCCGCGGGCGTCTCCGTCCCTCAGGGCCTCCGCCCGATGACTACCCACGGTCACCTTCAGGCCCTGAGTCCGGCGGAACTGCGCGACTACCGCGCCGCCTTCAACGCGGCCCAGGTCGCCATGGCCGTGGTGGACGCCGAAGGACTCGTGGTCTGCTCCAACGACGCCCTCGGCGTCCTGCTCGGCGTCCGGCCCGCCGAGCTGCGCCGGCGGCCCGCGGCCGATCTCGTGGGCCTCTCCTCCGACAGCCGCACCTGGGACGCCTACCGCGAGGTCCTGCGGGGCGACCGCGCGCGGCTGCGCTGCACCCGGCGGCTGAAGCAGCCCGACGGGCGCACCCTGTGGGCGGAGGTCACCGTCGCGCCGGTGCCGGACACCGGTGACGTCCTGCTCACCGTCGCGGACGTCAGCGACCGTCGCGAACTGCACGCCAGGCTCCGTCATCTGCAACTGCACGACCCGGTGACCCGGCTGCCCAACCGGGCGCTGTTCTTCGAACGGCTGACGGCCTCGCTGGAGTCCTCGCCGTACGGCGAGGGGGCCACCGGCCGGATCGGGCTGTGCTACCTGGACCTGGACGGCTTCAAGGCGGTCAACGACACCCTGGGCCACCGGGTCGGGGACCGGCTGCTGGCCGCCGTCGCGGAGCGGCTGACCGAGTGCGCCGAGGCCGGCGGGACGCACGGCGGAGGGCACCTGGTGGCCCGGCTCGGCGGGGACGAGTTCGCGATCCTCGTCGAGGACTCCACCGGCACCGAGCAGCTCGCCGACCTCGCCCGCGCCGTGCTCGCCGCGCTCCAGCGGCCGTTCGACCTCGCCGGGGAGCGGCTGTCGGTCTCCGCGTCGATCGGTGTGGTGGAGCGGGCGGTGGCGGACGCCAGCGCCACCTGCCTGATGCAGGCCGCGGACACGACCCTGTACTGGGCCAAGGAGGACGGCCGTTCGCGCTGGACCCTGTTCGACCCGGAGCGCAACGCGACCCGGATGACCCGTCAGGCGCTGGCCTCCACCCTCCGGCCGGCCGTGGAGCGCGGCGAGTTCTCGCTGGAGTACCAGCCGCTCGTCGGTCTGGCCGACGAGGTGACCCGGGGCGTCGAGGCGCTGGTGCGCTGGAACCATCCGCGGTTCGGCACGCTGACGCCGAATCGGTTCGTCGCGATCGCCGAGGAGGAGGGCTCGATCGTCCAGCTCGGGCGGTGGGTGCTGCGCACGGCGTGCCGTCAGGCGCGGCGGTGGCAGCTCGACCACCCGGAGGTGGAGCCGCTGTTCGTGTCCGTCAACGTGGCGGTGCGGCAGGTGTGGGACTCGGACCTGGTCGCCGATGTGGCGGAGATCCTCGCGGAGACGGGGCTGCCGCCGCGGCTGCTCCAGCTCGAACTCACCGAGTCCGCCGTGATGGGCTCGGCGGGCCGGCCGCTGCAGACGCTGCGCGCGCTGAGCGACATGGGCGTGCGGATCGCCATCGACGACTTCGGGACGGGGTACTCCAACCTGGCCTACCTCAGCCGGCTGCCGGTCTCCGCGCTGAAGCTGGACGGAACGTTCGTGCGGGGCTTCCAGGACGAGGCGCACGCGAACCCGGCCGACGAGACGATCGTCGAGGCGATGGTGGAGCTGGCGCACCGGCTGGGCCTGACGGTCACCGCCGAGTGCGTCGAGACCTCGGGGCAGGCGTCCCGGCTGCGGCGGATCGGCTGCGACACCGGCCAGGGGTGGCTGTACTCGCGGGCCGTGGCGCCGGAGCGGATCACCGAGATGCTGGGCGGGCTCCCCCGGCACGCGGCCACGGCGGGCTGACGCCCGGCGCGCGGCGCGAATGCCGACCGCCCCCGCTCGGGTTGGTTACCGGGCGGGGGCGGTGGCCTGTGGGGGGCGCAGGGGTCGGTGTCAGCAGGCTCCGAGGTCCTGCCAGACGCCCCACTCACCCGTGGTTCCGGGCTCCTCGCCCTGGGTCCACCACTTGGCCTTCCAGGTGCGGCCGTTGTGGGAGACCTGGGCGTTGCCGGTGTACGCCGTCGCCTTGGCCCACGCGGCCGCGGTGCAGCTGCCGGCCGGCGGGGTGGTCGGAGGCGTCGTGGTGGGCGGCGGGGTGGTGGGCGGGGTCGTCGTCGGCGGGGTGGTGGGCGTGCCGCCGACCGCGGCCACGATCTCGTTGAGCAGGGTGGTGTTCGCGTCGAGGCCGAGCAGGGAGTACATCATCGCGCCGCCGAGGCCGCGCTGCTTGGCGTAGTCGGCGCGGGCCTGGATCGCCCGCTTGTCGAGGCCGGTGAAGAACTCGCCGTCCTTGTAGAAGTACGAGGCCTTGGCCGCGTCGTCCCAGAAGGTGGTCGCCGGGTTGTCGACGATGCCGCCGAGCTCCTTGTAGTGGGCGATGCCGGCCTGCTGGCTGAGCGGGCGGGCCGCCGAGCCGCCGGTGGCGCTGCCGCCGAGGCCGTTGTTGGCCGCCGGGACGCCCTTCCAGCCGCGGTAGTAGAACTCGTAGCCGAGGGTCAGCTTGTTCGCCGGGAAGCCGCCGGTGATGCCGTAGGCCGCGTTGCCGTCGATGTAGGCGTCGATGGCGCCGTCGACCGAGTACTTCTCGGTGCCGGGGGCGATCGGGTCGGTCGGGTCCGACGCCGGCGAGTACAGCGGGGACTGGTGGTAGGCGGGGCCGTCGCCGTCCCAGGCGCCGTGCATGTCGTACGTCATGATGTTCGCGTAGTCGAGGTACGCGCCGATCTTGTCGGTCTCCAGGTACTTGATCTTGTCCTGGCCGGCCGGGAGCGCGGCGGTCAGCATGTACTTCTTGCCGCCGTTGGCCGTGCCGTAGGCGTCGAGCTGCTTGCGGAACTCGGCGAGCAGCAGCGTGAAGTTCTGCTTGTCCTCGGGTCCGTAGTGGTTGCCGAGGTGGCCGCCGGACGAGCCCGGGTACTCCCAGTCGATGTCGATGCCGTCGAAGATCCCGGCAGCGGTGCCGGGGCCGCCGAAGCCGCCCTCGACCGGCAGGTCGCCCTGGATGTACTGCTTGATGCAGGACGAGACGAGCTTCTTGCGGCTCGCGTCCGTCTTGGCCGCGTCGTGGAAGTACTTGGAGTACGTCCAGCCGCCCAGCGAGATGTTGATCTTCAGGTGGGGGTGCTTCGCCTTCAGTTCCTTGAACTGGTTGAAGACGCCCGTGATCGGCTGGTTCCAGGTGTCCGCGACGCCGTCCACGCTGTCGGCCGCGCCGAAGGACTTCTGGTAGTCGGCGTACGAGTCGCCCGCGCCGTCACCGGCGTTGGGGTTGTTGTCGTCCCCCGCCGCCTTGTTGGCCATGAAGCAGGTCAGGTCGGTCGGGTGGATGTTGCCGAACGAGTAGTTGATGACGTCGAGCTTGGCGGCGATGCCCCGGGAGTCGAGGTGCTTCGGGTAGAAGGCGTTGCCGTAGACGCTCCACTGGTCGTAGTAGGCGATCTTGATTCCGCCCGAGGAGGCGGCGGCCTGGGTGGTGTCGTTCGCCTGCGCGGTGCCGAGTCCGGCGAATCCGGCCAGGGCGCCTGCGGCGAGCGCGGCGGTCGTGAATGCCGCGAGCAACGGTCTGCGGGAGCGCACGTGCAGCCTCCGGGGGGGTGTGCGGAACGGGGGTGGAGCGGTCGGGCAGGAGCAGTGAAGCGATCCGGCCAACCCCGCGTCAATGGTCCGAACCAAATGAGGACTAGACCATTTTGGTCGCGAAACCCCTTGTCAGCGACGTGCGTTGAACGAAAAACACCGCCCGTCACAGCGGTGACGAGCGGTTTAAGGATGAGTTAAGGGGCCGGGCCCGGGCGGTTGACGCATGAACCACCCGGGCCGCCGAAACCCAGGTTTTACCCGGCGCGGCCGACCGGAGCGGAGCTGTCCGCCCCCGGCGGGAGCACCGGAAGCCCGTAGGCGTCCGCGATCAGCTCGTAGCTGCGCAGCCGCACATCGCCGCCGTGGGCGTTGGCGGTGATCATCAGCTCGTCGGCCCCGGTGCGCTCGCGCAGCGCGTCGAGACCCGAGCGGACGGCGTCGGGGGTGCCGTACACGATGTTCTTCAGCCAGCCGTCGGCGAACTCCCGCTCCATGGCGGTGAACGGGTACGCCTCCGCCTCCTTCGGCGTCGGGATCAGCCCCGGCCGGCCGCTGCGCAGATGCAGCATCGACAGCGCGCCCGTCAGCACCTGCCGGCGGGCCTCCCGCTCGTCCTCGGCGGCCAGCGCGGCGACGCCGATCAGCGCGTAGGGCGCGTCCAGCACCGCCGAGGGCCGGAAGCTCTCCCGGTACAGCTCCAGCGCCGGCACGGTGTTGTGCGCCGAGAAGTGATGGGCGAAGGCGAACGGCAGCCCGAGCACACCGGCGAGCCGGGCACTGAAGCCGGAGGAGCCCAGCAGCCAGATCGGCGGGCGGGCCGGGGACTGCACACCGCCGGGCGCGTTCGCCTGCACCGGTCCGGGCACCGCGTGGATCCGCGCGTAGGGGTGCCCGTCGGGGAAGTCGTCGTCGAGGAAGCGGGTCAGCTCGGCGAGCTGCTGCGGGAAGTCGTCCGCGCCCTCGTGGAGGTTCTCGGTGCGGCGCAGCGCCGCCGCGGTGGCGCCGTCGGTGCCGGGCGCGCGGCCCAGACCGAGGTCGACCCGGCCCGGCGCGAGCGCCTCCAGGGTGCCGAACTGCTCGGCGATCACCAGCGGGGCGTGGTTGGGCAGCATCACGCCGCCCGAGCCGAGGCGGATGCGCTCGGTGTGGGCGGCGAGGTGCGCCAGGATCACGGCGGGCGACGAGGAGGCCACACCGGGCATCGAGTGGTGCTCGGCCACCCAGTGCCGGTGGTACCCGCGGCTCTCGGCGAGCCGGGCGAGCGCCACACTGGTGCGCAGGGCGTCGGAGGCGGTGCGGCCGCTGCCGACGGTGACCAGGTCGAGCACCGACAGCGGTACGGGTGCGGAGCCGGCCGTGACTCCCCGGATCTCGTCGCCTGCCGCGTCCCTTGCGTTCACCGGTGATCCTCCTGAGTGGTCGTACGTACTCCGCCGCACAACAGGAGGCACTCTCCGTTTATTCCCGGCCCGCCCGCCCTCTCCCCGGACGCTCCGTCCGGGGCCGTCCCGCGGGCCCGGACCTCAGTCCTTGCGGGCGAACAGCGTGCCCAGGTCGTCCGACCAGGCGCCGTGCCGGTCCGCCAGCCGCAGCCCCTCCCAGACGGTCACCTGGTTCGCCGTGAGCACCGGCTTGCCCACCGCCTCCTCCAGCTCCGGCAGCAGCGCCACCGTGTGCAGCGCGGTGCCCGGCACCAGCACCGCCTCGGCCCGCTCGTGGTCCGCCCGGCGCACCAGGTCCAGCACCTGCGCCCGCTCCCACGCCGCCGCCGCGGAGCGCGAGGCGACCTGGGCCGCCGCCACCGCGACCACCTCGATCCCGGCGCCGCCGAGGAACTGGGCGAACTGCTCCGACACGTCCTCCGGATAGGCGGCGGCCACCGCCACCCGGGCGGCCCCGACCTCGCGGGCCGCGCGCACGAACGCGAACGACGTGCTCGACGCCGGGAGCCCGGCGGTCACCGCGAGCGCGCGGGTCTGCCCGTGGGCGCCGTCCCACCCGTGGACGAACGACCCGCCGGTACTCGCCCACACCACCGATTCGGCGCCCGACAGCCGCAGCTCCTCGACGCCCGCCGCCAGCCGCTCCGCGGAGCCGCTGTCCAGCAGCGCGTCCGAGGTGTGCGCGTCCTCGCCCGCCTCCGTGTGCACCACCGGCACGTTGACCCCGGTCAGCAGTGTCTCGATGCGGGGATAGTCGTCCTCCGCCGCATGCCCCGGGTACAGCAGTCCCACCGTCGTCATCTCACGCCCTCCTGTCCTTCCGGCCCGGCCGCGGACGCCGCCGCCCGCCCGACGGGCCCGACGGCCCGTCAGCAGAGCCTGCTGGGGCCCGGCCGCCGTGGCGCCGATGGCGCGCAGGGCCCGCCCCAGCGTGACCTGGTTGGCGCAGACCGCGCTCCCGTGCGGGGCCGGCACCTCCTGTGAGTGCGCGTGCCCGCCGCACAGCGGGCAAAACAGCCCGGGCCCGCCCGGCCCGGCCCGGGACGCCCCTACGCGCGGGGAGCCCCGGCGGTCAGCGGCAGACCGCGCCGGTGGAGATGGGTGATCTCCCAGACGGAGACGCACGTGGTGATCACGGCGGGGCCGTAGACGGCCAGGGCGCCCGGCCCGGACGGATCCTCCAGCGCGACCGCCCACACGGGCCACGGGGCGACCAGGGCGGGCAGCAGCGGATGGCCGTCGGCCGCACGGAAGTGGTGGTAGTAGCCGACGAGCAGGACGAGGCCGAGGACCACGATGAAGAAGAGCCCGGTGATCACCCCGACGAACGGACTTGCCGGATCCTCGGTGGCCAGCACGGCGGCCAGTACGACAGCCGCCGCGACCCCGAGGGAGCCCAGCGGCCGCCCGGCGCACCGCGCCGTCCACCCCCGCTCCCCCGGGGGCGCCGCGGCCACCAGCAGCAGACAGGCGAGCGGCAGCGCGACCGCGAGCGCGTAGAAGCTCGTCAGCCCGTGGCGCCAGGCCGTCGTGAAGTCGGGCAGGGCGAGCTCGAAGGGGAAGAGCACGATCAGCAGGAGCAGCACGCCCCGCAGCGCCCCGGCGGTCCGCACCGCGGCGTCCGGCGGCCCGAAGGCGCCCTTCGGGACGAACAGACCGAGGAACCATCCGGCCATGACGAGACCCGCCTCTCCCCCGTGGGCCGGGCCGGCGGGGCCCTGTGCCCGCCGGCCGCGCGCCCCGCCGGATCCCAGTCTCACGGCGCTCCCCGCCCGGTACCAGGGCCCCCGGCGGCGGTGACCCGGATCCGCCCCGGAGGCGACCGGGACCGGCCGGCGCGGGTGACGGGGCGCCACATGGGCGCGCCCGTACGGGGACGAGGACCGGCCACGCCTCAACGGGCCCGTTTCGACGGCCCGTCGCGTGGTACACGCCCCGACGGCGGTGCCGTGCGGCCGGCATGCCGCCGCCGAGGAGGACGGACGCCCGCACTGCCGGGCGCCCGCCCGCAGGACACAGTCGGATATCGGTCGGCCGTCGCACACGCATACCCGCGGACGGTCCGGGTAGCCGCGCGCCCATGGCTCGAACACCAGAACCACCATCGATGAGCAGACGTGCCCTGATGCTCGGGACCGCCGGCGCGGGCGCGTTCGCGGTCGCCGCCACGGCGGGCTGCAGCAGGGTGCCGTCCGGGGACGTCCTCGCCCGGCTGAAGACCCAGGGGACGGTACGCCTCGGCATCGCCGGTGAGGTGCCGTACGGCTACGTGGACGAACAGGGGGAGTTCACGGGCGAGGCCCCCGAGCTGGCCCGGGTCGTCTTCAAGCGCCTGGGCATCGACAGCGTCCAGCCGGTCGCCACCGACTTCGCCTCCCTCATACCCGGCCTGAACTCCCAGCAGTTCGACGTGGTCTCGGCCGGTATGTACATCAACAAGGACCGCTGCGCCCAGGTCATCTTCGCCGACCCCGAGTACCAGATGCTCGACTCCTTCATCGTGCGCAAGGGCAACCCCAAGAACCTGCGCAGCTACGAGGACGTGGTGCGGGCCAAGGCGAAGCTGGCCACCGGCACGGGCTACGCCGAGATCGGCTACGCGATCGCCGCCGGCATACCCGAGAAGGAGATCGTGATCCTCCAGGACCAGGTGGCCGGGCTGAACGCGGTCGAGTCCGGGCGGGTCGACGTCTTCGCCGGCACCGCGCTGACCGCCCGCGAGGTGGTCCGCAAGAGCAGCCGGGCGGAGGCCACCGAGCCGTTCGCGGCGGTCGTCGACGGCAAGAAGCAGATCGACGGCGGAGGCTTCGCCTTCCGCCCCACCGACACCGCGCTGCGCGACGCGTTCAACACCGAGATCCACAAGATGAAGAAGAGCGGCGAGTTGTTCCGGATCCTGAAGCCGTTCGGCTTCACGGAGTCCGAGATGACCACCCTGACCGCCGAGGAGCTGTGCAGGAAATGACAGCCGGACTCTGGCAGAACTGGGTGCTGCCCGGCATATGGATCACGGTCCAGCTGCTGGTCTACAGCGCCGTCCTGGCCGCGGTCACCGCCTTCGCCGTCGGCATGGCCCGCACCCACCGCTCACGCGCCGTCCGCTTCCTGGCCGGCCTCTACACGGAGATCTTCCGCGGCACCTCGGCCCTGGTGCTGATGTTCTGGCTCTTCTTCGTGGTGCCCCCGCTGATGGGCTGGCAGCTCGTCCCGATGTGGGCGGCCGTCCTCGCCCTCGGCCTCTCCTACGGCGCGTACGGCGCCGAGATCGTCCGCGGCGCGCTGAACTCGGTCGCCCGCTCCCAGCGTGAGGCGGGCACCGCGCTCAGCTTCTCGCCCTGGCAGCGGATGCGGCTGATCCTCCTGCCCCAGGCGGTGCCCGAGATGATGCCGCCGTTCTGCAATCTGCTCGTCGAGCTGCTGAAGGGCACCGCGCTGGTGTCGCTGCTCGGCGTCGGCGACGTCTCGTTCGCCGCGTACCTGGTGCGGCTCGCCACCCAGGAGAGCGCCCAGATCTACACGATCAGCCTGGTGATCTACTTCGTGCTGGCGATGGTGGTGACCCGGTCGATGAAGGCGCTGGAGCGCAGGACCAAGCGGAACATCGGCATCGAGCCGGAACCGGCGCTGTTCGGCGGCGTGTTCGGCCGCCGCTCCGCGTCCGCCGCCGGCACCGAGGTGGCGGGGGGTGCGTCGAAGTGACGTGGGACTGGTCCGCCGTGGCCGACTTCATGCCCCGCTTCTGGGACGGGGTGCTCGTCACCCTCCAGGTGCTGGTGCTCGGCTCGCTCATCTCGTTCTCGCTCGGCCTGGTGTGGGCCCTCGCCTTCCGGGCGCCGAGCCGTTTCGTGCGCTGGCCGGTGCACGTCTTCACGGAGTTCGTCCGCACCACCCCCCTCCTGGTGCAGTTGTTCTTCCTCTACTTCGTCCTGCCGGAGTGGGGTGTGCAGTTCTCCGCCCTGACCACGGGCACCATCGCGATCGGGCTGCACTACTCGACGTACACCGCGCAGGTCTACCGGGCCGGCATCGACGCGGTGCCGCGCGGCCAGTGGGAGGCGGCCAAGGCCCTGAGCCTGCCCGCCCACCGCACCTGGTCCGCGGTGATCCTGCCGCAGGCGATCCGCCGGATCACGCCCGCGCTCGGCAACTACGTCATCGCGATGCTGAAGGACACCCCGCTGCTCGCCGCGATCGGCGTGCTGGAGCTGCTCCAGCAGTCGCGACTGGAGAGCGCGTCGACGTTCCAGTACACCGAGCCGCTCACCGTGATCGGCATCGCCTTCATCCTCATCGCCTACCCGGCTTCTCTGCTCGTCCGATCCCTGGAGCGCCGCCTTGTCCGCTGACACGCCCCTCGACACACCCGCCGGTGCGGCCGAGCCGCTGATCCGGTTCGACGACGTCACCAAGAGATTCGGGGACAACACCGTCCTGGACGACCTCTGCTTCTCCGTCCGCCCCGGCAAGCACGTCACGCTGATCGGCCCGTCCGGCTCCGGCAAGACGACGATCCTGCGTCTGCTGATGACGCTGGAGAAGCCCGACGAGGGCACCATCACCGTGGCCGGGAAGCGACTGTTCCCCGCGCCGGAGAAGGAGCGCCGCGAGGCGCGCAAGAAGATCGGCATGGTCTTCCAGCAGTTCAACCTCTTCCCCAACATGTCCGTGCTGCGCAACATCACCGAGGCCCCGGTGCGGGTGCTCGGCCGGCCGAAGGAGGAGGCCGAGGCGCGGGCGAAGGAACTGCTGGACCTGGTCGGTCTCGGCGACCGCTGCGGGGCGAAGCCCTCCCAGCTCTCCGGCGGCCAGCAGCAGCGGGTGGCCATCGCCCGCGCGCTGGCGATGGAGCCGCAGGTGCTGCTGCTCGACGAGGTGACCTCGGCACTCGACCCCGAACTGGTGGCGGGTGTGCTGGACCTGCTGCGGGACATCGCGCGGACGACGGACATCACCATGGTCTGCGTGACGCACGAGATGAACTTCGCGCGGGACATCTCCGACGAGGTCCTGATGTTCGATTCCGGCAAGGTCATCGAGTCCGGTCCGCCGGAAAAAATCTTCTCGGATCCGGAGCAGGCGCGGACCCGGGAGTTCCTCGGCGCGGTGCTCTGACCACGCCTTCCCCGCACCATTCATGACGAGGGCATATGCCATGGTGATGCGCCCCAGCGCAGCCCGCTGGGGCGCCACATCATTTGCGCCAACACCCCACCCTCGGCCGGGCCTTGGCGGCTATCGTGGTACGGAAGCTTGCGGTCACAACCTGACAGGGGGAAACCGTGGCGCTGAAGCCCGAGCCGACCGCGCCGTTCCATTCGGTGCAATACGTCCTGCGAGTCCTGGAGACGGTCTCCAAGCACGGTGGCGGAGTCACCGACGCCCAGATCGCACGCGAGACCGGGCTGCCCACCGGCCATCTCGCCCCGATGCTCGCCATGCTCCGCCGTGAGGGCTACGTGGAGCAGCTCTCCGACGGCGCCTATGTGACCGGGGACTCCCTGGTCCTCCTCGGCTCCGGCGTCACCCGCAAGGAGGCGCTGGAGGCCAAGCTCCAGGAGACCCTCACCGAGCTGCGCGACTCGGTGGGCGCCGCCGTCTACATCAGCCGTTACATCGACGGCGAGGTCAAGATCACCCAGTTCGCGGACGGCCCCCGCACACCCAAGGTCAACGAGTGGGTGGACTTCCGCTCCGCGGCCCACGCCAGCGCCGTCGGCAAGTGCCTGCTCACCCAGCTCGACGTGAACGGCCGCCGCGACCACCTGTCCCGCCACAAGATCGCCCGGCTCACCTCGCGGACGATCACCAGCGAGCAGCTCCTCTTCTCCAAGCTGGACTCCCAGCCGCCGACGGTCCCCGTCCTGGACCTCCAGGAGTACGCGGTGGGCACGGTCTGCGCGGCCGTCCCGCTGACGGCCGGCTCGGCCGTGGGCTGCCTGGCGCTCTCCCTGCCGATCGAGCACGCCCACCGCCTGCGCCAGGCCGCGGACACGCTCAACCGCAGGGCGGCGCCGGTGGTGCTCTCGCTGGCGATCTAGGGAGCTCCGCGGGGGGCGGTACGCGCCTTTCGCCCCACTTGGTCCCGCCCCCGGGGTCCGATTCATTCCGGTCGATGGCACCCCCGCGGACCAGGTACTATTAACCCGTCGGCCGCCGAGCGGCCGGTGGGTCACGCGCCGCTAGCTCAGTTGGTTAGAGCAGCTGACTCTTAATCAGCGGGTCCGGGGTTCGAGTCCCTGGCGGCGCACAGACGAAGCAGGCCCCTCGCGACAGCGGGGGGCCTGCTCGCGTACCGGCCCGGTCCGTCAGTGTCCGGCCGTCACGCCGCGGGCGCGGCGGCGGGCGCGCCGGCGGGGGCGACGCCGAACGCCTTCACGGCCTGGTAGTACGTCCACGCGGTGCCGTTGCAGGACGTGCGGGTGGCTCCCGAGTACCGGCCGCAGACCCGCTTGAGGTCCTCGTAGAACGCCGAGTCCAGACGGGACTTGTGGGCGCTGAAGGTCCCGGCCGCCTTGTAGTTGCGGTAACCGAAGTCATGGCGGGCACAGGACATCTGGAACGGGAAGCCGAAGGGGTTGTCGGGCGACGAGGAGCAGTAGTCCGTCGACCAGTTGAACCCGTAGGCGCTCCAGGCGCCCTGGTTGGCACGAGCGGCCGCCCAGGCGTTGTAGCTGGACGCGCTGGTCTGCGTCCAGGAACTGAGCACCTGGGGCTTGTCGGCGGGGGCTGCCTGGGCGCTGCCGGCGGTGAGCAGCGCGGCGGGCAGCGCGAGCGCGGCGGCGGCGAGGGGGACGACCATTCTGTGGCGCATGCGTAACCTCCGTGCGGTGCAGGGGAGTTGGTGCTCACCCGTGGGGTCTTTCCACGGCGGGTACAGCATGCCGACTCAACGCGCGTCCTGCACGGGTTTCGTACCGACGGAAGAGTGAATCGGTTGTGAACGACCCGCCCCGCGGGAGCGGCCCCGCGGCTTCGGGCGCCCCCGCGCACGCGCCCCGGCCTCTGGGGCTCCTGTGTCAGCGGAGGTAGGTGAGCACGGCGAGCACCCGCCGGTGGGTGTCCTCCGCCGGAGGCAGCCCGAGCTTGGCGAGGATGTTGCCGATGTGCTTGCCGACCGCCGCCTCGGTGACGGTGAGTTCGCGGGCGACGGCGGCGTTGGACCGGCCCTCGGCGACCAGCGCCAGCACCTCGCGCTCACGCGGTGTCAGGGCGGCGAGCGGATCGCGCCGGCGCCGCAGGAGCTGCCGGACGACCTCAGGGTCGACGACCGTGCCGCCGCCCGCCACCCGGGCCAGCGCGGCGACGAACTCCTCGACCTGGCCGACCCGGTCCTTGAGCAGGTAGCCGACGCCCGTGCCGTCGCCGGTGTCCAGCAACTCGGCGGCGTACTCCCGCTGGACGTACTGGCTGAGCACCAGCACCGGCAGCGAGGGCCGTTCGGCGCGCAGGGCGATCGCCGCGCGCAGCCCCTCGTCCTGGAAGCCGGGCGGCATGCGCACATCGGTGACGACGACGTCCGGCTCGTGGGCGGCGACCGCCTCGCGCAGCGCGGTCGCGTCCCCGACGGCCGCGACGACCTGGTGGCCGAACCGTTCCAGCAGGGCCGTCAGACCCTCGCGCAGCAGGACCCCGTCCTCGGCCAGGACCACCCTCAGCGCGCTCGGCACGGGATCTCCACTCTCAGCAGGGTCGGCCCGCCCTCCGGGCTGTCGACGGTCAGTGTGCCATCGAGGACGGCGAGCCGGTCGGCGAGCCCGGTCAGTCCGGAGCCGCCCCGGGGGTCGGCTCCGCCGCGGCCGTCGTCGTGGACGTCCACGGCGAGCAGGGCGCCGGTGTGGCGGGCGGTGAGGCGGATCCGGCGGGCGCCGCCGTGCCGGGCCGCGTTGGTCAGCGCCTCGCAGACGGCGAAGTAGGCGGCGCTCTCCACCGAGGTGTCCAGCCGGGGCAGTTCGACGTCGGTGTCGACGGGGACGGCGGAGCGGTCGGCGGCGTCGTCGAGGGCGGCGGCGAGGCCGTAGTCGGCGAGGACCTGGGGGTGGATGCCGCGGATCAGCTCCCGCAGCTCTTCCAGGACGCGTCCGGTCTCCTCGTGGGCCGCCGCGATCCGGTCCGCGAGCGGCCCCTCGGGTGCGTCGAGGCGGGCCAGGCCGAGGGTCATGGTGAGGGCGACGAGCCGCTGCTGGGCGCCGTCGTGGAGATCGCGCTCGATCCGCCGGCGCTCCGCCTCGAAGGCGGCGACCAGCCTGGCCCGGGAGCGGGTCACCTCGCCCAGCCGCTCCCGCAGTTCGCCCTCGCGCGGGGCGAGCAGCAGCCGCGTGAGCTGGGCGCGCGCGCCGGCGAACACGGCGAGCGGGTACAGCAGCAGGCACAGCAGGGCCAGCCCGGCGGCAGCCGCGGCGAGGGCTCCCGGCCAGGTGGTGACGAGGACGGTCTTGACGACCCGCGCCTCCTCGCCGTCCAGGGCGAGTTGCACGGGGGCGGCGGTCGCGGCCAGCGGCAGAGCGACGGCCACGGCGACGGCCAGCACGTCGAGCGGCCAGAGCACGAGCGCGTACAGCAGCCCGTACGCGAACTCCCGCCAGGTCGCCTGCTCGGTGAGGCGCAGCCGCAGCCAGGCGGCGAGGCCGGGCTCCCCCGGTGTGCGGTGCGGCCCGGGGGCGGGCTCGGGGTCGACGAGGCGCAGCCTGCGGCGTTCGACGGCGGCGAGACCGGTGCCGGCGAGCACCAGCAGGGGCAGGCCGACGAGCAGCAGCGAGAAACCGGCGAGCACCAGCAGGCCGGTGAGGGCGAGGACCCCGGTGACGGCACTGCTCGCCAGATAGCCGGCGGCCCGCCAGGGCCAGGCGGACAGCAGGAAGTCGCGCCTGGTCAGTGCCCGCAGGAGGGTGTTCGCTCGGTCCATGGCGCACACGCTAGGCGGCGCGCGCGGGCGGGGCGATGGGCCCTGTGGGTGCCGCGGGGGTGGGGCAGGCCCCACCCCCGCGGCGCAGCGCCCCCGGGGCCCGTCGGTGTTGCCCGGGGACGCTGTGCTTCGTGCTCCGGTGTCCGGCCGGGGATCAGAACTGGACGTCGGAGCAGGCGTAGAACGCGTTGGCCGTGTCGTGCACCGTCCAGACCGCGAGGATCAGGTGGCGGCCCGACTTCGCCGGCAGGTTGCCGGAGTGGGACAGGGTGGCCGGCGGCTGCTGGCCGCCGTAGGGGATGGTCAGGAACGGCTGCGGGTCCAGGTCGGCCCGGGTGAGCGGGTTGCTCGGGTTCCAGCCGTTCTTGGTGATGTAGTACTTGAAGTCCGTTGTGCGGTGGCGCGCGGTGAACTGCCAGCGGAACGTGTAGTTCTGGCCGGAGTTCACCTTGGTGGTGGGCCAGGCGCCGCCGCGCGGGTTGTCGAGCTGGGCGAACTGGCCGTTGCCGCCGGCGCAGATCTGGCCGTTGGCCGGTCCGGCCGCCGGGAAGCCCTTGGGGCCCTCGACGCTCTGCGGCTCCCACTGGATGTTGCCGCAGTTGGTGACCGTCTGGTTGGCACAGAGCTTCTGCCGGCTGATGGGGGAGTCGGTGTAACCGTGGCTGCTCGCGCTGCCGGTGGCGAGCAGCGTGGTGCCCGCCACTGCGAGGCCGACGACGGCCGCGCCTATCTTCTTTCGCATGCTTGGCTCCAGGGAGAACGTGGGGGTTTCCTGATCGTGCTGCACGCGTGCGGTAGCACTTCTTCCGGTCTAGACCAAGTCCCAATGTATTGACGGAACTTGAACATGTCCAGACCAATCACTGACCCTCTGCGGCGCCCGCCCGACCGGTGTAGAAGGCGATGGTGAGGTCCTTGACCAGAGCCTTGCGCTCGTAGTCGTCCGCCTCGACGAGCCCTCGCTCGGTCAGCCGGCCGACGGTGTCGTCGACCGCGTCGACGACGGCGGCGAGCACGGAGTCGCGGTGCCGGGCGTCGATGGCGGCGACCTTCCTGCGGCGCATCGAGTCGGCCACCTCGGGCGCGTAGTCGACCACCGTCGGCTGGGCCGTGAAGATCTCGATCCCGGCCGGGGCGCACTCGGCGGCCAGCGTCCTCGTCAGCCGGGCCCCCACGGCCTCGGCGTCGCGCAGGGTCGGCACGGCCTCGCCGAAGCCGTCGGCCGGGAGCTGCGAGAACACCCGCGCGGTCGCCGCCTCGACCTGCTCGGCCAGATAGGTCTCGTGGTTCGCCACGCCCAGCGCCGCCCGCGCGGTGTCCTCCACCCGCCACACCACGAGCACGGTCACCCGCAGCGCCGTGCCCTCGGCGTCGTGGACGGGCATCGCCTCGCTCCGCCAGTGCCGCAGCCGGACCTCGATCCGCTGGCGCAGCACGAGCGGGCTCACCCACACCAGACCCGTCCGCCGCACGCTGCCGCGGTAGTCCCCGCACAGGGTGAGCACCCAGGCGTGGCCGACCCGGCCGAGCCCCAGGCCGCCGAGCCCGAAGAGCGCGAGCAGCACCCCGAGGGCGAGCAGGCACCAGACGAGGATGCCGATGCCCTGGTACGGCGGCGGGGTCACACCGAGCACCCGGCCCACCATCCCGGGCACCGCGCCGGTCCCCCACAGCAGGGCGCCGATGCCGGCCAGCGAGCAGCCGCCCGCGACCAGACCCGTCCAGCCGGGCAGCACCGGGCCCGGCCGCTCCGCGAGCCGGGGGTCGACGGGCGGCGCCGGACGCTCCGGGGCGGTGGCCGCGGGGGTGCCGCGGCCGGTCACCCGGGGCTGCTCGCCGGTGCCCTGCCGCCGGGAGATCACGGCGGGCCGCAGCCCCGTCGGCAGCGTCTGCGGACCGGCGTCGTCCCGGAAGAGCAGGTGGACGGGGATCTCCGTGGTCGTCTCGCTCGCGATGACCATCTGGCGCCGCGGGGGGTCGGACGGGACGCCGCCCTCCGGCTCCGACGTCGTGGTGTTCATGGCACCTCGGCTTTCGTTCGGTTGCTCTGTACCTGTCCGGGGTCTGCGTCCGGCCGGGCTCCGCGTCCGGCCGGTCCTGCCGCCGGCCGCGCGGCCTGCTTCCGGGCCGCCCGCGGGGCGGGGCGGCCGCGGCACGGGGGCCGGGTGCGGGGCGGGGGCCGGTCCCCCGGGTGCGGGGCGGCCGGTGGGTCAGCGGGCGGCGAAGAGCCGCCGCCAGGTGTCGGGGCCCGGGTAACCGTCGGCCTCCGCGCCCCGCCAGCCCAGGGCGCGCTGGAAGTCCTGGACGTTGCGCCGGTCCGCCTCCGTCCACCGCGGCCCGGGACCGGTGGCGTAGTGCCTGCCGAATCCGCGCTGCACGAGCTGCCGGCCGAGCCGGGTGACGTGCGCGTTGTTCGCGCCCGGCCGGAAGTGGGCGGCGCCGGGGAACGCCGGCCGGGCGGTGGAGCCGCCGGTCGTCGCGGCGGGGATGTCCCGGCCGGTCTTCCCGGTCAGCAGCCGCCAGGTGTGCGGGCCCGGCCGCCCGTCGGCCTCGGCGCCCCGCCAGCCCTGGGCGAGCTGGAACGCCTGGGTGGCCCGCCGGTCGGCGTCCGTCCAGCGCGGCCCCGGCCCCTCGCGGTAGAAGCGGCGCCCGCCGCGCTCGACGAGCATCTGCCCGAGCCGGGTCACCTGCGCGTTGTTCGCGCCCGGCCCGAAGGAGGCCGCCCCCGGGAAGGGGTCCGCGGTGCTGGTGCCGCCGCCGGCCGCGGTCGTCAGGCCCTTGTAGCGGTAGGCCACGTACGAGGCGGAGTTGTTCCAGTACGCCATGGGCGTGGACTGCTTGCGGGTCTGCGGCTTGGTCTGCTCGTAGGCCACGTAGTGCGAGTGGGTGTAGTCGGTCCAGCCGCCGAAGATCGTGACGTGCGAGCCCGAGGTCGGGTCGGCGGGGTTGTGGAAGAGCAGGATGTCGCCGGGCTGGAGGTCCTCCCGCCGGATCCGGTCGGCGAACGAGGCGAGGGTGCCGGTCCACTCGTTGCCCGGCAGGTCCCACGCCATCGAGACGTAGCCGGAGCAGTCCTGCCGGTAGCCGTCGCTCCAGTACTTGGTCATGCTGTACGGCACCTTCGCGGCGACCCACTTCTTGGCCCGGTCGATGATCTCGGCGCGGGTCGTGCTGCGCAGCGGGGCGCCGGCGGCGGGCTTCCCGGACGGGCCGTGCAGCGGGCCGGTCCTGCCCTGTTCGGTCGGCGGCTCGGTGTCGGCGGCCGGGAGCCGCGCCTGCACGGCGCCCGTCCCGGGGGCGACGGCAGCCGCCGCTCCCCCGCCGCCGATCACGGCGCTCGCCGCGGTCACCGCCACCAGGGCGCGGCGGCAGCCGCGGGCCGAGGGGTGGGATCCGGCGGCCAGCGCGCGTCGCCGTGCGGCACATCCGGCGCAGTCGCAGTCGCCGTCGGGCTCGTACTCCTCGAAGACCGGCAGGGCCATACGCGTCGCCTCCCCATTCGCAGTCGACAAGCCGTTCACGCTCGACAAGATCTTCTGACGATGTTTCACGAACGCAGTGTCTCCATCGCATGGACAAAACGCATTTTGACGGATGAAAAGTCAAATACAACGATCCGACCGGTCCGGGCGCGGCGGCTCACCGCTCCGGGGTGCGCGGAGCACCCCTCGGCATCCGGTAGAGTTCTCCAGGTCAGCAGGCGCCGCTAGCTCAGTTGGTTAGAGCAGCTGACTCTTAATCAGCGGGTCCGGGGTTCGAGTCCCTGGCGGCGCACGCACAGAGCGAGGCCCTCTCATTCCGATGAGAGGGCCTCGCTCGTTTTCGCCGGTTCCCGCTGGTTGTCGCTCGTCTCCCCGCGCCGTGTCGTGCCGTGTCGCGCCCTTGTCGCGCCGGCGGCCTCAGGCGGCCCCGGTGAGATACGCGGAGACCACCACGTTCGCGGTGTAGCTGCCGCTCGCCCGGTCGAACACTCCCCCGCAGGTGATCAGCCGCAGCTCCGCGCGCCCGGCCTCGCGGGGGCCGTAGACCAGGCGGGCGTCGAACCGGTCGCGGTCGAGGACCCGGACGTCGTCGACGGTGAACACGGTCGTCCGCCCGTCCTCGTCCGTCACCTCGATGCGCTCCCCCGGCCGCACCGTGGAGAGGTCGTAGAAGACCGCCGGGCGGGTGTCGGTGTCGACGTGCCCGACGAACAGCGCCGCCCCCGGCTCCCCCGGCCGCGCTCCGGCGCCGTACCAGCCGACCCGGTCGGCCGCCGCGTAGGACGGCGGGTCGATTGCGCCCCGGGCGTCGAGGCCGCGCACCACGACGGGCGCGGAGATGCCGAGCGCGGGCACCGCGACCCGCTGCGGACGGGCGCCGGTGAGCGGCGGGTGCGCGGCGGGCATCGGGACGCCCGGCGGGCGCCCCACGGCCGCCATGTCGCCGGTGGTCGGGGCCGAGCTGCCGGCCGCTCCGCCGGGCGCGCCGCCGCCCCACAGCCACAGCACGAGGACGAGGAACGCCCAGACCACGCCGACCACGGCACGCCCGGTGCCGCGCACGGACCCCGCGAGGGCCCGCATCTCAGTCGGACCTCGTCCTGCCGCGGCGGCGGGCGCCCCGGACGGCGAACACCACCGCGGCGACACCGGCGAGCACCAGGCCGGCCACGGCCTGCCGCGCGCTCGGGCCCGCGTCCTCCGAATCCACGGCCGCGACCGGGGCCGCGATCGCCACGGCTCCGCCGCCGCCCGCGCGCACCGGCGCCACCGGTGAGGCATGCGCCCGGGCGGCCGGTTCGGCCGCGGCGGGGCGGGCCCCCGCGGGCCGGACGGTCAGCTCGGCCCGGGCGTGAGGGCGCCCGTCGCAGGCGAGACGCACGGTGAAGGTGCCGGCCTGCGCGTCGGTCCTGACCCGTGCCGCACCGGCCGGGCCGTCCGCCCCGGGGGCCGCGGTGAGCTCCGCGTCCGCGGCGAAGGCGTCCGAGCGGGCCACCGCCGTGCCCGGACAGCCGTCCGCCGCGATGCGGACCGCACCGCCCGGGGCGGCCTCCGACGGCGTCAGCAGCACGGCCCGGTCATCGGCGGCGGCGGCCGCCGCGGGCGCCAGCACGAGCACGGTGACCAGCCCGGCGGTACGGAGAGCGAGGGAACCTGCACACATCGTGAACCTCCTGCTACCGAGACTCACGCGTTCGGCGCGTTTCCGCATCCGGGGAGCCGGCACACGCCCGTGACCAGTGCGAACGCCCCGGACCAGAGCGGTCCGGGGCGTCGGGCCCGTGCGGGGCGGGCGGCTCAGATGCGGTCGACGAGATCCGCGATGGAGTCCACGACCTTGGACGGCCGGAAGGGGTAGCGGTCCACCAGGGCGGGCGTGGTGGAACCGGTCAGCACCAGGAAGGTCTGCATCCCGGCCTCCAGACCCGCGAGCACATCGGTGTCCATCCGGTCGCCGATCATGGCGCTGGTCTCGGAGTGGGCGCCGATGGCGTTGAGCCCGGTCCGCATCATCAGGGGGTTGGGCTTGCCCGCGAAGTACGGGTCCTTGCCGGTCGCCTTGGTGATCAGCGCGGCCACCGAACCGGTCGCCGGGAGCGGGCCCTCGGTGGAGGGGCCGGTGTTGTCGGGGTTGGTGCAGATGAACCGGGCGCCGTCGTTGATCAGGCGGATCGCCTTGGTCAGCGACTCGAAGCTGTAGGTGCGGGTCTCGCCGAGCACCACGTAGTCCGGCTCGTGGTCGGTGAGCACGTACCCGATGTCGTGCAGCGCGGTCGTCAGCCCGGCCTCGCCGATGACGTACGCCGTGCCGCCGGGCCGCTGGTCGTCCAGGAACTGGGCGGTGGCCAGCGCGGAGGTCCAGATGTTCTCCACCGGGACGTCCAGCCCCATGCGCGCGAGGCGGGCGTGCAGATCACGGGCGGTGTAGATGGAGTTGTTCGTCAGCACGAGGAAGGGCTTGCCGGTCTCCCGGAGCTTCCTGATGAAGGCGTCCGCGCCGGGGACCGGTACGCCCTCGTGGATGAGGACGCCGTCCATGTCGGTCAGCCAGGATTCGATCGGCTTGCGCTCTGCCATTGGGGCGGACTCCTGCCGTGCATGTGTGCGTGCGTGCTGGGGGCGCCGCGACTGCGCTGTGGCGACGGCCCCCAGCGTAGTCAGGAAGTCCGGATCCCGACCCCGCCGTTCACCTGCTGATCCACTGCCCCGGGAGCGCCCCGGCCACTCTCCCCGTCTCGCGTTCCGGCGGGCCCTTCAGCGGCGGCGGAGACGGGAGCGCCGGGCCGTTCAGCGGCGGCGGAGGCGGGAGCGGCGGACCGTCAGGAGGACGATGCCGGCGCCCGCCGCGATCACGGCGGCGACGGCGGCGATCCGCGCCGCGGTCCCGGAGCCGGTGGAGGCGAGCTGGTCGGGCCGGTCGGGCTCCTGCGGTCGCGGGGACGACGGCTGTTCCGAGGCTCCTGGGGGCTCGGCGGTCCCGGCAGCCGTCGCCGTGCCGGACGGCTCCGGGGCCCCGGTCGGGCGGGCGGGGTCCGCGGGCTCACGCGTCCCCGGCGACGCCGCGCCGGTCACCGCGAGGTGCCAGTCGCCGGACTCGCCGACCCAGTCCCCGTCGTCGCCCTTGCGCTGGACGACGGCGGTGTTGACGGTGACGTCGCCGGGGGCGGTGCCCGCGGCGAACGAGAGCCGGGCCTCGACGGTGACCGTCCGGCCGGCCGGGACGACGAAGCCCTGGAAGCCGTCGTCGACCGCGCCGACCAGCTCGTCCTCGCCCGTCCGCTCCAGGGAGACCGCACGCCAGCGCCCCGCGTCGGGGTCGTGGAACTCGACGGCGACCCGGTCGGCGGCGAGCGCCCCGGCCCGGTCCGTGAGGATCACGACCGGGTGGATGTGGTGGCACAGCTCCGGGGTGGTGTTGGTGAGGTCGAGCCGCCAGCCCTGGAACCCGGAGCCGGGGCGGACGGAGGCGGGCCCGCCGTGGACACGGGTCCGGATGGGGAACTCCGGGTCCGACTCCTTGCCGCAGGTCGGCTGCTGGTCCGCCGGCCGGGACACGCCCTGGTCGCCGGAGCCCCGGCCGTCCACCGGGCGGGCGTCGTCGGCGAGGGCGGGGAGCGCCAGCACCCCTGCGGTGATCACGGCGGTGGTCGCCGTACCGGCGGTGAGGGCGAGGGCGTTGCGCAGTCGCATGGGTGGCCTTTGCTTGCTCTCGTGCTGCCGGGCCACCCGGACCGTGGCCCCCGGGACCCTGCCATCGTTGCCCCGGCAGACCGTCGGCGAACGGCGCGGTAGGGCCGAACAGCGGCGCGCCCCCGGTCCCGGCGGCACAAGTTCACCCTGCCGGGTCGGCGGCGGGCGCGGCCGGGGCCCGGCCGAAGACCGGCGCCAGCACCAGTTGCGCCGCCCCCTCGGCGACCGTGTGCGGACCGCCCGGCGCGGGCGCCACGGGCACCGGGCCGCGGCGCGCGACGACCTCGGCGACCCCGCGCACGAACGCCTCCTCGGCCGCGGCGACGACCCGTCCGCCGAGCAGCACCCGGTCGATGTCGAGCAGCCCGACGAGGTTGCCGGCGGCCGTGCCGAGCACCCGGGCGGCCTCGGCGACGTCGCCGCGGGCGACGGCGGCCAGGCACAGCACCTCGACGCAGCCGCGTTCGCCGCAGCCGCAGACGGGGCCGTCGAGCTGGAGCACCTGGTGCCCGAACTCCCCCGCCCCGGTGCGCGCGCCCCGGTGCAGCGCCCCGCCGAGCACCAGCCCGGCGCCGAGCCCGGTGCCGAGGTGGAGGTAGGCGAAGGAGTCGCCCGGGCCGCGCAGCGCGAGACCGAGGGCGGCGGCGTTGGTGTCCTTGTCGAGCACGACCGGCAGGCCGAGGCGCGCGGCGAGCGCGTCCCGCAGCGGGTAGCCGTCCCAGTGGGGGTGCCCGGTGACCCGGTGCGGGACGCCCCGGGTGTGGTCCAGCGGCCCGGGCATCGCCACCCCGGCCCCGAGCACCCGCGGCCACGGGGCGGGCCCGCCGGGGGCGGGCAGGTGTGCGCCGGGGGCGGGCGGTGCGGGGGCGGGCAGGTCCGCGGCCGGGGCGGGCGCGCCCCCGGAGGTCCGCGCCGCGGCCGGTGCCGCGGGCACCGCGCGCCGGTGCGGGCGGCGGCCGACCCCGCAGGCGCCGTACGGCCGGGCGAGCCGGCGGCCGGGGCAGTGGTCGGTCCGGCGGGCACGTGCCGGGCCGAGGCAGTGGCCGGATCCACGGGCGCCGTACGCCCGGGCGGCTCGGCCCGGTGCGTGCCGGGCGGCCGGGACGCGGCTGCCGCCGCCCCCGTGCGGCCCCGCCCCGGGCGGGGCCGCACGGGCGAGGAGCGCCGCGACCTGGGTGGCGGCGGCCGCCACCACCCTCGCCGCAGGGGCGCCCAGGTCGAGGGGCGCCCGGTGGGTCGCGACACGGGTGCCGGCCAGGTCGAGGAGGACGGCCGTCAGCTCGTCGCGGTCCAGGTGGAGCCCCACCGCGTACCCGGCCGAGGGGACCAGCCGCAGCACGGTGCGCGGCTTGCCGCCGGTGGAGGCGCGCCGTCCCGCCTCGGCGGCCATGCCCTCGGCCCGCAGCCGGGCGACGATCTTGCTGACGGCCTGCGGGGTCAGCCCCGTGCCCTCCGCCAGCTCGATCCGGCTGATGCCGGCCTCCCCCGCGCCGCGCAGCAGGTCGAGCACGAGCGCCGCGTTGTGGCTGCGCAGCGCGGGCAGGTTGACTCCGCCCGCCGGTGCCGCGCGCCGGGCGGCCGGCGGGGCGTCGGGGGCGTGCGGGGCATGGGGATCGGGACGCGTCACCCCCCTATTGTCGGGCCCGCTTGCACTTTGGCAACAGCGTTGCTTAAGTGGGCCCATGACTGGTCCCGGCACCCCCCTCCGCGTCGGACTCGTGGGCTACGGCCTGGCGGGCTCCGTCTTCCACGCACCGCTGATCTCCACCACCGACGGCCTCGTCGTCGACACGGTGGTCACCTCGCGCGAGGAGCGCAGGGCCGAGGCGCGCGCCGCCCTCGGCGACGGCGTCCGCTTCGCCGCGTCGCCGGACGAGCTGTGGGAGCGGGCCGGTGACCTGGACCTGATCGTGGTCGCCTCGCCGAACAGGACACACGTCCCGATCGCCGCCGCCGCACTCCGGGCCGGCCTGGCCGTGGTCGTGGACAAGCCGCTCGCCGGCACCGCCGCCGAGGCGCGCGAGCTCGCCGCCCTCGCCGAGGAGCGGGGCCAGGTGCTCTCCGTCTTCCAGAACCGCCGCTGGGACAACGACTTCCTCACCCTGCGGCGGCTCGTCGCGGACGGCGAGCTCGGCGACGTCCAGCGCTTCGAGTCCCGTTTCGAGCGCTGGCGCCCGCAGCCCAAGGGCGGCTGGCGGGAGTCGGGCGACCCGGCCGAGATCGGCGGGCTGCTGTACGACCTGGGCAGCCATGTCGTCGACCAGGCCCTGACGCTCTTCGGCCCGGCCGTCCGGGTGTACGCGGAGTCCGATGTCCGCCGCCCCGGCGCGGCGGCGGACGACGACACCTTCATCGCCATCACCCACGAGGGCGGCGTCCGCTCCCATCTGTACGTCAGCGCGACGACGGCACAGCTCGGCCCCCGTTTCCGGGTACTCGGCTCGAAGGCCGGGTACGTGAAGTACGGACTCGACCCCCAGGAGGCCGACCTGCGCGACGGACGGCTGCCGGCCGCCGGCGCCCCGTGGGGTGTGGAGCCCCGGGAGCTGTGGGGCCGTCTCGGCGCCGGGGAGTCCCCCGTGACCGGCGGGGGCACCCCCGTCGAGAGCGTGCCCGGCGACTACCCGGCGTACTACGCGGCGGTCGCCGCCGCCGTGCGCGGTGAAGGCCCCGTGCCGGTGACCGCCCTGGAGGCGGCAGCCGCCCTCGACGTCCTGGAAGCCGCCCGCCGTTCCGCGCGGGACGGCGTGAGTGTGGAGATCAGCGCATGAGCGACGACAGCACCACCGGCCCCGACACCACCCCCGCCGCTCCCGGGGCGTCCGCTCCCGGCGCGCACCTCTCGGTCGCCGAGATCGAGGAGCAGGAACACCGCCTGACCCTGAGCCGCTTCTCGAACGGCGACGCCTGGAAGCTCGGCAGCCTGCTGGTCGAGATGGGCCATCTGCGCGAGGCGCCGGTCGCGATCGACATCCGCCGCGGCCCGCAGCAGCTCTTCCACTGCGCGCTGCCCGGATCGAGCGCGGACAACGACGCCTGGATCGACCGCAAGCGCCGGGTCGTCGAGCGGTACGGCGTCAGCTCGTACCTGGTGGGGGCGCGCCACCGGGCCAAGGGGACGACGTTCGAGGAGTCGTCGCGGCTCGACCCCGACGTGTACGCGGCCCACGGCGGGTCGTTCCCGATCGCCGTCGAGGGCGTCGGCGTCATCGGCTGTGTGACGGTGTCCGGTCTGCCGCAGGCCGAGGACCACGCGATGGTGGTCGAGGCGCTGGAGCGTTTCGCCGCCCACCAGGACGGCGGCAGCGGGGTCGCGGGCCCGCCCTCCTGAGCCCGCGTCGCCGGCGGCCCTGAGACCTGAGGGCGTGGCGCCCTGAGTCCTGAGGGCGTGCGGCACCCCCGGCCCAGCGCCCCGAGGGCGTGGCGGCACACCGCGGGCGCCGAGCCCGCGGCGCCGACGGCCCCGCCCCGGACGGGGCGGGGCCGTCGGCTTCGGCTCCCGGCGGGCCGCCCGGTCAGGCGTCCTTGAGCTCCTGGCGCTGGCGGCCGAGCCCGTCGATCTCCAGCTCCACCACGTCGCCGGCGCGCAGGTACGGCTTGGGCTCGGGCTGCCCCATGGCGACCCCGGCCGGGGTGCCCGTGTTGACGACGTCGCCCGGGTAGAGCGTCATGAAGCGGCTGAGGTACCGGACGACCTCGGCCACCGGGAAGATCTGGTCGGCCGTGCCGCCGTCCTGCTTGAGCTCGCCGTTCACCCACAGCCGCAGGCCGAGGGCCTGCGGGTCGGGCACCTCGTCGGCGGTCACCAGCCAGGGGCCCAGCGGGTTGAACGTCTCGCAGTTCTTGCCC
This sequence comes from Streptomyces zhihengii, assembly GCF_016919245.1. Classification (NCBI taxonomy): domain Bacteria; kingdom Bacillati; phylum Actinomycetota; class Actinomycetes; order Kitasatosporales; family Streptomycetaceae; genus Streptomyces; species Streptomyces zhihengii. The sequence continues at coordinate 5,220,911 of NZ_JAFEJA010000001.1, read as the reverse complement.
TTGTCCCAGGTGCCGCCGCGCTCGATCTGGAACTCGCGCTCGGAGACGTCGTGGGAGACGGCGTACCCGGCCACGTAGGCCAGCGGGTCCTCGTCGTCGGCGATGTAGCGGGCGGTGCGCCCGATGACCACCGCCAGCTCGACCTCCCAGTCGGTCTTGCGGCTGCCGCGCGGCACCAGCACCACGTCGTCCGGGCCCACGACCGTGTCCGCCGCCTTGAGGAAGACGACCGGCTCGGCCGGGGGCTCGGCGCCGGTCTCCGCCGCATGGCCGTGGTAGTTCAGCCCGATGCACACGACCTTGCCCACCCGGGCCAGCGGCGGGCCGACGCGCAGCCCGGTGGCGTCCAGCTCGGGCAGCTCGCCCGCGGCGGCCGCGGCCCGTATCCGGTCGAGCGCGGCGCCGTCCGCGAGCAGCGCGGCGTCGATGTCGGGGACGAGTCCGGACAGGTCACGCAGGGTGGCCCGGTCGCCGTCACCGTCGAGCAGTGCGGGGCGCTCGGAGCCCGCCGTACCGACACGCAGCAGTTTCATCGTTTGTCTCCCCTGGTCGCTGCCGACCCCGGACCGACAGGTGCGGCCGTCGGAGGATCGGAGGGTTGGTCGATCCTCCAAGCCCACCGACCACTCCGCAAGACCCTGTTCACAACCTGGACCTTTACGGGTCGGTAGCTTTCGAGGGCCGCGGCCCCCGGGTCGCAGCCGTCGCGCCACCGTCCCTGGGCCACCCTCCCCGGGCCACCGTCCCCGGGGCACCTCAGCTCGTCCCCTGCCTCAGGTCGTCGCCGCGAGGGCGCCCGCCACCGGCATGTCCCGGTAGAGGAACACCCGCTCCACCGCGCTCCAGGTGGTGCTGGTGACCACGTACAGCGCGGCCGCCAGCGGCACGACGGCGACGGTGATCAGCGTCGCGAAGGACATCAGCGGCATGAACTTCAGCATCGCGCCCATCCCGGGCACCGCGTCCCCCGTGGGCGCCGGAGCGGCCGCCATCTGCCGCTTGGTGCGCCGGAAGTTGAACGTGGCCACCGCCGCGACCAGCGCGAACAGCCCCAGGTACACGAGCCCGGCCCCGCCGAACACCCCGCCGTCCGCGAGCGCGTCCGCCCAGCGCCCGCCGAGCGGGGCGGCGAAGAGGTCGTGGTCCAGGAGCCCGTTGGGCTCGCCGCCGATGCTCGTGTTCGAGAACAGGTGGTAGAGCACGAAGAACGCCGGGAGCTGGAGCAGCGAGGGCAGGCAGCCGGAGAACGGCGACACCTTCTCCTTCGCGTACAGCTCCATCGTCGCCTTCTGCAGGCGCTCCTGATTCTTGCCGTGCTTGGTGCGCAGCTCCGCGAGCTGCGGCGCGAGCCGGGTACGCGCCTTGGCGCCCCGGGCCGCGGCGCGGGAGAGGGGGTGGACCGCGAGCCGCACGAGGGCGGTGAAGACGACGATGGCGGCGGCCGTGGCCGAGGCGGCGAACAGCGGCTGGAGCAGGTCGGCGAGCCGCTCGACCAGCGTGGCGAAAACGGACATGGGTGAGCCCTCCGGGGGTCTCGTCGTGCCGGGAACGAGGACGTCGCTGAGTGACGAGGACGTCGCTGAGTGACGTGGCGGCATGACGGCCCGAGGGGGCGGGTGCGGTGGGGTCGGGGCACTCCCGGCTCGGGGCGAGCGGAGGGCCGGCCGGACTCCCGGCTCGGCGCCGGCGGGGGGGTCGGGAGGACCCCCGGCTCGGAACGAGCGGTTCCCTACGAAGCCGTCAGGAGGAGACGGCCGGGGGCTCGGGGGCGCCGGCGCCCGCGGGCGTCCGGATCGCGCTGCGGGAGGAAGGCGGTGCGCTTCTCACGGTCGCGCAGGGCCGTTCTGACCCGGGTCCGCGGGACGGCGGGGGCGCAGCGTGCGCTGATGACCGAGCAGACGACGAGCGCGGAACCGGCGGCGGCGGTCGCCGTGGCGGCGAGCGCGACGGCGGTGACGAGGCCGTCGCCGTCGATCAGGGCGAACTCGACGAGGAGGAAGAACAGCAGCCCGGTGAGCCGGGCGAGGCGGGGGGTGCCGCTGAACATCGCGTACGCCCTCCGTCCTGTGTCGTGCGCCCGGTGTCCGGGTCGGTGTGCCGCGTCGTGGTTGCCGTGCCGCGGCGTGATTCGTGTGCCGCGTCGTGGTCCGGGTGCGTGCCCGGAGTGCGCCGCGCGGGTGCCGCGGCCCGGATTCGTCCCTCTGCCGTTATACACGAACGGCCCAGCGAAACGGTTGCCCTCCGGCCCACGCCCCGCGCCGTCGCCGGGGACGTCCCCGGCGGCGTCCCCCGCGCGTCCCCTGCGCCCTCCCCGGCGAAAAAACTTCCGCGCTCATGTCATCCGCCCCCGCCCCGTCCCGCGTTGTGAGGGGTGGAGAGGCGCCCTCCTCCATGTTCACTCCACTCCGCAGGGAGAACGCACGTCCATGACACGGATGACGAGACACGTGGCAGCGGTGGCGGTCCTGGCCGCCCTGGTGGGGGCGCCGACCGTCGCGTACGCGACCGGTCCCGGACCGGTTTCACCGGCGACGGCACACCCGGCGGCGGCCGAAGCCGCCGGGACCGCGCCGCACGCGACGCCCGCCCCCGCGGCGGACCGCCCGGCCACGGGGGTACGGACGGTCCGGCCGGGGCAACGGGTCGAGGCCGCGCCCGGCGTCGAGCTGTGGCTCACCCGGGAGGGCAAGCACTGGGCGCTGCCCGGTGAACCGGCCCAGTTCCGCAGCGTCGTCGACGGCAACATCGACCCGAGCGCACCGGGGGTCAGTCTCCAGGCCGAGCCCGTCGGGACCGGCGACGACGGCTTCTACCTGCTCTCCGGCCTCTGGTACGGCAGCCGGGCCGCGGCCCGGGTCGAGGTGGTCACCGCCGAGGGCACCGTGAGCGCCTCGCTGGTGACCCTGCCCGGCCGCAAGGGCTGGGGCGCCTGGTACGCGAGCACCCCGCTGCCGAGTCCCGGCTCGGAGGACTTCCTGCACGGTGTGACGCTCTACGATGCGGCGGGCGGCGAGCTGGCCCGCCTCGACCTGCGCTGATCATCCCGGGGGCCCGGCTCCGCGGCCGGGCCCCCTCCCCCCGCCTCCCGCGACGTGCCGCCCGTCCCTCCTCCCGTCCTCCTCCCCCCCTGTTCCCGTCCTCCCGTCCCCACGCCGAAGGAACCGCGATCCGTGAAGCAGGACCGCAACGCAGAGTTCGCCGAGTTCGCGGCGGCGGCCTGGCCGCGGCTGGTGCGCACCGCCACCCTGCTCACCGGCGACTTCCACGAGGCGGAGGACCTGGTGCAGACGACGCTGGCCAAGGTCTGGTCGCACTTCCGCCGCATACCGCGCGACGAGATCGACGTGTACGTCCGCCGGGCGCTGATCAACAACAACATCAGCCGCGTCCGCCGGCGGCGGGTCGTCCACCTGCTGATGCCGTTCCTGCCGGAGTCCGCCCACCGTGTCCAGCCCGACCACACCGAGGCGGCCGAGCGCCGCGCCGAGGTGCTCCGGGCACTGACCGTGCTGCCGCCCCGGCAGCGCGCGGTGGTGGTGCTGCGCTACTGGGAGGACATGAGCGAGCAGGACATCGCACGGGTCCTGAACTGCTCGGTCGGCACGGTGAAGACCCATACGCGGCGGGCCCTGGGGACGCTGCGCGGCCAGCCCCTGCTGGCCGACAGCCGCACGCGGTCCGCCACCCGGACCGGCCCGCGGCACCCCGGCACACCCTCCGCGCCCACCGGCCCCTCCTCCCCCGGAGCCCATCGATGACCTCCCCCAGCGGCGCCGGCGGCGATTCCGGCAACGGCCTGCGCACGGTGCTCGCCGAGGCCGCCCTCGACATCACCCCTTCCCCGCCGCCCCTCGAATCGATCGCCCGCCGGGCCCGTGCCCGCCGCCACCGCCGCCTCGCCGCACTGGCGGCGAGCGGGGCGGCCCTGCTCGTCGCCCCGTTCGTGGTCGCGACGGCCCAGCGCGCCGCCCCGCCCGACCGGGTCGCCGCGCCGCCCGCCGCCGTCAGCAGCCCGCCCGTCTCCCCGACCCCGTCGCGGCCCCTCTCCCCGGTGCGGGTGGTGGGCCCCGGCGAACGCGTCACGGCACCGGGCGGCGCCGAACTGTGGCTGACGGACCAGGGCAAGCACTGGGCACTGCCCGGGGAACCGGAGCAGCGCCGCAGCGTCACGGACGGCAACATCGACCGCCGCGATCCGGGCGTGAGCATGCAGCAGGAGGGCGCCTTCCTCTCGGGCCTCTACTACGGCGCGGACGGCGTGGCTCTCGTCACTGTGACCACCGCCACCGGCCCCGTCACCGCCTCCCTGCTCACGCTTCCCGGCCGGCCCGGCTGGGGCGTCTGGTACGCGAGCGCCCCGAGCGGGGACGCCGTCGTCGACGGGGTGACCATGGCGGACGCGTCGGGGCGGACGCTGTTCACCCTGCCGCTGCGCTGACCCCCGGGGCGTCGCGGGCGCCCCGGGCCGCGCGTCAACTCGCCGCCGCCGGAACGGCACTGGGCACCTCACCGGACAGCTCACCCGATCCGGGACTCCCCGACCCACCCCCGTACAGCAGTACGGTGTGCTGCATGCGCCCCGACACGCCTGCTGACCACACCGCCGAAGCCGAGCGCCTGCTGCGCACCGCAGCGCAGTACCCGGAGGACGACGAACAGCTCCTGCTCCAGGCCGCGGCCCATCTGGAACTCGCCGGCGACCGTGAGGGCGCGTCCGGCCTCTACGACCGCCTGCTCGCCGACGAGCCCGACCACCCGCAGCTCGTCAAGGCCCTCCAGGCCGCGAACCTCTGGGAGTACGGGCACGAGGCAGAGGCCCGGGCCCTGATCGCGGGCGTCCGCATCACGGCCCCGGCCGAGGCGGCCCCCTGGGAGATCATCGCCGAGACCCTGGAGTCCCACGACGAGCTGGAGGCGTCCCACGAGTGCTTCTCCGAGGCGCTCGCGCTGCTGCTCCCCGAGGACGACGAGGTCCCGTACGCGGCGCAGTCGCTGCTCGCAGGGCGCCACCGGGTGCGCCGGATGCTGGGCCTGCCGCACGACGACCACGACGCCCTGGCGGACCGGGTCCACTCCACCCGCACCCCTGACTTCAGCCTCGACGAGCTCCACGACCCCAAGCGCCTGTGGGCCCTCGGCTCCGACAACCCGGCCGAGCTGAAGGCGGAGATCGCCCGCCTGCGCGCGGAACTCGGCTCCTACCGCTCGGCGCTCTCCCGGCCGTTCCCGGTCGCCGTCCTGCACTGGCCGGCCCGGGATCTCGCCGAACTCCTGGAGGCGTACCCGGACCTGGCCGCCGAGTACCCCTCGCACGAGGCCCACCTCGCCGGCATCGAGTCCTCCCTCCGCGACCTCGCGGCCACCGGCACCGAGAACCTCGGCATCGTCACCGCGACGGTCCCCTCCTACGAGGCCTTCGCCGCCTCCGAGGCCTCCTCCCCCACCAACACCGCCCTCCTCCCCCAGTACGCCACCACCCTCGCCGCCCGCGGCCGCGCCCTGCCGTGGCCTCCGGCGAAGTCGGCGGCGTGCTGGTGCGGGTCGGGGGAGCCTTACCGGGGGTGTCACGGGGCGACCGCTTCGTCATGAGCGGGGATCGAGCCGATCCGACCCCGTCCTCGGCAGCCGTGTCGGCGAGGATGAGAAGACAGGTGTCGCAGGACACGGGCTGCGAAGTGGCGGTGCGCAGGATCCTCCATGCCGAGGGGCTGCGCTACCGCGTTCACTATCCGGTTCCCGGAATGGCCAGGCGGAAGATCGACATCGCGTTCAGCCGTGCCAAGGTGGCCGTCTTTCTCGACGGCTGCTTCTGGCACGGCTGCCCGCAGCATGCCACCCAGCCGAAGTCGAACGCCGCATGGTGGCGGGAGAAGCTCGACAGGAACATGGCACGTGATCGCGAGACGAACCTCCACCTGGAGTCCGAGGGTTGGACGGTCCTGCGGTTCTGGGAGCACGAGGCTCCGGCGAATGTGGCGACTCGGGTGACGGATGTCGTGGTCCGCATCCGACGGCAGGAGGGGGATTCGCGGGAAGCACCGTCGGGAAGGATCAGTTCCGGCTGACGGCTCGCGTTCGGCGCAGAGATCGTCGATGCGGCCACCTCCCACGGTCCGCTGCGTCGCACCGATTCGACACCGACCCGACCGTCACCGCGATTGTGTGGATAGTGTGTGCGCAGCGCATTTCGAGGGGTGGGCCGCCGTGCATGCGCGCGCCCGTGGTGCGCGAACACGCCGGCCTCGGTGAGCCAGGGCGGGAGACGGTCGGTGTCGGTGACCGATGAGTTCGACGAGGTGTACGAGACGTTCCAGGCTCTCCTGGACGCCTTTCCTCCCGCCGAGGCGGTCAAGCGCCTGGCGCTGCTGAGCACGGATCCGGCGGTGGTGGAGAGAATCCGCGAACGCCACGAGCAGCAGACCATCCGCGTCAGGGAACTCGAGGAGCCTCACACGGTCGTCCTCGGAAACCGCGACACCTGGTACACGGGGCCTCATCCGAAGGACAAGTGCTGGCCCGCGGTGACCGGCATCCTCCGGAAGGACGGATGGCCCGAAAAGCCTGCGATCAGCAGTCTCGACGACTCCTCGACACGCATCGTCTCGCTGCTCAATCATCCGAAGGAGAAGTCCTTCTCCACGCGGGGGCTCGTCGTCGGCTATGTGCAGTCCGGCAAGACGACCAACTTCACCTCGGTCATGGCCAAAGCAGCGGACCGGGGATACAAGTTGTTCATCGTGCTGGCAGGCATTCACAACGGACTGCGCCGCCAGACGCAGGCTCGTCTCGTGCAGCAGCTCGTGGAGCCCAACCCTTCGATGTGGTCGCAGTTGACCGGCCTGGACAAGGACTTCACTCCGCAGGAGAACCCTGCTTCCTACTTCGGCAAGAGCAACAGGACCCGGGTCCTGTGCGTGGTCAAGAAGAACGCGACAGTCCTGCGCAAACTGGCCAAGTGGCTGGACCAGGCATCCGACTACCTCGCGGACTGCCCCGCACTCATCATCGACGACGAGGCCGACCAGGCGACGGTCGCCACAAAGTCCATCAACCCGCTGATCCTGAGCATCATGAGCGCTCTGCCCCGCAGCGCATACGTCGGCTATACGGCCTCGCCCTTCGCAAACCTGCTCATCGACCCCGGCGCGGCGGATCTCTATCCCAAGGACTTCGTCGTCAATCTGCCCAAACCCCAAGGCCATTTCGGCACCGAGGTCCTGTTCGGTCGCTACGCACTGGACGGCGAGGACCCGGCCGAGGTCGACGACGGTCACGACATGATCCGTTCGATCCCGGACGACGACGTGTCCTGCGTACGACCGGAGAGCCGCGCAGACGTCGAGGGCTTCGAACCGGTCATCACGGAAACCCTGCGCAGAGCGGTCGAGTACTTCTGGATGGTGACGGCCGCGCGTCGCGTGAGGACGACGGGCAATCCGCATAACACCATGTTGATCCACACAAGTGTCAACACGGCTGTGCACAACAGTTTCGACCGACCGCTGAGGAAGCTGCGCGAGACCTTCGCCGCGTCGCTCCACGACGCGGAGCAAATCGCTCGCCTCCGGTCGCTGTGGCTGCAGGAGACGGAACGGGTGCCCGCGTCCGACTTCGGTGAAGCGCCGGTTGCTTTCGACGACATCCTCCGGGAACTGCCGGGAGTCCTGGAAAGCTGTCGGATCGTCATGGACAACTCCAGCAGTGAGGACCGGCTCGACTACGAGAACGGCCCCGTCGTGGCAATCGCCGTGGGCGGCAACACACTGTCCCGTGGCCTCACCCTCGAGGGTCTGTCCGTCAGTTACTTCGTCCGTGCGGTGTCCGCCTACGACACGCTTCTCCAGATGGGACGCTGGTTCGGCTTCCGGAACGGATACGCGGACCTCCCGAGGATCTGGATGACGGACGAACTCGCCGGCTGGTTCAGGCACCTGGCGACCGTCGAAACAGAGATGCGCCGCGACATCGACATCTACATGACCGAGGACGAGACCCCACTCACCTTCGCAGTGAGGCTGCGCACTCACCCCGCGTTGCGCGTCACAGCCGCCGCCAAGATGCGCGACGCGGTCACAGCCGCATCGGCCTTCGGCGGCCAGCGCGTCCAGACACACTGCTTCCACACCAACGCGGAGTGGCTGCGCGGCAACATTCGCGCGGCCGAGGAACTCGTTGTCGCGGCGAGTACTCATGCCAGAACGATCTCGGAGCGGTCGAGCGAGGGCCGATTCGTCTTCCGTGACGTCCCGCACGATGCGATCACCGACTTCCTGGCCCGCTACCGGTTCCACGAGAAGTCCCAGGAGAGCGACGGCGAACTGATCGTCAAGTACATCAACAAGCGCATTTCCGATGCCGGGTCGCTGCGCCGGTGGAACGTGGCAGTCGTCGGCAACCCTCGGAACGGTGACACCTTCACGTTCGCACCCGGCGTCACCGTCGGACGCAATGTGCGCGCGCGGGTCAACTCGGCGGGTCCCCCCGAGCCCGACTTCGCGGACATCAAGACCCTCATGAGCCGCAGGGATGCCGCAGTCGACCTGCCCGGTGACACGTCGCAGTTGGACGAGAAGGCGATCAAGGAGGCTCGGAACAAGCACCTGCCCGACCACGGCCTGCTGGTGCTGTATCCGATCGACAAGGTCTCCGCACCTTCCGCGTCGAGGAAGTCCCGTGCCCCGCTGGCTGCCGAGGAGCACGTCATCGGCATCGGATTGGTCTTCCCGAAGCCTCACACCGAGGACTCCACCGTGGAGAAGTACATCTCCGCCAACTTGGCCAATGTGCGTCTCGAGGACGAGGACTTCAGTCTCGTCGACGGCGAGGAGGCATGACCGAGGACGAGGCATTCGCACTCATCGAGCAGCACTGGACAGCGCTCGAATCGGAAAGCAGCAGCGGCGAGCGGCGACTCCGTGTATCCGTCCTTCCCGTCCCCGCAGCCCACGGCCCACTGTCCGCCGCCGTCGACCATGACGGCCTACGACACATACTCATTCCCGTCCCCGCCAACAGAAAGGTGCGCGCCGGTCTGGACGGCGGGGTGCTCAGCCTGCGCAAGAGGGCCTTGGAGGGCGAGGACAGCTATCAGACCTACGCGGATCTTGCCTGCCTGGATCCCGACGTGGCCGACCTGTTCACCAGGCTCGGAGCGGATGTGCTCTGCGCCGTCGCGGCACAGCCGGCCAATCCCGCCAGGGCTCTCTATCGTGTCGTCGACAGATGGAAGGCGCTCTTCACATCGCAGGGTGCTCCTCTCGGTCCGGACAGGCTCGTCGGGCTCTACGGCGAACTGCACGTCCTAGACCAACTGCTGGCCGACGACGCCAGCGCCCACACCTTGTGGAAGGGACCGACCGGTCATTGCCATGATTTCCGTGCGTACTCCCGCGCACTGGAAGTGAAGGCAAGCACATCGTCCGAGGGCCGGCGACCGCGCATTCACGGGCTCGATCAACTCCAGCCGCCGGAAAAGGGAACTCTCTCCCTGGTGTGGCTGCGGTGCACACCCTGCGCTCCTTCGGCGGGCACACGGTTTCTGGAGCTCGTGGAGTCCGTGTTGCGACAGTGCGACGACGAGCCGGCCCTGCTGGACCTGCTCGCTGCTGCCGGTTACCGGCAGGCGGATGCGGCCTTCTACAAGGACGCCTGCTTCGTCGTGGAGGAAGAACGCTGGTATGCCGTCGGTCCCGGGTTCCCCGGGCTCACGCACCGAGCACTGGCGCACGCAGGACTCACGGCGACCGTCACGGACGTCGACTACACGATAGATCTCTCCGGTGATCTTCCCGCGGCCATGACGACGGACGAGATCGCGCAGTACATCGAGTGCCTGGTCCAGGAGTCCGTGTGACGACGCCCCGTTGGTTCTCCCAGCCTTATCCGCCCGACGGTGCGAGTGCCGCCGAAGGAATCCGCAACCAGCTCGGCCGCCCCGAGCTGGACCTGCTCACCATCCTGGTCCGGGAATCCGCACAGAACAGCTGGGACGCCAGGCTTCCCGATGCCGGTGTCCCGGTCGACTACCGCATCGACATGTGGACCGTGGGTCCGGCCCACATGTCGGCGTGGCGCGAGATGCTGGCCGCTGGAGCACCGGCAAGAGCAGACGATTTCCCCCTGCGGGACACGCTGCGCCGTGGTCCCGTACGGCTGCTCGCCGTCTCCGACCGCGGCACCCGGGGTCTTGTCGGACCGACTCGCGCGGACGACGCGGTGGGGCCGGAACGCGACTTCGTGTCGTTCATCCGGAACATCGGCGAGCCCCGGGACACCGCACTCGGCGGAGGAACCTACGGATTCGGCAAGGGCATCTTCTATCTGTTGTCCAAGGCGGGCACCGTGCTCGTGCACTCCCGGTGCCGTTTGCCGGACGGCAGCCACGAGACACGGCTCATCGGGTGTGCTCTGTGGAAGAGCTATGTCTCTGCCGAGCGCTCCGGGGACCGGCGGTACACAGGCCGCCACTGGTGGGGCGACTCCTCGGGTGAGGTGCTCGAGCCGCTGGTGGGCGACAAGGCGGAGTCCGTCGCCCGCCGACTGGGCCTCAAGTCGTTCGAGGCAGGGGAGACCGGCACGACGGTGATCGTCGTGGACCCCAACCTGGACGAACTCGAGCCCCGCGCGGCAGCGGACTACCTGGCGGAGACGATCACGTGGCACCTCTGGCCGAAGATGATTCCCTCCGATTCGGCGCACCCGGCGATGCGCTTCGCCGTCGCCTGTGACGGAGTCGAGCATCACGTGCCCGACCCCCGGGAGACCCGTCCCCTCAACCTCTTCGTCGCCGCCTACACAGCCATGCAGGGGCCTGATGCGAAGAGGCTCGAGTGCATGCGTCCCAAGAAGTACCTGGGCCGCCTCGGGCTGGTGAAGCGCATCACGCCGGCGCTGGAGCCGTCCAGGGCCTCACGGTTGGTGGGCGTGGAGGAAATCGTCCATCATGTCTGCCTCATGCGTCCCGCGGAGCTTGTCGTCACCTATCACCCCGGGCCCAAGCCTCCCAGTGTTCATCAGGGCTACGCGGGCGTCTTCCGCGCGGACGAGACGATGGACGAGGTCTATGCGAAGGCAGAGCCTCCGACCCACGACGCCTGGCATCCTCAGTCGCTCGACAGGCCGGAGAGCACTTATGTCCAGACGACGTTCCGCCGCATCGGCGAAGAACTGAACGGGCTGCTCTCTCTCAGCGGCACGGCCCGGGAAGGCAGCACCGATGTCGCGCTCGGTGCGGCAAGTTCCTTCTTCGCCGGCCTGGTCGGGGGAACCTGGGGCACGGGTGGTGCCACCGAGTACTCCAAGCCGGGCAGCACGACAGGAAGGTCCCGTGGTGCCGGAGCCGGCCGGAACGGCCGCGGCGGTTCCGGCCGAGGTGGCGCGGCGAACGGCTCGGGTCTCTCGGAGGATGGCGTGGAACTCGGCTCGCAGGACGAACACTCCGCTGCACCGGCAAGGACCCGTCGCCCGCGCGTGCAGTACGTGGGCGAGCCGTACTACGACGACCGCGGCTCCCTGTCGGTACTCGTGCAGGAATTCGTCCTGCCCGTGTCTGGGCCGCAAAGGGTTCGCATCGACCTGGCGGTTACTCTCCCCGGAGCGGGCGGGCGCGAGACCGATCCGCCTATCGGTGCCGACATGCCCGAACTCGTCGGCTGGGAGGACGAAAGCGGGCGACTCCACAGAGAAGAGGCGCTGGTCGTGGTGGGCGGAGACATGCTCTGGCGTGCCGTGGTGCGTCCCGCTCCCGACACCATGACCGAGATCGGCGTGAAGGTGGAAGTCGTGAGGTCGGCATGAGTCGGCGGGCGCTTCCCTACCGAATCCCGTCCGAGGACGTCGTCGAGGCCGGGGACTGGTCGATGCTCCTGGAGGACGGGGAGATTCCTCTTCCCGAGGCGGTACCGGACTGGGACTACCGAATGGATCTGCACCTGCGCCGAACCGTGCGTGTGGACGTCGAGCAGGCCCGATCCCAGTCAGGCCTTTCCGCCGAATCGGACCTGATGCTGTCCGTGGTGTGGACCTCTAGGGGATCGAATCTGAGCGGACCTGCCCAGCAGCTCCGGTTGGCCGATCTCGAAACGACCACGGTCACACTCGACATCCGTCTGCCCGGCACAGATCTCGGCGGTCTTCTCGTCCTCGACACCGCGCTGCTCCTGGCGGACCGACAGCATTCCGGACGCATGTCGGCACCGCGACGTGCGGGGTCCGTGCTGTGGAGCGACCGTCGCTCGCTCCGCCTTCAAGGCGACGCACCACAGTTCCCGATGGCCGTCATCGACTTCGGCCGCACCTCCTTTCCCGACAACGCGGCGTGGCATCTGCAGATCAGCGGAGGCATGGAAAGCGCGACCATGGGATCTCTCCTGCTGCTGGTGAACGAACGGAACGCGGTCACAGCCGCTGCCTTCGAGAACGCCGGCAGGCCTCGCCCCGTGGACCGTGCGGTGCTCTCCGTGGTCTACGCGGACGCCGCGCGAACCATGGTGGAGCATGCGCTCAACACCGACGACTTCACGGAGGACGCGGACTTTCCGGAGGGCTCGCTCGGCGCGACGCTGCAAGCCCTGTTCGACCAGTTGTTCCCCGAGCAGTCCGTCACGGACATCAGGCTTCGCAGGCACCAGTCACCGTCGTTGTTCGCCTCGGACCTCCAGGCGGCTGTCAGGATCCTCGAGGTACCGTCGTGAGCTTCCTCTATCCACGACTTCTCGCGGGCCAAGCGGCACCGCTCTTCGAGGAGTACAAGGCCCTCCCCGTATCGGAACTCACCGCGCGGTTCGCCGTCTCCCACGACTCGGCTGTGTACGTGGCCACAGGCGGCGACCGCGTCTCCCCCGACAGACTCCGAGAGCTGCGCAAGGCCGTGCTGGAGCTCGCCGAGCACGCCGGCTTCCCGCATCCGCCGGACCGCAGCGGGAAAGCAGACTTCGATCTGCGGGTCGCCGCGCTGCTGCACGACGAGATGGGCATGGTGCCCGCCGAGGCGGCATCAAGGGATGTCTGGTCTTTCCTTGCCCTGGTTCTGCTGCCGGACGTGGCCTTCTGGCGCTACCCGCGGCCGCCCGGGGACCGGGTACTCGGCACGGACCTGACACGTCACGTCTTCGGGCGCCTGTGGTGGCGCGCTCAACTCGTCAGATCTCCCGACGAGGCCGAACCGTACGGAGCCCTGCACATCCTCGGCGAAGCCGCCTTCGACCAGATCTACGCGAGACGGGAGGCCCTGGGCGGCAGCCCGCACCTGGTCAGGTCGATCCTCCGCGTCTGGAACGACCTCGACCGCAGGGGCCTCAACGAACGGGACACTCTGCGGGACTTCCTCAAACGACTGCTTCGGCTGGCCCCCTTCGTGCTGTTCGACGGCATCGAGGAAGCGTCCCTCGACGCCGAGCTGCGATACGTCGCCCAGGAATCCGTCGACGCACAGCGGCCCCGCACCGTCCCTGCGACTCCCGCCGTCTCCGCCTCACCGGCTTCACCGGCCGAGGTTGTACGGGAAGCAGGCACCGGCGCGTCCCCTGCGTCCTCGGGCGACGAGGGGGAAAGAGCGAAACGGCGGCTCACATCCGTCGAGATATGCGCGGGGTCGGGAGCCCAGGCGCTCGGGCTGGAACGCGCGGGATTCGATCCGGTGCTGCTCATCGACGCCAAGGCCGATGCCTGCTTCACCATCGCCCGCAACAGACCGCACTGGGAAGTCGTCTGCATGGACCTCCTGGAATTCCATACGGAGATGCGGCCGGAGGTGAAGGGTGTCGATCTCCTGAGCGGTGGCCTGCCCCGGGTGAAGTCCACAGCGGGCATCAGCACGTCGCAGGACGCCGACGAGCGGCGTGTTCTGCGCGCTTCGGTGGCGCTGGCCTGCTCGATGCGTCCACGCGCGGTCCTGCTGGAGAACCTTCCGGGACTGGTGCAGAGCCCCGACTTCGCAGCCGACAGAGCATGGATTCAGCACTCGCTCGAGGAGGCGGGGTACCGCACCGATTGGCGCGTCCTCAACGCGGCCGACTTCGGCGTGCCGCAGAACCGCAGCAGCGGGTTCCTCGTAGCCCTGCAGGAACCGCTCTTCTCACGGTTCTCCTGGCCCGAGCCGAGCGGATCGAGGCCGCCCACCGTCGGCCAGGCACTGGGCGACTCCATGGCGTCCGGAGGGTGGACCGGCGCGGCAGCATGGGCCCGCGCAGCGAACAGCATCGCGCCGGCCCTCGTCGGAGGATCCGAGAATCGGGGCGGAGCGGACCTGGGCCCGACAGGAAGCAAAAAGGCCTGGGCAGCGCTCGGGGTGAACGGGGACAGCCTCGGAGACGCTCCCCCCGGCCCTGATTTTCCCGAAGACGCGACGCCCAAGCTGACCGTTTGCCAGGCAGCGATGATCCAGTCCATTCCGGAGGGCTGGGCCTTCCACGGCCGGAAGACGTCGACCTATCGGCAGATCGGGCACGCCATGCCGCCGCCCCTCGCGGAGGCGGTGGGGCGCGCGCTGGCGCAAGCTCTGCGAACCTGACGGCCCGGTTCCTCGGTGGGGTCGCCGCCGGTAGCGCGGCGACCCCACGGGTCAGACCTCGATGCGTCCACCCGACAAGGCGTCGACTGCCTGCTTCAGCGCGCCGTCACCGAGACCGAGCGCGGCGCTCAGGACATGGGCGGCGAGAACGGGTGGAATGGCGTTGCCGATCTGCTGTGCGACGTCGCTGCCTGCCCACCGGAAGTCCGCCGGAAAGGTCTGGAGCATGCCCGCTTCCGCCGGACTGAAGCGCCCCGTCCGATCTCCCGGTCCCAGTACTCGGTTGCGAGAGATCTTCCCTGTCACGGTCGCGGAAGGCATGTCGTGCCGTCTCCGCCCCCGGTCCTTGGGGTTGCCGCCGCTTCCGTAGTTCGAGACGACCTCGAAGGGGGTGGCACGCCCCGGGAGTACATCGCACATCCGCACCCAGGGTTTCCTGCCCGGATCACCCGAGTCCCGACCGACCCCCTTGCGATAGGGACGGTGAGTAGGAACGGGAAGCGAGACCGGACCTTCGCGCCGCGCGACGAGGATGGCGCGACGGCGGGTCTGCGGAACCCCGTATTCCTCCGCACGGAGAACGTCGTGTTCCACGTGGTACCCGATCTTGCGCAATGCCCGCCCGTACGCCTCCCACACGGGCAGCACAGCCGGTACCTGCTCCAGCACCACCGCCTCGTACGGGTCCCCGTCCTTGATGGCCTGCAGCACCCATTTCAGAGGCTCGAGCACGAGACCGGTGCGTTCGTCGCCGAGCAGCGCGATCTCCGAACTGGACAGTTCCTTGCCCGAGGCCATGAGTTCGACGCAGTTCAGCACCTCGTCGAGGGCGCGTCGACCCGCACCGGAACCAGCCACGGTGTAGGTCTGGCAGGGAGGCCCACCGGTCAGGACCCGGGTCCCTCCCGGAAAGTCACCGGGGAAGGAATCACGCACGTCGCCCTCACGCGTGTTCAGCTTGTTCGCGGCCCGGGTGGCACAGGCGTTGGCGTCCATCTCAATTCCGGTCACCGACAGACCGAGCTTGACCGCAGCGATGTCCAGCCCTCCTGGGCCGGCGAAAAGATCCACAATACGGAATTCGGACACGTGCTCTCTCGGCTGCAGATCGGAAAATGATCACTGGACAATCGCCAAGCAGTCTACCTTCGCGGGTAGCGGCCGGGGACGCTCACGACAGCGGATATCGGAAGGGAGCACAGGGCGGAAACGTTGATGCGCTCGACAGGAGGCGACACCCGCCGCCCCACCCACGCGAATCCCCGTGACGCACATCATGTCGCCATGCCCGCTTCCACGACCCCCTGCGCCCGGTCCAGCGCCTCGTCCGGGTCGCAGCCGTGGGCGCGGAGCCAGAGGAGGAGGTCGGTGATGACGGCGATCGCCGACTCCTCGGCCATGGCCACGCTCAGGCGGGTGCGCGGCGGGTCGGTGGGGTGGCGGACGGAGCCGTAGAGGCCGATCAGGGCCTCGGCGCGGGTGACTCCCGGGGTGGGGACGTGGCCGTCGGGGGCGGTGAGGCCGGTGGCCAGTTCGCACCAGGTGACCTTGGAGTCGGCGCGGAGGATCACGCCCCAGCGGTCGGCCGTGGCGTCGACGAGGGCCATGCCGCGGCCGCCCTCGGCGTCGGGACCGGCCGCGAGGAGGGTGGGGAGGGCGCGGGCGTCGGGGTCCTGGACGTCGAGGCGCAGGAAGGTGCCGTTCATGGAGACGGTGAGCGTCGTCGGGGTCAGTTCGCCGACGTGGCGGATCACGTTGGAGACGAGTTCCGTGACGCAGATCGCGGCCGCGTCGAGCACGTGCGGGATGCCCCACTGACGAAGGCGCAGACCCATCAGGCGCCGCAGTGGCGCGAGTTCGCGGGGCTCGGCGAGGAAGGGCAACTCCCAGGCTTTGCGGCGCACTTCGCTTCGGCATGCGTTCAGGTCCATGAGTCCGCTCCGGCTCGCTCCGAGGTGCCGCCCGACGGCCGGGCGCGCTAACGTTCAGTGAACTCATCGGCACAGCGGGTGGACATCGCCCGCCTCGGTCGAGTGGTTGAAAGTCCTGAATCTCCAGGAGGCGCCTCATGCGTGCGCGTACACCGAACCGGGCACTCGCCGAGCTGATCGCCGAAGCCCGCTGGACGAACGGCGAGGTCGCCCGGGCCGTCAACCGGGTGGGAGCCGAGCTCGGGTTGGCGCTGCATTACGACGACTCCGCCGTGTGCCACTGGCTGACGGGCACGATGCCGCGCAAGCGGGTGCGGCCGGCGCTCGTGGAGGCGTTCTCGCGGCGGTTGTCCCGACCGGTGACGGCCGGGGAGTTCGGGTTCGGCGGCGAGGGGAGCGCCCCGCTCGGGGACCCGGATACCGTGACGGGACTCGTCGAACTGGGGAGCGTGGACATGGATCCGTCCCGCAGAGCCGTACTCGGCAGCGCCGGTCTCTACTCGGTCGCGGCGCTCATCCCGGGGTTCACCGATCTGGTGGGCCGCTTCGCATCGCACCGCCGCAACCCGCATCAGCGCATCGGTCAGGGAGAAGTCGACGCCGTCGTCGCCATGTCGGAGCGGATCAGCGAGATCGACGACATGTTCGGCGGGCGCCACGCCCGCCCGATGGCGGCGGCGTTCATGGTCAACACCGTCGCCCCGTACCTCAAGGCGGAAGGGCCGGAACGGGTACGGAAGGCGATGCTGTCGGCGGCTGCCGACCACTGCTACCTGACGGGCTACATGGCGATGGACGAACGCGCCGACGGTCTCGCCCAGTGGTACTACACGAAGGCCCTGGAGCTGGCCGGCGGTGCGGAGGACCACCTCACGTACTGCACGACGCTGCGCGGCATGAGCGTGCAGGCGGTGGATCTGGGGCACGGCGCGAAGGCTCTCGAACTCGCGAACGCGGCGGCCGGGGCATCCCCGCAGGCCGGACCGCGGATGGTGGCATTCCTCGCGGGTCAGCAGGCACATGCGGCCGCACGGACGGGTGACCGGGCGACGGCACTGCGGCGGCTGCACGAGGCCGAGGCCGCGATGGAGCGGGCGGAGGACAGACAGACTGCCTTCCGCTCGTACGATCCGGCCGCGCTGAAGTACCACGTGGGGCAGGTGCGGTACGAGTTGGGCGATGTCGCCGGGTCGGTGGAGGCGTTGGAGGAGTCGAATCGGCTGCGAGAGCCGGTGTATCGGCGAATCCGTGCCATTCGGGAAGCGACGCTGGCGGAGCGGAAGCTACGGCTCGGGCGGCTGGAAGAGGCGTGCGTCGACTGGCACGGGATGCTCGACGACTACGGGCATGTGCGCTCGGGGCGGTGCGACGACCGCTACCGGGCGATGGTGTCCGCGATCCGGCCGCACCTGCGGAACCGGTACGCCCGCGAGCTGTACGAGCGGGCGCTGCCGCTGGCGCCCGCTGCGTGAGGCGAGGAACGTCGGCGGGACCGCCTCGGCGTGCGGCCGCACCCTGCGCTGAGCGGTGCGACTAGAGTCGCAGGCCCACCCGCACAGCAGGAGTTGGACCCACCGTGACGACAGGAGAGCACCGCCCCGCCATCCGCCCGGCGACCGGGGATGACCGTGGTGAGCTCCAGGCTCTCGCGCGTCGCACGATCGACACCTGCTACCGCGCGTTCCTCGGCGACGAGGCCGTGGACTGGTTCATCGGCAGCGGAGCTTCCGACGCGCATGTGACGGACCATCTGGAACGGGGCGGCGTGCACTGCCTCGTGCAGGACGGCCGGATCATCGGCCTCTCCATCCTCGACGGCCCCACGGTCGACCTGATGATGATCGACCCGCATCAGCACCGGCGAGGGCTGGGACGGCTCCTGCTGGGACACGCGGAGGACACCCTCCTCGCCCGGTATCAGGTCATCCGTCTGGAGACCTTCCCGGGCAACACCGGAGCCGTGTCGTTCTACGAGGCATGTGGCTGGGCCCTCGGACGTCCGCTGGAGGGCGAGGGCCCGGCAAAGCTCGAACTCACCAAGAGCCGCGCAGGTGCCTGACCGCGCGGTCGGTGGGCTCACAGCGGGGAGCGGGCGGCCGGTACAGGGGCTCCGCCTTCATGGACGTGCCGGCGTCCAGGTGCCCAACGCCACCGCCAGACCCTCGTGTTGCGCACGGCTGATGCCCTGCGCGATGCGCAGCCCGTTGCGCGGGCTGAGGGGCCCGTCGCAGCAGAGGACGCCCTCCCAGGGGGCGGTGGCGCCGCTGAGAGGGGAGGCGGAGGGGAGGGCCCAGGAGGCCGGAGACCAGTACGGGTGGTGGGCGAGCAGGGTGGACGCCAGGGCCGGGGCCCCGTCCGGCAGGGTACCGGTCGCGGTCAGGGCGGCGGCGACCACGGGCGCGGCCTCGTCGGGGAGGTCGGCGTCGCCGAGGGCGGGCAGGAGGAGCAGCAGGCGGGCGTGCGGGTCCTGGACGCCCGGGGCGGAGGCGTCCGGGGTGTGGGCGATGTGGAGGAGTTCGGGCCAGGCGAGCCCCGGGCCGGACGGGTGGCCGTCGATCGTGCCGAGGTGGCCCAGGCGGCCGGCCCATCCCGGGTGGGTGAGGAAGAACTCCACACCCGCGTCGTCGTCGAAGTTGCGGTAGAGCACCACCGCCGTGTGCCCGCCGCCGAAGGGGATCCGGAAGACGGGCCAGCGCTCCTCGTCCATGACCGTCTCGAACGCGGCGTCGGCGTCGGCCGCGTCGGCGCCGAAGGTCTCGGGGCTCGTGCCGGAGGGGCAGAGCACCCCCAGGTGGCAGAGCCAGAAGCCGGGCAGCGTGAGCAGGTCCTCGCCCGCCACGAGCGGGTCGTCGGACTCAGGGTCGTATCCCTCGATGAGCATGGGCTCAGGGTGCCGGACGGGTACGACAACGCCGCCGGCGGGATCAGGCGACGGTCTCCACGCCGTCCTTGACGAGGGTGCCGTCGGCGGCGACGGCGAACCATTCGCCGTCCAGGCCCTGGCCGTTGACGTCGCCGGGGAGCACGTCGCCGACGTAGTAGTAGAGCGGCCAGTCGCCGTAGACGGCCTGGTCGGCGCCCTCGCCGAGCCGGGTCTCGCCGAGCAGGGCCGGGTCGGCGGTGCCGGTGGCGGTGAGTTCGGCGGCCGAGGTGAACGCGGGCCAGACGGCGATGCAGTCGGCGTCGCAGGTGGCCGTGCCGGGCTTGTCCTTGGTGAAGGCGTAGAGGGTGCGGCCGTTGCTGTCGACCAGGATGGAGCCGAGGTCGGACTCGGCGGTGGTGACGGACGCGGGGGCCGCCCCCGAGCCCGCGCCCGAGCCGGAATCGGGGGCGGGGGCCGGGTCGTCGGGGCCGCTGCCGGGCTCGGTGGCGGCGGGGGCATCGGCGCCGGGGGCGGCCGCGCCGGCGTCGCGCTGCCGCGCCGACGGGGAGGCCGGGCCCGCCCCGTAGCCGGAGCCGCCCGAGTCCTCGCAGCCGGTCGCGCCGAGCAGCGCAAGGGCGATCAGCGGGGCCGCGAGAAGGGACCTGGTCCGGGCCGGGTGGGGGGTGCCGCGCATGCTGGACTCCTCGTTCGCGCTGGGGCGTGGGCCGGTTGCGTACGGCCGGAGGTACGCGCCGCGGCGGCCTGCCGTTCAGGCCCGCGCGCCGGACGTCCCGTGTTGAACGACGGTCGGGAACCGCCCGTACTGGACCCCGACCGACGGCCGGACGCGCCGCTCGCACGACGCGGCGAGGGGACGGGGCCGGCCCCGACGGGAGGACCTCCCCATGCGCATGTTCCGACTCCGCCGCCTCTCCGTGCCCGCCGCCCTGGTGGTGCTGGCCGCGGCGGCCGGGGCCGCCGCCCCCGCGGTGGCCCACGACGGGCACGACGGACACGGCGGGGGCCGAAGTCCGGACCGGGCCGAGGCCGCGGCGTTCACCACGAAGGGCAAGGGGCGCGCGGTGACCTTCGCCGTCGTCATGACCGGCGCCCACGAGGTCCCCGAGAAGGGCGGGCCCGCCGTGAACGACCCGGACGGGAAGGCCGTGGCGCTCGTGAAGATCAAGGGCGACCGCATCGTCTTCGCGATGCAGTGGCAGGGCTTCGTGCCGAGCCAGGGCCACATCCACCAGGGGGCGGCCGGGCGGAACGGCGAGGTGCGGGTGCCGCTGTTCGGTACGGAGATGCCGGGCTCCGTGCACTCGGCGGCCGGGCACGGGACGATCGAGGACGCGAAGCTGGCCGACCGCCTCCGCGCGCACCCGTCCGGCTTCTATCTGAACCTGCACAGCGCGGAGTTCCCCGGCGGCGCGGTGCGCGGTCAGCTGAAGCGGCTGAAGAGGAACATCAACCCGCTGCACATCATCAAGGGCGGGAAGCTGCGCGCGCTGTCCAACGGCGTGCAGGAGGTGCCGGTGACGGACCCGGCCAAGGTCGGCGACGACGACGGCTTCGCGGTGACGTTCCTGCACCCGTCCGGGCGCTCCGTGGACTTCTCGCTGGCGTGGGTGAACATCCAGCCCCCGCAGGCGGCGCACATCCACCGGGGCACGTTCGGGACGAACGGCGACGTCGTGCTCGGGCTGCTCGACAAGCCGGTGCCGGAGGGGGTGTTCGCGGTGTCGGGGCGGCTGGAGCACCAGCACAAGGGGCTGCTGAAGGAGATCCGCGAGACGCCGCGGGAGTTCTACTCCAACATCCACACGGAGAAGTTCCCGGACGGGGCGGTGCGGGGGCAGCTCCTGGGCTGATGCGGGACGGCAGCCCCGGACCCGGGGGCGGCGGACCCGGCCCCGGGGGCCACGGACCCGGCCCCGGGGGCGCGGGGCGCCTCCGGGTGCCCCGCGACGGGGTCCTAGGCTCGGGGGCGGACAGACCAGAGCGGATCAGAGCAGAGCCGGACGGTACGGAAGACCGGGACGGCGACGAAAGGTGGCGGTGTCATGGCCAGGGTTCCCGCGGCGGCGGTGGCGGCAGGCGGTCTCGTGGGCGGGTACTCGCTCGCCCGCTTCACCGGGAAGCGGCCCCTCGGGGGTGTGGCGCTGGCCGCGGCGGGTGCCGTCGCCGCGCGTCAGTGGCACCGGGACGCGGGGGCGAAGGCGGCCGCAGGGCTGAGCGCCGCGTACATCGCCGCGTTCGCGGGCTCGCACCCGCTGGCGAAGAAGGTCGGCGCGTGGCCTGCGGTCCTCTCCGTGGCGGCGGGTGTGGCGCTGGCCTCGGCGGCGGTGTCGCGCGGGCGGCACGGAAACGAGGCGGGACGGGGCTGAACGCCCCGGGCGCCGCGTACGTACTGAAGGACACCTCCCCCTGGAGGCGCTGGGCGCGGGACCGTCAGGCAGGGACCGGTCACGCGCCCGGCGCGTCCGCCCCACGGCGCAGGCGCCGGGCACCCCACCGGGCCGAGGCCCGAGAACCGGGCGCCCAACGGGGGTCGGGCCCCGCGAAGCCCCCGCCTCAGCGGGACGGTGGCAGCGACTGGCGGCGGATCATCCGCTCCAGGCCCCCGCGGTCCGAGCCGACCTTCCGGTAGATGTCGGACATCAGGCGCGTCACCACCGGCAGCCCGACCCCCAGCTCCTCCGCCATGCTGTCGTCGGACCGGCCGGCCACGGCCCACTCGGCCACCTGGCGCTCCTGGGTGGTGAGCAGCCCGGTGTCGTCGGAGCGCAGTTGCAGCGGCCACAGGCCCGCCGCGTCGAGTTCCTCGCGGGCGCGGACGGCGAGGGCGTCGGCGCCGCACTGCACGGCACCCTCCAGCCCGCGGTGGAGCTGCTCGCCGGCCTCCTGGCGCAGGCCCGCGCGGCGCAGGGCGACGCCGTGGTCGACCAGAGCGCTCGCGAGGTCGTAGCCGGCGGGGGAACGTTCCAGGTGGGCGACGGCGTCCGCCAGCAGGCGCAGGCGCTCGGCGGCGTTCTCGGTGATCGACGCCGTGGTGTGCAGCGCCTGCCCGATCGCGGACTGGGTGCCGAAGCGGCGGGCCATCTCCAGGGCCTCGGCGGCGAGCGCGGCGGCGTGCTCCGGGTTGTCGGTGGCCCGGGCGAGGTGGAGGCGCCACGGGCACCAGGCGGGGTTGCGCATGCCGCGGGGTTCGAGCCGCAGGCCGACCCTGGCCAGCTCGTACTCGGCCTCCCGGCGCCGCCCGAGGGCGAGCAGCAGCTCGCTGTGGACGGTCTGCGAGTCGGGGTAGACGACGGCGCTGGGCACCACGTCGCCGTAGCCGTACTTGACGGCGACGTCGTGCGCGTCGGAGGTGCGGCCGCGGGCGAGCAGGATCTCGATGAGGATGCCGATCGCGAAGTACTGGGCGGGTACGTTGCGTCCGACCCGGTCGGCGATGCGCAGCCCCGCGCGGACCAGGGTCTCGGCCTCGTCGAGACGGCCCCGGCGGTAGCGGATGTAGCCGAGCAGGGTGAAGCCGAACGACAGGTGGGCCCCGCGCCAGCCCTTGCGCTCGCACTCGGCGATGCCGGCGTTGAAGAGCTCCTCGGCCTGGCCGGGCTGGTCGCAGTACATGAAGGTGAGCGCCACCAGCACCGGGACCTCGAAGCCCCACTGGTCGTCCGTCCAGCTCATGCCGTCGCCGAGGGCCTCGCGGGCGTAGTGCAGCGCCGTCTCGGCGGACTCGCCGCGGACCATGGCGTCCCAGGCCCGCAGGCCCAGGATGTAGCGCTCGGCGAGGCTGCGGCCGGTGAGGTGCTCGGCGAGCCGGGCCAGCCGGCGCGAACGGGCCGGGGAGTCGGGCTCGTCGGCGCGGAAGGCGTTCCACATGAACTGCTCGGCCTGCATGTGCAGCCGGGTCCTGGCGTCGGTCGCCTCGCGGGCCGCCTCGGCGACGGTCTCGGCGGCCTCCGCCATCCGGTCGGAGTGGCCGAGTGCCTGGGCGAGCCGGTAGACGATCATCTCGCGCAGGGCGGGGGCGAGGACGGGCTCGTCCAGGGCGGCGCGCAGGTGGTTGACCGTGGTGGCCGGTTCGGTGAGCAGGGCGGAGCAGCCGAGTTCGAAGAGGACGTCCGCCCGCTCGTCGAGGGCGGGAGGTTCGCGCAGCGCGCGGGCGAGGCAGCGGCGTGCCGCCTCGGGGGCGCCCGACCTGAGTGAGTCGCGGGCGGCCTCGCGCAGTTGCCGCACGACCCACGGGTCGCTCTCGGGGTGCACCTCCAGCAGGTGCCGGGCGACGCTGGTGACCCCGAGGCCCGCGGTCGAGACGACGGCCGCGGCCTGGCCGTGCATGGCGACCCGGAACGCGGCGGGTATGGCGCGGTAGACGGCGGTGGCCACCAGCGGGTGGAAGAACTCCAGCCGGTCGTCGTCGGGGTGGTCGGCCGGCGGGGCGGATACGGGCCTCGCGCAGCCGTGCGACGGCGTCCGCGGACTCGGCCTCGCCCAGTCCGCCGACGCTCGCGGCCAGGCTCCGCGACGCCTCGGCGCCGAGCACGGCCGCGCCCCAGGCGAACCGCACCGTGGAGGTGCCGAGCCGCTCCAGCCGGTCGACGAGCCCGCTGCCCTTCACCGCCGAGGCGAGTTCGCGCAGTTCGGCGACGTGGATGTCCTGGGGCTTCAGGCCCCGGTCGGCGAACTTCGCCGCGACCTCGACCGTCTCGAAGGGGTTGCCGCCGGTGACGGCCCACGCCTCGCGGCAGAAGCCGTCGTCGGCCTCCTCGCCGAGGGCCTCCCGCACCAGGCTGCCGACCGCGCGAGGGGTCAGCGGGGCGAGGTCGTACGGGTGGGAGCCGTGGCGTTCGGCGAGATGGGCGAAGGCGGCCGCGTCGGCGGGGAGTTCGTCGGAGCGGTAGGCGACGACGAGCAGCATCGGCAGCTCGGTGACCCTCGGGGCGAAGCCCGTGAGCCAGGCGAGGGACTCGGCGTCGGCCCAGTGGACGTCGTCGAGGATGACCATCAGCGGCGCGTGCTGCACGGCGAAGCGGGTGGCGATCCAGTCCAGGCCGTCGCGCACGCCCTGCGGGTCGGGCGCGCCGCCGTCGCCCCGGGCGACCAGGCCCATGGCGGGGGCGACGATGTCGTACCAACTGCCCAGCAGACGGCGGTGGTCCTCCTCGCCGGAGGCCGCCAGCAGCGGCTGCACGAGCTGCCGTACGACATGGAAGGCGACGCCCTGCTCCTGCTCGCCGCCGCGGGCGGCGAGCACCGTGCAGCCGCGGGCCACGGCTCTGCGGCGCACCTCGGCCAGCAGCGTGGTCTTGCCCAGCCCGGCGGGCGCGGCGAAGGCCAGCAGCGCTCCCGAAGCGGGGCCGCCGGTGCCGGCCGCCGCCTCCGACAGCTCGGTCAACAGGGCGTCGACCGCGCCGAGTTCCGCGTCTCTCTCCAACAGCTTCCGGCGGGGGCGTCCCGGCCGGTCTCCCGTAGAGGCCACTTCTGTTCCTTCGACCGCAGGGACACGGGTACGCGCGAAAGCGTACGCCCACGGGGAGTTGTGTGTCCGCGACTGTGCGTTCGGGCCCCACTCGGCGCCCGATGCTGGTAACGGGGAAGGGCGTACGCCGGGCGCGTTCCACCACGGCCCGCGCGGGTGTCGCGCCCGGCCCAGGGGCACCTTCCGGGGGGCGTGCGCCGGGAGCGTGCGCCGATTGCCGCCATCCGACGCCGCCACGGGGCGCGGAGGACTCCCGGATCGGGGCCGTTCCCCCTAGCCTCGTAGGGCTGCGAGTACACCTCGGACCTGCGCCCCGAGTCATCGGCGGGGCGCCACGACACCAGGGGGCACGTATGGCGAACGCGATGGACTTCGGCCACCTTCCCAGCCCCGCGGATCCCACCCGGCGCACGACGGCGGTCAGGATCCCCTTCCCGGCGCTGCTCAACCCGCATGCGGAGCGGGCCCGGCGGCACACGCTCCAGTGGCTGCTGACGACCGGACTGCTCGACGGGGAGGCCGCGACGGCGGAGTACGACCCGCTCCGGCTGGAGCGGCTGATGGCGTATTTCTACCCCACGGCGAACGCCGCCGATCTGGAGCTCGCAGCCGATTTCAACGCCTGGTTCTTCATCTTCGACGACCAGTTCGACGGTGGGCTCGGGATGCGGCCGCGGGCGATAGAGCGGCTGGTGGACAGCCTGGGGCGGATCATGACGCCGGACGACACCGTGCCGGTCTCCAGTCCGCCGCTGGTCCGGTCGTTCGGCGACATCTGGCGCCGCTCCACGGCCGGCAGGGCGCCGCACTGGCGGCGCCGCTTCCGTACGCACTGGCTCGCGTACATGGCCGCGCACCAGGGCGAGGCGCGCAACCGCAACGCGGACGGCCTGCCGACGCCCGAGGCCTTCCTCGAACTGCGGCGCCACTCCATCGGCGTGCAGCCCTGCCTGGACTTCACCGAGCGCTGCGGGGGCTACGCGCTGCCCGACGAGCTGCACGGGGCGGAGCCGCTGCGGGAGATGCGGGAGGTCACCGCCGACGTGGTGATCTTCGTCAACGACATCGTGTCGCTGACCAAGGAGATCGCCGCGGGCGACGTCAACAACAGCGTGCTGGTGCTGCGCGGGCACAAGGGCTGTTCGCTGGACGAGGCCGTCGATCTGACGGCCGCGCTCGCCAACCGGCGGATCGCCCGCTTCGGCGAGCTCGCCGCGTCGCTCCCGGCGGCGCTGCACGCGCGGGGCGTCCCGGCGGAGGTGCGGGGGCACGTCGACCACTACGTCGAGGGGATGCGGCATGTGATGGCGGGCAATCTGGCGTGGTCGCTGGCGACCTCCCGCTACGACGAGCGCGGCATCGCCGCCGTCAGCGGCGGACGCCGGCGCCCCTGGGGCGCCCTGGCCTCCGACCCCGACGCCCCCGCCACCCCGCCGCCCCCGCGCACCGCCACCACCGACCTCCCGTCCCAGCGCACCGCCCCCCACGGGGGGCTCTGACCTGCCGGGGGGCTCCCGCCCCGGGAGGCTCCCGGGGCGGGGGCGGTCGACGGGCCGGTGTCAGCCGCCCAGGGCGTGCGCGACGGTGTGGATCGCGAGGCCCGCGAGGGCGCCCACCACCGTGCCGTTGATGCGGATGAACTGGAGGTCCCGCCCGATGTGGGCCTCGATCTTGCGGGAGGTGTGCTCGGCGTCCCAGCTCGCGACGGTGTCCGAGATCAGGGAGGTGATCTCGGCGCGGTACGTCGTCACCACGTACACCGCCGCGTCCTCCACCCAGCCGTCCACCTTGGACTGGAGCCGGGTGTCCGTCGACAGCTTGGCGCCGAGCGACAGCAGGGAGGCCCGGGCGCGCAGCCGCAGCTCGCTGCGGTCGTCCTCGGCCGCGGAGAGGATCATGTCGCGCACCGACGACCAGGCCGAGGCGATGACGTCCTGGATCTCGGTGCGCCCCAGCAGCTCGGACTTCAGCCGCTCGACGCGCTCCCGCGTCTCGGTGTCGGACTGGAGATCGCCCGCGAAGTCCCCGAGGAACCGGTCGATCGCGGCCCGCGCCGGGTGCCCGGGCATGTCGCGCATCTCGGTGACGAAGCGCAGCAGCTCCCGGTAGACCCGCTCGCCGACCTTGCGGTCGACGAAACGCGGCGTCCAGCCCGGCGCGCCGCCCTCGACGGCGTCCATCACGGAGTCGGCGTGCAGGACGAGCCAGTCGTGGGCGCGGGCGCAGATCAGGTCGACGGCCCGGTGGTGGGCGCCGTCGGCGACGACCTTCTGGAGCGTCTTGCCGACGCCGGGGGCGATCTCCGCGGCCTCGGCCCGGCGGGTGATGGCCTCCCCGACGACCGCCTGCACGTCGGAGTCGCGCAGCACGGTCAGCGCGCCGCGCAGGGCGGTGGCCAGCTCGGCGGTGACCCGGTCGGCGTGCGCGGGCTCCGCGAGCCAGGTGCCGAGCCGCCGGCCGATGCCGACGCCCCGCAGCCGGGCGCGCACCACGTCCTCGGAGAGGAAGTTCTCGCCGACGAAGGAGCCCAGCGAGGCGCCGAGCTGGTCCTTCTTGTGCGGGATGATCGCGGTGTGCGGGATGGGGATCCCCAGCGGGTGGCGGAACAGCGCCGTCACGGCGAACCAGTCGGCCAGCGCGCCCACCATCCCCGCCTCGGCCGCCGCCGCGACGTATCCGGCCCAGGCGCCCGCGCCGGACTTCTCCGCCCAGGTGGCGAGGGCGAAGACCACGGCGACGAAGAGCAGCAGGCCGGTGGCCGTGGCCTTCATCCGCCGCACGCCGCGCTGCTTCTCCGCGTCCGCCTCGGTGTACGCGAAGCCGGGCAGCCCGGTGCCCTGCGGGCGGCCCGGCGGCCCGGCGTCGCCCCGCGTGCCCGGGCCGCCGGGCGCGGCCCCGCCCGGGGCAGCGCCCGGTGCCTCTCCCGGGCCCGTGCCCGGCGCCCCGCCCGGGGGCGGGGTGCCCTCGTCACCGGCACGGTCCACGTGGCCCGGCTCATCCGGTTCTGTGCGTCTCATCCGCTCCACCCGTCCGCGCGTACGTCCCGTACGCATTGTCCCTGCCTCGATTACTCCCGGGCGGCACGTCGAGTTCCCGGGCCGTGCCGGATGATGTGTGCATGAACAAGCGTCAGGGGTACGCGAGCCTCGCTGCCCTCATGGCCGTCGTGGCCCTCATATGCGGCGGCATCTACCTCGGCATCGACACGGTCAAGAACCGCCCCGCCCTGCGCACGCCGCCCTCCGCGACCCCGGTGTGGCTCGCCACCTGGGCCGCCGCACCGGTCGCCGCCCTGCCGGCGGAATCCGGCGACGGGGCGGGCGCGGGCCGTGACGGGCGCTCCGTGCGCAATGTCGTGCACACCAGCATCGGCGGCACCGCCGCCCGCGTCACGCTCTCCAACCTCTACGGCACCGAGCCGCTGCGGGTGGACGCCGCGTCACTCGCCGTGGCGGCGGGGGCGGGCGGCGCCGGGGCCGCGGCCGTCCCCGGCTCGGTCCGTCCGCTGCTCTTCGGCGGGGCGCGCGGCGCGACCGTGGCCCCCGGCGGGGAGATCGTCAGCGACCCGGTGACCCTGCGCATCCCGTACGACGGGGACCTGCTGGTCAGCGTGCACGTGCCGGAGGGCGCCCCGGTGACCGTCCACACCCACGCCCGCCGGACCTCCTACGTCGCCGACGGCGACCGCACCCGGGACGAGAGCGGCGACGGCTACACCGAGCGCATCCGGTCCTGGCAGCATGTGACCGCCGTCGACGTGCTCACCTCGCACGCGCGCGGCTCGGTCGTGGCGGTCGGCGACTCGATCACCGACGGCGTCACCTCCACGCCCGACACGGACCGCCGCTGGCCGGACGTCCTCGCGGACCGCCTCGGCGGCCGCCACGGCGTGGTCAACGCGGGCATCAGCGGCAACCGGCTGCTTCTCGACGGCCGCGGCGAGAGCACCCTCGGCCGCCTCGACCGCGATGTGTTCGCCCGCTCCGGGGCCAGGTCGGTGATCGTCGCCATCGGCGTCAACGACCTGCTGCGCTCCCCGTACGCGGGGACCGGCGAGCAGGTCGTCGCGGGGCTGCGGGAGCTGACCGGCCGGGCCCGCGCCCAGGGCCTGCACGTGACCGGCGCGACGATCCTGCCCTGCGCGGGCCACCCGCGCTGCTCGGCGGCCGTGGAGGCCGAGCGGGCGCTGGTCAACGAGGCCGTGCGCGCGGGCACGGTGTTCGACACGGTCGTCGACTTCGACCGCGCCCTGCGCGACCCGTACGCGCCCCGCCGGCTGCTGCCCGCCTACGACTCGGGGGACCATCTGCACCCGAGCGACGCGGGCTACGCCCGGATGGGCGCCGTGGTGGACCCGTCCGTCCTCTGACCGACCGCCGCCCACCGCCGGGCGGCTCCTGCCGGGACGCGCCGGGCCGTAGTCGCGGGCGCGCGTGCCGTGACAGGACGCGCCCGGTCAGGCCCCCGAGGCCGGCCGGGGCCCGCTCGCCCAGCCGGCCGTCCGTCCGTCGACAGGCCTCCCGTGTCGGAGCGTGCCCGGTCCGGACCCACTCGGGCGGTGCCTCGCCCGGCCCGTGGGCCACCGGGCTCCCGGGGCCACCGGGACCGACCCGGCCCCGGCGTGCCTCAGTCCAGTTCCTTGCGGTCCTGCTCGCGCTCCAGCCTGCGTTCCCGCTTCTCCAGCCGGGCCTGCTCGGCGCGTTCGGCGCGCTCCGCCTTCAGGCGGAGCTTCGCCGCCTTGGTGCGCTTGCGCTCCACGCCGACGCCGCCCATCACGGCCAGGCCGCGGACGACGACGCGCGGGGCCTCCGGGTCCGGCTCGACATCGGAGACGCCCTGCTCGCCGAAGCCGCCCATCAGGCCGACACCGGTGACCTGGAGGTGCACGTCGGGGGGCACGACCACATGCACGCCGCCCATCAGGACGACACAGGTGATCACGGTCTCGCGCGCCTCGAACCGGGCGTCGCGCAGGTCGAGTTCGCCGCCCGCCATCACCGTCACCGCGGTGAAGGACTTGCCGATCGTCCAGGTGCCCTTGCGTCCGAACCCGCCCCAGAAGGCGAAGGCACCCTTCGAGGTCGCCGGGAGTCCGATGCGCTCGCGCCAGCGCGTCCGCGCCGGGGCGGCGGGGTCGGCCAGCGGTGCCGGATCGGCGCCGGTACCGCCCGGCGCGGGCAAGTCCGCGACCAGGGGCGTCAGTTCGCCGTGCGTACGCGCCCGGTAGGCGGCGTCGAGACGCTGCTCGAACTCCTCCATGTCGAGGCGGCCCTCGGCGACCGCGTCACGCAGCCGCTCGGCCACGCGCTCCCGTTCCGTATCGGAGGCACGCATCTCGGGGAGTTCGCTCGTCATACGACCAGCCTAGTCAGCGGAGCGGTCCGCGTACATCTTGGCGATCACCGCCTCGATGTCGGGCTCGCGCACCGAGAGGTCCACCAGCGGCCAGCGGGCGGCGATCCCTGCGACCAGCGGGGCCGCCGACGCGGAGGCCGGGAAGGCCAGCCACTGCCGGGGGCCCTCGACCTTCACGGTGCGCGCGCCCTCCAGCGCGATCGGCGGCAGCTCGCGCTCCAGGTCGACGACGAGGGTGCGTTCGCTCTCGCCGACCTCGTGCAGCCCGGCGAGTGCCCCGTCGTACATCAGGCGCCCGTGGTCGATGACCATGACCCGCCGGCAGAGCTGCTCGATGTCGGTGAGGTCGTGGGTGGTCAGCAGCACGGTGGTGCCGCGCTCGGCGTTCAGGTCGCGCAGGAAGTCGCGGACCTTCGCCTTGGAGACCACGTCCAGCCCGATGGTCGGCTCGTCCAGGTAGAGCACCTCGGGGTCGTGCAGCAGGGCCGCCGCGATGTCGCCGCGCATCCGCTGGCCCAGCGACAGCTGACGCACCGGCACGTCCATCAGCTCGCCGAGGTCGAGGAGTTCGGTGCACCGGTCGAGGTTCTCCCGGAACACCGCGTCGGGCACCCGGTACATGCGGTGCATCAGCCGGTAGGAGTCGCGCAGCGGCAGGTCCCACCACAGGGTGGTGCGCTGGCCGAAGACGACGCCGATGCGCCGGGCGAGCCGGGTCCGCTCGCGGGACGGGTCGATGCCGGCGACCCGCAGGCTGCCGCCGCTGGGCGTGAGGATGCCGGTGAGCATCTTGATCGTGGTCGACTTCCCGGCGCCGTTGGGGCCGATGTAGCCCACCATCTCGCCGCGCGCCACGGTGAAGCTGATCCCGTCGACCGCCCGCACCCGGTGGCGCTCGCGGCGCAGCCGGCCGGCCTTGCGGCGCACGTCGAAGACCTTCTCCACGCCGTCGAGCGTGATGAAGCCGGCCTCCTCGGCGCCGGGTCCCGCCGCGTCCGGGCCGGGGCCCGTGCCCGGTACGGCGGCGCCGCGGGGGTCCGTGGCGGGTGTGCCGTCCCTCGTGTCCATTCCCAGCTCCCGTCCCCACTCCTCGGTGGAAGTCGTCAGTTCCCGGTGCTGCGGTACGCGCGCAGCCCGGTGCGCCACGCCAGTCCGGCGAGCCCCATGCAGAGGGCGGCGACGAGCGGCGGCAGCAGCGCCAGCCAGTCGGGCAGGCCCAGCGGGCTCTCCCGGTCCAGCACGTACAGCGACGGCACCCAGTTGACGAAGGCGAGCGGCACGACGAACGTCACCCCGCGCACCAGGTCCTTGGCGAAGATCGACGGCGGGTACTGGAGCAGGGTGTTCCCGCCGTACGTGAAGGCGCTCTGCACCTCGGCGGCGTCCAGCGCGAAGAACTGGAACGCGGCGCCCGCGACGAAGACCGACCCGAAGATCGCCCCGCCGCACAGCAGCATCATGGGCACCGCGGCCACCCTGCCCGCGGTCCAGTCGATGTCCAGCGTCAGCAGGGCGTAGCCGAGCACCAGCAGCCCCTGGGTCACGCGGCCGAGGCGGCGCAGGGCGAACCGGTCGGCGGCCACCTGCGCGAGCACCGGCACGGGCCGCACCAGCAGGGTGTCGAGGGTGCCGTCGCGCACCCGCCGCCCCAGCCGGTCCATGGAGCCGAGCACCAGGTCGGCCAGGCCGAAGGCGGTGCTCGTCGTCCCGTAGAGGAACGCGATCTCGGGCAGCGACCAGCCGCCGAGCGCGTCCACGTGGGAGAACATCAGCAGGACGGTGACGAAGTCGAAGCCGGTGGCGACGAAGTTCCCGAACGCCGTCATCGCGAACGACGCCCGGTAGGCCATCGTGGAACGGATCCACATCGCCACGATCAGCCCGTAGGCCCGCAGCGCCTCGCCGAGCCGCGCCCCGGCCGTCCCCGGCCCGTCCGCCCGGGTTCCGGCCGCCCCCGCTTCGGCCGTCCGTGTATCAGCCACCCTGGACCACCACCCGCCGGGTCGCGACCGCCTGGAGCAGCCGGCCGGCCGCGAGCAGGGCGGCGGCCCAGCCGGCCTGGAAGGCGTACGCCGACAGCAGGCCCGTGCCCGAGTAGGTGCCGAGGAAGACGTCCGCCGGGACCTGGAGCAGCGAGGACCAGGGCAGCGCCCGGGCCACCTCCCCGAGCACCCCGGGGAACAGGTTCAGCGGCAGCAGCATCCCGGAGAAGAACAGGGCCGCCAGCCAGGCCATCTGGATGACTCCGGCGCCGTCCATCAGCCAGAACGCGGACAGCGCGACCAGGAAGCGGACGGCGAAGCTCACCACCACCCCCAGCGCCACCGACACCAGGAAGGCGAGCCAGGTCAGCGGGGAGGCGGGCATCGCCAGGTCGAAGGCGAGCGCCCCGACCGCCATCGGCACGATCCCGCGCCCGATCAGATGGAACGCGGCACGGCCCAGATCGCCCGCCAGCCACCACAGTTGCAGGTCGGCGGGGCGGTACAGGTCGACGGCGACGTCCCCGGTGCGGATGCGCTCGACCAGTTCGTCCTCGAAGCCGCCGCCCATCATCGCGCAGGTCATCAGCAGCGCCTGACCGAGCCACACATAGGTCAGCGCCTGCGACAGGTCGTACCCCCCGAGCTGCGGACGCTCGTCCCACAGCGCGATATAGGTGTACGCCATGATGAAGCCGAAGACGGTGTTGGTGAACACGCCCGCGGCGGTCGCCACCCGATACGTCGCATGGCGCCGGAACCCGCCCGCCGCGACGATCGCATAGAGCCGCACCACAGTCCCCCGCCCCCTCGTCCTGCCCGGCCGGCCGCCGGTCCGCCCGGCACCAAAGCGCACGACCCTAGTGCAGCCGGACGCCGCCCGGCGAGCGCTTTTCCGGCCGCCTCGTGTCCGGATCCAGGGGATATCACCACAAAAAGTGCACTATGGGGGAATGAGTGACGAGCCGCAGCAGCAAGGCTGGACCCCCCGGGACGCGACCGTGCCCGGCCCGGCCGAGCCCGCGCCCGCCCAGAAGACCTCGGGCAAGGCCCGCCGCAGGCGCACCGGCTGGCGGCGCCTCGTCCCCACCTGGCGGATCGTCCTCGGCACCACCCTGGCCGTCGCCGTCCTGCTGATCGGCGGCTTCCTGGCGGGCTATCTGCTCGTGGACATCCCCGCCGCCAACGCCTCCGCGACCGCGCAGACCAACGTCTACCTCTACCGCGACGGCACCCCCATCGCCCGCGACGGCGAGGTCAACCGGGAGAACGTCCCCCTCGACCAGGTACCGCTCGACGTCCAGCGGGCCGTACTCGCCGCCGAGGACCGCGACTTCTGGACCCAGCCCGCCATCGACCCGGCGGCCATGGTCCGCGGCGCCTGGAACACCGTCACCGGCAAGGGCCGGCAGTCCGGCTCCACCATCACCCAGCAGTACGTGAAGAACTACTACCTCGTGCAGGAACAGACCGTGACCCGCAAGGTCAAGGAGTTCTTCATCGCCGTCAAGCTCGGCCGCGAGCAGAGCAAGAGCGACATCCTCCAGGGCTACCTCAACACCAGCTACTTCGGCCGCAACGCCTACGGCATCCAGGCCGCCGCCCAGGCCTACTACGGCAAGGACGTCGCCGACCTCGGCGCCGCCGAGGGCGCCTACCTCGCCTCCCTGCTCAAGGCCCCCAGCGCCTACGACGTCGCCGCCCACCCCCGCAACCGGGCCGCCGCCATCGCCCGCTGGAACTACGTCGTCGACGGCATGGTCAAGGAGAAGTGGCTCACCCCCGCCGCCCGCGCCGCCATGCGCTTCCCCGCACCGCAGGCCGCCAAGGCGACCTCCACCGGCCTCTCCGGCCAGCGCGGCTACATCGTGCAGGCCGTCCGCGACCACCTGGACGCGACCGGCACCGTCGACGAGAAGACCCTCGCGGGCGGCGGCTACCGCATCACCACCACGCTCGACCGCGCCAAGCAGGACGCGTTCACCGGGGCCGTCGACGAGGAGGTCACCTCCCGGCTCGACGAGGACAACGACGCCGACCGCAACGTCCGCGTCGGCGGCGCCTCCATCGACCCCGCCACCGGCGACGTCGTCGCCATGTACGGCGGCATCGACTACACCCGCCAGTTCGTCAACAACGCCACCCGCCGCGACTACCAGGTCGGCTCCAGCTTCAAGCCCTTCGTCTTCACCGCCGCCGTGGAACACGGCTCCACCACCCAGAGCGGCCGGCCCATCACCCCCAACACCGTCTACGACGGCACCAGCGCCCGCCCCGTCCAGGGCTGGACCGGCGCCGAGTACGCCCCCGACAACGAGGACGACGTCTCCTACGGCCCCGTCTCCATCAGCCGGGCCACCGACGAGTCCGTCAACGCCGTCTACGCGCAGATGGCCGTCGACGTCGGCCCCGAGAAGGTGCGCCGCACCGCGATCGCCCTCGGCCTGCCCGCCACCACCCCCGACCTCACCCCCTCCCCCTCCATCGCCCTGGGCACCGCCACCGCCAGCGTCCTCGACATGGCGGAGGCCTACACCACCCTCGCGAACCACGGCAGGCACACCGAGCACACCCTCGTCAGCAAGATCACCCGCAACGGCTCCGAGATCGCCCTCCCCGAACGCCCCGCCCGCCGCGCCGTCTCCCGGGAGGCCGCCGACACCACCACCGCCGTCCTGCAGAGCGTCGTCGACGGGGGCACCGGCGCCGCCGCCGGCGCGGTCGGCCGGCCGGCCGCGGGGAAGACCGGCACCGCCGAGGAGGACCGCGCCGCATGGTTCGCCGGATACACCCCCGACCTGGTCACCGTCGTCGCCGTCATGGGCCAGGACCCGAAGACGGGCGCCCAGACCCCGCTCTACGGCGCCCTCGGCGCGCCCCGTGTCAACGGCGGCGGCATCCCCGCCGAGATCTGGGCCCGCTACACCTCCGCCGCCCTGGAAGGCAGCGAAGTCCGCGGCTTCGACCTGGAGGTGACCGAACCCATCAAGGAGCCCGACGAGGCGGAGGAGTCCGCGGAAACCGGCGAGTCCACGCCGCCCTACGACGCCGAAGGCGAGGGCGACGGCGGGGACGGCGGCTGGGAGGAAGGCGCGGGCGGGCCCGCCGCACCCACCGGCCCCGGGCGGACCACCGCCCCGGCACCCACCGGCGGCACGGACACCCCCGGCCCGGGCACCACACTCCCCGGCCCCGGACCCGGCGGAACGGCCACGGCCCCCACGACCGGACCGCCCGCCGCCCTGCCCGCCACCGCGGCCGGACCGGCGCCCGATCCCGCCCCCGGCCCCGCCGCGGGCGAAGCACCCGGCAGCGGACCCGGCAGCGGCGACACGCCCCGGTGACCGCGGTCACCGCGCGCGCGGCTCAGTGACCCGAGGTCGCCTTCAGACCCACCACGGCCACCAGCAGCAGACACACGAAGAAGATCCGGGCCGCCGTCACCGGCTCGTTCAGCACCAGCATCCCCACCACCGCCGCACCCGCGGCACCGATACCGACCCACACGCCGTAGGCCGTACCGATCGGCAGCGTCTTCGCCGCCTGCGCGAGCAGCACCATGCTCGCGACGATCCCGAGACCGGTGAACACACTCGGCCACAGCCGGGTGAACCCCTCGGTGAACTTCATCCCGATCGACCAGCCCACTTCGAGCAGACCGGCGACGATGAGCAGGAC
Source organism: Streptomyces zhihengii (assembly GCF_016919245.1). NCBI lineage: Bacteria > Bacillati > Actinomycetota > Actinomycetes > Kitasatosporales > Streptomycetaceae > Streptomyces > Streptomyces zhihengii. The sequence continues at coordinate 5,185,105 of NZ_JAFEJA010000001.1, read as the reverse complement.
CCAGGCCATGACGGCACCTCCGAGACACGGGAACAACACGGGGTGCGTCGTCTTTGCGGAGCCCGGTACGGCGCGTCTCGTCGGGTCGGTCCACCGTAGCAAGCACCGGCCGCCGCCCCCATGCCAAGGGCCGGTGACCTCCGCCACCGGCCCCGGCCCACACCCTCGGCGCGCCTACAGGTACAGCCCCGTCGAATCCTCCGAACCCTGGAAACGGTCGGCGGCCACCGCGTGCAGATCGCGCTCGCGCATCAGCACGTACGCCACGCCCCGCACCTCGACCTCGGCCCGGTCCTCCGGGTCGTAGAGCACCCGGTCGCCGATCTCCACCGTGCGCACGTTCTGCCCGACCGCGACCACCTCGGCCCACGCCAGACGCCGGCCGACCGCGGCGGTCGCCGGGATCACGATGCCCCCGCTGGAGCGCCGCTCACCCTCCGGGATGTCCGTCCGCACCAGCACACGGTCGTGCAGCATCCGGATCGGAAGCTTGTCGTGCTGGGTCCTGTGCTCATCTCTGCTGGCGCTCACGCGACGAACCTACCCGCCCCGCGGGCCCCGGCGCCCCACAGGGTCACACCCTGCGCCGGCGCGCCGACATCGCCAGCAGGCCCATCAGACCGACGGCCACCAGCGCCACCGGCACCACCCGCTCCAGCCGCGGCGCGCCCTCCTCGGACACGAACCTGGCCTTCACGTCCGACACCGTGCGGTTCACCGCCACGAACGCGCGCCCGGCGGTCGCGTCCACCGTCGACGCCACCTTCGCCTTCGCGTCACCGATCATCGTCTTGGGATGCACGCGCACACCGATCTCGTCGAGCATCTCGGCCAGCTGCTCGCGCCGGCGGACGATGTCCGCCTCGATCTGCGCAGGGGTCCTGGTATCCGACACCGCGCCGCCTCCCTGGTCGTGTCGTCGTCTGTGGTCGTGTCGTCCTGTGTTCCGACATCGACAGTCTGTCAGCTACCGCCTCCCCGCACCCCACGGCACCCCCATTACGCTCGACGGCGTACACCCTCACGGCCGCCCAGCAACGTACGGAGAACCATGAGCGAGCGCCTGGCACCCGGCGACACCGCCCCCGCCTTCACCCTTCCCGACGCCGACGGCAACGAGATCTCGCTGGCCGACCACAAGGGCCGCAAGGTCATCGTGTACTTCTACCCCGCGGCGCTCACCCCGGGCTGCACCAAGCAGGCCTGCGACTTCACCGACAACCTCGACCTGCTCGCCGCGGCCGGCTACGACGTCATCGGCGTCTCCCCCGACAAGCCCGAGAAGCTCGCGAAGTTCCGCGAGACCGAGAACCTCAAGGTCACCCTCGTCGGAGACCCCTCCAAGGAGGTCCTCACCGCCTACGGGGCCTTCGGCGAGAAGAAGCTCTACGGCAAGACGGTGACCGGGGTCATCCGCTCCACCGTCGTCGTCGACGAGGACGGCAAGGTCGAACGCGCCCTCTACAACGTCAAGGCCACCGGCCACGTCGCCAAGATCATCAAGGATCTGGGGATCTGACCGTCCCCCGCCCGCTGTGACCGCGGTCCCACTCCAGGGACCGCGGTTTGCTTTCGCCACGATCGGTCAGACGTATCTCCTGGCAGCACCTTCCAGGAGAGGACGCGACATGGCGGGTTCGGAACAGCGGGACACTCCGGATCCCGCGGCGGTCAAGCGGCACCCCGTGCTCTTCCGCACCATCAAGCAGCGGAGAAACCCCAAGCTCAGGCGGACGGACATCACCGTCACCGACGACGCCGCGGTCAAGCGCGCCGTCAAGGCGGCCTCACTCGGCAACGCCATGGAGTGGTTCGACTTCGGGATCTACAGCTACCTGGCCGTCACCATCGGCCACGTCTTCTTCCCGTCCGGCAACGACACCGCCCAGCTCCTGTCGTCCTTCGCCACCTTCGCCGTCGCCTTCCTGGTACGGCCCCTCGGCGGCATGTTCTTCGGCCCCATGGGCGACCGCATCGGCCGCAAGAAGGTCCTCGCCCTGACGATGATCCTCATGGCCGTCGGCACCTTCGCCATCGGCCTGATCCCGTCCTACTCGGCGATCGGCTTCTGGGCACCCGTCCTGCTGATCCTCTTCCGCCTCGTCCAGGGCTTCTCCACCGGCGGCGAGTACGGCGGCGCCTCCACCTTCATCGCCGAGTACGCGCCCGACAAGCGCCGCGGCTTCTTCGGCAGCTTCCTCGAATTCGGCACCCTCGCCGGCTACGTCGGCGCCGCGGGCCTCGTCACCGCCCTCACCGCCCTCCTCGGCGACGCCGCCATGGAGGACTGGGGCTGGCGCGTCCCCTTCCTCGTCGCCGGACCCCTCGGCCTCGTCGGCCTCTACCTGCGACTGCGCCTCGACGAGACCCCCGCCTTCCAGAAGCTGGAGGACGAGTCCGCCCGCGCCTCCGAGGCCGCGGACGCCGTCGAGACCTCCACCAAGGGCGACCTCGCCAAGATCTTCCGCCAGTACTGGCCCACCCTGATCCTGTGCATCGCCCTGGTCGGCGCCTACAACATCACCGACTACATGCTGCTGTCCTACATGCCGACCTACCTGTCCGACGAGCTCGGCTACAGCGAGACCCACGGCCTGCTGATCCTGCTCGGCGTGATGGTCGCCCTCATGGCCGTCATCAACCAGGTCGGCCGCCTCAGCGACCGCTTCGGCCGCAAGCCGCTCCTGATGACCGGCATGCTGGGCTTCCTGTTCCTGTCGGCCCCCGCCTTCCTGCTCATCGGCCAGGGCAGCATCCCGGCCATCATCGCGGGCATGCTGATGCTCGGCCTCTCCCTGGTCTGCCTCCTCGGCACGATGTCCGCGGCCCTCCCCGCGCTCTTCCCCACCCAGGTGCGCTACGGCTCGCTCTCGGTCGGCTACAACCTCTCGGCGTCACTCTTCGGCGGCACCACCCCCCTGGTGATCACCGCCCTCATCAGCCTGACCGGCAGCAACATGATGCCGGCCTACTACTCCATGGCCGCCGCCCTGGTCGGCGTGATCGCCGTCGCCTGCATGAAGGAGACCGCCCAGAAGCCCCTCGACGGCTCACCCCCCTCCGTCAGTACCAAGGAGGAAGCCGCCGACATGGTCCTCGCCACGGCCCCCGACCCCAAGTTCTGACCCCGCCCCCTCCCCTCCCGGAGCGCCCCGCCCCCAGAAATGGAGGCGGGGCGCTCCGCTTTCCGCGCGTGACCGTCCGATAAACGGTTCGTTGGTCCGTACGGGCCGCGGACGGGTGGCCGGGGAGGGGGCGGGATGGGTGCGAGCCGGTTCACCAAGGAGTGCCTCGACGCGGCGGCACGCGACGCACGATGCATGAGCGAGCTGATGACCGGGCTCGGACTGGCCCCGGACGGAGCGAGCCGCCGTTACCTCCGTGCGCGCCTGATCCGCCTCGGCGTCGACACCTCGCACTTCGAACGCGAGGGGGTGCGGTGGACGCGCGAGGTCCTCACCCCCGTGGTCGCCGCGTCGACGAGCATGTGCGAGGTGCTGAGACGCCTCGGGCTCGACGTCGTGGGCGGGTATCACACCCACATCAGCAGGCGGGTCAGGGCGCTCGGCCTGGACACCACCCACTTCGGGCCGCCGGACCGGGCGGGAGAGACCAGACGGCGCGACCCGATGGCGGTCCTCTCGCTCCAGCCGCCGGACCGCTCGCGACGCATCCCCGGTGAACGCCTGCGCAGAGCGATGATCGCGGCCGGGGTCCCGGATCGGTGCGCGCTGTGCGGCACGGCTCCGCACTGGCGCGACCGCCCGCTCCCCCTGGAGGTCGACCATCAGGACGGGGACTGGCGGAACAACCGCCCGGAGAACCTGCGGCTGCTCTGTCCCAACTGCCACGCGGTCACCGACACCTACCGGGGCCGGGCGGGGAACCGCTCGGTCGCGCCGGGCTCCGTCGATGAGCTCCGGGCCGCCGTCGCGGGCGCGGTCTCCGTGGCGGGAGCGCTGCGTCTGATGGGCCGCCCGGTGAGCACCCGGCAGCGCGCCCTCTTCCATGCGCTCGTGTCCGAGCACGGCCTGGACACCTCGCACTTCCACCGGCAGAACCACTCGCCCGCACAGCCGGGCCCCTCGGCACGGAGCGCGGACGAGGTCCTGGTCCGGCACGGGCGGGATCACCGGACGAGAACGGTGGTGCTGCGCCGCGCGCTGATGGAGACCGGGGTCCCGGAGCGGTGCGCCGGGTGCGGGACCGGGCCCCGCTGGCACGGGCGGAGGATGGTTCTGGAGGTCGACCACGTCAGCGGCGACCGGCACGACGACCGCCGCGAGAACCTCCGACTGCTCTGCCCCAACTGCCACGCGGTGACCGGGACCTGGTGTCGCGGCGGATCACGCAGGCCGGTCGCTGCGCCGCACGGCGCGGCCGTAGACTGACCGCAGCCGGCTGAGGCGCATGCCAGATCCGGGGCGGCCGTGGCGTAATTGGCAGCCGCGCAGGTCTTAGGAACCTGTGGGAGAGATCCCGTGGGGGTTCGAGTCCCCCCGGCCGCACATCGAGAGGGCCCCGCGCACACGTGCGCGGGGCCCTCGGCGTCCGTCACGTCCCCCCTCAGCCCAGCAGTTCCCGCACCGCCGGCACCAAGGCGCGGAAGGCCTTGCCGCGGTGGCTGATGGCGTTCTTCTCGGCGGGGGTGAGTTCCGCGCAGGTGCGGTCGTCGCCGTCGGGCTGGAGGATCGGGTCGTAGCCGAAGCCGTTGGTGCCGTGGGGGGCGCGGCGGAGGGTGCCGGTGAGGCGGCCCTCGACGACGCGTTCGGTGCCGTCGGGGAGGGCGAGGGCGGCGGCGCAGGCGAAGTGGGCGCCGCGGTGGGGGGTGTCGATGTCGAGGAGCTGGGCGAGCAGCAGGTCGAGGTTGGCCTGGTCGTTGCCGTGGGTGCCGGACCAGCGGGCGGAGAAGATGCCGGGGGCGCCGCCGAGGACGTCGACGCAGAGGCCGGAGTCGTCGGCGACGGCGGGCAGGCCGGTGGCGCGGGCGAGGGCGTGGGCCTTGAGGAGGGCGTTCTCGGCGAAGGTGACGCCGGTTTCCCTGACGTCGGGGATCTCGGGGAAGGCCTCCGCGCCGACGAGTTCGTGGGTGATGCCGGCGTCGGCGAGGATGGCCTTCAGTTCGGTGATCTTCCCGGCGTTGCGGGTGGCGAGGATGAGTCGGGTCATGCCCCGATTATCCGGGGGTGCAGACCTTGCCGATCTCGGTGGCGGCGTCGGTGACGGGTGAGATGTCGGGGGTGGCGTCGCCGTTCTCGATGGCGGTGCGCACGTTGGTGACGCCGGTCTTGAGGTCGTCGACGGCCTTGCTCAGGTCGGCGTTGTCGGTCTTGTCGCCGAGGTTGCCGAGTTCGCGGTCGATGGCGTCGAGGGATTCCCTGGCCTGGCCGAGGTCGCTGGTGCCGGTGGCGACGGCGTCCTGGAGGTTGCCGACGCTGGTCGCTATGGCGTCGGCGGTCTCGACGCATTCGATGGCCTTGTCGAGTGCGGCGCAGCCGACGGCGGCGGGCACGAGCAGGGCGGCGGTGGCGATGCTGAGGGCGATACGTCGGCGCGCGGCCATGTGGAACGGTCCTCCCCGGGTGGTGGCCGGGCGCACGGTTCGGCCCGTGCGCCCGTACCGGTGTTGACGCCGGGGGGCGTGGTTCGGTTGCCCGGTCAGGCGAGGGCGTCGCGCTGGAGGGCGGCGAGGTCGGCGCAGCCTCCGGTGGCGAGGTCGAGGAGGGCGTTGAGCTCCTTGCGGTCGAAGGGCTCGGCCTCGGCGGTGCCCTGGACCTCGACGAAGCGGCCGTCGCCGGTGCAGACGACGTTCATGTCGGTCTCGGCGCGGACGTCCTCCTCGTAGCAGAGGTCGAGGAGGGGGGTGCCGTCGACGATGCCGACGCTGACGGCGGCGACGGTGCCGGTGAGGGGCTTGCGGCCGGCCTTGACCAGCTTCTTGCCCTGGGCCCAGGTGACGGCGTCGGCGAGGGCGACGTAGGCGCCGGTGATGGCGGCGGTGCGGGTGCCGCCGTCGGCCTGGAGGACGTCGCAGTCGAGGACGATGGTGTTCTCGCCGAGGGCCTTGTAGTCGATGACCGCGCGCAGGGAGCGGCCGATGAGGCGGCTGATCTCGTGGGTGCGGCCGCCGATCTTGCCGCGGACGGATTCGCGGTCGCCGCGGGTGTTGGTGGAGCGGGGGAGCATCGAGTACTCGCTGGTGACCCAGCCTTCGCCGCTGCCCTTGCGCCAGCGGGGCACGCCTTCGGTGAAGGAGGCGGTGCAGAAGACCTTGGTGTCGCCGAAGGAGATGAGGACGGAGCCCTCGGCGTGCTTGCTCCATCCGCGTTCGATGGTGACGGGGCGGAGCTGTTCGGGGGTGCGGCCGTCGATGCGTGACATGGGGGCGAGCCTATCGGCAGATGGGTGAGGGGCCTGTTCCGGTTGATCGGATTCAGGCCCCTCGGGTGTGCCGTGGTGGTGTCAGCTCACATCATGTCTTCGATGTCGGCGGCGATGGGGTCGGCGTCGGTGCCGATGACGACCTGGATCGCGGTGCCCATCTTGACGACGCCGTGGGCGCCGGCGGCCTTGAGGGCGGCTTCGTCGACCTTGGCGGGGTCGATGACCTCGGTGCGAAGGCGGGTGATGCAGCCTTCGATCTCCTCGATGTTGTCGATTCCGCCGAGCCCGGCGACGATCTTCTCTGCCTTGCTGGCCATGTTGTCTCCCTGCGTTCAAGTGCGCTGAGCGCTGCCTCGGCCCACCGTTGATCACCGCTGGTCCGGTTTGTCACGGTAACGCACGGTTGGCCCACGTTCACGGGCGGGCAGCCGTCTCGTACCGAATGATGACGATCACCGGCCCCCTGCCGTACGAGGCGTGCGGCGGGGGCGGCCGATCACCGATGACTGGTCTACACCAGTCTGCAACGCCTGCCAAACAGAGCCTGTTCCGGGAGGACGCCGATGAGCACCGAGAGTGCGGCCGCGCCGCAGCGCAAGTGGTGGAACGGACTCTTCCAAGGGCTCCAGAAGGTGGGCCGCAGCCTTCAGCTCCCGGTCGCCGTGCTGCCGGCGGCCGGTCTGCTGGTCAGCCTCGGCAATCTCTTCGCGGCCTATCTGGACGGGCCGTTCTGGGACAAGACCTCGAAGGTCCTGATCAACGGCGGCACCGGGATCCTGGACGGGGCGCTGGGGCTGCCGCTGCTGTTCTGCATCGGTGTCGCGATCGGTTTCGCGAAGAAGGCCGACGGGTCGACGGCGCTCGCCGCGGTGGCGGGCTTCCTCGTCTACTTCAACGTGCTGAAGGCGTTCCCGGTGGACGGGTCGGTGACGGAGCTGACGCCGGACGGGACCCCGCAGAATCCGGGTGTGCTGGGCGGCATCCTGATCGGCCTGCTGACCGCGGTGATCTGGCAGCGCTACCACCGGACGAGACTGGTGGACTGGCTGGGCTTCTTCAACGGCCGGCGGCTGGTCCCGATCATCATGGCGTTCGTCTGCTGCGCTCTGGGTGTGGTGTTCGGGCTGCTGTGGGAGCCGGTGGGCGACGCGCTGACCTGGTTCTCCAAGCAGCTCATCGACATGGGCGCGTGGGGTGCGGGCATCTTCGGTGTGGCGAACCGCCTGCTGATCCCGATCGGCATGCACCAGTTCCTGAACACGTTCTTCTGGTTCCAGGCGGGCGAGTACACGGACGAGGACGGCACCGGGGTGCAGGGCGACCTGACGCGCTTCTTCGCGGGCGACCCGGACGCGGGCCAGTTCATGTCCGGCTTCTTCCCGATCATGATGTTCGGCCTGCCGGCGGCGGCGCTGGCGATCACCCACTGCGCCCGGCCCGAACACCGCAAGCGGGTGGCGGGGCTGATGTTCTCGGTCGCGCTGACGTCGTTCGTGACGGGCGTGACGGAGCCGCTGGAGTTCTCGTTCATGTTCGCCGCGCCCCTGCTGTACGGGCTGCACGCGCTGCTGACGGGTGCCTCGATGGCGATCACCTGGGCGCTGGGGGTGCACGCGGGGTTCAGCTTCTCGGCGGGGCTGATCGACTACGTCGTGAACTGGCATCTCGATACGAAGCCATGGCTGATCCTGCCGATCGGCGCGGGTTTCGCGGTCGTCTACTACGTGCTGTTCAGAGTTTTGATCACCGCTTTCAATATTCCGACCCCCGGCCGGGAGCCGGAGGAGGTCCAGGAGGAGATGGAGCGGGAGCAGACGAAGTAGCCGTACGGGGTAGAAACCCGCAGATCAGAAGGCCCCTGGACCCGGTCGGGTCCAGGGGCTCCGTCGTGGTTGACCGGATCGTTACCCCGGCCGGGAAATGCGAAGGTTCCTTATCTAACCCTCACCGTGCTACAACAGGTCTACACCACTCAATGGTGTAGACCACGCGGTCCAGACCACTGCCGCGTTCCCCGTTTCGAGTCGCCGCCGACTCCCCCGTTGTGCACCCTTCGGCGGCGCCTTGCTCCCTGGAGGAAGTTGATGTCCACGGCCAGCGCCGCCCCCGCGGCGGACAAGAAGAAGCCGGGCGCCGGCGCCATGGCGGTGCTCCAGCGCATCGGCCGCAGCCTGATGCTGCCGGTCGCCGTGCTGCCGGCCGCCGCGCTGCTGGTCCGGCTCGGGAACAGCGACATGCTCGGCAGGGAGTCGTTCCCGGAGTTCGTCACCAAGATCGCCGGATTCATGTCCGCGGGTGGCAACGCCATCCTCGACAACATGGCCCTGCTGTTCGCGGTGGGCATCGCGATCGGCTTCGCGAAGAAGGCCGACGGCTCGACCGCGCTCGCGGCCGTGACCGGTTACCTCGTCTTCAAGAACGTGCTCGGCACGTTCACCGACGGCAGCCTCCCCGAGAAGGAGGCCATCGTCGACGGCAAGATCGTGATGGTCGAGCAGGCGGTCGACGCCAAGGTGCTCGGCGGCGTCGTGATGGGCATCGTCGTCGCGCTGCTCTACCAGCGCTTCTACCGCACCAAGCTCCCCGACTGGGCGGGCTTCTTCGGCGGCCGCCGGCTGGTCCCGATCCTCTCCGCCTTCGCCGGTCTGGTCATCGGCATCGCCTTCGGCTACATCTGGCCGGTCCTCGGCGCGGGTCTGCACCACTTCGGTGAGTGGCTCGTCGGCTCGGGCGCGGTCGGCGCCGGCATCTTCGGTGTCGCCAACCGCGGTCTGATCCCCGTCGGCATGCACCACCTGCTCAACTCCTTCCCGTGGTTCCAGGCGGGCGAGTTCAACGGCAAGAGCGGCGACATCGCCCGCTTCCTGGAGGGCGACCCGACCGCCGGACAGTTCATGACCGGCTTCTTCCCGATCATGATGTTCGCGCTGCCCGCCGCCTGCCTGGCGATCGTGCACTGCGCCCGCCCCGAGCGCCGCAAGGTCGTCGGCGGCATGATGTTCTCCCTGGCGCTGACCTCCTTCGTCACCGGTGTGACCGAGCCGATCGAGTTCACGTTCATGTTCATCGCCCCGGTGCTGTACGCGATCCACGCGGTGCTCACCGGTGTCTCGATGGCGCTGACCTGGGCGCTGGGCATGAAGGACGGCTTCGGCTTCTCCGCCGGCGCGGTCGACTTCTTCCTCAACCTGGGCATCGCGACCAACCCGTGGGGCCTGGCCCTGGTCGGTCTGTGCTTCGCGGCGGTCTACTACGTGGTCTTCCGCTTCGCGATCGTCAAGTTCAACCTGCCGACGCCGGGCCGCGAGTCCGACGAGGAGCTCGCCGAGCTCCAGAAGGCCGAGGCCAAGTAGCCCCGGGCCGTCACCGGCACAAAGCGGAGCCCCGGGCCACCTGGCCCGGGGCTCCGCCCCGTGCGGGGGGGCTGTGGCACCTCTTCTCACACCGGGGCCGCGTCGCCCGGGACGCACAGGACCGGGACCCGCGACAGGTGGAGCAGCTTGTGCGGGGTGGATCCGAGCAGCGCGCCGCGCATCGGGCTCTCGCCGTAGGAGCCGACGACGATCACCCGGGCGTCGTGCCGGGCCGCGGCGTCCAGCAGCGCGGCGGCCGGGCGCTTGTCGAGGATCTCGACGGTGGTCGGCACCCCGGCCTCGTCCGCCACCGCGACCGCGTGCCCCAGTGCGGTGCGGCCCGCCCTGCGCAGGGCCTCGGAGTGGGAGGCGTACTCCTCCCCCATCGCGCCGGGGGCCGCCGCGCCGTACACCAGGACCAGCGGTTCGCCGAAGGCGGCGGCCACCTCGACGGCCACCCGCAGCGCCGGGACCGCGCCGGGGGATTCGTCGTAGCCGAGGACGACCGGCATCTCAGGTCCCCTTCCCGGGAGGCCCGGAAGGACCGGAAGGACCGGAACTGCCGGAGGCTCCGGGCGCGGACGGCGGGGCCGGTCCGTCGCCGCCGTGCCCGCCGTGGATCACGGCGTCCGGGCCGGCCACCGAGGGGCGCTCCCGCCAGAACGGGCCGCCCATGATCCGCTGGGCGATCATCACGAGCACGCCGACGGCCACGATGACGATGCCGATGACCAGCGGCGGGCCGAGACCGAACCAGGACACCCCGCTGTAGGAGTTCTCCGGGTCGGCCATGTCGCCGACCGACTCCACCAGCAGCCAGGCGAGCAGCCCCGCCCCGACGAGCGGTCCGAGGCCGATGAGCAGGAAGTTGCGCACGCTCTCGGTCAGCCTGCGGCGGTAGTAGACGGCGCAGGCCACCCCGGTGAGCGCGTAGTAGAAGGCGATCAGCAGCGACAGCGCGGTGAGCGAGTCGAAGAGCGCGTTCTCGCTGATCGCGTTGACGACGAGGTACCAGACGATCGCGACCACGGCGACGCCCCAGGTGCTGACGTCGGGCGTGCGGAAGCGGGGGTGGATACGGGCCAGCGGATTCGGCAGTGCGCCGCGTCGGGCCATCGACAGCGCGGTGCGGGAGGCCGGGATGATCGTGGTCTGGGTGGAGGCGAGCGCGGAGGTGGAGACGGCGAGCAGCACGACCCAGTCCCAGCCGCCCATCGCCTCGTTGGCCAGGACGGCGAAGATGAACTCCTCCTCGGCGGCGTTCTCCGCGAGGAAGGCGGGGCCCGCGTAGGCGACGACGGCGATGCCGACGGACAGGTAGGTGACCACCAGCACGATCGTGGACCAGATGCCGGCCCGGCCGGGGGCGCTGGCGGAGTCCTTGACCTCCTCGGTGAGGTTGACCGCCGACTCCCAGCCCCAGTACATGAAGACGCCGAGCAGCAGTCCGCCGGTGAGGGCCGCGCCGCCCGCGCCGAACGGGTCGAGCCAGGCGAAGCGCGGTTCGACGCCGTCGAGGGAGCCGGTGCCGGCGTAGACGCGGTAGAGCGCGACGGCGGCGAAGACCAGCAGGCACACGATCTGGGCGGCGATCAGCACGTTCTGGACGCGGGCGGACGCCTCGGTGCCGATGACGCAGATCGCCGTCATGCCGATGATCAGCAGCACGGTGAGCAGTTGGCGGACGAAGTCGTTCTCGGCCCAGCTGTCGAGTCCGACGGTGAGGAGTCCGAAGCCGACGGCGACGTCGGCGAGCGAGCCGACGACCAGGACGCCGGTCATCATGATCGCCCAGCCGCCGAGCCAGCCGGCCCACGGTCCCATGGCGCGGGTCACCCAGGAGAAGGTGGTGCCGCAGTCCTGGTCGACGCGGTTGAGGTAGTAGAAGGCCGAGGCGATCAGCAGCATCGGGACGAAGGAGGCCAGCACCACGCCGGGGGCGTAGATCCCGACGAGGGCCACGATGGGGCCGATGACGGCGGCCAGGGAGTAGGCCGGTGACGTCGAGTTGACGCCGATGACGAGGGCGTCGAAGAAGCCGATCGCGTTGTGCTTCAGTTCCGGTTGACGGGTGCCGGTGCCGTGGGAGGGGCCGGTTCCCGCAAGGTCTTCTGCCATGGTGCCCCCGCTGCGCGAGGCGTTGGAGCGGAGCGTACCCGGACAATTCTGCCATCGGGCGGCGCACTCGGCCCGGCGACGGACCGGGCCCCGGCGGCGGGTGTGCCGTCCGGGGCCGGGGCGGGCGCGGAGCCGGGTGTGGCGCCCGGGACCGGGCCGGGCGCGCGGGGTGTCAGATCTCGTAGACCGCGCCGGGCCGGGCGATCTCGGCGGGCCCGGTGTAGACCTCGCGGGCGTCGGCGAGGTTGCGGGCGCCGTCCGTCCAGGGCGGGATGTGGGTCAGCACCAGGCGGCCGGCCCCCGCCGTGCGGGCGGATGCGCCGGCCTCGCGGCCGTTGAGGTGGAGGTCGGGGATGTCCTCCTTGCCGTGCACGAACGACGCCTCGCACAGGTACAGATCGGTGCCGGCCGCCAGTTCGTCGAGGGTCGCGCTGACGCCGGTGTCCCCGGAGTACGTCAGCGACCTGCCGCCGTGCTCGACGCGGATGGCATAGGTCTCGACGGGGTGGGCCATGCGTTCGGTGCGTACCGAGAACGGGCCGATCTCGAAGCTGCCCGCCTTCAGGGTGTGGAAGTCGAAGACCTCGCTCATCGCGGACGCCGTGGGCGTGTCCGCGTACGCCGTGACCAGCCGCTGTTCGGTGCCCTCGGGTCCGTAGACCGGGATGGCGGGGCAGCGGCCGCCCTCGTGGCGGTAGTAGCGGGCCACGAAGTAGCCGCACATGTCGATGCAGTGGTCGGCGTGGAGATGGCTGAGGAAGATGGCGTCGAGGTCGTAGAGACCGCAGTGGCGCTGCAGCTCGCCGAGGGCACCGTTGCCCATGTCGAGGAGCAGCCGGAAGCCGTCGGCCTCTACGAGGTAGCTCGAGCAGGCCGAATCCGCGGAAGGGAACGACCCCGAGCAACCGACGACGGTGAGCTTCATGGAGCTGGAACCTCCGTTGACGAAGGAGGGCTGGGGGAGGGTCGTGCGGTGCGTCGAGCGTAAGGCGCAAAAGCCCTGGTCGCTCCTCAGCGACGCTCTGTTGTGGGCGAACTCACCCCGTGATCGGCCCGGGACGCACCGAGCAGGCGAGGGTACCGTCTTCCCATGGACACGTGGTGGTGGCTCGCCGTGGTCGCGGTCGTCGTACTGGCGCTCGTGGCCGCGCTCTCGGACGGGATCGGGCGCCGTGGGCGGGGGGCCGGCCGGCGCCCCGCGGGCCGGGGCCGTCCGCCGGCGCGCCCGGGCGAGCGCCCCCGGGGGCGGGGGAAGCGGCTTCCGGTGCCCGGCGAGATCTGGTGGGCCGAGGTGCCCTACGAGGACGGGCCGGGGTCGAAGGACCGGCCGTGCCTGGTGCTGTCGGTGCGGGACGGCGGGGTGCTGGTCGCGAAGATCACCAGCAAGCACCACGAGGAGCGGCCGGGGGTCGTCGCGCTGCCGCCGGGCGCGGTGGGCGACGCGCGGGGGCGCCGGAGCTACCTGGAGACGGACGAGCTGCGCACGGTGCGGCCGGCGGGCTTCCGCCGCAGGGTGGGCACGGTCGATCCGGCGGTCTGGCGGAAGGTGCGGCACCTGTCGGCGTGAGCCGGGTGCCGGTACGGGAACGGGCCGGGTGGTCCGTACCTCCCGGGTACGGACCACCCGGCCCGTCGGCGTCTCGCGGTGTGTCCGGCGTCAGGCCCAGAGCTGGCCCTGGACGGCGGCGATCGCCTCTTCGGTCGTCTTCGCGGTGTAGACGCCGGTCGACAGGTACTTCCAGCCTCCGTCGGCGACGACGAACGCGATGTCGGCGCTCTCCCCCGCCTTGAGGGCCTTCCTGCCCACGCCGATCGCGGCGTGCAGCGCGGCTCCCGTGGAGACGCCCGCGAAGATGCCCTCCTGCTGGAGGAGTTCACGGGTGCGGGTGACGGCGTCCGCCGAGCCGACGGAGAAGCGGGTGGTGAGCACGGAGGCGTCGTACAGCTCGGGGACGAAGCCCTCGTCGAGGTTGCGCAGCCCGTAGACCAGGTCGTCGTAGCGCGGCTCGGCGGCGACGATCTTGACGTCGGGCTTGTGCTCGCGCAGGTAGCGGCCGACTCCCATCAGGGTGCCGGTGGTGCCGAGGCCGGCCACGAAGTGGGTGATGGACGGCAGGTCGGCGAGGATCTCGGGGCCGGTGGTCGCGTAGTGGGCGCCGGCGTTCCCCGGGTTGCCGTACTGGTAGAGCATCACCCAGGTGGGGTTCTGCTCCGCGAGCTCCTTGGCCACGCGGACGGCGGTGTTGGAGCCGCCGGCCGCCGGGGACGAGATGATCTCGGCGCCCCACATGGTGAGCAGGTCGCGGCGCTCCTGCGAGGTGTTCTCCGGCATGACGCAGACGATGCGGTAGCCCTTGAGCCGGGCCGCCATCGCCAGTGAGATGCCGGTGTTGCCGCTGGTCGGTTCGAGGATGGTGCAGCCGGGGGTGAGCCGCCCTTCCTTCTCGGCCTGCTCGACCATGTGGAGCGCAGGGCGGTCCTTGATCGAGCCGGTCGGGTTGCGGTCCTCCAGCTTGGCCCAGATGCGGACGTCGTCGGAGGGCGACAGTCGGGGCAGCCGGACCAGGGGCGTGTTGCCGACGGCCGCGAGGGGGGAGTCGTACCGCATCAGCGCATTCCACCGGCGACGGCCGGCAGGATCGTCACGTTGTCGCCGTCGGACAGCTCGGTGGAGATGCCGTCGAGGAAGCGGACGTCCTCGTCGTTCAGGTAGACGTTGACGAAGCGGCGGAGCTGGTCCCCGTCGACAATGCGCGCCTGGATGCCGGTGTGGCGGGACTCGAGGTCGGCGAACAGGTCGGCGAGGGTCTTCCCGTTGCCTTCGACGGCCTTGGCTCCGTCGGTGTAGCTGCGGAGGATGGTCGGGATGCGGACCTCGATGGCCATGGTGTGGGCTCCTGTCGGAAGGGTGGCGCAGGGGCGCGCGGCTCGGGCCCCCCGCGCGAGGGGGTGCTGCTGGGCTCGGGTGCGCTCGTACGTCAGGCCGTCGTCGCGCGTACGAACGGGGCGCGCGCCGTACACATCGCACTGGCGAGGCGGCACAGGTCGACGTGCAGCCGCGCAACGAGCAGCAGGGTGCTCGGCGTCTTGTCGCTCACGTCATGGACAACCATGCGCTCATCGTATCGATTCCCGGTCCGGGATCCGGAGTGTGATCTCACATGATGGAAAGATCCGGCTCAGTATGCGGTCCGGAGCCGGGGGCGCCCCTTCCCCGGCCCGGCCGGTGGCGGGTCCGGCCGGGCGGGGGCGGGGGTGCTACGCGTAGGCCTCGACGACCTTGACGTCTTCCTCCGTGATCACTCCGTCCACGATGCGGAACGAGCGGAACTGGAAGGGGCCCGCGTCGTCGTGGTCGGCCGTGGAGACGAGGACGTAGTGGGCGCCCGGCTCGTTGGCGTAGGTGACGTCGGTGCGCGAGGGGTAGGCCTCGGTCGCGGTGTGGGAGTGGTAGATGATCACCGGCTCCTCGTCGTTGTCGTCGAGTTCGCGGTAGAGCTTCAGCAGGTCCGCGGAGTCGAACTCGTAGAACGTGGGCGAGCGGGCGGCGTTGAGCATGGGGATGAACCGCTCGGGGCGGCCGGATCCCTCCGGTCCCGCGACGACGCCGCACGCCTCGTCGGGGTGGTCCGCACGGGCGTGGGCCACGATCTGGTCGAACAGGGCGCGGGTGATGGTCAGCATGGGCGACAGAATAGGCAGACGGCCCCCGGATCAGGGATCCGGAGGCCGCCTGCCGAGACGGAGCGGGTGACGGGCCGGTCAGCGGCCGGCGTCCACCTGCTGCCGGTCGCGCTCGGCGATGCGCGGGTCGCGCTTCTTGAGCAGCTTCCAGCCGACGGCCAGGCACACGGCCCAGCCGGCCGCGACGTACAGGCAGACGCGCGCGTCCTTGTCGTACGCGATCATGCAGGTCACGCCGATGAGGAAGAGCAGCGCGACCCAGCTGAACAGGGCGCCGCCGGGGGCGGGGAAGGACGAGGCGCGCAGGCGCCCGGCCTCGACCGCGGAGCGGTAGCGGATGTGGCTGACGAGGATCATCATCCAGGTCCAGATGCCGGCCGCGGTGGCCACCGAGGTGACGTAGAGGAACGCCTTCTCCGGGACGACGTAGTTGAGGACGACGCCGATGCCCATGAGGGCCACGGAGACCGCGATGCCGACGGCGGGGGTGCGGCGGGCGTTCAGCTTCCCGAAGGACTGCGGGGCCTCCTTGTTGGCGGCGAGGTCGCGGAGCATCCGGCCGGTGGAGTACATGCCGGAGTTGCAGGACGACAGGGCCGCGGTGAGGACCACGAAGTTGACGATGCCGGCCGCGAGCGGGATGCCGATCTTGCCGAAGGCGTGGACGAACGGGCTCTCGCCCGCGGAGAATTCGGTCCACTTCACGACGGACAGGATGACCAGCAGGGCGCCGACGTAGAAGACGATGATGCGCCAGGGCAGCGTGTTGATGGCCTTGGGCAGGGTCTTCTCGGGGTTCTCCGACTCGCCCGCCGTGACGCCGACGAGTTCGACGGCGAGGTAGGCGAACATGACGCCCTGGAGCGTCATCAGGCTGGAGCCGATGCCGTTGGGGAAGAACCCGCCGTGGGACCAGAGGTTGGAGACGGTGGCGGTGTCACCGGCGTCGGAGAAGCCGAGGGTGAGGACGCCCAGGCCGATGACGATCATGCCGATGATGGCGGTGACCTTGATCATCGAGAACCAGAACTCGACCTCGCCGAAGATCTTCACCGAGATCAGGTTCACGCCGAACAGCACCACGAGGAAGACCAGGGCGCTGACCCATTGCGGGATGGACGGGAACCAGAAGTGGATGTAGATGGCCGCGGCGGTGAGTTCGGCCATGCCGGTCACCACCCACATCAGCCAGTAGGTCCAGCCGGTGACGAATCCGAAGAAGGGGCCGAGGAACTCACGCGCGTATTCGGCGAACGAACCTGAGACCGGCCGGTAGAGGAGCAGCTCACCGAGCGCCCGCATGATGAAGAAGATGACGACGCCCGCGAGGGCGTACATGAGGATGATGCTGGGCCCGGCCTTGGCGATGTTCGCCCCGGCGCCCATGAACAGGCCGACGCCGATGGCGCCGCCGATGGCGATCATCTGGACCTGACGGCTGCCGAGCCCGCGCTCGTAGCCTTCCTGCGAGGTGTTGCCCCCGGCCTCGTCGCCGGTGTTCTTGTCGACCTGCACCGAGGTCATGGTGATGCGCCCTTTCTCCATGCCGATCCGCTCCGCCGGACGGCGGTCGCGGATCAGGTCCTGATCCCCCCGGATATGGATGGAGTGCCACCGGCGGTCCGCCGGTCCCAGCGCCCCCGGGAACAGGGGTGGCGTTCCCGGGTGGTCGTGAAGATTTATCACGGCCGCAACAGTGATCCACCCGCCGGAGTGTGGCGCACACCACAGGAAGAAGCGGACATAAGAAACCCGCGTCGGCAAAACGCGCCGCGCGGGTGACGTGATCGTTATCCGGATTTGAGTGTTCGTTGAGCGAACCATGGACGAGGCCGGCGCCCCGCCCGGCCGGCGGCTCCCGCCGCCGCCCGGTTCACCGCAGCAAGGTCTCCACGAGGGTCTCCTGGAGGGCGCCGAGCCAGAGGTACGCCATCACCATCGGCTTGCGCGGGTCGGAGTCGGGGAGCCGGTAGAGCCGGCTGTTCTCGTCCTCGTCGCCGACGTCGAGGCGGGTGCCGATGGTCAGGCGCAGGTCGTTGAGCGCGCCGAGCCAGTGCCGGCAGTCGTCGCCGCCGAGTTCGAGCACGGCGCCGCCGTCACCGGCGGGGGTGAGTCCGTCCAGGGTGCGGACCACGGCGAGCGCGTCGTCGCGTTTGCGGGAGCGCAGGTCGTTCTCGGTGAAACGGCGGAACTCGGCGGAGGCGGCGAGCAGTTCGCGGTCCTCCGGGTCGTCGTCGGGGCCGCCGTACGCCTCGGGGAACAGCCGCGCAAGCGCGGGGTCGGAGGGCGGTTCGCTGGGGCCCTCGGCGAAGAGCGCGGCCAGCGGGTCCTCGCCCTGGGCCGGTTCGTCGCCGGGGCCGAGCAGCTCCAGCAACTGGACGGCGAGGGAGCGCAGGATGGAGATCTCGACCTCGTCCAGCGCCACGGCGGCTCCGCCGCCCGGAAGCGGCTCGAAGTGGGAGCTCATGCGTTGCGGTCCTGGGAGAGGGTGGCCCACAGTCCGTATCCGTGCATCGCCTGCACGTCGCGCTCCATCTCCTCGCGGGTACCACTGGAGACGATCGCGCGCCCCTTGTGATGGACGTCGAGCATCAGCTTGTGCGCCTTGTCCTTGGGATAGCCGAAGTACGCCTGGAACACATAGGTGACGTAGCTCATCAGGTTGACGGGGTCGTTGTGCACGATGGTCACCCAGGGCACGTCCGGCTCGGGGACGGCGACGATCTCCTCGGCCGGCTCGGTCCGCTCGATCTCCAGTGGCACAGTCACTCCACCCATGCTGCCACCTGACACCCCCGGTCGCACAAACGGCCCCCCGCCCCGAGGGGGATCTCGTCAGAGTGACGAAATGGGGTGTACGCTGACCGTCATGGCTGCACCGAACGGGGTCGTGTCCCCGGAGCACCGCCCGGCCGACGGCCGGCACGAGACGAAGGCGCGAGGTTGATCGGCGTGAATGTTGCGGACCTTGGGCTGCCGGTGGACGTCCCGTCGACCGCGCTCTTCACCGACCAGTACGAGTTCACGATGCTCCAGGCGGCGCTGCACTCCGGCACCGCCGAGCGCCGCTCCGTGTTCGAGGTCTTCACCCGCCGCCTGCCCGGCGGCCGCCGCTACGGCGTCGTGGCGGGCACCGGCCGGGTCCTGGACGCGGTGGAGAACTTCCGGTTCGACGAGGGCGTCCTGCGCTTCCTGCGCGATGCGGGCATCGTCGACGAGCGGACCCTCGACTGGCTGGCCGGCTACCGCTTCAGCGGCGACATCTGGGGCTACCCGGAGGGCGAGGTGTACTTCCCCGGCTCGCCGATCCTGCGGGTCGAGGGGTCGTTCGCCGAGTGCGTGCTGCTGGAGACGGTGATCCTCTCCGTCCTCAACCACGACTCGGCGATCGCCGCGGCGGCCTCCCGGATGTCCGCCGCCGCCGGCGGGCGACGGCTCATCGAGATGGGCGCCCGCCGCACCCACGAGCTCTCGGCCGTCGCCGCGGCCCGGGCCGCGTACGTCGGCGGCTTCGACTCCACGTCCGACCTGGCGGCCGGCTTCCGGTACGCCATCCCCACCGTGGGCACCAGCGCCCACGCGTTCACCCTGCTGCACGACAGCGAGCGCGGCGCCTTCCAGGCCCAGGTCGACTCGCTCGGCCGGGGCACGACGCTGCTGGTCGACACCTACGACGTCACCGAGGCCGTGCGGACGGCCGTGGAGATCGCGGGCCCCGAGCTCGGCGCCGTGCGCATCGACTCGGGCGACCTGCTGCTGGTGGCCCACCGGGTCCGCCGGCAGCTCGACGAGCTGGGGGCCGTGGACACCCGCATCGTGGTCACCTCCGACCTCGACGAGTACGCCATCGCCTCGCTCGCAGCGGCGCCCGTCGACGCGTACGGCGTGGGCACCCAGCTCGTCACCGGCAGCGGGCACCCGACCTGCTCGATGGTCTACAAGCTGGTGGCCCGGGCGCGCTCGGCCGACCCGGGAGCGCCCCTGGAGCCGGTCGCCAAGAAGTCGCTCGGCGCCAAGACGTCGATCGGCGGCCGCAAGTGGGCGGCGCGCCGGCTCGACGAGCACGGTGTCGCCGAGGCCGAGGTCGTGGGCATCGGGGAGGTGCCGGCGGAGCTGGCGGACCGGCAGCTCCTGGTCCGGCTGGTCGAGGGGGGCGAGGTCGTCGGCCGCGAGCCGCTGGACGCGGCCCGTGACCGCCACATCGCGGCCCGCTCGGCGCTGCCGATGTCCGCGATCCAGCTCTCCCGCGGCGAGCCGGTCCTCCCCACCGAGTACGTCTGACGGGCCGCGGCCGCGGGGCCCGGCGGCCCCGCGGCGGCCCGCCCCCTCCCGCGGGGCGGCCGCAGTGACTACGCTCGACAGCCCTGCGAGCCGCCCCCGACCGGACCCCCACCGAAGGACATGTCATGCACCGCGCGTTGATCGTCGTGGACGTTCAGAACGACTTCTGCGAGGGCGGCAGCCTCGCGGTGACCGGCGGCGCCGATGTCGCGGCCGCCATCACCGAGCTGATCGGCCAGGCCCAGCCGGGATACCGGCACGTCGTCGCCACCCGGGACCACCACATCGACCCGGGCGCCCACTTCTCCGAGCACCCCGACTACGTCGACTCCTGGCCTCGGCACTGCGTCGCCGGGACCGAGGGCGTCGGCTTCCACCCCAACTTCGCCCCCGCCGTCGCCTCCGGCGCCGTCGCCGCCGTCTTCGACAAGGGCGCCTACGCGGCGGCCTACAGCGGCTTCGAGGGCGCCGACGAGAACAGCGTCACGCTCGCCGAATGGCTGCGGGCCCGGCAGGTCACCGAGGTGGACGTCGTCGGCATCGCGACCGACCACTGCGTGCGCGCCACCGCGCTGGACTCGGCCCGGGAGGGCTTCACCACCCGGGTGCTGCTGGGGCTGACCGCGGGCGTCGCCGCCGCGACGACTCAGAAGGCGCTGGAGCAGCTCCGTGCGGCGGGCGTGGAACTGAGCGGCGAGCCGGTCGTCCGCTGAGCCCCGGCGGGCTCCGGCGCGTCCGGTGTCCCGGCGGGCCCGGTGCGGGCAGGGCCCGGAGGCCCTGGACGGCCGTGGGGCCCGGTGCGGGGCCGGGCCCCGGAGGCCCTGGACGGCCGTGCCGCCCTCGCGGCACCCGCGACCGCAGGGACGCGCCACGGGCCGGCGAAGGCGCCGGGGACCCCGGCGCCCGCGGCCGGCGGCGTCATGGCTGGGGGGCCGGTCTGCGCAGTGCGCGTATCGGGTGCCAGAGCTCCGGGGCGCGGCTCTCCTCCGTCCGCCACAGCAGGCCGTCCGGATGGTGCAGCACGGCCGTGATCTCGTCCGGTGTGGGCGGCTCCGCGTTGCCCCGCAGGTAGACCGCCCGCAGTCCGAGGTTGCGCAGCCTGGTCAGGGCGCGCGCCCGGTTCGCGGCATGCACCAGGAAGCGGACCGACGTCCCGTCGCCCGCCGGATTCGGCAGGCTGAGCGCGACGACCACACTGCCTCCTGGCAACTTCGAAAAACCTCCGCCGGGCATGCGGAACCACTCCCCCGTGAGTTCGCTGTCAATAAGAACCTCGTCCCCCGCACCTAAACACGATCGGCCGCCGCCCGCTAGAGGGCGACGGCCGATGATGCTTTGACCTGCGACGATGCAGATTACTTGGTCGACGGACCGACCTTCACCGTGATCGTCCAGCCGCTCAGCGGCTCCTTGACGATCGAGATCTTGGTGTTGGTGTCAGTTACCTTGACGCTGCCCGTCGGGTTCTCCGGGTACCAGTACACGCCCTTCCTGTCGTCGAAGGCCGACACCCCGCGCTGCGACGGGATCCGCAGCGCCACGTCCTTGTTGTGGAGCGTGAAGGCGTCGGTGCGGTACAGGCTGAACGACGAGTCGAAGGTCTGGATCTTGTTGCGCAGCACCGTGCCGTCGGCCCACTTCAGCGGCTTGGCGTGGGCGTCCACCGGAAGGATCAGACCCTGGCCCGGGTGGGCGCTGGTGTTGTTGTCCTTCTGGGAGGTGTCCCACTGCCAGACCATCAGGCCGTTCTGGTACGGGTAGTGCTCGACCCACGCGTCCTTCGGCGCCTTGAAGCCGAAGTTGTACGGGCCGACCCGCAGGGTCTCGTCGTAGGAGACGTACTGGCGGTTCTCCGCGATGTAGTACTGCTCGTACTCCAGCGTGAAGGACTCGCCGATCCGGTTGAAGCCCTTGGCGGCCCATCCGGCGTCGTCGCCCTCGGCGTTGTCCGAGAAGATCGCGGCGCCGTCGGCGTTGACCGTGATGGCGTCGGCCGAGAAGCCCTTGCCCGCCACGCCGCCGTCGGTCTGGTAGCGGAAGCGGACGTCGACCTTCTTGCCCGCGTAGGCGTCCAGCGAGTACACGAGCTTCTTGTGCGCGCCGGAGACACCGGTGAGCGCCGGCTTGTCGCCCGCGTCGCGCGGGATGGCCTTGCCGTCCGCGGTGCCGTCGACGGGCGTCCAGTTGGCGCCGCCGTCGGTGGAGACCTCGGCGTACAGGTAGTCGTAGTTCTCCTCGATGTCCCACCAGCCGGTGAGTTCGAGGGAGGCCGTGGACTTGCCCGTGAGGTCGACCGACCGGGTCAGGGTGTTCTTGAGGTCGTCGCCCATGTCGCTCCACCACTGCTTGGAGCCCTCGGCGGGCTTCACGACAGTCGTGGTGACCGGCTTCTTGGGCAGCTCGACGACGAGCGCCTGCGGCTTCTTGGTGTTGTACGCCGAGACACCCAGGGTGTGGGTGGACGCGGTCGCCGCCTTGGCCGTCTCGTAGTTGAGCCAGCCGAGCTGGAGCTTGTCCCAGGCGGTCATGTCGCCGGGGAGGTCGCCGATGGAGTCCTTGCCGGTGCCGAGCCAGGAGCCGGCCGACATCAGGGTCCAGTAGCCGGTGGAGTTCTCGCCGCCGCCGGAGGTGTCGTAGTGGTCCGGCAGGCCGAGGTCGTGGCCGTACTCGTGGGCGAAGACGCCGAGGCCGCCGTTCTCCGGCTGCATGGTGTAGTCGCCGACCCAGATGCCGGAGTTGCCGATCTGGGTGCCGCCGGCCTTGTTGTTCGCCGGGCCGGAGGCGCCGGCGTCGGTGCCGTAGGCGTACCAGCGGTGGGCCCACAGGGCGTTCTCGCCCTGGGCGCCGCCGCCGGCCGACTCGTCCTCGCCCGCGTGGACGATCTGGAAGTGGTCGATGTAGCCGTCGGGCTCGTTGAAGTTGCCGTCGCCGTCGAAGTCGTAGCGGTCCCACTCGTCGTAGCCGGCGAGCTGCTGCTTGATCTCGGCGTCGGTCTTGCCCTTGGCCTTCTGGTCGGCGGCCCAGGCGGTCACGCCGTCGCGGACGGTGTCCCACACGTTGGCGCAGTTGGTGTCGCCGCAGTAGTTGGAGCCGTAGCGGGCCTCGTTGTAGTCGACCTTGACCCAGTCGGAGACGGCGCCGTCGACCGAGTACCGGCCGGACGAGGTCTTCTCGTAGTAGGTCTTGAGGGACTGCTTCGGCTTGCCGTTCCTGTCCTTGCCGGTGGCGAAGTACAGGTCCTCGAAGTGCTTCTGGTTGTAGTCCGCCTGCCAGGCCGTCGAGTTGTCGACCTTGCGGTCGGGCTTCGCGATCTGGTTGTGGAGCGGGCCGGGCTCGCCGCCGTACTTCTTGACGGGCGCCTCGGGGCCGTCGGGGCCGTCCGGGTCGAACATCGTGGTGTCGTCGACCTTGTCGCCGAACTCCACGAGGATGGTGAAGATCTTGTCCGTCTTCTCACGGGCGAGCTCGACGTACTTCTTGTCGTCGAGCTTGACGACCTTGGAGCCGCCACGCGTCTGCACGGTGGCGTCGCCGGATATGACCTGCTCCAGGGCGGCCTGGCGCTGCTGCTCCTGCTGCTTGCTGAAGGGTCCTTCGAGGTCGTGCTCGACGTGGCCCTTGTGCGGCGCGGGGTCGTGCCGCTCGATGGCCGCAGGGTCCGACGACTTCTGGCCGTCGGCCTGGGCGAAGGTGAACGCCGATGCCGTCGCGGTCGTCGCGGCGAGGGCCACGACGACGGCGGATGCTCTGAACGTCCTTCGCTTGCTGGTCACTTGATGGTGTCCTCCCCCGCGTCCCGTATCGCCGCCGCGGACCGGTTGGTGGGGTCGTCCGCGCGCACGGGGTACGCGTCTCAAGTGACGACATTCGACCGGAGTTGAAGAAGAAAAGACAGTCCTTGACTTGAACAGGCCAAGACACTATGCAGGAGCACCGATCCGCTATCCGGACGAGAGCCCTGTCGGTCAACAGGCGCTCACTTCAGGCCACTTGAGCCGCCCGATGACTCCGTGCGCCCCCCTTGCTCCGGCACCACGGGTAAGGTCACGCTTACTCGGCGTTCCGCCCGGGCATCCAGGACCGTAGAGTGCTGTGCCGGTACGACTGGCGCCCAGCCTCCCCCGACCCTGCCCCCGAGGACGGATTACCGTGATGCCGCGTCCGACTGCCGCACAGTACGCCTACGGTTCGGCCACCGTCGTCTTCTCGGCCGTCGCCCTGCTCCTGCTGACCGGAGCGACGGGCCCCGCCGCCGTCGCCGTCGTCGGCACCCTCGCGCTCGGCCTGGGGCTCGCGGTCGCCGTGGCAGCCCCCGCGCGCCGCGCCGCCGCCCGGCGACGCCCGGCCCCCGGGTCCTCCGCCCCGGCGCCCGCGGCCCGGGCCGGTGAGATCGCGCCCAGGATGCCCGCGCCGCGCGCGGAGGCACGGGTCGGCGGGCACTCCCTGCGCCGCTGACGTCCGGCGCGGACGTACGCGGCCGACGTACACCGCTGCCGCACGCGGCCGACGTACGGCGCTCCGCCGCGGTCCGGCTACGGGGCCGAGACGACGACGGTCTTGCCGGCCTTGTCGTGCAGACCCTGCTTGTACGGCTTGTCGGCCACCACCGTGATCAGGATGACCAGCCACCAGACGCAGTAGCAGCACACCAGCGCGGGCACCCACAGCACGACCGCGCGCATCAGGGCGGCACTGGTGTCCGGGGTGCGCCCGTCGTTGAGCATCGCGGTGCGCAGCTTCATCAGCCGCTTGCCGACGGTCCGCCCGTCCTTCTTGGTCATGAGGGTGTCGTAGCCGATGTAGGCCACGAGGGAGATCAGGGTGAACAGCCACTGCCGTCCGGTGTTCACCTGATCGGTGAACTCGTCCCAGTCGTCGCCGCCGTTCGTGGTCCAGTCCCAGCCGCCCAGCAGCAGGGAGATCAGCGCGAGCGGCACGGCGATGATCAGGATGTCGATGATGCGGGCCACCAGCCGCTTGCCGAAGGGCGCCAGCGGCGGCATGCCCGCCAGCGGGTCCTGCCCGCCGTAGGGCCCCTGCCCGTACGGCGGCGGCTGCCCCCCGCCGTAGGGACCGCCCGGCGCGCCCGCGCCGCCGCCCGGGGTGTCGTACGGGGAGCCGCCGGGCGGCGGTTCGTAGGGGGAGCCGCCACCGCTGCCGTAGGGAGAGCCGCCGCCGGGCGGCGGGCCGCCGGCGCCGCTGCCGTCCGGGGGCGGCGTCGGCCCCTCGGGCCGCTTGCGGAACGGGTCGTCGTCGGGAGGCGGGGTGCCGGGCGGCTGGTCGTTGCTCATGTCGGCAGTGCATACCGGGGCACAGGGCCCCGCAACGGCTCGCGCGCGTTCGGGGGAACGCGCGCGGGCCGGGTGTGACGGCGGGTCAGCCGCTGACGAAGGTGCCCGCCGCCTTGTCGTGCCAGCACTGGCGCCACGGCCGGTCGAACAGGCACCACAGCACGTTCAGCAGCCCGATGACGAGCAGGCCGAGCACGCTGTAGAGGAGCCAGCGGCGCAGGGCCGCGCCGAAGGACGGGGGCTCGTGGGACTCGATGCCCATCACCCGCACCCCGCACAGCTTCTTGCCGAGCGTCCGGCCCCACCTGGCCGTCGGCAGCGCCTCGTACAGGACTCCGAGGACGAGCAGCGCGCCGAGGACGATGCCGATCTGGCCCGCGGTGGTGCCGTCGACCAGCCACACCGTGACCGTCCGGCCGGAGAGCTTCGCGGCCTCGATCTTGGCGTCGATGTGCTCGAACGCGCTCATGCCGACCGGGACCGCCACCGCGGAGACCAGGGCGCCGAGCAGCAGGGTGTCGAGCAGCCGGGCCGCGAGGCGCTTGCCGAGCGGGGCCGGGCGGGCGTTCGCCTGCGCCTGGGCCGCGCGCAGGAAGGGGTCGTCGACCGGGGGCTTCCACGGCACGACGGGCTGGTCGCCGCCGGCCGCCGGCCCGGACGGGGCGAGCCGGTGGACCTGCTGCGGCCAGGAGGCCGCTCCCCCGCCGGGGCCGCTGGTGAGCGGCGACCCCGCGGCGGGCGATGCCCCGGGGGCTGCCTGCTGCCCGGCCGCCGGGGCGGACTGCTGCGCCGGAGGCTGCTGCGCCGGGGCGGGCCGGGCGGGGGCCGTGGCGCCGGGCAGGGCGGACTGGGGCTGGGCGGTGGCCGGGGGCTGCGGCTGCGCGGGCTGGGCGGGGACGGCGGGCGACGGCTGCGCCGGGGCGGGGGCGCCGCCGAGGGAGCGGATGGTCATCGTGCCCTCGCCGGCTCCGGGGCCCGTGGCCCCCGGGCGCTGAGGGCGGATGGCGACGGTGTGCTCGGGCGCCCCGGCCGCGGCGCCGCCGGGGCGCAGTGCCCGGATCGCGACCGTGCCCTCGGCGCCGGCCGGCAGTGCGGGGGCGTCGGCCGCCGGGGCGGCGGGCGCGGGGTCGGCCGGGGCCGCCGGGGTACCGGGCGGCACGGAGCGCATCCCGGGCAGCATGCCGCCCGACGGGTCCTCCGGGGCCCGGGCGGCGGGCTCGGCCGGACGCCGGGGGTCGGGGGCCGCGCCGTCGGCGGCCGGGCCGGGGGCGCCGCCCCAGGAGACCCGGCTGTCGAGGTCGCCGCCGAAACCGGTCTGCCGGGCGGCATCGGCCTGCCAGGCGGACGCCGGTTCGCTGCGGGCGGGTTCGGACTGCCACGGCGCGGCGGCCGCGGGACGGGCGGGGCCTTGGCCGGCCGGCTCCTCCTCGTCGAGGAAGACCGGCCCCGTCTCCTCGACCGCGGGCGCCGGCGGGGTCACCGGGCCCTGGGCGGGCAGGGCGTCGTCCGACGGGGGCGGGACGGGGATCTCCTCGCCGGAGGTGGGCGCGGGCCTGCTCGTACCGGGCACCCAGGCACCGCCGTTCCAGTACCGGACATATCCGGGAATGGAGGGGTCCGGGTAATAGCCGGGTGTGGGGCTGCTGTCACCGGTGGCCGGGGTTGGGGCGCTCATCACCGTGGTCCCGTATCTCTTCGTGGCCTCAATACAGGGTTTACATCTATCAGACCCGTGCGTGCGGCTGGGCCGGTCCGCCGGTAACGGCCACTTTCAGGTAAGGGAACAGTCACGGAAAGTTACCGCCTCAAGTCGCGTAAGAGCGGGCGGGCAGGGCGCTCTCCCTGGGTGGGGCCCGCGGACGGCGGGCCCGCGGACAGCGGAGAGAGGGACCGACCGATGACGAACACCGTGGTGGAACGCGAGCTGGAACTGAACCTGGTGCTCTCCCCCGAGCGCAGCGTCCCGGTACCCGCACGGCTGACGTACCGCACGGCGGACCCGTACGCCGTGCACGTCGTCTTCCATGTCGGGTCGGACTTCCCCGTCCGCTGGACCTTCGCCCGCGAGCTGCTGGTGGAGGGGGTGTTCCGGCCGTCCGGCGGCGGGGACGTACGGGTGTGGCCGTCGACGTCGGAGGGGCGCGGCGTGGTCCTGATGGCGCTCAGCTCCCCCGACGGCGACGCGCTGCTGGAGGCGCCGTCCTCGGTGGTGTCCGCGTGGCTGGAGCGGACGCTGCGGGCGGTCCCGCCGGGGACGGAGGCCGGGCTGCTGCGCATCGACGAGGAGCTGACGGAGCTGCTGGCCCCCACGGCGGACGGCGAGGCGTGAGGGCCGGGGGCCGCACCGCGCCCAGCCCCCGTCCGGGTGGGGCGGGCGGGGCTGCGACGCGTGTGCGGCTGCGGGTCGGGGTCAGAACAGCTTGCCGGGGTTGAGGATGCCCAGCGGGTCGAAGGTCTCGCGGATGCCGCGCTGCAACTCCAGCGCGACCGGGCCGAGTTCCCTGGCCAGCCACTCCTTCTTCAGGACGCCGACGCCGTGTTCGCCGGTGATGGTGCCGCCCAGTTCCAGGCCGAGCGCCATGATCTCGTCGAACGACTCCCTGGCCCGGCGCGACTCGTCCGGGTCGAGGTGGTCGAAGCAGACGACGGGGTGGGTGTTGCCGTCGCCCGCGTGCGCGCACACGCCGATGGTGAGGTCGTACTTCGCCGCGACGGCCGCCGTCCCCTCGATCATCTCGCCGAGCCGGGAACGCGGCACGCAGACGTCGTCGATCATCGTCGCCGACTTGACGGTCTCCAGCGCGGTCAGTGACAACCGGCGGGCCTGGAGCAGCAGTTCCGACTCGGCGGCGGTGTCGGCGGGGACGACCTCGCTCGCGCCCGCCGCCTCGCACAGCCCGGCGACGGCCGCGAGGTCGGCGACCGGGTCGGGGGTGTCGAAGGCGCACAGCAGCAGGGCCTCGGTGCTCTCCGGGAGCCCCATGTTGGCCAGCTTGTTGACGGCGTGGACCGTGGTGCGGTCCATGATCTCCAGCAGGGACGGCGTGTGCCCGCGCTCCATGATCGCGCAGACCGCGTCGCAGGCCGTGCGGGCGGAGGGGAACTCGGCGGCCAGCACGAGCTGGGCCGGCGGCTGCGGCTTGAGCGCCAGGACCGCCTCGACCACGATGCCGAGGCTGCCCTCGGAGCCGACGAACAGCCGGGTGAGGTCGTAGCCGGCGACGCCCTTGGCGGTGCGCCGGCCGGTGTTCAGCAGGCGCCCGTCGGCGAGCACGACCGTCAGGCCCAGCACGTACTCGGCGGTCACCCCGTACTTGACGCAGCACAGGCCGCCCGAGGCGGTGCCGATGTTGCCGCCGATGGTGCACGTCTCCCAGCTCGACGGGTCCGGCGGGTAGTAGAGGCCGTGCTCGTTGACGGCGCGGGAGAGCGTCGCGTTGACGACGCCCGGTTCGACCACCGCGATCCGGTCGACCGGGTTGATCTCCAGGATCCGGTCCATCCTGGTCAGCGAGAGGACGATGCACCCGTCCGAGGCGTTCGCCGCACCGGACAGGCCCGTACGGGCGCCCTGCGGGACGACCGGGACACGCAGCGCGGTCGCGGTCCGCATGACGTGCTGGACCTCCTCGACCGTGCGCGGCAGGACCACCACGGCGGGGGTGCCCGCGTCGCAGAAGCTCGCCATGTCGCGCCCGTAGGAGGCCGTCACGTCGGGGTCGGTGATCAGTGCGCCGTCGGGGAGACCGGTTCGCAGCCGCTCCAGGAGATCGTCCATGATCCCAGCGTCGCACCGGGGGCCATCGGTGTGAACCCGTCTGCCTTCCGCTTCCCACCTCCGAGTGTGTTCTTCGTATGGGCGGACCGCTGACGCACAGTGAGCGCCATGAGACGCGAAACCCTCAAGAACGCCGCGGTGAGCACGCTGGTCGGCGCGACGCTGGTCACCGGAGCGGTCCTGCTCGCGCCCGGGTGGGGTGAGGAGGGCGGCGCCCCGGCGGGTCCGGCCGCCCGCGCGCTGGCGGCCGCCGGTGCGGGCGCTCCGGCGGCTCCGGCGGACCTGAAGGCGCTCATCTCCGACCGTGAGGACCGGGTGCGCGCCCGTCCGGAGGACGCCGGCGCCTGGGCCGTGCTCGGGGCGGCCTATGTGGAACGGGCCGCGCAGACCGGCGACTTCGCCCTCTACCCGAAGGCCGACCGGGCGCTGCGCCGCTCGTTGGAGGTGCGGCCCGCCGCGAAGGGGAACGTGGCGGCCCTGGTCGGCCTGGGGTCGCTGGCCAACGCCCGGCACGACTGGGCGGCGGGCAGGACCTGGGGCGAGAAGGCCCGCGAGCTGGACCGGAAGTCCTGGGCGGTCTACCCGGTGCTGGTCGACGCGAACAACGGACTGGGCGACCACGGGGCGGCGGGCAAGGCCATGGACACGCTCCAGGAACTGGCGTCGGGCCCGCAGGTGAAGGGCCGGGAGGCGCTGGTCTACCGGGACAAGGGGTGGCGGGAGGACGCCGCGGCCCTCGCCTACGACGCGGCGCTCACCTCGTCGACCCGGGCCGAGAAGGCGGCGGCGCTCAGCCGGCAGGGCGAACTGGCGTGGGAGCGCGGCGAGGCCGCCGAGGCGCTGGAGCACCACGAGGCGGCGCTGGAGGAGGACCCGGAGGCGCGCAGGGCGCTCGCGGGGCGGGCGCGCGCGCTGGCGGCGCTGGGCCGCACCGGGGAGGCGCAGCGCGACTGGCGCACGGTGCTGGAGGAGCTGCCGCTCGCCGAGTACGCCCTGGAGGCGGGCGAGCTCGACGACGCCCTCGGCCTCGACGGGGACGCGGGCACCCGGTACGCCCAGGTGCGGACGCTGGTGGCCGGGGCGCGCCAGCACGGTGTCGACGGGGATCTGGTGCTGGCGCGGTACGAGGCGGACCACGGCGACCCGGCGGCGGCGGTGCGGCTCCTCCAGGGCGAGTGGCGGCAGGGGCACCGCAGCGCGCACGTCGCCGACGCGATGGGCTGGGCGCTGTACCGGGCGGGGCGGGCCGAGGACGCGCTGCCGTTCGCGAAGCTGGCCACCGGGCAGGGGCTGCGCAGCGCGCTGTTCTCGTACCACCGGGGCGAGATCGAGCGGAAGCTCGGCTCCTACGGGCCCGCCCGTCGGCACATCGGGGAGGCGCTGCGCACCAACCCCGACTTCTCCCCGCTGCTCGCCCCGGCGGCCCGCGAGGCCCTGGAGGACCTGGGCGAGCCCGCGGCGGGCGGCCCGTCGGACCTGTGGGGCGACGGCCCCGACGAGATCACGCGGGGCGACGAGGGGGAGGCGGCGGAGGCCGCCGAGGAGGGGGCGGGGGCCGGGGACGCCTCCGGGGCGCCGGCCGCGTCGGCGTCCGCGTCCGCGGGGGCCGCGTCACCGTCGGCCGGGGCGCCGGCATCCCGGCCACGGCCGGAGTCGGCCTCCCCGTCGCAGACGTCGAGCACGGGGCCGCGCTGACGCGGAGGGCGCCGCGCTGACGCGGAGGGCGCCGCGCTGACGCGGAGGGCGACGCCGAGGGCCCGGCCCGGGCACGGCCGCCCGGAGTCGCCACCCCGCTGGAGACGGCGAACGCCGGGCCGCGCTGACGCGGAGGGCCGCCCAAGCCCCTGGCCGGGCAGCGCGCGATGGGCCGGAGACGGCGAGCGGGGCGCCGCGCAGACGCTGAAGCACCGCCCAAGCCCCCCGGGCCGGGCAGCGCACGGACACCCGGAGTCACCACCCCGGCGGAGACGGCGAGCGGGGCGCCGCGCAGACGCTGAAGCATCGCCCAAGCCCCCCGGGCCGGGCAGCGCGCGGCGGCGCCGGACGGGCGGCGGCCCGCCGGGCGCAGGGGCCGGCGGGCCGTCGTCGTGGGGAGGCGGGGCGGATCAGAGGTTGCCGCGCTTCTCCTGCTCGCGCTCGATCGCCTCGAAGAGGGCCTTGAAGTTGCCCTTGCCGAAGCCCATCGACCCGTGGCGCTCGATCATCTCGAAGAAGACCGTCGGCCGGTCCTGCACCGGCTTGGTGAAGATCTGGAGCAGGTAGCCGTCCTCGTCGCGGTCGACCAGGATCTTCAGCTCGCGCAGCGTCTCGACCGGCACCCGGGTCTCGCCGGCCCACTCGCCGAGGGTGTCGTAGTACGAGTCGGGGGTGTCGAGGAACTGGACGCCCGCCGCCCGCATCGACCGGACCGTGGCCACGATGTCGTTGGTGGCCAGCGCGATGTGCTGGACACCGGCGCCGCCGTAGAACTCCAGGTACTCGTCGATCTGCGACTTCTTCTTCGCGATCGCCGGCTCGTTGATCGGGAACTTGACCTTCAGCGTCCCGTCCGCGACGACCTTCGACATGAGGGCGGAGTACTCGGTGGCGATGTCGTCGCCCACGAACTCCTTCATGTTGGTGAAGCCCATCACCGAGTTGTAGAAGCCGACCCACTCGTTCATCCGGCCGAGTTCGACGTTGCCCACGCAGTGGTCGATCGCCTGGAAGGTGCGCTTGGCCGGCGGCTCGACGATCGGGTCCGCGGCGACGAAGCCCGGCAGGTAGGGGCCGTCGTAGTCCTTGCGCTCCACGAGGGTGTGCCGGGTCTTGCCGTAGGTCGCGATGGCGGCGAGGACGACGACGCCGTGCTCGTCCTTGACCTCGTGCGGCTCGACGATGCCGGTGGCCCCGTGCTCCACGGCGTACGCGTAGGCGGCGCGGGCGTCGGGCACCTCGATGGCGAGGTCGACGACGCCGTCGCCGTGGGCGGCCACGTGGTCGGTGAGGAAGCGGCCCCAGTCGGTGCTCGCCTTGATCACCGAGGTGAGGACGAAGCGGGCCGAGCCGTTGGTCAGGACGTAACTCGCGGTCTCCCGGCTGCCGTTCTCCGGTCCGGAGTAGGCGACGAGCTTCATGCCGAACGCCGTCGAGTAGTAGTGCGCGGCCTGCTTGGCGTTGCCCACGGCGAAGACGACCGCGTCCATTCCCTTGACCGGGAAGGGGTCTGCCTCGCGCGCGGTGTCGGGGGTGTGATGCGTGGTCTCAGTCATGGCAGCAGGCTCCCCCCGGACGGCAAGGTGCGCAATAGTTCGCGTACCGCCTGGTCAATGTGTACAGCCGATCGGGCGGTGCATCGGGCGTTGTGTACAGGATGACCATCAGGGAGGCGGCCATGGCGATCGATCATCTGGACGGGAGGCTCATCGTGCTGCTGGCGCGGGAGCCGCGGATAGGCGTGCTGGAGGCGTCGCGGCGGCTGGGGGTGGCGCGCGGGACGGTGCAGGCGCGCCTCGACCGGCTCCAGGCGAACGGCGTGATCAGGGGCTTCGGGCCGGACGTGGACCCGGCGGCGCTGGGCTACCCGGTGACCGCCTTCGCGACGCTGGAGATCAAGCAGGGCCAGGGCGCGGACGTGCGGGCCCATCTGGCGACCGTCCCCGAGGTGCTGGAGCTGCACACGACGACGGGGCACGGCGACATGCTCTGCCGGCTGGTCGCCCGCTCCAACGCGGACCTCCAGCGGGTGATCGACCGGGTGGTGGGCTTCGAGGGGATCGTGCGCGCGTCCACCGCGATCGTGATGGAGAACCCCGTACCGCTGCGTGTCATCCCGCTGGTGGAGCAGGCGGCGGAGGACTCCGCGGAGCGGTGAGCGCCGGAGGTGGGGGCGGGGTCCAGGTCGAGGTCGGACGGGAACGCAAAGGACTGGTTGCAAAGAAACCGTTGCAAGGGAATGGATGCAAAGCTATCTTTGCATCATGAGCGAGCACGGTGACCCCCGAGAGCGGGACGAGCGGCACGGACCGGGCGACGAGCGCCCCGTCCCCGGCGAGAACGACGCGGAGAACGACGCCGCGAAGAACGAGAACGGCGAGAGCGACGAGTTCGACGAGGCCGCGCCCGAGCTGACGATGCGGACGCTGGACCCGCATTCGCTGCGCGGCCTCGCCCACCCGCTGCGGATGCGGCTGCTGTCGACGCTGCGCCACGACGGCCCAGCCACCGCCTCCGGGCTCGCTGCCCTGCTGGGCGAGTCGAGCGGCGCCACCAGCTACCACCTGCGCCAGCTCGCCGCGCACGGCTTCGTCGAGGACGCGCCGGAACACGGCAAGGGCCGGGAGCGCTGGTGGAAGGCCGCGACGCACGGCACCCGCTTCAGCGACAGCCTGCGCACCGATCCCGACCCGGCCGTGCGGGGCGCGGCCGACCTCTTCATCCACGAGGTCGCCACCATGCACACCCAGGAGGTGGCCACCTGGCTCGGCACCCAGCACGAGTGGCCCGACGAGTGGCGGCTCCGGTCGGACCTCAGCGACTTCACCCTCCGACTGACCCCCGCCCAGGCCCGCGAGCTGAACGAACGGGTCCACGCGCTGATCGACACCTACCGCGAGGCGGCTCCCCCGCCGGGCACCGAGGGCGTCGCCCAGGTCCGGCTGCACCACCACGTGCTGCCGCGCCTCCTGGAGTGAACCGCCCGCCCGCCGCACCGCCCGACCCATGCGCCACCGACCCGAGGGGACCCGTCGTCATGCACGTGGCCGACGTTCATCTGACACTGCACCGTCTGCGCGCCGACGAGCTGCGCGCCGAGGCCGCGCGCGCCGTGCCGCGTGAGCCGATACGCACCAGGCTGGGCTGGACCCTCGTCGGGCTGGGCCTCTACCTCGTCCGCCGCCCCGCCGGGCACGGGACGACCACGACCAGGGCCCGGCTCGCGTGAACGACCAGGGGGGACGGGACGGCCACGGGGGACGGGACGCCGACGTGAGGGACCGGCGTCCGCTGGCGACCGTGCTGACGGCCAACGCCGTGTCGATCAGCGGCAACGCGCTCACCCTCATCGGCGTCCCGTGGTTCACGCTCCAGACCACGGGGAGCCCCGCCAGGGCCGGGGTGGTCGCCTTCTGCGCGACGCTCCCGGTGGTGGTCTCGGCGATCGTCGGCGGCCCCGTCATCGACCGGATCGGCCGCCGCCGGGTCAGCGTCGCGAGCGACCTCGTCTGCGCCGTCGCGATCGGCGCGATCCCGCTGCTGCACTGGACGGGGTCGCTGCGCTTCTGGATGCTGTGCGCGCTGATGGCACTCACCGGCCTGTTCCACGCGCCGGGCGAAACCTCGCGCCATGTCCTCGTCCCGGACCTGGCGAAGCTGGCGGGCACGCCGCTCTCGCGTGCCGCCAGTCTCTTCGACGCCGTCTCCCGGGGCGCCCGGATGACGGGCGCCGCCCTGGCGGGTGTGCTGATCGCGGTGCTGGGCGCCGAGGCCGTGCTGATCGTCGACGCGGTGACCTTCGGCGTCTCGGCCCTGCTGATCGCGGGCGGCGTACGCGGGGTGCCCGCGGCCGAGCCGCGGCGGAACGCTCCCCCGGTGTCGTTCGGCGCCTACCGCGCCGAGCTGCGGGAAGGGTGCGCGTTCCTGCTGCGCAGCAGGCTGCTGCTGGGGGTCATGCTGATGGTGATGCTCACCAACGGCATCGACCAGGGCTGGAGTTCGGTGCTGCTGCCCGTGCACGCCAAGGAGAATCTGGGCGGCGCCCGGGACCTCGGGCTGCTCGCGGCCGTCTTCGGGGCCTGCGCGCTGCTCGGCGCCCTGCTGTACGCGGCGGTCGGGCACCGCTTCCCGCGGCGGGCGGTGTTCACGGTGGCGTTCGTGCTGTGCGGGATGCCGCGCTTCGTGGTGGCCGCGCTGGTCGACGGGACGGTGCCGCTGGCCGCCACCATGGCGGTCGGCGGGCTCGGGGCGGGGATGCTCAACCCGATCCTGACGACCGTGATGTTCGAGCGGGTGCCGGAGGAACTGCGCAGCCGGGTCATGAGCGTCTCGACCGCGGGCGTCCTGATGACGACACCGCTCGGCGGCCTCGCGGCGGGCCAGCTCATCGAGCGCAGCGGCCTGGCGACCGCGCTGCTGGTCATGGGCGGGCTGTACTTGCTGGCGACCCTGGCTCCGGCGGTGTTCCCCGCCTGGCGCGAGCTGGACGGTGCGCCCGCGGGCGCGCCTGCGGGCGCGGGGGGCGGTTCGGGGGGCGGTGCGCCCGCGGGTTCAGGTTGCGGTTCGCCGAAGGCGGGTGCCCCGCCCGGCGGCGCGGCCGGCGGGGGGCCGCCCGCTCGCGCCGGGGAGGACGTGGGCGCGGGGCACGGGGGCCGCTGACCGCACGGCCGCAGGCCGCGCCGGCGCGCAGGGGGCGCGGCACCCGGTCACCGGCCCGTGGGGCCGGCTCCGGGGTGGGGCGGGGTCAGCAGGAGGGGACCTTGCCGCCGCGCTCGAGGGCGCGCAGGGATTCCACGGTGCGTTCCAGGGTGGTGACGGGGATCAGGCGCAGGCCCTCGGGGAGTTCGGCCTGCGCGTCCGCGCACTCCGCCTCGGGGACGAGGAAGACCGTGGCGCCGTCGCGCTTGGCCGCCTGGGTCTTGAGGGAGACGCCGCCGACCGGGCCCACCTCGCCCTCCGGGGTGATCGTCCCCGTGCCGGCGATGGTGCGTCCGCCGGTCAGGTCCCCTCCGGAGCCGTCGCCGTCGAGCTTGTCGACGATGCCGAGCGCGAACAGCAGGCCCGCGCTGGGGCCGCCGACGTCGGCCAGGTGCAGGGAGACCTTCACCTTCGCGGGATCCTCGTCGAGGTAGGCGAGCGCCGCGCGGGTGGCGTCGTCCTGCGACTCCTCCATGTCCTCGGTGTTGTGGCGCTCGACCTCCCGGTCGGACTTGCCCGGCGGGTAGACCGCGTCCCGGGGCAGCACCGCCCGGTCGGTGCGGAACCACCCGTCGACGACCTCGTCGAGCCCGACGTCCACGGACGGCCCCGAGGCGACGATCGTCGTCATCCGGAGCTCGCCCTCGGTGGTGCGGGTCGGGGCTCCCGTGACGGTGATGATCGGCTTGCCCCGGTCGTCACCGAGCACGTCCGCCGTCCCGCCCGGCTGCGCCACGACGAACGGCAGCGGCGCGAACCCGACGACGGCGAGGAGCGCGACGACGGGCACGGCGCTGAGGGCGAGGGCGCGGGGGCGCGTGAGGCTGGAGAACACGACGCCAATCTATCTGCCCGCCCGGGGGCCGGGCCGCCGCGTCCCGCGGCCCTCCCCCGCAGCGCTCAGCGCAGGGCGTCCGCGACCTCGCGGGCCGCGTCGACCACCCGGGGGCCGACCCGCTCCGGGACGGCGTCGGCGAGCATGACGACGCCCACGCTGCCCTCTATCCCGGTGACCCCCATCAGCGCGGCGGCCGCGCCGCAGGCGCCCGCCTCCAACTCCCCGTGGGTCAGGGTGTATCCGGGCTCGTTGTGGGCGGTCTGGCGGGCCGCGAGGATGGCCTTGCCGGCCGCCCCCCGGTCCAGCGGATGCCGGAAGCCGGCCCGGTAGGCGACGTGGTAGTCCGTCCAGGTCGGTTCGACGACGGCGACCGCGAGGGCCTCCGCCCCGTCGACGAGGGTGAGGTGGGCGGTGGCCCCTATGTCCTCGGCGAGCGAGCGCAGCGCGGGCATCGCGGCCTCGCGCACCAGGGGGTGCACCTGGCGGCCGAGGCGGAGCACGCCGAGCCCGACGCGGGCCCGGCCGCCGAGGTCGCGGCGTACCAGGGCGTGCTGCTCCAGGGTGGCGAGCAGGCGGTAGACCACGGTGCGGTTGACGCCGAGTTTGTTGGACAACTCGGTGACGGTCAGCCCGTGGTCGGTATCGGCGAGCAGCTTGAGGACACGAAGTCCCCGGTCGAGCGTCTGAGAGGTTTCCGCGGTCACGACGCCCCCTCCTTAGGAGTGAGTGACGGCGGTCCCCCGACGGAGGTGGCGGCACCGGTCCCATCGGCGACGCACCCAGAGGCCGCCGGCAGGCCATGGCACACCGACTGCGCTCCGCGGCGGCGCTGCCACGGGGCGTGTGTATGGCCGGGACAGTAGCGACCGGCACCGCTCAGCGGAAGACCTCGTCCAGAATCCGGGCGATCTTCTTCTGACGACGCGTTATTGGTCCGTCTTCGGGAGTTCTGTCGTCACGCCGTGCGCGTAACCCTCGAACAGCCGGCCGCATGCCGGTCGCTTGCTTTTCTACCGCACCGAAAGGCGGCATGTCACCGATTTCCGGCACGCGCACCGGAAGTGCCCGCGCCGGGGCGCCCGTCGGCGGGCCCGTGGCTCAGCGCATGCGCGTGGCCCACTCCTGCACCTTCTTGATCCGCTCGCGGATCTGCCCGGCGGTGGCCTCGGCGCTCGGCGGCCCGCCGCACACCCGGCGCAGCTCGGTGTGGATCACTCCGTGCGGTTTGCCGCTCTGGTGGACGTAGGCGCCGACCATGGTGTTGAGCTGCTTGCGCAGCTCCAGCAGCTCCTTGTGGGAGACCACCGGCCGCCGCTCGGCGGGGAGTTCGAGGAGATCGGCCTCGGTGTCGGGCTTCTTGCGGCTGTGGGCGATCTGCCGTGCCTGCCGCTTCTGGAGCAGCAGTTGCACCTGGTCCGGTTCGAGCAGGCCGGGGATGCCGAGGTAGTCCTGCTCCTCCTCGCTCCCGGGGTGGGCCTGCATGCCGAACTCGGCGCCGTCGTAGAGCACCCGGTCGAAGACGGCGTCGGACTCCAGTGCCTCGAAGGGCAGCATGTCCTGATCGCCGGTGTCCTCGTCCTGCTGCTTCTCCGCCTCCGCCATCTCCTTCTCGGACTCGGCGTACGGGTCCTCCTCGCCCTCCTTGCGGGGCTTGTCGAGGGCGTGGTCGCGCTCGACCTCCATCTCGGAGGCGAAGCCGAGGAGGTTGGGGATGGTCGGCAGGAAGACGGACGCGGTCTCGCCGCGGCGCCTGGAACGCACGAAGCGCCCGACGGCCTGGGCGAAGAACAGGGGCGTGGAGATGGTGGTGGCGTAGACACCGACCGCGAGGCGCGGGACGTCCACGCCTTCGGACACCATGCGGACCGCGACCATCCAGCGGTCCTCGTTCTCGCTGAACTCCTCGATCCGCTTGGAGGCGGCGGCCTCGTCGGAGAGCACCACGGTCGCCTTGGTGCCGGTGATCTCGCGGATCAGCTTGGCGTAGGCGCGGGCCGAGTCCTGGTCGGTGGCGATCACGAGCGCGCCGGCGTCCGGGATGCCCTTGCGGACCTCGGTCAGCCGCTTGTCGGCGGCGCGCAGCACATTGGGCATCCAGTCGCCGCGCGGGTCGAGGGCGGTGCGCCAGGCCTGCGAGATCGCGTCCTTGGTCATCGGCTCGCCGAGCCGGGCCTCGATCTCGTCGCCGGCCTTGGTGCGCCAGCGCATGTTGCCGCTGTAGCTGAGGAATATCACCGGCCGCACGACGCCGTCGCCGAGCGCGTTGCCGTAGCCGTAGGTGTAGTCGGCGGAGGAGCGCCGGATGCCGTCGGTGCCCTCCTCGTAGGTGACGAACGGGATCGGGTTGGTGTCCGAACGGAACGGCGTACCGGTCAGCGCGAGCCGCCGGGTCGCCGGCTCGAACGCCTCCAGGCACGCCTCGCCCCAGGACTTGGAGTCACCGGCGTGGTGGATCTCGTCGAGGATCACCAGCGTCTTGCGCTGCTCGCAGCGGTTGCGGTGGAGCATGGGCCGCACGCCGACGCCCGCGTAGGTCACCGCGACGCCGTGGTACTCCTTGCTCAGCGGACCCGCGCTGTACTCGGGATCCAGCTTGATCCCTATCCGCGCGGCGGCCGCGGCCCACTGCTTCTTCAGGTGCTCCGTCGGCGCGACCACCGTCACCTGCTGGACCACATGGTGGTGCAGCAGCCACGAGGCCAGGGTCAGCGCGAAGGTCGTCTTCCCGGCGCCGGGCGTCGCGACGGCGAGGAAGTCTCGGGGCTGCTCCTGTACGTACCTTTCCATGGCCCCCTGCTGCCAGGCACGCAGCTTGTTGGCGGTACCCCAGGGGGCACGGCCGGGGAAGGCGGGTGAGAGGTGGTGGGAGGCGGTAGTAGTCACGGTCTCCGGGTACGGGCTCGGCTGGACGGGGTGCTGTACGACAACCGGGCCACCCTACCGGGGGCGCGGCGGACCCCGCCGTGAACGCCACCGCCTCCACGGGTCTTGCGGCCCATGTCACACTTCCGGTCCGGCGAGCTCCCTGGTCACCCGCGGGAGTCATCTCATGCGTCGCAGAAGGGCCTCCCATGTGGCGACCTGCTTCTCGGCGGCCCTCCGCACCTCGGCGCGGTGCGTACGGTCGGAGTGTGTGCGCAGGGCGTGCCCCAGCCTCGTGTACGGGTCTGCTTCTGCGCCCCCGCGCGAAGGCCCCAGACCCTGTTCCGGGGCCCTGGCCGGAGACGGATGATTCACCATGAGGCGAGGGTAGGGCCCGCCGGTGTCAGCGCGACGCCGCCTTCCCCCGCACCCCCAGCCGCGTCGCCACCCATGCCCCCGCCAGTGCCACGCCCGCCATCGGGAGGAAGACCGCGGTGAAAGCGGCCGGGTGGGAGCCGGTCGTGGTGGCGGTGTGGGTGGCGGTGCCGATTTCGCCGCCGCCGAGGGCGGCGAAGGCGGCGCCGCCGGCCGCGAGGAGCAGGACGTTGGAGAGGGCGTCGGAGATCTGGAGGGCCGCCGAGTTGGTCCCGGCCTCCTCGGGCGCGGACAGCTTGAGCAGCAGCACGCTGGTCGAGCCGATCACCAGGCCCATGCCGAAGCAGCCGAAGGTCCAGGCGACGGCGACGGTCCAGGCCGGGACGCCGTCGATCAGGACGGTCGGGGCGGCGGCGATGGCCCCCGCGACGAGCAGCATGCCGAGGACGACGAGCCGTTCGCGGTGCGCCTCGGCACGCGGGCGGGACTGCACGAACGAGCCCAGCGCCCAGGTCGCGCCGCCCGCCGCGAGGGAGAGACCGGCGAGGGTCGGGGAGAGGCCGCGCTGGGTGACCAGCATCAGCGGGACGAAGGACTCTGCGGCGATGAAGGAGCCCGCGGCGATGCCCCGCAGCAGCACCACGGAGGGCAGGCCCCGGGCGGCCCGGTAGGTGCCCTTCGGGAGGACGCCGAGCACGGACGGCACCAGCAGGGCCGCGCCGGCCGCGGCGGGCAGCAGGGAGAGCCACCGCAGGTCCTGTCCCGCGTACTGGAGGAGTCCCGCGCCGAGCGCGATGCCGAGGGCGAGCCGGATCCGCCGGCGGTCGAAGGAGGGGACGGGCGCCCCGGGGTCGGCGGGCCCGGAGGCGCGCTGCCGGATCGCGGGCAGGGCGAGCACGAGCGGGACGGCGACCAGCGCCGGGATGCCGAGGAAGACCCACCGCCAGCCGAGGTGCTCGGCGACCGTACCGGCGGCCAGCGGCCCCACCACGGAGGGGATCACCCAGCTCGCCGCGAACGCGGCCATGATCGCGGGCTGGAGCCGGGACGGGTAGGCCCGGCTGACGACGACGTACAGGGCGACGATGACCAGCCCGCCGCCGAGCCCCTGGACCGCGCGCCCCGCCACGAACACCCACATCGCCCCGGCGGTCCCGGAGAGCGCCAGGCCCGCGGCCCACGCGGCCATGCCCGAGGCGAGCGCCCCGAGCGGCCCGCGCCGGTCCGCCCACTGGCCGGCCACCACCATGCCGAAGAGGCTGGTCGTGAAGTAGGAGGAGAAGGCGAACGCGTAGAGCGCGACGCCGTGCAGCTCGCGCGCGGCCACGGGCATGGCGGTGCCGACGGCGGTCGCCTCGAAGGCGATCAGGAAGACGACGGCCACGATCCCGATGCTCAGCGCCCGGTGGGCGGGCCCGAGCACTCCCCCGTCGCCGCCGTCCCCGCCGTGGACGGCATCGCCCCCGAGGGGGCGGGACGCGGCGGCACGGGGCGTGGGCGTGACGTCGGTGTCACGCGGCTCGGGGGTGGTCATGCCCACCAGAGTAAGGGGCGTCCATGGGAATGGACCCTGTCGTTGGTCGGGGCCGGAACAGGCCCTTGGTCGTAGGACCGGGGCGCCGGTCGTGAACGGCACATGGCAGTCGTGTTGCGGCGCCGCCGGAATCCTTGAACGGCCCCTCGACGGCGGCCTACGGTCGAGGAGTTGAAGAACACGGCCGTGTGCCCGAGTGGCTCAGGGGCACGCCTGCAAAGCGTGTTACGCGGGTTCGATCCCCGCCACGGCCTCCACCAGCCTTGACCAGGCAGAACCGAAGGGCGGCACCCTGCCGAGGGTGCCGCCCTTCTCGTCTTCCGTCTCAGTTCCCGTCTCAGTTGGCTTGCGCGGGTTCGTCCGCCGCACCACCGTCCCCATCGTGCGGCCGCTCTGCCTCGGGGCGCCAGATCAGGCCGTCCACCTGCCTCGCAATGTCCGTCCGCACGGCGTCCACCATGTGCTGATAGCGGGCGGCCATGGCTGTGGTGGACCAGCCCATGAGCCCCATCACGGCACGCTCGGGAACTCCCAGGATGAGCAGGACCGTGGCCGCAGTATGGCGGGCGTCATGCAACCGCCCGTCCCGCACCTGCGCTTCTGCAAGGAGAGCCTTCCACTCCGACCAGTCCCGCCGGTGAGACGGGCTCCGGCCGCACTCGTCCGGAAAGACGAGCCCGCCGTCCACCCACCGGTCTCCCGCTGTCCTCCTCTCTTCCTGCTGAGCATTGAGGTGTGAGCGGAGCAGGTCGACAAGTTGCGCGGGCAACCCGACGGCACGCCGGCCTGCGCGCGACTTCGTCTTGGACGACTCCGCGTTCGTGCGACGCCGGTCCGGGCAGTAGCCAGCCCCCTTGCGTCCGCACGGCTGCGCGCATCCATGGCTGTACTTGGGCCGGTTACGACTCCGTCGCACCACCAGGAAGCCACCCTCAAGGTCCACGTCTTCCCACACCAGCCCGAGCGCCTCCCCCTGACGCAGGCCGAGAGCCAGGGCGACCGCCCAGCGTGCCGAATTGCGATGCTGGTCAGCTGCTTTGAGCAACCGCTGAACCTCACGAATGTTGTACGGCTCCACTTCGTACTCGCCCGACTTCGGCGCCTTGGCGAGCCGCACAGGGTTCTGTCCGAGGTGACCGCGGCGGACAGCCTCGTTGAGGGCCGTACGCAAAGTGCGGTGCGCCTGGTGCGCGGTTGCGGGCTTGCTGCCGTTGGCCTGCATCTTCGCGTAGAAGGCCTCAATGTGCTCGGGCTTGAGCCTGTCGAGCCGGTGAGCACCCAGCCCGGGGATCAGGTGCTTTCGCACGGCGACGCCGTATCCAGCCGTCGTGTTATCGCTGACGCCGAGGGGCGCAACGTGGTCGATCCAGTGCGTCAGCCATGTGCTGACTGTCCACGCCCTGCCGGGCTTTCGTACGGTCTTGGCGTCGCGAGCCTTCTCCAGCTCCCGCACAGCAGCGGCGACCTCGGTACGGGTCTTGCGCTCGACATGGCGACGGTCGGGACTGCCATCGTCGCGGACACCAACCGTGACGCGGCCGTGCCATTTGCCATCCTTGCCCAGGTAGATGGAGCTACGGCCGTTGGGCTGCCGGGTGCGCTTCTGCTCTTCCGCCATGGGCGGACTCCTTCGGTCGGGGGATTGCGGAAACGACCAGGACACCGCCCCACCATGAGGCGGCGTCCCGGTTCTCAGCGATCAGGCGGCGCGCTGCTGCTCGGCCCGAAGGCGAGCGAGGTACGCGGCCGGGGCATCAGCGGGGACTCGCCGGAGTCCACCAATGAGCAGGGACTCAAGTGCTCCCGAGCGAATCAGCGCGAAGCAGGTGGTGCGGCCGATACGAAGGCGTCGGGCCGCCTCTTCCACCTTGAGCAGGATCAGCGTCGGGTCCTCATGGTCTGGGTGGGACGGGTTCATCCGGTGCACTCCTCGTGGCGTCAGGGCCGGGCAGGGCGCGTGTGTGTCCGAGGTTGGGATTTCTGCGTCATTGCGTCATCTGCGTCACTGCGCGCGTCTGGCCTGCGGGTTTGTCGTGACGCAGCGGGGTGCGGGTGCGTCATGGGTGACGCAGGGCGTGCGTCACCCATGACGCAGGTGACACGGGATGACGCAGGATTCGGGCTCTGCGTCACTGCCGTTGTGGCTGGTCACCGGCCGTTTCGGGCCGTCTGGTGACGCAGGTGACGCAGGTTCTCCTACTTAGGAAAAAGAGGGAGGGGTGTCTGTAGTGGTGCCGGTGCGGCTTCGGAAGTGCATTGGGGAGCCGCTTCGCGGCGCGACCATCGGCGGCGGCGAGCCGCCGAACTACAAGAGGAGCACCTCCCCCGCGTGGCGCCGGGTGCTCTTCTTGCTTGTCCAAGCAGCGCCGCGGTGGCGCGGTCAGTGCAGCGGGTCCTGCTGGTGTGCGGGCGGCGCTGCGGGGCGGGTCATGGCGATGTAGCGGGCGGCTCCGGTGCGGCCCCAGTCGACGACCACGCTGCGGGCGGCGAGGGTGGGTTGGAGGCGCTTGAGCCGGTCGGAGAGGACCTTGCCCGTCGTGGGCCAGCCTTTGGGCAGGGCGCGGCAGTCGTCGCCGCTGTAGAGGCCGGTGAGGGCGTACAGCCATTCCGAGGACGACATGCGGGTCTCTTCGCCGGGCGTCATGCCGGCGGCGTGCTTCAGCACCGTCTGCGCGAGCAGGTCGCCTTCAATGACGTCGTCGTTGAGGTCGTCCAGGCTGGCCCGGTAGGCGGCGAGGGAGCTGAAGCCGGTCGCGGTGTCGAGCTGCGCGCACAGGTGGGCGAAGTCGGCCATCCGGAGGTCGGTCGGGATGTCTGCCTGGGCGGCCCGCACCTGCACCGTCAGGTCCAGCAGCGAGCCGAGGATGACGGGCAGCACCTCTTCGTACTCCGTCCACAGCTCCGCTTCGGTGCGCCGCACCGTCGGGCGTTCCAGCCGCAGGGGAAGGAGGCGTTCGGCGAGGTCGGGGCGGATGACGCCGACGTCGATGCCGGTGAGCAGCATGGGGCGGCGGTAGCGGGCGCGGAAGACGTCGCCGTCGGTGAACAGGGCGCGCTTGACGTTCTCGGCGCCGGTGACGATGCAGCACATGGCGTCGGAGAGGTCGGGGGTCATGTGGGAGAGGTTGTCCAGGGCGGTGACCCATCCGGCGGCGACGGCGGCCGTCAGGTTCTCCTCGTCCTTCGGGGCGCGGCGCAGATCGCCGCTCATGCCTTCGATGATGCGCACGAGCATCCGCCCGGCGGTGGACTTGCCCGCGCCCTGGGGGCCGGTGAGGAACGGGGCCGGGACGGGGACGGACGGGCCCAGGCAGCCGACCAGCCAGGCGAGAGCCAGGCACTCGGTCTCCGCCGTGGCGAAGTTCGTCAGCCTCAAGAGCAGGTCGATGCCCTTGCCGTCGGTGTCCTTGACGGGGAGGGGGAGTTCGCCGGTGAGCTGGGTGCGCCGCCAGCACACCTCACGCGGGTCGGGCACCGTGACGGTCCAGCCGGTGGGGTGGATGCGCACGGACTGTCCATCGGTGCGACCGAGGTCGAG
Organism: Streptomyces zhihengii; assembly: GCF_016919245.1. Lineage (NCBI taxonomy): Bacteria > Bacillati > Actinomycetota > Actinomycetes > Kitasatosporales > Streptomycetaceae > Streptomyces > Streptomyces zhihengii. The sequence goes on along the minus strand of NZ_JAFEJA010000001.1, from coordinate 5,140,676 downwards.
CCAGGTGGCACCGTCGAAGCCGGGCGCAACGCGGATGTGCACGGCCTGGGTCTCCTCGGTGAGCGCCAGGGCCTCAATGAGGTCGAGTGCTTCCTTGAGCGCGGTTCCGTTGAACACGCCGAGCCCGTCACGGAACAGGCCGACCATGAGTTCCTGCCGGTGGCTGCCCGTGGTGCCTTGCGAGCGGATCGGTCGCGCCACCGGGTGGCCGTTGCGCTGGGCGTAGACGGTGCCGTCGGCGGTGCGGAAGTACCGGAAGTGCGTCTGCGCGTAGTCGGTGATGATCTGCCGTGCAGGGTTCTTGTCGTCGTCGGACACGAGTTCACATCCCCAGTGCGGTGCGGGCGTTGGTCCACGCGTCGGTGCAGTGCCGCAGGCTCTCGCCCCGGGTCTGCGCGGCCGTGAACAGCCGGGCAACGTGCGTCTCGCTCAGGCAGCCGCACCGGCCATGCGTGGACAGCACCGCGAGGAACGTCCGGTACACGGTCGCGTGGATGGCTGTTCGGGCCTCGGTGATGCGCTGCTCCGCCATGGCGACGCCGCGCTCCAGGAAGACCGGGGAGCGGTGGCGGCACTCCCCGCCGCCGACCGGCACTGCCGGATCTGCGGCGGATGGGGCCGGCCGAACCGTGGGGGCCCGCTCGGCGAGCGCGCGCACCGTGTCCGGGAGGGCGGTCATGGTGCCGGTGCCGGGGCCGAGGTAGCGGGTGTAGGACATCGTGGACTTGATGTCCACGCCCGGCCGAACCGCGTTCACGGACCGCATCACGCCCCGGTAGATCCAGTGCTCGCCCCGTGTCGTGGCCACGGTGCGGGTGGGCGGGAGCGCGGCGCGGGCCCAGCCGATGGCGTCCGTGTCGTCGAGGTCGACGACGGTGAGCCCGGCCCCGCCCGGGTGGTAGGCCACGGCGCCCGCGGTGCGCCACGGTGCCGCCCACTCCCGTGACCCGAGGATGACGGGGTCGGTGTTGGCGGCGGCCCAGCCGTGGCACGGCCGCGGGCACGCGCAGGTCCCGGCGGTCTTCATGTTCGGCCGGCCGCCGCAGGCGTTGTCCCGGCAGTCGGGGCAGTTGCCGAACGGGACCTTCCCGGCCCGCAGCGGCAGGACCGGCACGCCCAGGGCGGCGAGCCCGAGCGCGACGTTCAGGTGGTCGCTCATGCCGCAACCCCCGTCCGGAGGGTGGCGTGCAGGGCGCGGCCGATGTGCTCGGAGAAGGCGGGCGGGATGGCTTCGGTCAGTTCCTCGCGGACGTCGGTCCAGCCGATGCCCATGGCGGTCTGCATCTCCGGGACGGTGGCCTTCCCGCCGCCGGATCCGTACGCGGCGACATAGGGGCCGTCGTAGAAGCGGCCGTGCCGGTAGCCGCGCACACGCCCCCGGTGCTTGGGGTGGGCGGGCTGCTCGATGGTCCAGCCGCCGAGTTCGAAGTTGCGGTGCCGCAGCACCCCGAGCGAGAACATCTCCCCGCACAGGGAGAGGTCTTTGCGGATTTCCGCGCGGCCGTTCGGCTGCTCGATCACATACGGAAGACCGGTCTGTTCCAGCAGCGCCCGGGTGGGCGGGACGAGGTCGATGTGGGTGCCGCCCCAGCCCTGTGAGGCGTTGGTGCCGACGGTGAGCGCGCATCCGGCCTGGCACGGCGGCGAGGCGTGCACGGCTGCGAAGCAGCGGATCTTGCCGGAGGTGATGAGGGCTGTGAGGAAGGCGAGCGCGTCGCCCTGGTGGAAGGTGAAGGGGTAGTTCGGTCGGGGGACGATGTCGACGCCGACGACGTCGAACCCGGCCCGCCGGTAGCCCATGCCTGCGCCGCCGGCGCAGGAGAACAGGTCCAGCAGCAACGGCCGGCGGCCGTGCTCTCGCCGGATCGTGGTGGGTTGGGTCATCCTTGGTGTCTCCAGTTCTCTGGATGCTGGTAGACGAGAGCGGCCCCGGTTCTTGGACGGATTGGGGGCCGCTCTCGGCGTATGCGGAATCTGCGCTCCGGGTGGAGCGGGGAGGGAGCAGTACCCCCTTGCCGGGGGCTTGTGGAGGGGGTTTCGGGGTCCTGACCTGCGGTGCCTCCCCGCCTCCCCGAAGGGGTGTTTTCGCTGATCAGAGTGGGGGAGGCGGTTGGGGGAGGCTGTTGGGGAGTTCTCCCCGCCTCCCCGGCAGCGGCGGGTGTTGCTCCCCGCTACAGGGAGGCGGAAGCGGAACCATCTGCGTCGCGGTTGGCGAGCGCGCGGGCCAGGTCGTCGCGGCGCACGACCATGACCCCGTGGGACTTCTTCGGCTCCTCGCCGTGCTCCTCCAGCAGCCGCTTCAGGCGGCCGTTGTTCCACTCGCGGTAGACGGCCGTGTCCAGCGCGTGCAGCCGCTTCAGCACCTCATCGGTGCGCAGCCGCGCCGCGTCGCCGATGACGGCCGCCACGTCGGCGAGCGCGTCACGCTCCTCGGTGCGCTCGATGGCGCGCAGGGTGGCCACTCCGTCGCGCAGGGCCTTCGCCCGAGCGGCAATCTCGGCGGCCGGCTCGTCGTCGATGAAGTGGGTGCGCACGGTGATGGAGGACTGGCCGGCGGGGATGGCGATGCCGTCGGAGGCGACCACGAGGGTGCCCTTGTCCAGTCCCTGGCGCAGCAGGTGCGGGGCCGCGCCGGCGTTGACGGCCTTGGCTCCGAGCGCCATCTCTGCCTGCGATTCGGTGCCGACCACGAGGGAAGCACGGGTGTGGGCACCCTCGCGGACCAGCTTGGGAAGGTTCTGGTCGGTGGGGTCCTGCGTGCCCTGCCACATCAGCACGTCGACCGCACGGCCCTGGTTGTGGATCTCACGCACCGCCATGAAGTACCGGGAGGTGGCCTTGGCTCCTCCGTAGGGGCGGCCGTCCTCGCCCTTGGCCGGGCACATGAACGCCTTCTGCGCCTCATCGACCACCACGATCAGCGGCTCGAACACCACGGTCGGGTTCTGCCGGCGCTCCTCGATCCGACGGTTCATCTCCTCGACCGCGTCCTCAACCATCTCGGTCGCCTGAATGCAGTGGCTGTCCGAGGGACCTTCGATCAGGACCTTCGCGATGCCGTCGAACGGGGCCCAGTCGCCGATGCCCTTCAGGTCGGCGATCCAGAACTGCACCGTGCGGTCCAGCGCCAGCCACAGGGCGAGCGCCCGCAGGGCGGCCGTCTTGCCCTGGTTGGACAGGCCCGTGACCAGCAGGTGGCGCTGGTAGACGCTCAGCTCAGCGGCGTCACCGCGCAGATCCTGGCCCCATGGGGCCCGACCGGTCTTGTAGTTCGCGGTCAGCGTCTCGTCGGTGACCAGCGGGGACGGGCCGATCGGCTCGTCCAGCGCCCCCGAGTCGGCGATCCACAGCCGCACCGTCCGTGCCGCCTCGGGGATCGTGATGAACACCTCGTGCTCGTGCCGGGTCAGGTTCTCGGCGAGCTTGCGGCGCTTGTTCTGCACCTCGTTCGTGGCCACTCCGGAGGGCAGGGTCACGTCGACCTCGACCCCGCACCCGGCGATCCGGATCGGTCCGAGCATCGACGCTCCGGCGTCGCCCATCTCCTTGATGGCGTTCCGCAGCGGTCCGATGCCGAGGTCGCGCAGGGCCTTGACCACGATCGACGGCGTGATGGGCTCACCATCCGTGCTCCGCGCGGTCGCCGGGAGGGCCCAGTTCGGGGCGGCCTGCCGGTGCCGGCCGACGGCCCACACCCCCGCGAGGGCGAGCCACGGGCCGACCGCGACGAGCGGGCCCCACATGACGGTGACGAAGACGACCAGGAAGTGAATCAGGTCGACCAGCGCCATCAGCGGCGTGACCACGTCCGCAGGGTCCTTGGTCGCTATGGCCAGGGCGATGCCGACCAGGAGCAGCCCGCCGATGGTGCCGCCGGTGCCGTAGGCGGCGTTCTTCGCCAACCGCTCAGGCGACGTGATCAGATCCATGCGCCGCTTGTGACGGGCCGCGCGGAACGCTGCGCCACGGGCCTCCCAGTCGGCGGCAGCCTCGTAGTTCCCGGCCGCCTCCGCCGCCCGGATCATCCGCTCGTACCGGGCCGCCGTGCGGCCGTCCCACGCCCGCTTCGCCACGACCCGCGTGCCGCCGAGGACGTACGAGCCGTGCCGGACGACGACACCGGCCGCCGTCCGGGTGCGCTCGTGCGTGGCGATCGTGCGGGCGGTGCGGCCGGTGCGCACCCACAACGGCACCGGCCGCACCATCGGCGGCTCGTCGACCACGATCAGGACCGGCGCCGCGGCTTCTGCCGGCGGCTCGTCCGTGCTGGTGGTGGGGTTCTTGAACAGGGGAACGACGTTCTCCGTCATGCTGGGTCTCTCCTGCTGCTCAGTTGGGTGGTCAGGGGCCCGGGACGGCCGGATTCCTTGGCCGGGTGCGGCCGTCCCGGGGCACAACTACTTGCCCGCGCTGTTCCTCTTCGCGTCGCGTTCCTCGCGCTTGCGGGCGCGGTCGATGACGCGCTCGACCTTGCGCTCCAGGTCGCCCTGGTAGACGTGCTCACCCGCGATGCCCCGCTTGGCCATCCGCGCCACGTAGTAAGCGACTTCGGCCGTCTCTGCGGCCGTCATCCGAGGTTCGTCGTCGTAGCGCTTGGCCATCACACGCCCTCCGTCTCGCCCATGAACTGGGCGTACTCGGCCTGGTCAGCGGCCTCGTAGTCGGCGAACATGCCCGCGTCCTCGGCCGGGGCGGCCGGGGTGGTCTGTGCGGCTTCGGTGATGGCGGCGGCGGTCGCGAGGCGGGCCCACACATCGGCCTGCGCGACCTCGGCCGGCGTGACCCTGCGCCGGTTCAGCAGGCGTTCGGCCTCGGTGCGGTAGTCGTGGCTGTTCACTTCGTGTCTCCCGTCCGGGCCGGACTGTCCGGCTCCCTGCCCCCACCCGGCCCAGGAAGGGCGGGGTGGGGACAGGCGACCGTCAGGCGGGCCGCAGCTCGTGCGGGTGGCACAGCACGGGGCCGATCAGCAGACCGGCCCCGTGCACGGTCCACCGGCCGCCGGTCAGCACGCCGGGCGGTACCTCGTCGACGATCCGGCCGGTGCGCCCGGCCGCGCGGGGGTCGTCCTCACACCCGACGATCCGCACCCGCTGACCTGCCGTGAACGTCATGAGCAGGGCTCCCTCCGGGTCAGCGGCGACGGCCACGAGCCTTGCGCACGGTCTTCGCTGCCGCCTTGCCGTCCGCCCCGCCGACCGACTTCACGACGGTGACGACGCCCCAGGCGCACACGGCGGCGAGAAGCGCGAGCAGGGCGAGGTTCGCGGCCATGGCGGTCAGCACGCCGACCAGCAGCGGGCCGAAGTACACCCCGGCCGCCATGGTCCCGGCGCCGATGCCAGTGCCGAGGGCGAGGCGCTGCACGGTGCGGTCCGGCGGCGCCTGGTGGATGTGCTGGTGCACGACCTGCGGCCCGGCGAACGTCGCGGGCGGCACGGCCGGTGCCGGGTGGGCGGGGAGGTAGGCGTGGGTGCCGTCGGGGAGCTGCACCACGCGCGGGATGTCAGGCAGCGATTCCATCGCTGGTCCCTTCGGGGTAGGCGCAGGGCACGCAGGTGCCGAGCGAGGCGGGGATGACGTAGCCCGCATCGGCCCCGCAGTCGAGGCACTGCCGGCGGGCGGCGTTCGCCCGTTCCAGCGCGGCCCAGCGGCGTGGGGTCATGGGGCGGACGGGCTTGGCGTGGTCGATGCGGTAGAGGTAGGCGACCAGCGGGCCCCGGCGCTTGCGGGGGCGCTCCAGTTGGGCGACGACGTCCTGCCCGCCGGGCCGGAGCCCGAGCGCGCGGAGTTGTCGGCGGGTCGCCAGGCCGTCCGGGGCGAGGTGCCACCGGAACACCGGCAGCGCGCCCATCAGGCGACGCGCTTCCACGCGGCCCGAAGACGGACTTCGGAGGCGGAGTGCCCGGCGGAACGGAAGCGGATGGCCATGTCTCGGTAGGAGAGTGCCGGGGTCTCGCTGGTGCGGATGTCGTCGACGAGCCGGTCCAGCTCCGCATCCGTCAGGGCCGGTCCCGGTTCCAGCGCGGGCACCGGGACCGGCTCGACGGGTCCCCAGACGGGGAGTTCCCAGGTGGGTGTGACGTCGGGTGTGACGCGGCTCGTCACGCAGGTCAGCGCCCTACCGGTGTCCTTCCCGGCCCGCGTGGTTTCGAGGGTGGACCATGCTCGGGAGAGGGTCTGCGCGGTCTTCGCCTGGACGCGTGCGACGCGTGCCCCCGCCTGCGTCACGGCCGTCAGCCGCGTCTCCTCGGTCGCGGCTTCGGCCCGCAGCCGGGCCCGCGCCACGGCCGCGTCGTCGCGGGCTTCTTGCTGGATGCCCTGAATCGAGTGGAGCGCGGCCCCTGTGAGCGCGGTGCGCTCCCACAGGCCGTGCACCAGCCACAGGGCCTTCGCCGCGAGCGGGAGCCAGGCTACGGCGAGCCACGCGCCCGGCGACTGTTCCCCGGCTGCGTGGGCGATCAGGACGGCGGTGGCGATCAGGCCGAAGAACCAGCCCACGGCGGTGACCGGGGCGGAGTGGTCGCCCTGGGCGGCGAGGCGGCGTTCGTAGGCGAGGGTGGCGAGCCAGCCGCCGTCGATCCCGAGACCGACCACCAGGGCGACCAGCACCGGCATCGAGCCGCCCAGCCACATCACCACCACGGCGAGGGTGAGCACCATGGAAACGGCCGTCATCAAGACGGCGGGAAGCTTGGTCTTCACAGGGCACCCCCGGCGGTGATCAGGATGGCGAGGACGAGCAGGGCGCCGCCGGCACAGATGCAGTCGACGGCCCGCTTCAAGCGGAGGAACTTGGCGACGGCGATGCGGGACAGGTTCGCGATGTCCTGCCCTCGCCGGTCCTCGGACAGGACGGTGCGGACCTGGTCGCCGGTGAGCGTCGCCCACAACGGGAACCCCGCCACCGGACGGCCGCTCAGGTTCGGGCGCACCGCCCGCAGCAGCAGAACGACCGAGACCAGCAGCACCCCCGCCCCGGCCGCCCCGACCACGATCGCGAGGACCGACGGGTTGGCGTCCTTGGCGAGGGTCGCGGCACCGGCCAGCACGACGCCGATGAACGCCAGCAGCAGCGACGCCTTCGTGTCGATCCGGGCGATCTCCGCCTTCACCTCCGCATGCGCAGCGGTGAGGCCGCTCTCCAACAGAGTCGGTGTCACCGCGCACCCCCGGCCATCGCAGCCGCGGGGATGCCGGAGAAGCCGATCAGCGCGACGGTAGCGCCCGCGTAGTCGACGGTCGCCTTCAGCACACGGGTGCGGCCAGCCGACTGTTCGCCGTAGGACACCGCCGCGTCCGGGATGCCGAGCGCGGCCCGCCACTGCTCGAACGCGCTCAGGTCGTCGTGGAAGCTCAGCCGCAGGCCGTCGGGGTCGATCGACGAGACCTGTAGTTCGGGTGCGGGCAGGTGACCGAAGTCGACGGCGAGCAGCCGCAGCACCCGCAGCGGCCCGGACAGGTCATCGAGCCGGACCATGGTGGTCTCATTCATGCCGCACCGCCGACCGTGCCGGCGGTGCGGTTGGTCAGCTCCCGACGGGCGGCGAGGACCCGGTTACGGGCCCGGCGGATGCGGCGGGTGTCCAGCTCGTTCGGGACGCGGTCCAGGGTAGTGATCTGTGCGTCCAGCAACTCGACCTCCGCCAGGATCAGCGGCATCTCCCGGTCGATCGCGTCCAGCTCAGCGGCCGTCGGCCCGGCGTCCGGGACGGCGGCGGTAACGGCGGTCTGACGTGCAACGATGGGCTTCATGAGTCGTGGTCTCCCTAGCAGGTTTCACGGCTCGACAGCGGCCCCGGTGTTACAGCACCGGGGCCGCGCGCCGTGCATGGGGTGGGTGGGTCAGGCGGCGTTGGCCGCGTGGGTGACGAAGTGGTCGCACGCGACGATCGCGGCGGTGCGGGCGGCGGCGAGCGTCTCGGTGCTCGCCGCGCCGCGCAGGGCGTAGACGGCGGAAGCCGCGCCCTGCGCGGAGCCGAGCAGGGTGGGCGCCAGGACAGCCAGGGTGGTCATGGGCGCGGTGATCGCGCTCCGGGTTGCATGGCTCTCGGCGCGGGCCGCCTCGTAGGAGGCGGCGTCCGCACCGGACAGGCGCAGGTCCTCGCGGACCCACATCGCACGGCGGTGGTCGGCCAGCGCCGACGTCAGCGCGGTCACGGCCGCGAGCCGCTCACGCCGCAGCGCGGCCCGCTCGCTGCCACGCTGCTGAAGCAGGTAGGCGGTGACCGACCCGAGTAAGGTCCCTGCCACCGCGATCACACTCGCCCACATAGGGCACTCCCCTCCACTGAAGATCCGGAACATCCGGCTCCCCTCAGCGCTGCTCGTACGAGACGAGCAGCGGAGGCAACCGGCCGCAGCACACGGGCTGCGGAGAGGTCGAATCGCGCTGTACGTCACACGGGAGATCCCGTGTGGCCACCTACTTGGCCGAGGAGAGGCGGCGTTATCCCCATTTAGTTGTCAAGGAACTGGCGCTTCCTTCGGGCCCGTTTCACGGGGCTCTCCAGGCGACAGGCATAGCTGGATCGGCATGTCTGCCAGACATTCGATCCGCCTGGCAGGCACATCCCTAAGGTTCCCTAGGGTTCCCTGCGGTGTCAAGCAGTAAGCTAGGGAACCTAAGGGATGTCACGACAGGGAGTGAGCGACATGGCAGGTCAGGCTGACAATCGGGCTCCGTACGCGAAGATTGCCGCCCACTACACGGAGCTGATCGCCACTGGCGAGCTGCAACCGGGGGCACTCCTGCCGAGCATCAAGAACCTCGCCGAAGAGTGGAAGGTGAGCACCGCCACAGCGGAGAAGGCTCTGCGCAAGCTTCGCAATGAAGGACTCGTGCGCGGCATCCACGGCATCGGAACCGAGGTGATCGACCGCCCGGCCCCTATGTCGTCCGGATCTCAGCGACAGGACCGGGGCCGCCGTACCGGGTCCAGCTGGGGCGATGGTGAGAGGTCCGATTCACACCAGGCGGCCGTCGTACCCGCGCCCGCCGACGTAGCGCAGGCACTGGACATCCCACCTGGTTCTGACGTCATCCGACGCAGCCGCGTCTACCGTGACCGCCACGGCATCGTGGCGCACAGCACTTCGTGGATTCCTGGCCGGTACGGGAAGCTCATCCCCCAGTTGGCGGAGAGCGAGAGGCTTACAGGGGGCACCTCGCTCCAGCTAATCGCCCAGGCGACCGGCCACCCGATCAGTCACCGCATCGACACGGCGTCGGCCCGACACTTGACGCCGGAGCTCGCTCAGCTCCTTGAGCTGGCACCCGACAACACGCCGGCAGACCCCGTGGTCGTGATGACCGCAACGTTCGTCGACAACGAGGGCAGCACCGTGGAGTACGGCGTCGACCTCGGCGGCCCCGGACGTACGTGGCGCACGGAGTCGGAGGTGTCTGCGTGACGACACCTTCCCCACCCTTCTGTGTCCTGATGGTCGGCCTGCCCGGGTCAGGTAAGACCACCCTTTCCCGGGCCCTCACAGCGCAAGGATTCGTGCGGCTGTGCCCAGACGAAGAGATGTATCGACGCCACGGCGTCTACGGCGTGGACTTCCCGCGAGGCACTTTCCCCACCCTCGAACGACCGATCCTTGAGGACACCGCTCATCAGTTGAGTGATGAGCTGAAGGCAGGCCGGAACGTGGTCGTTGACCACGGCTTCTGGACGCCGGAGGAACGTCGCAAGTGGCGGGATGTGGTCGTCGACGCCGGAGCGACACCCGTGCTCGTCTATCTAGCGGTCAGCCATGAAGAGCTGTGGGCGAGGGTCAGCAGACGCAACGAATTCCACGCGAATGACGCCAACGCGATCTTCTTCTCAGAGAGCGATCTACAGCGGTACCGCGCCCGCTTCTTTCCGCCCAGCGACGACGAGCCGCACATCCTGTACGACGGGGACACGGCGGCGGTGGTCGCCGCCCTGGACAGCTGTGCAGGACACCTCCGAGAGGGCTAAGGCACAGGTCAGTCCAACAGACAGCGTCTCAGTTTCCGTCTCATTCAGCCGCGTTCAAGGGCGTCCGCAGCGGTTCACGCGCCGGGCGGAGCCTCCCGATTGAACGGAGCTGAACCGCACCGCACGACCGAGCGGCTGCGGTCAGCAGACCTGCAAAGCGTGTTACGCGGGTTCGATCCCCGCCACGGCCTCCACGACGAGCGGCGGTCCCTCCGGGGGCCGCCGCTTCGCCGTGTCCGGCCCGGCCCCCGTCCGGGGCCGGGCGGAGGTCAGGACTTCGGGGAGGCCACCGCCGCCTGGGGGCGGATCGGGAGGCGGTTCACCGGGCGGCCGGTCGCGGCGCGGACGGCGGAGGCGACCGCGGCCGGGGCGGTGACGACGGGGATCGCGCTCGCCGCCTTCGCGCCGAAGGGGGCGACCACGTCGCGTTCCTCGACGAGCTTCACGATCCGGATGTCCGGGGCGTCCAGCGACGTCGGCAGGGCGTAGCCCGTGAGGTCGGGGTGCCGGATCAGGCCGCGGGCGGTGCGCAGGTTCTCGGTGAGGGCCGCGCCGATGCCCTGGGTGACGCCGGCCTCGATGCGGGTCGCGAGCTGGGCCGGGTTGAGGACGCGGCCGACGTCCTGGGCGACCGCCATCTCGACGACGCGGACGGAGCCGAGCTCGATGTCCACGTCGACGACGGCGCGGATCGCGCAGAAGGCGAGGCCGACGAAGGCGTCGCCCTGCCCGGACTCGTCGAGCGGCTCGGTCGGGTGGGGGCGGCACTGGGCCGTCGCCCAGAGCTCCTTGCCCTCCATGGCCTCGGCGACGGTCGTGGAGAGCACGCCGTCGTAGGAGGTGATCTTGCCGTCGGTGATCTGGAGCAGCTCGGTGGACATGCCGAACTGGTGGGCCAGCGGCGCCAGGAGCTGGGTGCGGACCATCTTCGCCGCCCGCTCCACGGCCCCGCCCGAGACCCAGGTGTGGCGGCCGTGGGCCGCCGGGCCGGCCGGGGGCTGGTCGGTGTCGACGGCGGCCACCCGCACGTCCTCGATGCCCAGGGTCTCCTGGACGATCTGGCGGGCGAGCGTGGAGAAGCCCGAACCGGTCTCCACGGCGGCGCAGATGACCGTCGCGACGCCGTCGTGGACCTTGACCGTGGCCGTGGAGACCTCGTCCGTGCCCTCGGCGCCGAGCATGTGGACCATGCCGAGCGCGTAGCCGACGCCCCGGCGCACCGCGCCCGGCTCGCCGGCTCCCTCGGGGCCGCCGGGGAGCAGCCAGTCGTCCTCGGGGGTGTCCTTGGGCAGCGAGGGCAGCGGGGTGTCCCGGACGGCGCGCAGGAGTTCGGCGACGGGCGCGGGGCAGGTCACCGTCTGGCCGGTGGGCAGCAGGTCGCCGGTGGCGAGGACGTTGCGCAGCCGCAGTTCGGCCGGGTCGACCCCGAGCTTGGCGGCGAGCTTGTCCATCTGCGCCTCGTACGCGGCGCAGACCTGCATGGCGCCCTCGCCGCGGACGTGTCCGGACGGCGGGTTGTTGGTGCGCACCGCCCAGCCCTCGATGAAGGCGTGCGGCACGACGTAGGGGCCGCAGGCGAACGCGACGGCCGCGGCGAGCGACTCCGCCGAGGCGTCGGCGTAGGCGCCCGAGTCCAGCAGCAGCTGGGCCTCCACCTTGACCAGGTGGCCCTCGGCGTCGGCGTGGTGGCGGTAGCGCAGCAGCGTGGGGTGGCGGTGGGCGTGGCCGAGGAAGGACTCCTCGCGGGTGGCGGTCAGCTTGACCGGGCAGCCCGTCTTCAGCGCCAGCAGCCCGAGGGCGAGCTGGAAGCCGGGGTCCTCGCGGTCGCCGGTGGCGCCGGGGACACCGGTGACGACGACCTTGACCCGCTCCTGCTCCAGCCCGAAGCAGGCGGCCGCGAGCGCGCGGTCCGTGTGGGGGTCGGTGGAGGCGAGGTACAGCTCGACGCCGCCGTCGGGGCGGGGCACGGCGAGGCCGGCCTCGGCGCCGATGGGGGCGGGGTCCTGGCGTCCGATGCGGTACAGGCCCTCGACGATCACCTCGCCGGTGACGTCCGGGTCGCCGTAGCGCAGCGGGATGTGGCGGACGAGGTTGCCGTCGGGGTGCAGCGGTTCGGCGGCGAACGCCTTCTCCGGGTCGGTGACCGGGTCGAGGATCTCGTACTCGACGGTGACGGCGGCGGCGGCGAGCCGGGCCGTGTCGGGGTGGTCCGCGGCCACCGCGGCGATCGCCTCGCCGTGGTGGCGGACGATCTCCGAGGCGAAGACGGGCCGGTCGGCGATGCGCCGCCCGTACGCCCCGTCCCCGGGGATGTCCTCGTGGGTGATCACGGCGTGCACCCCGGGCATCCGGCGCGCGGCCGAGGTGTCCACGGACAGGATCCGGGCGTGGGGGTGCGGCGAGCGCAGCAGGGCGGCCCACAGCAGGCCCTCGGCCCACAGGTCGGAGGCGTAGGGGAAGGTGCCCTCGGTCTTGGCCCGGGTGTCGGCCGGCGGCAGCGAGGCGCCGAGGCCGTGTGCGGGCGGTTCCGGGGACGGCCCCGGGGCGTCGGCGGCCCGGGGCGCCGGCGCCGTGGTGGCCGCGTCGTTGCTCACGCCATGCCTCCGTCGTGCGGGTGGGCCTGCACACTACCGGCGCCGGGGGGCGCCTGGTGCGGGATCCGTGCCTCGTCCCGGCCCGGTTCGGCGGACCCGCCGTCGGGGGCCGTCCCGGCGGCTGCGGCCGCGGCGCGTTCGGCACGCCCGGCGGCGACCTCGCGCACGGCGGCCAGCACGCCCTGGTAGCCGGAGCAGCGGCAGAGGTTGCCGCACAGGGCCTGCCGGGTCTCCAGCTCGGTGGGGGCGTGGTTGCCCTCCAGCAGGTCGTGGACGGTCATGGCCATGCCGGGGATGCAGAAGCCGCACTGCACCGCGCCGCAGCCGGCCAGCGCCCGCTGCACGTCGGACGGTTCGCCGTCGGTGGCGAGGCCCTCGACGGTGCGGACCTCGCTGCCGGCCGTGGTCGCCGCCGGGACCAGGCAGGAGGCGACCAGCCGGCCGTCGACCTGGACGTTGCAGGCGCCGCACTCGCCCTGGGAGCAGCCGTCCTTGGCGCCCGCCAGGCCGAGGCGCTCGCGCAGGACGTAGAGCAGCGACTCGCCGATCCAGGCGTCCGTGACCGGGCGGTCGGTGCCGTTGACCCGCAGCACGTAGGAGGTGGCGGGGTGCTCGTCGGAGGCGGCGGGGACGCCGTCGGCGTCCTGGCCCGTGCCGTCGGTGTCCGCGCCCTCGTCCGGGGCGCCCGCGGACGGTCCGGCTTCGGGGACCGGGGCCGCGTCGCCTGCCGGAGCGTCGCCGTCGCCGTCCGCGGCCGGCTCCGCCCGGGGGGCGTCCGGGGCGTGCGTCGGCGCCTGGGCGTCCGGGGCGTGGCCGGACTCGGGGCCGTGCGCGGCGTCCCGGGCGTCCGGGGCGTGGGCCGGGTCCGGGGCCTGCGCGGGGTCCCGGGGAGCCGCCGGGGCGCCGTCCGCGGGCTCCGGGTGTCCGGCCGCGACGGGGTACGCCGCGGCGTCCGGGGCGTGGGCCTCGGGGACTTCGGACGCTTCGGGGGCCTCGGGCTCCCGGGGGGCGAAGGCCGCGGCGGGCACGCCCGCGGCCGGGGTGTGACCGGCGTCGTGGGCCGTCGCCCCGTCGCCGGCTCCGCTGCCGAGCCGCTCGCCGGGGCCCTCGGGGCCCTCGGGGGCCGCGGGGTACGCGTCGCCGGGGCCCGTCCCGTAGGACTCCGCGGGGGCGCCGGAGCCGTCCGTGCCGGCCCCGGGGCCGTGGCCCGTGGCCTCGGGGGCGGCGGGCGCCCAGGGGCGGACGCGCCGCCGGGCAGCGTCGTCCAGGGGGCGGGGGCGCCGCCGGGCAGCGTCGCCGGCGGCGTGGCCGCCTGCGGGTACGCCGCCGGCTCCGCCGCCCTCGGCGCGGTGCGCAGGTACTCGCCCGACTCCTCGGGCAGGTCGCCGTCCGCTATCGGGACCGACCACTGGCCGGTCATCTCGGCGGCGCCCGGCGCGGGGCCGGGCTCCTCCGGGAAGGTCCACTGCCCGGTCGCGTGCGGGTCGCCGGCGCCGGCGCCCGCGTCGGGCCACCGCACCTCCGCGCCCTGCTGCCCGGCGTCCGGCGTCCGGCCCTGACCGGCGCCGTCACCCGGTGCGGGCGGTGCGGGCTGCGCGGACCAGCCGCCCGGCGCGCCCGGGTCCGTGCCGGCAGCACCGGGAAGCGGCTTCAGCGGAAGGATCATCGGCGGTGTGTAGCCGTGGCCCGGCGCCTCCAGCGGGGCCGTGCCCGCGGCGTCGTCGGGCGGCAGCTGGAGGAAGGTGGTCGACTCGCCGTCGTAGTCGGAGCCGGGCGCGGTCTGCTGCCAGGAGCCGTACTCGTGCGCGTAGTTCTCGCCGTACCCCTGGGAGGCGTCCTGCGGGTAGTCCCGCGTCCAGCCCTGCTGGTCCTGCCCGCCCTGGGCGTAGCCGCCGTACTCGGGGCCGTAGTCGGCCTCGTACGCGCCGCCGTACTCCGCCGTCCAGTCCCGGCCGTAGCCGTCGGTGCCCTGTCCGCCGGGGCCGGGCTCCGCGGAGCCGTCCCGCCGGTCCCGGACGAAGCCGTCCGGGAGGCGCAGGTCCTCGCCGGCCTCGCGGCCGTCGGCACCCTCCCCGTGCGGGCGGTTCCCCTGCCGCCGGTCCTCGTCGCTCATGACAGTGCCCTCCCCAGTGCCCGTCGGGCCAGCGCGGCGACGGTGCGCCGCAGATGCAGTACGGCGGGCGGCAGCACCTGCTGCTCCTCGCCCGGTGCCGCCGGTGCCGGATCCGGGATGCAGGCCGTGGCGACGTACTCGCCGAAGGCGGCCAGCGCCTCGCCGGCCAGGCCGCGTTCGCCGTCCCAGTCGATCAGGGAGGCGATCCAGCGCTCGGCCTCCAGCGGGCGCAGCGGCATCGGGGCGATGGCGCCGACCGCGCAGCGCACGCCGCGGCGCGCCGGGTCGAGCACCACGGCGACGGAGGCGGTGGCGCGTCCGGGGCCGGTGCGGCCGGTGGCCTTGAGGAAGACCTGGGGCGCGTGCAGCAGCGGTACCCGCACGAAGGCGATGAGTTCGGCGGGGCCGAGCATCTCGCGGCCGGCCAGCAGATGGGAGACGGGGATCTCGCGGCGGGCGCCCTCGGGGCCCGCGATCACGAGGTCCGCCTCCAGGGCGGCCAGCACGGGCAGGGTGTCGCCGGTCGGCGCCGCGGTGACGATGTTGCCGCCGAGGGTGCCGGCGTTGCGGATCTGGGGCGGTCCGGCGGCGCGGGCGGAGGCCGCGAGCGCGGGGATGAGGGCCGCGAAGTCGGGCCGTCCCATGCGCGCGTGGGTGAGTCCGGCGCCGAGGAGCGCGTGTCCGTCCTGGTAGCGCCAGCCGCGGATCTCGCTGATGCGGCCGAGTCCGACGAGGCCGGCGGGGCGGAGCCTGCCCCGGTTGACGGCGGCCATGAGGTCGGTGCCTCCGGCGACGGGCACGGCGGCGGGCATCGCGGTGAGGGCCGCCACGGCCTCGTCGAGCGAGTCCGGCAGCGTCACCGACCGCCCCGTCCGCGGTGCGTGCGTGGTCACCCAGTTGCCCCTTCCCGGTGTCCAGGCCATCCCGCCTGTGTGGCCGTACCGTACGTGCTCACATGCCGGACGTGGCAACTCTGGCACATCTTCCGGGCCGTCCGTCGAGAGGGTCCGCGAAGGGGTGTTCACCCCATGAATCCTTTACGGCCCGATTACCCGTTTCGCGCACGTGGCGAACACCCCGGGAACACGCGGGGGAACGGGTCCGCGCGCGGCGGGAACGGGTGACCGGGCCGTGACCGGGACTCGCAGCGCGGACTCAGACCACGGGGGGCGTGCCCTCGATCGGGCGACCGCCGACCCCGGGGCGCCGCTGCCAGGGGCGGGGGCCGGCCGGCGGCCGGTAGCCGACGCCCAGGGCGTCGAGGCGGGCGTAGTGGCTCTCCATCCGCCGCTCGAAGTCGGCGAACACCCGGTCCCGGGACGGGGGAAGCTCGGACCAGGCGACCTCGGCGAAGGCCGCGAGACGCGGATACACCTGGTAGTCCACCCGCGAGCGGTTCTGCATCACCTCGGTCCAGACGTTGGCCTGGGTGCCGATGACGTGGGCGGCGGCCTCGGGCGACAGGGACGGCGGGACGGGCTCGAAGCGGTAGACGTCCTCCAGGGTCCGTACGTAGCCGATCGGGATCGGCTCGTCGTCGCCCGGCGCCTGCCGGTGGTCCAGGTACACCTGCTGCTCGGGGCACATGACCACGTCGTGGCCGGCCTCGGCGGCGGCGACACCGCCCCGGTAGCCGCGCCAGGAGGAGACGGCCGCGCCGGGCGCCAGGCCGCCCTCCAGGATCTCGTCCCAGCCGATGAGCCGGCGGCCCCGCTCGGCCAGCCAGCCGTCGAAGTGCCGGATGAACCAGGACTGGAGACCGTCCTCGCCGTCGACGCCGAGTTCGGCGATGCGGGCCTGGGCGGCGGGCGACGCGCGCCACTGGTCCTTGGGGCACTCGTCGCCGCCGATGTGCACGAACGGGGACGGGAAGAGGTCGAGCACCTCCTCCAGCACGCCCTCGTAGAAGCGGAGGGTGCGGTCGGTGGGGGCGAGGACGTTCGGGTTGATGCCCCAGTCGTCCCAGACCGTCAGGGCGGCCGTGTCGACGACGTCGGTGTTGCCCAGCTCGGGGTAGGCGGCGATGGCCGCCTGGGAGTGGCCCGGGACGTCGATCTCGGGGACGACGGTGATGTGCCGCTCGGCGGCGTAGGCGACGATCTCGCGGATGTCGTCCTGGGTGTAGCAGCCGCCGTGGGGCGTGTCGTCCCAGAGCTCGGAGAACCGGTGGCCGTGCTTGCTGCGGGCGCGCCAGGCGCCGACCTCGGTCAGCCGCGGGTGGCGCAGGATCTCGATGCGCCAGCCCTGGTCGTCGGTGAGGTGGAGGTGGAGGACGTTGAGCTTGTGGGCCGCCATCAGGTCGAGCTGGCGCAGCACGTCGTCCTTGGGCATGAAGTGCCGTGCCACGTCGAGCATCAGCCCGCGCCAGCCGAAGCGGGGCGCGTCCTCCACGGTGCCCGGCGGCAGCGCCCATGTGTGCCCGGGCCGTACGGGGGCCCGGCGGAACGCCTCGGCGCCGAGGAGCTGGCGCAGGGTCTGCGCGCCCCAGAAGACGCCCGCCGCGCTGCCGCCGTCGAGGCGGACGGCGTCCTCGCCGACGGCGAGCCGGTAGCCCTCGGCGGGCAGGTGCGGGTCGACGGCGAGCACGAGGCGGTCGCCGCCCTCGCTGTCGCCGGGGGCGAGCGGCAGGCCGGTGGCCGCGCCGACGGACGACCGCAGCCACCGCGCCGCCTGCTCGGTGCCGGGTCCCGCGTCGATCCGGGTGCGCGGGCCGAGGACGAACGCCCCGCCGGAGGCGGGCGCCCAGGCGGCGCGGCGGGGCGCGGGGACGAGGGCGGGCACGGCGGCCCGTGTGCCGGTGCCGGTGTCGGTGTCGTTGTCGGTGTCGGGACCGTGGTCGGTCATCGCGTCAGTCCTTCACTGCTCCGCCCAGTCCGGAGACCAGGCGTCGCTGTACGAGTACGAAGAAGACGAGCACCGGGACCGTCATCACGGTGGAGCCCGCCATGATGCCTCCCCAGTCGTTCTCGTCCGGCTTGAAGAAGACCAGCAGCGCCATGGGCAGCGTCGACTGGGAGGTGTCGCTGATGATGAACGACTTGGCGAAGAGGAAGTCGTTCCAGGTCGAGATGAACGAGAACACGCTCGTGGCCACCAGCCCCGGGAAGACCAGGGGGAAGAGGATCTGCCACAGGAAGCGGGTGCGGCTCGCGCCGTCGATGTACGCGGCCTCCTCCAGCGCCTCGGGGACCGCCTTCACGAATCCGCGCAGCATCCAGATGGCGAACGGCAGCGAGAAGGCGATGTGCGGCAGGATCAGCGAGCCGAGGGTGTTGAGCTGTCCGAAGTCGCGCATCAGGAAGAACAGCGGAATGGTGAGCGCCTCGATGGGCACCATCTGCGCGACGAGGAACATGATGAGCAGGGTGGTGCGCAGCCGGAAGCGGAACCGCGTCACGGCGGTGGCCGCCAGAAAGGCGATGAGCGACGAGGCCACCACCACGCTCACCGCGACGACGAGCGAGTTGACGAAATACCGTCCGAATTCCTCCTGTTCGAAGACGCGCCGGAACGAATCGAGCGACGGGGAGAGGGTCCAGGGCCGGGCGTCGGTGGACTGGATCTCGCCGGCCGGCTTGAAGGCCGAGAGGACCATCCAGTACAGCGGGAAGGCCACGGCCAGGGCGACGACGAGGGCCGTCGCCTCGGCGGCGAGACGGCCGGGGCGGCGGATGCGCAGCCCGCTCGGGACGAGGCTCATATCTCTTCTCCCTGGCGTCGCAGCAGTCGCAGATACACGAGGGTGACCGCGAGCAGAATGAGCAGCATGACCACGCCGATGGCCGAGCCCAGGCTGTACTCGGAGGACGCGAACGCCTTCTGGTAGGCGTAGACGTTGAGCACGAGATTCTGGCCGGCGATGCCGCCGCCGCCCGTCATGACGTAGATCTGCGTGAAGACCTTGAAGTCCCAGATGATCGACTGAATGGTGACCACGACGAGAATGGGCCGCAGCATCGGCGCCGTGACGGAACGCCAGATGCGCCATTGCGAGGCGCCGTCCAGCGAGGCCGCCTCCAGCACTTCCCCGGGAATCGCCTTGATGCCCGCGTAGACGGTCACCATCACGAACGGGAACGAGCACCACACGACTTCGAGGAGGACCAGCGCGAAGGCGCTGTAGCGCCCGTAGGTCCAGGAGAAGTCGCCCAGTCCCAGCACTTTGTTGACCGGTCCGAAATCGGGGTCGAAGAGGAAGACCCACACCGTGGAGCCGGTGATCGCGGGTGTCGCCCACGCGCCCAGCGCGGCGAGCATCAGGACGAGCCGGGGCAGTGCCCTGATCCGGGTGAGCAGGACGGCCAGCGCGCAGCCGGCGGCCAGGGTGGTGACGACGCAGGCGGCCGCGAAGACCACGGTCGCCAGCAGGACCTGCCAGAACTGGGCGTCCGAGAAGAGCTCGCGGTAGTTGCCGAGCCCCTGGAAGCTGGTCGGCTCGCCGCCGCTGACCTGGGCCTGGGTGTACTCCAGGAACGAGATCAGCCCGAGCTGGTAGATGGGGTAGACGAGCAGGGCGGCCAGCACCACCAGGGCGGGGGCCAGGTAGAGCCAGGGGGTCCAGGCGCCGTGCCGCCGGCCCGGGCCGGGCCGGCCGCGGCCCGGCGCGGGACGGGCCGCGGGGGCCTTCCGCGGGGCCGGGACGCCGGGGCGGCCCGTGCCCGGGACGGTGTCGTGCGCGGGGGTCGTCGCCATGGATCAGCCCGCGGACGCGAAGGCCGCGTCCATCTTCTCCGCCGCGTCGCCGGCCGCGGCCGGGACGTCCTTCTTGCCGCTCACGATCTCCTGGAACATGGTGGGCAGCACCAGCGAGGCGTCGATCTGCCCCCAGGCCGGCGAGGCGGGGACGAACTTGGTGTCGGCGGCGAGGGTCTCGATGAAGGGGGCGACGAACGGCTCCTTCTTCGCCGCCGTGTCGCGCACGTCGGTGTACGTGGGCAGGAAGCCCATGGCGTCGAAGAGTGCCGCCTGGGTCCGCTTGCCCGCCAGTTCCTTCATCAGGTCGACGGCGAGGGTGCGGTGCCCGGTGCTGCGGAGCACGCCGATGTTGTTGCCGCCGGCGAACGCGGGGGCGATCTCGCCCTTCTTCAGGCCGGGCAGCGGGACGACGGCGTACTTGCCCTTGACGGACCCGGCCTCGATCGCCTGGTGGCTGAAGTCGCCGCCGATCACCATGGCGGCCTTGCCGGCCGCGAAGGCGGTGGCGGTGGCGTTGCCGCCCATGGCGGCGCACTTGGCGGCGGGGCAGTTGTCGTCGCCGAACAGCGAGGTGTAGGCGGCGATGCCCTTCTGCGCCTCGGCGCCGTCGATGGCCGCCTTCCAGCCGCCGTCCTTCTCCACGGCCATCTCACCGCCGTTGGCCCAGATGAAGGGCATCGCTCCGTAGGTGTAGGCGCCGCCCACGGCGAGGCCGTACAGCTCGGGGCGCTCCTTGCGGATCTTCTTCGCGGTGGAGATCAGTTCGTCCTGGGTCGTGGGCACGTCGAGCCCGAGTTCGCCGAGGACGTCGGTGCGGTAGTAGAGCGCGCGGACGCCGACGAAGAGCGGCGCGCCGTAGACCTTGCCGTCGACGGTGACCGACCGCCGGGCGGTGGGGTCGGTGTCCTTCGCCTCGTCCCAGGCGCCGAACTCGGCGCTGACGTCGGCGAGTCCGCCGTCCTTGACGTAGCCGGCGGTGTCGGTGTTGCCGTACTCGATCACGTCGGGCGCGCTGTCGGGGTCGTTGAAGGCGGCCTTGATGCGCTGGGCGCGGGTGTCGACGGGGATGTACTCCACCTCGACCTCGGCGCCCTCGTGGGACTTCTCGAAGGCGGCGACGGCCGCGTCGACGACCTGCTCCTTGGGCTTGTTGTTGACCTCCTGGAAGAGCCAGACCCGCAGGGTGCCGCTCCTGTCGTCACGGCCGGCGCCGTTGTCGGAGGTCTGGGGGGCGCAGGCGGTGGCCGTGAGGCCGGCCAGCGCGAGCGCGGCGACCGGGGCGGTGAACCTGGCGATGAGCTTCATACGGGGGTCCCCTACGATCGGCAGACATGACGTTGCAACATGCGCAACGGGTGTTTCGTACTGCACAACACGCAGGAGGCTAGAGGCGGGCGAACGGACCGACAAGAGGTCTCAACCACTCTGTGACCAGCGGACGCAGCCCGTGCAACGCACCCCGCCCGGCGGCGGCGCTTGAGGGCTTCCGACGAGGCATGACGCGCCACGGAGGGGCGCGGTGAGGCGCGGTACGGCACGGCGGGGGCGCGGTGCGGCACGGCGGGGCGCCACTGCCCGGGAACGCGCGACGGCCCCCGGGCGCGCCAAGCGCGCCCGGGGGCCGTCGTCGTGGGACGGGAGGGGGGTGGGACTACTTCTTGTCGCCGCCCTTGCCCTTGTCGCCGCCGCCGGCGGAGCCCATCGACTCGTAGATCTCCTTGCACATGGGACAGACCGGGTACTTCTTGGGGTCGCGCCCCGGCACCCAGACCTTCCCGCACAGCGCCACCACGGGAGTGCCGTCGAGGGCACTCGCCATGATCTTGTCCTTCTGGACGTAATGGGCGAAGCGCTCGTGATCGCCGTCGCCGTGCGACACCTGCGGCGTCGGCTCTACCAGGGTCCCGGTGCCTGTCCCGCGCTCGGGCTCAAGAGTGCTCATGAGCTCCAAGGGTACCCACGCCGCGGCCCGTACGGGAGCGAGACCCCGCCGCGTCGCGGGAGCCGCGGGAGCGCCCGCCGCGGGGCGGGCCGCCGGTGATGTCAGTTGAGGCTGGGATCGTCCGGATACGTGGCGAACATGGCCAGTTCACTGCGCTGGCGCCGGAGCACCGACCGCCACAGACCCTCCGGCTCCGGCGACGAGACGTCTCCCGGTTCGGACTCCACCACGTACCAGGCCCCCTCCTCCAGCTCGCTCTCCAGCTGGCCCGGACCCCATCCCGCGTATCCCGCGAAGATCCGCAGCGAGCCGAGCGCCGAGCCCAGCAGCTCCGGGGGCGCCTCCAGGTCGACCAGGCCGATCGCCCCGTACACCCGGCGCCAGCCGAGCGGCCCCTCGTCACCGGGGATCACCGCCACCCCGAGCGCGGAGTCGAGGGAGACCGGTCCGCCCTGGAAGACGACCCCGGGCTCGCCCGCGAGGGCCGCCCAGGACTCCAGGATGTCCACCACCCCCACCGGCGTCGGCCGGTTCAGCACCACGCCGAGCGAGCCCTCGTCGTCGTGGTCGAGCAGCAGGACGACCGCGCGGTCGAAGTTCGGATCCGCGAGGGCAGGAGTGGCGACGAGCAGCCGCCCTGTGAGCGAGGACACCTCGGTCATGCGACACATGATCCCGCATCTTCGCCCTCCGCGTGGCCACAGCGGCACAGTGGACGTGGACGCAGGTCGGGGCGCGGCGCGCGGCCACGGCCCCCGAAGAGCCCCGTGACCCTGTGCGAGAGATCGCGGACGCACCGTGTTGTGCCCAATTCATTACGCGTCAGGGGCCGCCTCGCCCTTACCCGACAGGGGTCCGGGCCCCTTACCCTTTTCTCTGGCCACCCGACCACGACTCCGGAACGCGAGATTCATGACCGGCACAGACGATGTACTGCTTGTCCACGGCGGCACCCCGCTCGAGGGCGAGATCCGCGTCCGCGGCGCGAAGAACCTCGTGCCCAAGGCGATGGTCGCCGCTCTGCTCGGCAGCGGACCGAGCCGGCTGCGCAATGTGCCCGACATCCGTGACGTGAGAGTCGTGCGGGGGCTGCTCCAGCTCCACGGCGTCACCGTCCGCCCGGGCGAGGAGCCCGGCGAGCTGGTCCTCGACCCGACCCACGTCGAGAGCGCCAACGTCGCGGACATCGACGCCCACGCCGGTTCCTCGCGCATCCCGATCCTGTTCTGCGGCCCTCTGCTGCACCGCCTCGGCCACGCGTTCATCCCCGGCCTCGGCGGCTGCGACATCGGCGGCCGGCCGATCGACTTCCACTTCGACGTGCTGCGGCAGTTCGGCGCGACGATCGAGAAGCGCGCGGACGGCCAGTACCTGGAGGCCCCGCAGCGCCTGCGCGGCACGAAGATCCGTCTGCCCTACCCCTCGGTCGGCTCGACCGAGCAGGTGCTGCTGACGGCCGTGCTCGCCGAGGGCGTCACCGAGCTGACCAACGCGGCCGTGGAGCCGGAGATCGAGGACCTCATCTGCGTGCTGCAGAAGATGGGCGCCATCATCTCCGTCGACACCGACCGGACCATCCGGATCACCGGCGTCGACAAGCTCGGCGGCTACACCCACCGGGCGCTCCCGGACCGGCTGGAGGCCGCGTCCTGGGCGTCGGCGGCGCTGGCGACCGAGGGCGACATCTACGTCCGCGGCGCGCAGCAGCGCTCGATGATGACCTTCCTCAACACGTACCGGAAGGTCGGCGGCGCCTTCGAGATCGACGACGAGGGCATCCGCTTCTGGCACCCCGGCGGCCAGTTGAAGTCCATCGCGCTGGAGACGGACGTGCACCCCGGCTTCCAGACCGACTGGCAGCAGCCCCTGGTCGTGGCGCTGACGCAGGCGACCGGCCTGTCCATCGTCCACGAGACGGTCTACGAGTCGCGCCTCGGGTTCACCTCCGCCCTCAACCAGATGGGCGCGCACATCCAGCTCTACCGCGAGTGCCTGGGCGGCTCGGACTGCCGCTTCGGCCAGCGCAACTTCCTGCACTCGGCGGTCGTCTCCGGCCCGACCAAGCTCCAGGGCGCGGACCTGGTCATCCCCGACCTGCGCGGCGGCTTCTCGTACCTGATCGCGGCCCTCGCCGCGCAGGGCACGAGCCGGGTGCACGGGATCGACCTGATCAACCGCGGCTACGAGAACTTCATGGAGAAGCTGGAGAAGCTCGGGGCGAAGGTGGAGCTGCCGGGCGGCGCGATCGTCTGACGCGTCTTCGCGTCTTCGCCTCACCGGCACACGCACGGCACGCACGGCCCTCGCGGGGTTCGCTCCGCGGGGGCCGTCGGTGTGTGCGGGGGCGGGGGCGCTGCGCGGGCTGTCCCCCACCCCGCCCCTTCACCGAAACCGGGCTCCGCCCGGCCCCGTACCGCGCTCCGCGCGGTGTCCTCAATCGCCGGACGGGCTGACAAAGCCAGCCCGTCCATCGGGGTACCTCCCACGGCCGCCGGGCCGAGGGGGAGATCGTGTCCGGGGGCGGAACGACCACCCCAGCCCCGCCGGCGATTGAGGCGCGGGGTGCGGGGCGGAGCCCCGGTTGCGGGAAGGGGCGGGGCGGGGAGAGGCCCGCCGCAGGCGCCCGCCGCCCGCGCACCGGCCCCCACGGCACGCGCAAAAGCCCCGTAGGCGCCCGTAGGCCCCCGTACGCCCCCGCACGTGCCGGAGGGCGGGTACCGGTTCCGGTACCCGCCCTCCGTGTGCCTGAGGCGCCTGAGGCGCCCGGCTGCTTACTTGCCCTTGGCGGCTTCCTTGAGCTTCGAGCCCGCGGAGACCTTCACGCTGTAGCCGGCCGGGATCTGGATGGGGTCGCCGGTCTGCGGGTTGCGCGCGGTGCGAGCGGCACGGTGGGTGCGCTCGAAGGTCAGGAAGCCGGGGATGGTGACCTTCTCGTCGCCCTTGGCGACGACCTCGCCGACGGTCTCGGCGAGAGCGGCCAGAACGGCGTCGGCGTCCTTGCGGGTCACCTCGGCGCGGTCGGCCAGCGCGGCCACCAGCTCACTGCGGTTCATGTTGTTACTCCCGTGTTCTTCTTGCTGTTGAGGCGTGCCACGCGGCAGGGCCGCAGGAGGCACAGCAAAGCCGATGCTGCCAGGGCCCTCGGACATTCCCCGGACCCGGGTCTGCTGTCAGACCCTCGCGCCCGAATAAGCATCCTGCCCCCACCACCGGCGGGAACGCCAATCCGGCACTCTCCTGAGTCACACGAAAAGCGCCACAGCCCCGTCGTGGTGACGTTGCGTCGACTGTGCCGGGACTCCTCGGAGCGGTCGCGGGCTCATGATCCGCCACCCTAGAGGGGGATTTGGGATGCTGCGACCCGCGACGCGCCGTATGTCGGGCCGGGTCAGACCGGAGTGGAGGCCGTCGCCGTCGCGCCCGCCGCCTTCGCGGCCTCGCGCACGGCCCCGGCCACGGCACCCGCGACCTTGTCGTTGAAGACGGAGGGGATGATGTAGTTCGGGTTGAGCTCGTCGTCGGTGACGACGTTGGCGAGCGCGGCCGCGGCGGCGAGCATCATCTCGGTGTTCACGGTGCGGGACTGGGCGTCCAGCAGACCGCGGAACACGCCCGGGAACACCAGCACGTTGTTGATCTGGTTCGGGAAGTCGGACCGCCCGGTGGCCACAACTGCCGCCGTCTGGCGGGCGATTGCCGGGTCGACCTCCGGGTCCGGGTTCGCGAGCGCGAACACGATGGCGCCGTCGGCCATGGCCGCGACGTCCTCGGCGCCGAGCACGTTGGGCGCCGAGACGCCGATGAACACGTCCGCGCCCACGACCGCTTCCTTGAGCGTGCCGGTGACGCCCTCGGGGTTGGTGTTGTCGGCGATCCAGCGAAGCGGCGAGTCGGCGGCCGCGCCCACGAGGTCCTCGCGGTCGGCGTGCACCACTCCGTGGATGTCGGCGACGACGGCGTGCTTGACGCCGGCGGCCAGCAGCAGCTTGAGGATGGCGGTGCCGGCCGCACCCGCTCCGGACATCACGACCCGCACGTCGGAGACCGATTTGCCCACCACCCGCAGGGCGTTGGTGAGCGAGGCCAGGACGACGATCGCGGTGCCGTGCTGGTCGTCGTGGAAGACGGGGATGTCCAGGGCCTCGCGCAGCCGGGCCTCGATCTCGAAGCAGCGCGGCGCGGAGATGTCCTCCAGGTTGATGCCCGCGAAGCCGGGGGCGATGGCCTTGACGATCTCGACGATGGCGTCGGTGTCCTGGGTGTCCAGGCAGATCGGCCAGGCGTCGATGCCGGCGAAGCGCTTGAAGAGGGCCGCCTTGCC
Source organism: Streptomyces zhihengii (assembly GCF_016919245.1). Taxonomy (NCBI): domain Bacteria; kingdom Bacillati; phylum Actinomycetota; class Actinomycetes; order Kitasatosporales; family Streptomycetaceae; genus Streptomyces; species Streptomyces zhihengii. The sequence goes on along the minus strand of NZ_JAFEJA010000001.1, from coordinate 5,115,046 downwards.
CTCCATGACGGGCAGTGCGGCCTTGGGGCCGATGTTGCCGAGGCCGAGGACGGCGGAGCCGTCCGTCACCACTGCAACGGAGTTGCGCTTGATGGTGAGGCGGCGGGCGTCCTCGGGGTTCTCGGCGATCGCCATGCAGACCCGCGCCACACCCGGGGTGTAGATCATCGAGAGGTCGTCACGGTTGCGGATGGGGTGCTTGGACGCCATCTCGATCTTGCCGCCGAGGTGCATCAGGAACGTACGGTCGGAGACCTTGCCGAGGACGACGCCCTCGATGTCGCGCAGGCCCTCGACGATCTCGTCGGCGTGCGCGGTGGAGCTGGCGGCGATCGTGACGTCGATGCGCAGCTTCTCGTGACCGGATGCGGTCACGTCGAGGCCGGTCACGGACCCGCCGGAGGATTCCACGGCGGTGGTGAGCTGGGAGACCGCGGTTCCGCTCGCGGGCACCTCCAGCCGGACCGTCATCGAGTACGAGACGCTTGGCGCCGTTGCCATGACCGGGTTCCTCTGCTTTCCCTAGCTTCGTTGCTGCGCCGCACCGCGGCCGTGGCCCGGGCAGCGCCCTCCGATGGTGACACCTACCCGCGAGTAGCAGGTAATGCGGTCATTTAGTTTTCGGAAACTTACTTCCACGATACGAAACCCACCGTACGGGAAGTCGACGGGAAACAGAAGAGGTCCGGGTCACCGAAGGGTGACCCGGACCTCTGTCCGGACGGATAAGTGGCACCGACCCGCCATGCTCGCCTCGCGGCAAGTGGTCGCTCGTAGCGACGAAGGTTGGGCCCGGGGGCTTGGATCGAGCCGGTGCCACACCCAGGCTAACGCACCACCCGGGGAAGTGATTCCCGTACGGCACGTTGACTCGCCGTCGGTGCGAACCCCGCGTTCCGGCACCCGCCACGGAAGCCCGCACGGCCGGGACCGGACGCCCGCACGGCCGGGCCCGGACGGGCGCACGGCGGCCCTGCGACCGCACGCCGCCCGCCCGGGGCCCCGGTCGCTCAGTCCCGCAGCAGGTCCGGCACCCCGTCCGCGTCGGGCTGGTCGCGCCGCGCCGAGACGACGGTGAGCTGCTGGGTCGCCCGGGTGAGGGCCACGTAGAGCACCCGCAGTCCGGCCGGGCTCTCGTCGGCGATCTCCGCCGGGGAGACCACCACCGTGGCGTCGTACTCCAGCCCCTTGGCCTCCAGCGAGCCCAGGGCCACCACCCGCTCGCCGAGCCCGGCGAGCCAGCGGGCGGCCTGCTCGCGGCGGTGCATCGCCACCACGACGCCGACCGTGCCGTCGACCCCGGCCAGCAGCCGCTCCGCCTCGGCCCGCACGGCGTCCGCGAGGTCCCCGCCGTCGGGGACCACCGCGAAGCGGGGGCGCACACCGGTGGAGCGCACCGCGGCGGGCGACCGCATCCCGGGCATCGCCAGGGTGAGGACCTTGGCGGCCAGCTCGGCGATCTCGGCCGGGTTGCGGTAGTTCACGGTCAGCTCGAAGCGCCGGCGGGGGCGGGTGCCGAGCGCCTCGTCGCGTGCCTCGGCGGCCTCGTCCGGCGAGGACCAGGACGACTGGGCGGGGTCGCCGACCACCGTCCAGGTGGCGTGGCGCCCGCGGCGGCCGACCATCCGCCACTGCATCGGGGTGAGGTCCTGCGCCTCGTCGACGATGACATGGGCGTACTCGGTGCGTTCGGCGGCCAGCCGGTCGGCCCGCTCCCGCTGCGACTCCTCGCGCTGCGGCATCAGCTCCTCCAGCCCGCTGAGCTGGTCCAGCGGGTCCAGCTCGCGCTTCCTGCGCGGCCGGGCGGGTGCGCCGAGCAGGCTGCCGAGCTCGTCGAGGAGCGCGACGTCGTGGACCGACAGCGCGTCGCGCCGCAGCGACCTGGCCACCCGGCGCACCTCGCCGGGGTTGAGGACCCGCCGGGCCCAGCGGCCGAGCCGCCGCTCGTCCGCCATGGCGGCGAGCACCCCGCGCGGGGTCAGCTCGGGCCACCAGGCGTCCAGGAAGGCGAGGAAGCTGTCCTCCGAGGTGACGTCCTCGTCGAAGGAGGAGCGCAGCTCGGCGGCGAGCTCGGGGTCGCCCGGGTGGCGGCCGGCCGCGCCCGACTTGGCGTACAGGGCGTCCAGCAGCAGCCGGCGGGCCCGCGGGCGCAGCAGGTTGACGGGCGTGGTGCCGCCGAGGGCGTTGTGGCGGATGCGCTGGAGTTCGTCGGCCTCCAGCTCCAGGCGGCGGCCGAAGACGACCACCCGCAGCCGGTCCGGGGTGCCCTGGGCGGCCGGCTCCTCCCCCAGGGCGAGCTGGCCCCCGGCGGGCGCGGACGGCTGCTCCAGCGCGCCCCGCGCGGCCTTGCGCAGCACGTTCAGCATCCGGGACGAGCCCTTGACGCGGGCGACCGCGGGTTCGTCGTACGCGGTGGCCTCCGCGCCGTCGACGAGCGAGCCGACCGCGCGGATGGCGACCTGCCCCTCCTCGCCCAGCGAGGGCAGCACGCCCTCGGTGTAGGCGACCAGCAGGGGCGTCGGCGAGACGATGAGGATGCCGCCGGAGTATCTGCGCCGGTCCTTGTAGAGGAGGTACGCCGCCCGGTGCAGCGCCACGGCCGTCTTTCCGGTGCCGGGGCCGCCCTCCACATAGGTGACGGACGCGGCGGGGGCGCGGATGACCAGGTCCTGTTCGGCCTGGATGGAGGCGACGATGTCGCGCATGGTGTGGCTGCGGGCCTGGCCGAGCGCGGCCATCAGGGCGCCGTCGCCGACGACGGCCAGCGGCACGCCGTCGAGGGAGGCGCTGAGTTCGGGGCGCATCAGGTCGTCCTCGACGCCCAGCACCTTGCGTCCCCGCGAGCGGATGACGCGCCGGCGCACGACCCGGCCCGGCTCGACCGGCGTGGACCGGTAGAAGGGGGCCGCGGCCGGGGCGCGCCAGTCGATCACCAGGGGTGCGTAGTCGGCGTCGAGGACGCCGATCCGGCCGATGTGCAGGGTCTCGCCGATGGGCGCGGTGCCGTCGGCCCGCACGGCGTCGTCGGCGGGCTCCACGGAGGTGTACGCCCCGTCGGGGCCGCGCTCGCCGTCCTTGCCGTACAGCAGGTCGATCCTGCCGAAGAGGAAGTCCTCGAACTCGTTGTTGAGCCGGTTGAGGTGGATCCCGGCCCGGAAGACCTGGGCGTCCCGCTCGGCGAGGGCGCCGGGCGTACCGACCTGGCCCCGTTTGGCGGCGTCGTCCATGAGGAACTCCGCCTCGTGGATCTTCTCCTCCAGCCGGCGGTAGACCCGGTCCAGATGGACCTGTTCGACGCCGATCTCACGGTCTCGCACCGAGTCGGCGGCGGACGCGGCCGCCGGAACGGTCACGGAATCGACTACGGAATCAGCGGCATCCTGCGCGGCCACCGAGGCCCCCTTCTGACGTGCACTGGGCAGCCGTCAACCGTACGCCAAGGGGGGCGGGAATGACACCTGTGTCCGGCCCGCGGCGGGCGTCCGCCGCGGGCCGTGGGAGCACACGGAGACGCCCCGGGCCCGCGGGACCGAGGGGAGGGGCCGGCCGGGGTGCCTACGCGTCGACCTCCACCAGGCGGGTGCCGTCGAAGGTGCGGACCTCGAAGCGGTCGATGTCGTCGCGGTCCATGGCGGCTCCGCCGTGGACGTAGAGCGGGTTCTTGGCCGCCTCGTGGGGGCTGTCGGCGATGCCGTACCCCCACGCGGGGACGGCCCAGGAGGTGACGACCTCCTCCTCGCCCGTGGTGGAGACGGCGACCAGGCTGCACTTGAGGGGGCCCTTGACGTTCTTCAGCTCCAGGACCGTGTGGGTGCCCCAGCCCTTCTTCTCCATGCCCACGACCGCGCTGACCCGGGTCGTCGCGTCGGTGCCCTCGACCTTCTCCTCCATGTGGTTGAAGAAGGCGTCCTCGGCCGGGCTGGTCGGGTGCGGGTCGGCCGCCTGGCTGCCGGTGGTGTCGTCGGCCGTGACCACGACGGCGACCGCCGGGCCGCCGATGATCAGCGCGGCGACGGCGGCCAGCAGGTACATCCCGCGCCGGCGCTTCGCCGCGCGCTTCACGGCGACCTCGTTCAGCAGGCCGTCGAGCACCCGGGGGCTGGGCGAGGACGGGACCACGGGCGCGGGCCGCGGCGGCGGGAAGTCCGTCGCGCCCGGCATGCCCCAGGGGTCGCCCTGCGGCGGGGGTGCCGCGGCGGGCGCGTCGGCCAGCATCGCCAGCATCGGTTCCATGCCGGAGAACTCGTCGAGACGGGCGGCACACAGGTCGCAGCCGGCCAGATGCGCCTCGAAGGCGGAGGCGTCCGCTTCGTCGAGCACTCCGAGCACGTACGCGCCGACGGCGTCGTGCACGGACTCCTGCTCGTACCTGGTCACGCCGAGACCCCCCTCTCCTCCAGTGCGAGCTTCATGGAACGCAGTGCGTAGAACACGCGGGACCGCACGGTCCCGCTGGGTATGCCGAGCGTTTCGGCCGCCTCATTGACCGTACGCCCCTTGAAATACGTCTCGACAAGGACTTCCCGGTGAGCGGGTGTCAAATCGTCGAGCGCATCCGAGAGCGTCATGAGCCACAACGCCTTGTCGATCTCGTCCTCCGCGGGCATGACCTCCAGCGGCGACGGGTCGACCTCCTGCGGCCGGGCCTGCCGGCTGCGGTGAGCGTCGATGACGATGCGCCGGGCGACCGTCACCAGCCAGGGTCGGACAGAGCCGGTGGCCCGGTTGAGCCGGCCGGCGTTCTTCCAGGCACGGATGAGCGTCTCCTGTACGACGTCCTCGGCGCGCTGGCGGTCGCCGGCGACGAGGCGCAGTACGTAGGCGAGCAACGGTCCGGCGTGTTCGCGGTAGAGCGCGCGCATCAACTCCTCGTCCGGGACGGAGGTGTCGGTGCGCGGCTTCTCCTCCCCGGTGTCACCGGGACGAGGGAGATGCCCTCTGCGATGGCGGGCCCGTTGCGGACGGTCATCGGCCACGGCGGCATCCTTGCGCACCTGAACCTCCCGGTCGAGACCCTGCTCACTGCACGGCTGCTGCTTGTCCCCCTCCACTACGGGGGCGGCCGGAGGATCACTCAACGCGCGGGGGAGAAACTTCAAGATCTTTTCGGCGGCGGAGGTTTCGGCGGTCGCGCGCGGCTTCCCGGCCGTCCCGTCAGGGGCGGCCGCCGGACGGGGCGGTCGTCCGCCGCCGGTGGCGTGCGACCCGCTCGCGGTTGCCGCACACCTCGCTGGAGCACCAACGGCGGCGCCTGCCACGGGAGGTGTCGAGGTAGACGCGGTCGCAGCCGTCGCCCTCGCAGCGCCTCAGGCGACCGCGGGCGACGGGGTCGGTGAGCAGTTCGACGGCGTCCCGGGCCACGGCGGCGAGCAGCGCGTCGAGGCCGGGTGCCGCGCACAGGGCGCGGACGAGGGTGCCGTCCACGTCCCGTACCGCCCTGATCCCGGGCGGGGGTTCACCGGCGAGGGCGTTGACGGTGGCGAGGACGGGCTCGGCGGCCGGCCCGGGGGCGTCCCCGTCGAGTGCGGCGCCCACCAACTGGGTGACGCAGCGGCGCAGTTCGACGAAGCCGTCGACCCATTCGGCGCCCAGTCCGGTGAGCCGGGTGGCGGCGGGCACCAGTCCGGCGCCGATCAGCCAGCGGGCGAGCCGGTCCGCTCCGGCGAGCGGTTCGCCCGGTCCGCCGGGGGTGTCGGGGCCGGGCGCCGTGGCGACGAGGTCGAGGCACACGCGTCCGGAGTCGAACCGCCACGGTGTGCCGCGCTGCCGCTTGGTCCGGGGAGGGCCCGCACCGACCGCCATGTCCCTGTCACCGCCTCGGTCGTCCCACCGCCGGGTGTCTCCTCCCAGAGTGCCCGTCCGCGGTGACGCCCGGAAGACCTCCCCCCGCGCCGCCTTCCGCCCGCTGCCGGGGGCGGGCGCGGGGCGCCCGGTCAGGGGCCGTCGTACTTGGTGGCCGCCGCCGGGTCCAGGGCCAGCCGGTAGCCGCGCTTGACGACGGTCTGGATCAGCTTGGGCGTGCCCAGCGCCGTGCGCAGCCGGGCCATGGCCGTCTCGACGGCGTGCTCGTCCTTGCCGGCGCCGGGCAGCGCGCGCAGCAGGTCGGCCCGGGAGACGACCCAGCCGGGGCGGTCGGACAGGGCCCGCATCAGGGCCATCCCGGCGGGCGGCACCGGGCGCAGCTCCTCGCCGACGAGGACGGCGTGGCCGCGGATCTCCACCCGGTGCCCCGACACCGGCAGCACCCGTGCCCGGGCGGGCAGTTCGGTGCCGAGGAGCTGCACGAGCGGTCCGAGCCGGAACCGCTCCGGCTGCACGGTGTTGACCCCGGCGGCCTGGAGCGGCAGGGCGGTGACGGGGCCGACGCACGCCGCCAGCACGCCGTGGTCGAGGGTGTGCAGCAGCTCCGGCAGCACGCCCCGGCTCTCCGCCCGGGAGAGCAGCGAGACCGCGGCGGGGGCGCTGGTGAAGGTCACCGCGTCGAGGGCGCGGGCGAGGGTGGCGTCCAGCAGCCGGTCGAGCGGGCCGATGTCCTCCGGCGCCATCCAGCGGTAGACGGGCACGAGGACCACGTCGCCGCCGGCGGCCCGCAGCGACTCGACGAAGCCGGGCAGCGGCTCGCCGTGCAGCTGGAGGGCGACCCGGCGGCCCGCCACGCCCTGCTCCAGCAGCCGGTCGAGGACCTCGGCCATGGACTCGGAGGCCGGGGACCACTCCTCCGTCAGTCCGGCGGCCCGGATGGCGCCCTTCACCTTGGGCCCGCGGGCCAGCAGTTCGACCCCGCGCAGCCGGTTCAGCAGCTGCTCGCCGATGCCCCAGCCGTCCGCTGCCTCCACCCAGCCCCGGAAGCCGATCGCGGTGGTGGCGACGACGACGTCGGGCGCGTGGTCGATCAGTTCCCTGGTGGCGGCGAGCAGTTCGGCGTCGTCCGCCAGCGGCACGATGCGCAGGGCGGGCGCGTGCACGACGGCCGCTCCCCGCCGCTGGAGCAGCGCGCCGAGCTCGTCGGCGCGGCGGGCGGCGGTGACGCCGACGGTGAAGCCCGCGAGCGGGCCGTGCGGTTGGCCGTGGTCGTGCATCTCAGTCGTCCCCACTGGATGTGCCCCGTCGCGGCCCGCCCTCGCGGGCGGTGCCCCACGGGGCGGTGAACTGGCGACCGAGCCTGTCAAAGGCGCGTGACAGGCCCGGATCGCTCATATTTCCCTGCTGTTACGCGGACGGCCCCGACCGGGCCAGCGCGGCCGGGTGTGTCACACCCGGGCGTACTCGGGCTGCGGCGCCGTCTCGTCCCGCGCGGCGCGGACCGGGACCACGACGGGCCGGCGAAGGTATACCGCCCAGGTGACCAGGCAGCAGACCGCGTAGTAGGCGAGGAAGGCGACGAAGGCGGCGGTGCCGGTGCCCGCCGTCTGGAAGGACTGGCGGAAGGCCAGGTTGATGGCGAGGCCGCCGATGCCGCCCACCGCCCCGATGAGCCCCATCGAACCGCCCGAGAGCCGGCGCCCGTAGGCCGCGGCCGCCTCACCGGTCATGCCCTGCGCGAGGGCCTTGTTCTGGAAGATGCCCGGGATCATCTTGAAGGTCGACCCGTTGCCGAGCCCGCTGAGCACGAACAGCGCCGTGAAGCCGACCAGGAAGACCGGCAGGGACTCGGCCAGCGAGGCGGCGATCACCACGCCGGTCGCCCCCGCCATCGCGACGAAGTTCCACAGCGTGATGCGGGCGCCGCCGAAGCGGTCGGCGAGCAGACCGCCCACCGGCCGGATCAGCGAGCCCAGCAGCGGACCGATGAAGGTGAGCGAGGCGGCCTGGAGCGGGGTGCGCCCGAACTGGGTCTGGAGCACCAGGCCGAAGGCGAAGCTGTAGCCGATGAAGGAGCCGAAGGTGCCGATGTAGAGGAAGGCCATGATCCAGGTGTGGCCGTCCCCGGAGGCCGCCTTGAACGCACCGGTGTCGTTCTTCACCGGGGTCAGGTTGTCCATCCACAGCGCCGAGCAGAGCGCGGCGACGACGATCAGCGGGAGGTACACGCCGAGCACGATCCGCGGGTGGGCCGCGCCCGCGGTGCCGATGATCAGCAGCGCCACGAGCTGGATCACGGGGACGCCGATGTTGCCGCCGCCCGCGTTGAGGCCCAGGGCCCAGCCCTTCCTGCGCAGCGGGAAGAAGGCGTTGATGTTGGTCATCGACGAGGCGAAGTTGCCGCCGCCGACGCCGGTGAGGGCGGCCACCAGGAGGAACGTCCCGTAGGAGGTGCCCGGCTCCATCACGGCGAAGGCTGCGCCGGTCGGCAGCAGCAGGAGCAGGGCGCTGAAGATCGTCCAGTTCCGGCCGCCGAAGCGGGCGACGGCGAAGGTGTACGGCACCCGGATCACGGCGCCGACCAGGGTCGCGGTCCCGATCAGGAAGAACTTGCCCGCCGGGTCGATGCCGTACTCGGGCCCCATGAAGAGGACCATCACGGACCACAGGCTCCAGATCGAGAAGCCGATGTGCTCACTGAGGACGGAGAAGGCGAGGTTCCGCCGGGCGATCCGCTCCCCCTTCGTCCGCCAGAAGGTCTCGTCCTCGGGGTCCCACTCGTCGATCCACCGGCCTGCCATCGTGCGCCTCCACCTGGGTCTGGTCGTGGGCACGACGGTAGGGACAGCTCGTTTCAGCCCGGTGGCACGAGGTGACCGGTGCGGAACGTTGCTCTCACTCGGCGGAGGCCCGCGTGGTGAGGGCCCCGGCGCGGGCGCCCGCGCGCTCGGGGGCGCGCATCACGGCGGTGTCCTGGTCGGGCAGCCAGTCCCCCGGGATCCTGCGCAGCCAGCCCTCCTCGGCCGCGAGCCGGGCGGCGGCCGTCCGCAGGGCGTCGAGGCCGGGGTGCCGCAGCCCCGCGCGCCAGACCATGGACAGCGGGGACAGCGGCACGGGGGCGGTGATCGGCCGGCGCACCGTGCCGGGCATGGCGGGGAAGTCCACCACGGCGAGGACCGGGGTGCGGCTCTTGGCCATCACCCGCCGGAACTCCTCCGCCCCCACCGCCATCGGCGCGGGCGGGGCCACGGCGATGCCCCGCCCCTCGAACAGCAGGCCCGCGAGGTCGGTCCACTCGCGGGTGCGCGGGTTGCCGGCCCCTGCGTAGACGCTCTCCCCCGCCAGGGCGTCCAGCGGCACGCTCTCCCGGGCGGCGAGCGGATGGTCCTCGGGCAGCAGGACGGCCATCGGCTCCAGCCGGACGGGCTGGTGGGCCAGGGCGGCCCGGGCGGCCGGGGCGAGACCGGCGACGCGGCCGAACGACACGTCGAGGCGGCCCGCCGCGATCTCCGCCGCCGCCCCCGTCAGGCCGCTCTCGTAGCGCGCCATCAGCTCGCACTCCGGGGCCAGTTCGCGCGCGAGGGCGAGCACCCGGCCGGAGGTCATGCCCGCCGAGTTGAGATCGACGAGGAGCGGACGCCCGGTGCCCGCGGCGGCGGCGAGCAGCTCGTCCTGGGCGAGGAGCAGCCGCCGCGCGTAGGGCAGCAGCCGTTCGGCGTCGGCGGTCGGCGTGACCTGCCGGGTGGTCCGGACGAACAGCTCGACGCCGAGCTCCCGCTCCAGCCGGCGGATGTCGCGGCTGAGGGCCTGCTGGGCGACGTAGAGCCGGGCGGCGGCACGGGTGAAGTGCAGTTCCTCGGCCACGGCGACGAAGGCGCGCAGCAGCCGGGGGTCCAGGTCTCGGGTCACAGCGCATTCAACAACACGGATGCGTGAATGGCCATCGAGCAGGTGTTGGACCGCTCGCGGGCGCGCGGACCAGGGTGGGGACCATGCACCGGACCTCCCCGCCGACGACGGCGCCACGACCCGCGCCGCCCGCGATACCGCCCGGCGCCCCCGCCTTCGCACCGCGCTTCGGCCCCGGTCCCGGGCGGCCGGCGGCCCGGCGGCGTCCGGCGGGCCCGTACCGGCGGCTGTTCGACATCCCCGGCACCCGGGCCTTCACGGCGGGGAACCTGCTCGCCCGGCTGCCCATGGGCATGTTCGGGGTCAGCGCCGTCGTGATGATCGCCGGCGCCTACGGCTCGTACGCCCTGGCGGGCTCGGTGACGGCGGCGGGGCTCGCGGTGACCGCCCTGGTGGCGCCCTGGACCGCACGGCTCGTCGACCGGTACGGCCAGGCGCGGATCGCGGTGCCGGCGGCGGCGCTCGCCGTCCTCGGCCAGCTCGCGCTGGTGGTGTGCGTCTGGCGCGAGGCCCCGGCCTGGACGCTGTTCGCCGCCTACGCGGCCACCGCGACCTGCCCCAACACCGGCGGCATGTCCCGGGCCCGCTGGGCCCATCTGTACCGGGACGACCCCGCCGCCCTGCACACGGCGAACTCCTTCGAGCAGGCCGTCGACGAGCTGTGCTTCATGCTCGGCCCGGTGCTCGCCGCGTTCCTGTGCTCGGCCCTCTTCCCGCAGGCGGGCACCCTGGGCGGAGCGTTCCTGCTGCTCACCGGGGTGCTGGTGTTCGCCGCCCAGCGGGCGACGGAGCCGCCGCCCGCCCCGCGCACAGCCTCCGGCGCACCGCTGCGCGCCCCGGGCATGCGGCCGCTGCTCGCCGTGTTCCTGGCGACGGGGGCGGTCTTCGGCTCCATGGAGGTCGTCACCCTCGCGTTCGTCGACGGGCCGGCCGCCGGCGCGGTGCTCGCCCTCCAGGCCGCGGGCTCCTGCGCCGCGGGGCTGGTCTACGGCAGGGTCCGGCGGTCCGCCGGGCTGGTGGTCTGCCTGGCCGCGATGACCGTCCTGATGTCCCTGCCGCTGCTGGCCGCGGCGGGCACCGGCGCGGTCTGGGCGGTGGCGGCGGCGCTGCTGGTGGCGGGCATGGCGACGGCGCCGACGATGGTGACGGGGATGACCCGGGTGCAGAAGCTCACCCCGGGGGGCCGCGCGAACGAGGGCATGACCCTGGCCGTCACGGCCCTGCTCGGCGGCATCGCCGCGGGGTCGGCGAGCGGCGGCTGGACGGTGGAGCACCTCGGCCCGGTGGCCGGATACGGCGTCCCGGTCTGCGCGGCGGCACTGGCCCTGGCACTGGCGGCCGCCACGGCAGGGCGCGGCAGGGCGCCGGGCTCGGCGTCCGGGCACGCGGGAGGCCGGGCATGACGAAGGCCCGCCGGCAGGTGCCGGCGGGCCTTCGCCCACATGGGATGCGGAACCGGGGGCCGTGGCCTCCGGGCTCCATCGGTGGAGATGGCGGGAATCGAACCCGCGTCCAACGGTGCAGAACCAGGGCTTCTCCGTGTGCAGTCCGCTGCGATTTTCTCAGCCCCGGAGATCACGCGGACAAGTCTCCGACGGGCTCAGTCACTGTTTGATTTCCCTCCGGACCCCGTGACCGGGTCTAGAGGTTTAGTTCCCTAGTTGACGCCAGGAACCGGGTCGGGAACAGCCCCGGGCTGACGCTCCATGAGTGAAGGTTCGTCTCTACTGCTTATCAGGCAGCGAGGGCGAAGGCTTCGGAGTTATCGCGCTTGGAATCGGCGATTATTGGTTGCGACATATGGTTTACGAGATCATTGCCGCTTCCTCGACACGCTTCCCCTGCCTCGACATCCGCTGTCGAAACCGATCATCCCCATGTTGATTTTTCAAGCCCCCCTCGGGGGGCGTTGCCATCGTACGTGACCAACGCACGCCGATGCCAGCGTATTCCGCCGGGCCCGGCAGGGCCGCGATCAGGCGCGCTGCTTGCGGCGGACCGCCGACATCGCCCGGTCCGCCTCGCGGCGGTCCTGCTTCTCGCGCAGCGTCTGCCGCTTGTCGTACTCCTTCTTGCCCTTCGCCAGCGCGATCTCGACCTTCGCCCGGCCGTTCGTGAAGTACAGGGCGAGGGGCACGATGGTGTGCCCCGTCTCCTGCGACTTCGCCTCCAGCTTGTCGATCTCCTCGCGGTGCAGCAGCAGCTTCCGCTTGCGGCGCGCGCTGTGGTTGGTCCACGTGCCCTGCGCGTACTCCGGGACGTGCACGTTGTGCAGCCACGCCTCGCCGCCGTCGATCTGGACGAAGCCGTCGGCCAGCGAGGCCCGCCCCTGGCGCAGCGACTTCACCTCGGTCCCCGTCAGCACCAGACCGCACTCGTAGGTGTCGAGGATGTGGTAGTCGTGCCGCGCCTTCTTGTTCTGGGCGATCAGCTTGCGCCCTGTTTCCTTTGCCATAGTGCGGTCATTTTCGCACTACGGGGCCCCCTTGAGGCCACCCAATACCGTCCGGGCCCGCTTCTCCGCGCTCTCGGCCGCCACCAGGTCGGGGGTGATCCCCTGTCCGTCGACGCTGTGACCGGCCGGTGTGCGGTAGTGGCCCACGGTCAGCTCGGCGACCGAGCCGTCGGGGAGCCGGCTGGGCATCTGCACCGAGCCCTTGCCGAAGGTCCGCGATCCGACGGTGACCGCACGGCCGCGGTCCTTGAGCGCCCCGGTCAGCAGCTCGGCCGCGCTCATGGTGCCCCCGTCGACCAGCGCGACCAGCGGCCGCGCGGTGTCCCCGCCGGCCTCCGCGTAGAGGGCCTGCTGGTCGCCGCGGACGTCGTAGGTGGCGACCAGGCCGCCGTCGAGGAAGGCGGAGGCCGCGGTGACGGCCTCGGCGACCAGCCCGCCCGCGTTGCCCCGCAGGTCCAGCAGGACGCCCGCGCCCTCGGGGGCGCCGCGCACCGCGTCCCGCACCTGGGCGCCGGTGCCCTTGGTGAAGGAGTCGACCTTGATCACCACGGCGCCGTCGACCCGGCGCACGGTGACGGACTGCGTCGTCAGCCGCGCACGGGTGAGGGCGGCGGTCCACGTCCGGTCGCCCCGCTCCAGGCCGACGGCCACCCGCGAGCCGGCCTCGCCGCGCAGCAGCCCCACCACCTCGGTCACCGGGCGCATGGCGACGTCCTGCCCGTCGACGGTGCGCAGCCGGTCACCGGGCCGGATCCCCGCACCGGCGGCCGGCCCGCCCGGCTGCACCTGGGAGACCTCCACCCCGCCGTCGCGGGTGCGCCGGGCGCCGAGGCCGACGCCGGTGTACTCGCCGTCGAGGGCGTCCTCGAACTCCTCGTACTCCTCGCTGTCGTACACCGCCGACCAGCGGTCGCCGCTGCGGCTGACGAACTGCTCGGCCGCTTCCGTACCGGACTTCCCGTCCGCCATCGCCTCGGCCGCGGCACGGGCGACGTCCTCGCGGTCCAGGGTGGCCGCGGCGGAACGCACGGCGGGTGCGGTGTCGTCGGGCCGCTCCTCGGCGCGGGGCAGGCCGCCGGTGGCGGCCGCCGTGGCGAGCACGGTCGCGAAGACCAGCGTCAGCGCCGCCCCACGGCGGCTGCCGTGGGGGCGGGGACTGGTATCGGGGTCCGACATGGCGACGAGTCTAGGACAAGCGAAGGGCGCCGTACGGAGGTTGACCGCACGGCGCCGGGGGCGTTTGTCACACCCTGAGGTACTTGCGCAGCGCGAGCAGAGCCGCAACTGCGGGCATCAGCAGGCTGATCGCCAGGATCAGCGGGAGCTGCGTCAGCACGGCGTCCCAGCCGATGAAGTTGACCAACTTCATCTTCTCGGCGAGCGCCAGGCCGTTGTCGATCAGGAAGTACCGCCCGCCCAGCAGCATGACGCAGGCGAGCGCGCCGCCGAGGAGCCCGGCGAACGCGGCCTCCGCGATGAACGGCGTCTGGATGTAGAAGCTGGACGCGCCGACCAGCCGCATGATCCCGGTCTCGCGCCGGCGGCTGAACGCCGACACCCGCACCGTGTTGACGATCAGCATCATCGCGATCACCAGCATCAGACCCATCACGCAGAGCGCGGCGATCCGCATGCCCTCCATCAGGTCGAAGAGGTTCTGGAGGATGCCGCGCTGGTCCTGGACGGACTGCACACCGTCACGGCCGGCGAACGCGGTGGCCACCACCTCGTACTTCTCCGGGTCGTGCAGCTTGACCCGGAACGACTCCTGCATCTGGTCCGGCGTGATCGTCGACGCGATGGGGGTGTCGCCGTACTGCTCCTTGTAGTGCTTGTACGCCTCCTCCGCCGTCTCGTGCTGGACGGTGTCGACGACGTCCAGCTTCTTCAGGTCGCCCTGGATCTGCTCCTTCTGCGCCGACGTGACGGCCCCCTTGGCGCACTGGGGCGAGGTGGCCGCGTCGTTCTTGTTGCACAGGAAGATGGAGACGTTGACCTTGTCGTACCAGAAGTCCTTCATGGTGTTCACCTGCTTGTTCATCAGCAGGGCGCCACCGAAGAGGGCGAGCGAGAGGGCGACGGAGACGACGACGGCGAACGTCATCGTGAGGTTGCGACGGAGACCGACACCGATCTCCGACATGACGAACTGGGCGCGCATGGCGTGCTTTCAGCCTTTCAGTCTGTCCGGGCTCAGTGCTGGTAGCCGTAGACGCCGCGCGCCTGGTCGCGTACGAGACGGCCCTTCTCGAGCTCGATGACGCGCTTGCGCATCTGGTCGACGATGTTCTGGTCGTGGGTCGCCATCACCACGGTCGTACCGGTGCGGTTGATCCGGTCGAGCAGCTTCATGATGCCGACGGACGTCTGCGGGTCGAGGTTGCCCGTCGGCTCGTCCGCGATCAGCAGCATCGGGCGGTTGACGAAGGCACGCGCGATGGCCACCCGCTGCTGCTCACCACCGGAGAGCTCACCGGGCATCCGGTCCTCCTTGCCGCCGAGGCCGACGAGGTCGAGGACCTGCGGCACGGCCTTGCGGATCTCGCCGCGCGGCTTGCCGATGACCTCCTGGGCGAACGCCACGTTCTCCGCGACGGTCTTGTTGGGCAGCAGGCGGAAGTCCTGGAAGACGGTGCCGAGCTGGCGGCGCATGTGGGGCACCTTCCAGTTGGACAGCCGGGCCAGGTCCTTGCCGAGGACGTGGACCAACCCCTGGCTGGCGCGCTCCTCGCGCAGCAGCAGCCGCAGGAACGTCGACTTGCCGGAACCGGACGACCCCACGAGGAAGACGAACTCCCCCTTCTCGATTTCGAGGGAGACGTCGCGCAGGGCAGGTCGGTTCTGCTTGGGGTAGCTCTTGGAGACGTTGTCGAATCGGATCACGGGTGCACCACGGGTAGGCCGGGAGTAGGTGAGCGTGACCATACGCGAACCGGCACAGGCCGTGCAGTCGCGCTCCTGAGTTGCGCGTTTTGTCCGGTCACGGATCGGGCGTAATCCGACGGGGCGCGCCGAAAAGCGCCCGAGCTGGCACAGTGGTAGGGGAACAGTCGCGTTTCCCTGTGCGTTGTCGGAAGAGAACTGTGCTGACGGTCCGCGCCTGCGGCTTCGGCGCGCGGAAAGGAGAGCGCATGACCTACGACCGACTGGTGTGCGCGAACTGCGCGGCACCTGTGGCCGAGGGCCGCTGCCCGGTCTGCCGGGCCAACCGTGAGCGCCTCCAGCAGGACGGACCTCTCGCGGGTGTGAGCCCCGCGGCCCTGCTCGCCCTCCTGGTGCTGCTGGTGGCCGCGGTGGCGCTGCTGGCCGTGTAGGGCGCGGCGCGGAGAACTGCGGACACGGAAAGGCCCGGGGTGCTCGGCACCCCGGGCCTTCACCGTGTCACTGTGCGTGTCAGGCGACGGTGCGTCCGCCACCCACGAGGCGCGGCAGCATACGGAAGCCGATGCCACCCGCGATCATGGTCGCGGCGCCCAGCAGCAGGAACGTGGTCTCGGCGGCGCCGGTCTCCGCCAGCTCCTCCTTGGCCTCGCCCTGCTCGACCGGCTGCGAGCCCGCACTGTCGGTGTCGGTGCCCGTGCCGGCGTCACCGTCGATCACGCCACCGTTGGGGTCGGTGTCGTTGCCACCGTTGCCGCCACCGTTGCCGTTGCCGCCGTTGTCGTTACCGCCGTCGGTGCCACCGTTCTGGTTGCCACCGTTGTCGTTGCCACCATCGGCGCCACCGTCAGCACCACCATCGGCACCACCATCGGCACCACCATCAGCACCACCATCGGCGCCACCATCGGCACCGCCGTCGGCACCACCGTCAGCACCGCCGTCGGCACCGCCGTCAGCGCCACCATCGGCACCGCCGTCGGCACCGCCGTCAGCACCACCATCGGCGCCACCGTCAGCACCGCCGTCAGCACCGCCGTCAGCACCACCATCGGCGCCACCGTCAGCACCACCATCGGCGCCACCGTCAGCACCACCGTCAGCACCACCATCGGCACCGCCGTCAGCACCACCGTCAGCACCACCGTCAGCACCACCATCGGCGCCACCGTCGACACCGCCCGGGTCGCCGTCGCCCTGGATGCCGATGCCGGCGTCGATGCCGTTCTCGTCGGCGTTGGCGGACACCTGGAGCGGGCCCACGTTGATGTCGAGCGCCTGCGCGGCACCTGCGGCGGTCAGCGACGCACCCGCGGCGATCACAGCGCCGGCGGCTATACGCGCGACGCGAATCCGCGTCTTCTTCGTCATCTGGCTGCTACCCCCAGTAGCTTCTCGTCATTGGAGCAGCGTCCGGAGCTACAGCAGGCTCGGATCCGTCGTGACTCCCCCGCTCGCACACGCCCCGGAAACACGCATGCCGCCCGTCACCCTTCCGAGTTTTCGCAGGACCGTCAAGGTCGTTGCGGGCGCGATGCCCGAAATGCTGTCAGTTGCCTGACCTGCGGGGATGCAACTGTGACATAAAAGGGAACTGCCGCCCCGGGGGCGGCAGTTCCCTTGTCGACAAAGCGCCGGACTACTTGTCCTGCTGCTTGCGCCAGCGAATTCCGGCTTCAAGGAAGCCGTCGATCTCCCCGTCCAGCACCGACTGCGGGTTGCCCACCTCGAAGTCCGTCCGCAGGTCCTTGACCATCTGGTACGGGTGGAGGACGTACGAACGCATCTGGTTGCCCCAGGAGCTGCCGCCGTCGCCCTTGAGGGCGTCCATCCTGGCCCGCTCCTCCTGGCGCTGACGCTCCAGCAGCTTCGCCTGGAGGACGTTCATCGCGCTGGCCTTGTTCTGGATCTGGGAGCGCTCGTTCTGGCAGGAGACGACGATGCCGGTCGGGAGGTGGGTGATGCGGACCGCGGAGTCGGTCGTGTTGACGCCCTGGCCGCCCGGGCCGGAGGCACGGTAGACGTCCACGCGCAGTTCGGACTCGTCGATCTCGACGTGGTCGGACTGCTCGACGACCGGCAGGATCTCGACGCCGGCGAAGGAGGTCTGGCGGCGGCCCTGGTTGTCGAAGGGCGAGATGCGCACCAGCCGGTGGGTGCCCTGCTCGACGGAGAGGGTGCCGTAGGCGTACGGGGCCTTCACCACGAAGGTGGTCGACTTGATGCCGGCCTCCTCCGCGTAGGACGTCTCGTAGACCTCGGTGCCGTAGCCGTGGCGCTCGGCCCAGCGCAGGTACATGCGCTGGAGCTGCTCGGCGAAGTCCGCGGCGTCGACGCCGCCGGCCTCGGCGCGGATGTTGACCAGGGCCTCGCGCTCGTCGTACTCGCCGGACAGGAGGGTGCGGACCTCCATCTCGTCCAGCGCCTTGCGCACGGCCTCCAACTCGGTCTCGGCCTCGGCGCGGGTGTCCGGGTCGTCCTCGGCCTCGGCGAGCTCGAAGAGCACCTCGAGGTCGTCGATCCGGCCGCGCAGGGCCTCGGCCTTGCGGACCTCGGCCTGGAGGTGCGAAAGCTTGCTGGTGATCTTCTGCGCCGCCTCGGGGTCGTCCCACAGGGACGGTGCCGCCGCCTGCTCCTCGAGCACGGCGATGTCTGCCCTCATCCTGTCGAGGTCCAGAACGGCCTCGATCGACCCCATGGTCGAGGAAAGGGACTTCAGCTCTTCGGAAACATCGACGACTGCCACGGGTCCAGCGTAACGGCTGAGCGGAGGAGACCGTGCTGGCGGCCGTCCACCCCTGCTCCGGCGGCCGGAGCCGGGGCCGGCGGGGCCCGGAGCCCCGCCGCGCGGGGCTCCGGCGGCTCAGGGCTCCGAGGGGGCGGACTGCCGCTGGTCGTGGGGCCTGCTGTCGCCGTCGTCGCCGCCGGCGACGAGCCAGCCGCCGACACCGACGACCGCTGCGACGGCCACCGCGGCCGCGCCCAGCGTGATCCGGCGCTTACGGACCGCGGCCGCCTTGTTGCGGGCAGAGCCGGGGCGCCGCTGCCCCGGCGCGCGGGGCGCGCGGGCCGTGCCGTGGGCGCCGCCCGCGAGCTCGTCGGGCGCCGGGACGCGCATCGAGGTGTGGGTGTCCCGGTTGGAGTCCGCGGAGGCGGCGCCGGGGACCAGCGAGACGGCGCCCTTGCGGCGGGGCCGGTCGGCCTGCTCGGGCTCGGTGTCCTCGTGGACCTCCGCGGCCGGCTCGGCGTCGGGTTCGTCGACGTCCAGCGGGGGCATGCCGCGCAGCAGCGGCAGCAGGTCGTGCAGCCGCTGGGCCAGCTCGGACGCCCGGAGCCGGGAGGCCGGCGCCTTGGCCAGGCACTGGACGATGAGCTGCCACAGCTCGTCGGGGATGCCGGGCAGCGGCACTACCGTCTCGGTGACGTGCCGGCGCAGGACCGCGCCGGGGTGACCGCCGCCGAAGGGCGTGAACCCGGCCAGGAGTTCGTAGAGGACGGTGGCCAGCGCGTAGATGTCCACGGCGGCGCGGGGCGGCAGTCCCTCGACGATCTCGGGGGCGATGTAGTCGGGGGTGCCGATGATGCCCGAGGCGTTCGGGGCGCCGCCGCCGGCGGACCGGGTGGCCTTGGTGCGGCGCGGGGTGTCGATCAGCTTGGCGACGCCGAAGTCGGTGAGCAGCGCCGGGTGGGACCCGGCGGGCCCGAGCGGCCCCTCCATGTCGAGCAGGATGTTCTCCGGCTTCACGTCGCGGTGCACGATCCCGGCGGCGTGCGCGGCGGCCAGGCCGTCGGCGACGTCCGCGATGATCGCGACCGCGGCCTCGGGCGCGAGCCGCCGCTCGCGGTCGAGGCGGGTGCGCAGGTCGGTGCCGCGCACCAGGTCCATGACGAGTGCGAGGTCGTTGCCGTCGACGACGAGGTCGCGGACGCCGACGACCCGCGGGTGGTCGAGTCCGAGCAGCGCCGTGCGCTCCTGGACGAAGCGGCCCACGAGCTCCTGGTCGCTGGCGAGGTCCTCGCGCAACAGCTTGATCGCGACGGGCCCTTCGGGGCCTTCGCCGAGCCACACCGTGCCCGCGCTGCCCCGCCCCAGGATCTGATGCGCCGTGTACCGGCTGCCGATGTTCCGTGCCAAGACTGCTCCCTCAGCGGCTGGCGTTGCCCCCAAAGTACGCGGGCATCGGGGAGGTGTGTGCCCCGGATGTCGCCGACCTTCACTTCTGCGGGATAAATCAGCCCGCGGAAGTCGACAAATACACAGAGTCGCGTGCGGCGCGGCGGACGGCTCCCGCCGCCGCGCCCGCGTCCGGCGGGGCCGGACGCCGCCCGCTACTGCGGTTCGGTGATCTGGTCGGCGGTGTCCTTGGCGTCGCCGATCGTGGAGATCCAGTCGGTGACGGTGGAGATGCCGTCGCCGATCGCCTCCCAGTAGCTCTTGCCCTGGGCGATCCAGTCCTGGAGCGGGGTGAGCTCCCAGATCAGCCAGCCGCC
Source organism: Streptomyces zhihengii (assembly GCF_016919245.1). NCBI lineage: Bacteria > Bacillati > Actinomycetota > Actinomycetes > Kitasatosporales > Streptomycetaceae > Streptomyces > Streptomyces zhihengii. Next base: position 5,095,509 of record NZ_JAFEJA010000001.1, on the reverse strand, counting down.
GACGACGAACAGCACGACCATGACCAGGCAGCCCTTGAGGCAGCCGAGGCCGGGGATGCGCACCGGGTTGGCGCTGCGCCGGCGCGGCTCGCGCTGCGGGGGCTGCTGGGGCGGCGGCTGCTGCGGGGCGTACGGCTGCTGCGCCGGCGCGTAGGGCTGCGGCTGGTGCTGCTGGCGCTGGGGCGGCTGCCTGCGCTGCGGCTGCTGGGGGGCGGCGTAGGGCTGCGGCGCCGGCGGGTACGGCTGCTGGCGCTGCGGGGGCTGCTGGCGCTGGGGCGGCTGCTGCGGCTGCCGCTGGGGGCGGCGGCGCAGCGGGTCCTGGTTCGGGTCCAGGTACTGGACCTGCGTCTGCTCGTTGCGGTCGCGGGCGGCGCGGAGCTGCGACTGCCAGGGGTGCGGCTCCTCGGGGCCGGGCACCGGGGGCATCACGGACGTCGGGTCGGCCCCGCCGCCGCGCGGCCCGGTCTGCGGCATGACGCTGGTCGCCGCGGACGGGTCGTAGGCGGAGGCGCCGCCCGGTCCGGTGTTCGGCAGGACCTGGGTCGGGTCGGCGGCGCCGGGGGTGTCCGGCACGGGGGCGGGCGAGGGGTCGGGCGCGAGCAGCGCGGCGACCCCGAGGGCGGCGTCGATCTGGGCGGAGTTGGCGTGCACACCGATGCCCGCGGCGACCGTGCGCAGCCCCCGGGCCAGGTTCTCGGCGCTGGGGCGCTCGCCCGGCTCCTTGCGCAGGCAGCGCTCGATGACCGTCCACAGCGGCTCGGGGACGGTGCTGGGGCGGCGCGGCTCCTCGCTCAGGTGGCGGTGGAGCACCTCGAGGGCGGTGCCGCCGGCGAACGGGGGCCTGCCGGTGACCAGCTCGTACAGCAGGATGCCCGCGCCGTAGATGTCGACGGCGGAGGTCTGCGGCCGGCCCTCGGCGGACTCCGGGGCGACGTACGCCGGGGTGCCGACGAACTCGTGGGTGCGGGTCAGGCCCGGGGAGTCCGCGAGACGCGCGATGCCGAAGTCGGTCAGCATCGGGTGCATCTGGCCGTCGGCGTCGGTCTTCAGCAGGACGTTCGCCGGCTTGAGGTCGCGGTGGACGACGCCGTCGGAGTGGCTGGCGGCGAGCGCGTCCGCGATCTGCGCGGTCAGCAGCGAGGCGGCGACCGGTGAGAGGGGACCGTTGTCGCGCAGGTAGTGGTGCAGGTCGGGGCCGTCGACCAGGTCCATCACCAGGGCGAGCAGATCGCCCTCGACGACGAGGTCGCGGGTGCGCACGATGTTCGGGTGGGTCAGCCGCAGCAGGACCGAGCGCTCCCGCAGGAAGCGCATGACGACGTCCGCGTCGTTCGCGAGCTCCTCCTTGAGGACCTTGATCGCGACGGTCTCGCCGGGCTGGCCGGGTACGGCCGCCTCGGCGCCCGCGGTCTCCCGCTGGCGCGCTCGCCAGACGGTGCCCGTGGCGCCGCGTCCGAGCGGCTCCTCGAGCAGGTACTTGCTGCCTACCGGCCGCACGTCGCGCTCCCTGCTGATAGGGGTCCTCACATGGTCCGGGCCCGCCGATGATCCTTTGATCCTGACGGCCGCCCGCGTGTCCGGCCCACTGTAATGCCGTGGCACGGATCACCGGCGGCCTCGCCGCCCATCTCTTTCCTGGCGGGCGCCGCCCCAATCCGCCCGGTGCCGCCCGGGTCCTCTCGAATGGAGACGCGACTCCCGTACGGATGGTTGCCGGTCGCAAGTGCAGCGAAGCTCACTTTTCGGACGGGCTCGATCAGGGGCCGGTTCCCAAGCAGGCATTTTTGGGTCCAGAGCCGACCATTCAAGATCACTTGAGGGTGGGTCCCGGGCGTGTTGTCGGCGGCAGGTGCGAGGATGCCCTCAGCACACAGCCGTGTGGACGGTTCCCTCCGGCGCGCCTTCGGCGAGGGCCCGGATCCCATGGCTCGTGCCGACCTGCCGGGCGGGGGCGATCGGGGCGGTCCCTGGCCGGGTGCCCCGCGCAGAAGGGATTGCTGACGGCGATGCAGATCCGGCTCACGGTGCTCGCGCCGCGCGGCGGACAGTCCGCGCCCGGGCGCGCCTGCGACGTCCTGGTCACCGCGCCCGCGGGCACGGCGCTCGCCGCCGTGGCCTCCGCCCTCGCGTCGGCCGCCTGCGGCCCCGACGCCTCGGGGGCCGTGGTGCTCTGGGCCGGCCAGGAGCGGCTCGACCTCCAGCGGCGCACCCTCGGCGAACCGCCCCTGGTGGACGGCGCGGTGCTCGCCCTCCAGACCCCGGCCGGCGAGGAGCCGCACGACGCGGACGTCCCGGCCGAACTGCACGTCGTCGCCGGGCCCGACGCGGGCGGCGTCCATCTGCTGCACGGGGGCCGGATCAGCGTCGGCCGCTCGGCCGACGCCGACGTGCCCCTGGACGACCCGGACGTCTCGCGCCTGCACTGCGAGGTGACGGTCTCGGAGGACGGCCGGGTCACCGTCGCCGACCTCGACTCGACCAACGGCACGACCGTCGACGGCGCCCCCGTGGGCACCCGTCCGGTGCGGCTGCCGGCCGGCGCGCTGCTGCGCGTGGGCGAGTCCGCGCTGCGGCTCGCCGCCGGCCCCGCCCCCGCGGGCCCCGCCACCACCCCGGACGGCGAGGGCCACCTCCGCGTACCGGTCCCACCCCGCGACGCGTTCCCCGCCGCGGGCGGGGGCGCCGGTGGGGTGGGCTCCGGCGGGGGTTCGTTCCCCGAGCGGGCGGGCTCCCCCGCGGCAGGCGCACCCGGTGGGGGTGCCCCGGCGTACCCCGGCGGGGTGACCTCGGGCGGGACGGGCTCCGCCCCGGGTGCGTTCCCGGGGGACGCGGGCTCCCAGCGGCCGCCTTCCGGCGAGCGGACGTTCCCCGGGAGCGCCGCTTCCGGCGGCGCTGCCTCCGGCCGGGGTTCGGTCCCCGGGCGGGCGGGCTCCCCCACGGCAGGCTCCCCCGGTGGGGCGGCGTACCCGGGTGGGGCGGCCTCCGGTGGCCCCGCCTCCTCCGGAAGCCCGGCATCGGGCGCGGCCGGCTCGGCTGGGGCCGGTCACGGCCGCACCGCAGCGGCGCAGGGCACGGACGGTCATGGCCATCGCGATCCGTCCGGCCGCACCGCGGCCGGGCAGGGCGGCGCCCGCACCTCCGGGAGCGACGGCGGGACCGCCCCGTGGCCGCACGCCCGCACCGGATCCGCCGAACACGAGCAGGCCCCCTGGCCGACGGGCCACGGCCGTACCCCCGAAGCACCGGGCACCGGCTACCCCGGCGCGGACGACCGCGCGCCGGGCGCCCCCGGGGACGGCCGCGGCGCCGCCCCGTGGCCGCACCCGCACGACGCCGGCACCCCCGGCACCGCCCCGTGGCCGGAGGCTCCCGGTCAGGGCGACCGCGCCGCGGGCGCGCCCCCGCGGGTGCCCGCGCAGTACGCGCCCGCTCCCGGCGCCACCCACGGCCGCCCCATCGACCTGCGGCCCGACGCCCCCGGGGAACGCGGCACACGCGCGGCGGACGACGCCCCCGCGGAACCGCCCGCGGCCGACGCCCCACGGCGGCGCGGCATAGGCGCCTGGGCCCGCCGGCTGACCGGCGGCCGGGACACCGGCGCCGCCCAGGCCCCGGCGGCGGCCGCTCCCGGGGCGGCGGACCCCGGCCCGGGCGGCGAGAGCTGGCCCGACCCGGCCGCCGTCCTGCTGACCGCCATAGGACCGGGCCCCCGGCTGTGGGAGCGCGCCCCCGGTCACCCCGAGTCGCTGGTGATCCGGCTGGGCACGGCCGACCGCGCCGAACTGCCCTCGGTCCCGGTCACGGTCGCCCTGCCGGAGGCGGGTTCGCTGGGGCTCGCCGGGCCGCGGCCACGGCTGCTGGGGCTGGCGCGTTCCGCCGTGGCGCAGCTCGCCGCGCTGCACGCGCCGTCCGATCTGGAGATCGTGCTGATCAGCACGGACCGGGCCCACGGCCTCGACGCCCGCAGGGGCGACTGGGCGTGGCTGGGCTGGCTGCCCCATCTGCGTCCCGCGCACGGCCAGGACTGCCGGCTGCTGCTCGCCTACGACCGCGACCAGGCCACCGCGCGGACGGCCGAGCTGACCCGGCGGCTGGACGACGGGCCGCTCGGCCCGGGCTGGCCGAGTGCCGACCGCACGGCGGTGGCGGAGGCCGCCGCACGCCACACCGGCCCGCGCACGGTCGTCGTCGTCGACGGGGACCCCGGCTCGGCGGCGCTGCGCGAGACGACGGCGCGCCTCGCGGGCGCCGGGCCCGCGGCCGGTATCCATCTGATCTGCCTCGCCGAGACGCCGTCGGCGTCCCCCGTGTCGCCCGTCGCCGCCACCTACGAGGCCGCCTGCGCGGCGTCGCTGCCGTTCCGCGAGTGCGGCGCCGTCGCGCTGCTGAGCGGTGACGTGGCGACCGCGCTGCGGGTGCTGCGGGTGGCCGGGGGCCGGGCCGCGGGGCACGGCACGGTCGGCTCGGTGGACGCGGTGTCCGCCGCGTGGGCCGAGCGGTTCGGCCGCGCCCTGGCACCGCTGCGCACCGAGGGATCGCAGACGGCACCGGGCCGGGCCACCGCACTGCCGGGCACCGCCCGGCTGCTGGACGAACTGGGCCTGGCGCGGGCCACACCGGCCTCCCTGATGGCCCGCTGGGCGTCGGCGACGGAGGGCACGGTCGTCCTCGGAGCCGGTCCGCACGGCCCGCTCTCCGTGGACCTCACGGCCGAGGGCCCGCACCTGCTGGTCGAGGGCCCCGCGGGCAGCGGCCGGACGGAGCTGCTGCGCGCGCTCGCCGCCTCCCTCGCCTCCGCGGGCCGCCCCGACCGGCTGGGCCTGCTGCTGGTGGACGGCGCGGGCGGCGAACGCGGCGAGGGTCTCGCCGCGTGCACGGAACTGCCCCATGTCACCGAGCATCTGGTGGCGAGCGACCCGGTGCGGATGCGGGTCTTCGCACAGGCCCTGGGCGGCGAGCTGAAGCGCCGCGCGGAACTGCTCGACGGCACCGACTTCGCCGAGTGGCACGCGCGCCGCGAGGTGTCGGACCGCATGGTCGGCCAGCGCACCGCGCCGGACGGCACCGACCAGCGGGGCGACCTCCACTCGCCCTCGTCGGGGACGCTCCGGCTGCGCCCCGGCGGCCGCACCCAGCGGCCGGGGCCCGATCCGCTGCCGCGGCTGGTGGTCCTGGTGGACGACTACGACGCGCTGGTCGCCCCCGCGCTCGGCAGCCCGGGCCGCCCGGCGGCCGGTTCCGTGGTGCGGGCCCTGGAGGCGGTCGCCCGGGACGGCGGACGGCTCGGGGTCCATCTGATCGCGACGTCGTCCCGCCCGGACCGGACGGCCGACACCCGGCTCGCCGAGGGCGCGCGGCTGCGGGTGGTGCTCCAGGCCCCGCCCGTCTCTCCGGGGCCGGACGACCCCGCACCGGGCCGGGGCCGGCTCGGACATCCGGACGGGCGGGTGACGGCGTTCCAGACCGGCCGCGTCTCCGGAAGGATCCCGCGCACGGCGACCCTGCGTCCCACCGTGGTCCCGCTGGAGTGGGAGCGGATGGGCGACCCGCCCACCCGCCGCCCCGTCCGTGAACTCGGCAACGGCCCCACGGACCTCGCGCTGCTCGCGAGCGCCCTCCAGCGCGCCGCGCAGTCGGTCGACGCCGGTCCGCTGCCGCCCCTGATCCCCGCCCAGACCTGACGGACACCCGCCCGCCCGGATGCCCGAGCCGGCCCCGCCCGGACCCGACCGACGTCCGCCCCTGATCCCCGCCCGGACCCGAGGGCCCACCTGCCCCTGATCCCCGCCCGGACCGGACCGAGGTCCGCCCCTGATCCCCGCCCGGACCGGACCGAGGTCCGCCCCTGATCCCCGCCCGGAACCGGCGGGCACCCGCCCCGCCACGGCATCCCCTGCCGGCACCGCCGCCACGGGCGACCCGCTCGCACCAGCGGTTTCTGACACAGCGTCACAAGGCCATCACGAAAGTCCGGTCGACGCCGAGGGCGGTATTGCGACTCCCGGTGCACGGGCGTACACCTTCTGTCACGGGGCAGCAGCGCACGGGAGAGACGGGGCAGCGATGCGCACAACTCTTCGTACGGGCAGGGCCGCCACGGTGTTCGCCGCGATCGGCGCACTCGCCCTCGCCGGATGCGGCAGCGGCGGCGACGACGAACCGGCACCCGGGGACGGCGGGAGCAAGGCACCGGCCGCGAGCGTGCGACTGCCCGGACTGGAGGGCGAGAAGTTACAGGTCGCCGCGGTCTGGAGCGGTCCGGAGCAGGAGAACTTCACCAAGGTCCTCGACGAGTTCGAGAAGCGCACCGGCGCGGAGGTCACCTTCGTCCCCGCGCAGGACCCGATCGTCAACTTCCTCGGCACGAAGATCGCGGGCGGCAGCCCGCCCGATGTCGCGATGCTGCCGCAGGTCGGCGCGATCCGGCAGGCGGTGGAACGGGGGTGGGCCAAGCCCGCCGGCCCCGAGGCCACGGCCCAGTTGACGAAGAACTACGCCAAGGGCTGGCAGGACCTCGGCGCCGTGGACGGCACCCAGTACGGCGTCTACTACAAGGCCGCCAACAAGTCCCTGGTCTGGTACAACGACACCGTCTTCGAGAACGCGGGCGCGAGTGCGCCGGCGACCTGGAAGGACTTCCTGTCGACGGCGGAGACGATCTCCGCATCGGGCGTCACCCCGGTCTCGGTCGCGGGTGCCGACGGCTGGACCCTGACCGACTGGTTCGAGAACGTCTACCTCTCGCAGGCGGGCCCCGAGAAGTACGACCGGCTCGCCCGGCACGAGATCCCGTGGACCGACCCGTCCGTGAAGGACGCCCTCACCACCCTCGGCCAGCTCTTCGGCAACGCCTCGCTGATCGCGGGCGGCGCGGACGGCGCGCTCCAGACGGAGTTCCCCGCCTCCGTCACGCAGACGTTCACCGGCGGCGACCAGCCCAAGGGCGCGATGGTGTTCGAGGGCGACTTCGTCACCGTCAACATCGCCCAGACGGACGCGGAGATCGGCAAGGACGCCAAGGTGTTCCCGTTCCCGGCGGTCGGCGCCGAGCCGCCCGTGGTGACCGGCGGCGACGCCGCCGTGGCGCTGAAGGACGGCAAGGGGGCGCAGGCGCTGCTCACCTTCCTGGCCTCGCCCGACGCCGCGGCGATCTCGGCGGCCGCGGGCGGCTTCATCTCGCCCAACAAGGCTCTGGACACCTCGGTCTACCCGAACGACGTGCAGCGCGACATCGCCGAGGCGCTGATCGCGGCGGGCGACGACTTCCGCTTCGACATGTCGGACCAGATGCCCCAGTCGTTCGGCGGCACGCCGGGCAAGGGCGAGTGGAAGGCGCTCCAGGACTTCCTGAAGAACCCGAAGGACGTCGCCGGGACCCAGCGCGCGCTGGAGTCCGAGGCGGCCAAGGCGTACAGGGACTGACCGCGTGACCGCCGCGACCGCGGGGGGACGGCCGGACCGTCCGGCGCCCCCCGCCGACAAGCGCAGGAGCGTCACGGGCACACGCAAGGCGGTGGCGGCGGCGTTCCTGCTGCCCGCCCTGGTGCTGCTCGGCGCGCTCGTGGTCTACCCCATCGGGTACTCGGTCCACCGGTCCTTCCTCGACGGGTCCGGGGGCTTCGCCGGGCTGGACAACTACACGGAGATCTTCACCGACGACACCATCCTGACCGCGGTGCGCAACAACGCGGTCTGGGTGGTGGTCGCCCCGACCGTCGCCACCGCACTCGGCCTGATCTTCGCGGTGCTCACCGAACGCGTCCGCTGGGGCACGGCGTTCAAGCTGATCGTCTTCATGCCGATGGCGATCTCGATGCTCGCCGCCGGGATCATCTTCCGGCTGGTCTACGAGCAGGACCCGCAGCGCGGGGTCGCGAACGCCGTCTGGGTCGGGGTGCACGACACCTTCGACGAGTCGGCCGGCTTCCCCAGGGCCCGCCCGCTGCCGGTGCACCCGCTGAAGGCGGGCGGCGGCGGGACGTTCGTCACCGAGGAGCCGGTCAGGGCGGGCAGCCCCGCGCTGCTGCCGCTGGTCGGGGTGGCACCGGGCAGCATGCCGTCCGACGCCCGGCCGGCCCGGCCCCCCGAGCCGTCCGGCGACGGGATCGCGGGAACGGCCTGGCTGGACTTCACCCGGGGCGGGGGCGGCCGGCCGAACACCGTCGACCCGGCGGAACTCGGCCTCGCCGGCCTCCTGGTGGAGGCCGTCAAGGACGGCAGGGTGGTGGCCGCCACCCGGGCCGGCCCCGACGGCTCCTTCACCCTGCCCGCGGCGGCCGACGGCGCGCTGCTGCGGCTGCCGGCGGAGAACTTCCGGGAGCCCTACAACGGCGTGAACTGGCTCGGCCCGAGCCTGGTCACGCCCGCCGTCATCGGCAGCTACGTGTGGATGTGGGCGGGCTTCGCGATGGTGCTGATCGCCGCCGGTCTGGCCGGCATGCCCCGCGAACTGCTGGAGGCCGCCCGGGTGGACGGCGCCAACGAGTGGCAGGTCTTCCGCAGGGTGACCGTGCCGCTGCTGGCGCCGGTGCTCGCGGTCGTCCTGGTGACCTTGATGATCAACGTCCTGAAGATCTTCGACCTGGTGTTCGTCATCGCGCCGGGCTCCTCGCAGGACGACGCCAACGTCCTGGCGCTCCAGCTCTACCGGTCGTCGTTCGGCACCGACGCGAACCTCGGTCTCGGCAGCGCGATCGCGGTGCTGCTGCTCCTGCTGGTGCTGCCGGTGATGATCCTCAACATCCGCAGGATGCGAAGGGAGGGCCGGCGATGAGCACGACGACGGCGAAGGCCGGCCGGCCCCGCGCCGGGGGCGGTCCCGCGCGGACCGGGGCCCGGCCCCGGCGGTCCCTGGGCTCCCGGCTCGCCGCCCGCACCGGCGGCGGCGCGCTGCGGGTCTTCCTCGTCCTCGCGGCGCTGTTCTGGCTGATGCCGACCGTGGGGCTGCTGCTCTCCTCGCTGCGCAGCCCGGGGGACATCGCGGAGAGCGGCTGGTGGGAGGTGCTGTCGGCGCCCGCGCAGCTCACCACCGAGAACTACACCCGGCTGCTGGAGAACGAGGCGATCACCGACTCCCTGGTCTCCACCCTGATGATCACCCTCCCGGCCACCGTGCTGGTCGTGGTGATCGGCGCGCTCGCCGGATACGCCTTCGCGTGGATGGACTTCCCGGGCCGCGACTGGTGGTTCATCGTCGTGGTGGGCCTGCTGGTGGTGCCGGTGCAGGTGGCGCTGGTACCGGTCTCGGAGCTGTTCGGCGCGATCGGCGTCTTCGAGACCACGCTCGGGGTGGTCCTGTTCCACGTCGCGTTCGGGCTGCCGTTCGCGATCTTCCTGCTGCGGAACTTCTTCGCGGAGATCCCGCGGGAGCTGCTGGAGGCGGCCCGGCTCGACGGGGCGGGTGAGCTGCGGCTGTTCACCCGGGTGGTGCTGCCGCTCGGCGGCCCGGCGATCGCCTCGCTCGGCATCTTCCAGTTCCTGTGGGTGTGGAACGACATGCTGGTGGCGCTGATCTTCGCGGACTCCGAGTCGGCGCCGATCACGGTGGCGCTCCAGCGGCAGGTCCGGCAGTTCGGCAACAACATCGACGTGCTGGCGCCCGGGGCCTTCGTGTCGATGATCATTCCGCTGGTGGTGTTCTTCGCCTTCCAGCGGCAGTTCGTCAACGGAGTGATGGCGGGCGCCGTCAAGTGACGGACCGCCGGGGGCGCGCCGGCGCGCGCCCCCGGCGGGGACGGGTGGGGCAGGTGGGCCGGACCGCGCCCCCGGCGGGCACGGACGCGGGCGGGTGGGCCGGACCGCGCCCCGGCGGGCTCAGCCCTGGCGGCCCGCCATGACCATCAGCAGCCCGGCCACCACCACCAGCGAACCGGCCCAGGTCCACAGGGACGTCCGCTCGTGCAGCACGGTGGAGGCGGCGATCACGATCAGCAGATAGCCGAGGGCGTTGAACGGGTACGCCGTGCTCAGCGGCACCCGGGCCAGGGTGGACATCCACGCCACCGCGGAGAGGGCGAACACCGTCAGCCCGAGGACGACCCACGGGGTGGTCGCCGCCCGCATCGCGAGCGGGACACCGCCGTCGGGGGCCGCGGCGGACGCCGAACGCATCCCGTGCTTCAGCATGATCTGCCCGGCGGCGGACGAGAACACCGCGAAGAGCAGCAGCGCCAGGCTCGGCAGGGTCACGGTGGTCCTCCTCGGCTGCGGCGGCCCGGCCGGTGCGGCCCGGGTGCCGGGCGCCCGCACGTCCGGGCGGGCCGCGGGGTCAGGACGGCGCACCCACGCGTCCGGCTCGCTCGGCGGGGGCGTACTGGCGGTTGAGGATGTCCTGGACATCGACGTGCTCCCCCGCGACGATGGTCTGCGCCGCGTGCGGGGTGAGCACCGCGACGTACTGGTAGCCGAAGAGGGTCGGCCGCACCCGGGTCAGCAGCCGGGAGGCCGCGCCCAGGCCGCCGGCGACCGGGCCCGCGCCGAGCACCGACCAGAACGGCGAGCCGGTCGAGGTCAGCCGCAGCTCGTCGAAGCCCGACGCGCGGATCGTGCGGCGCAGACCGGCCCGGGTGAAGAAGCGCAGATGGGTCTCGTCGAGGATGCCGCGCCGGTCGTAGCCGAAGGCGCCCACGGCGACCCGCAGCCGCGCGTACCAGTGGCTGAAGTTCGGCACGGACAGCAGCAGCCGGCCCCCGGGGACGAGCACGTCCCGCAGTCCGCGCAGCACCTCCTCGGGCCGCGAGAGGTGCTCGATGACGTCGGCGGCCACCACGTAGTCGTACTCCTCGCCGATCTCCGCCGGCAGGCCCTGCTCCAGGTCGGCGAGGACGAACCGGCTGCACCGCTCCCGCACACCGGGGACCTCGATGAAGTCCAGCCCGGTGACGGTGTGCCCGAGTTCCTCCAGCCGGGCCGCGAACTCCCCGCCGGAGCAGCCGACGTCGAGCACCCGCCCGGGCGGCATCGTGCGCATGACGCGCAGCACGGCCGCGTGCGAGGAGCCGTCGCCCTCCTTGAAGGCGTACTCGGCCGGCTTGGGGATCCACGGGCAGGTGCCGAAGCCCTTGAGCGCCAGCCGGTACTCCAGCACGTCCTTGACCACGTCCTTGGCGTAGCGCAGGCCGTTGACGTAGCAGATCTCGTCGCCGTAGTAGGTCGGGACGGGGATCTCCCGGATCCGCATGCCCGCGTCGAGGAGCTGGACGATGATCTGGGTGTCGAAGTCGAAGGCGTCGGTGTTGCGGTCGATCGGCAGCCGGCGCAGGGCGGCGACGCTGTAGGCCCGGTAGCCGGAGTGGAACTCGCTGAGCGAGGAGCCGAGCAGGCCGTTCTCGATCCGGGTGAGCACGCGGTTGCCGAGCCATTTGTAGAGCGGCATGCCGCCCCCCAGCGCCCCGCCGGGATCCTTCATCCGGGAGCCGAAGACCGCCTCGCACTCGCCGCGTTCGATGGGGGCGACCATCTCGGGCAGCAGCTCGGGGGCGTACTGGCCGTCGCCGTGGAGGAGCACGACGATGTCGAGGCCGCGCTCGGCGGCCAGGGCGTACCCCGCCTTCTGGTTGCCGCCGTAGCCGAGGTTCTTGGTGTGGCGCATGACGACGGTGGGCGGCATGCCCTCCAGCTGCGACCACCGGCAGCCGGCCGTGAACGTCCCGTCGCTGCTGGCGTCGTCGAGGATGAGGATCTCCGCGATCCGGGAGCGGAAGTCCTTCGGGATGCGGTCGAGCGTCCTCTCCAGGGTGGCCTCGGCGTTGTAGGCCACGACGAGGATGCCGATGCGCGGCCCCGCCCCCTGGGCGGGCAGGGCGGGCCGGCCCCGGGGCGGGCTGTCGGCGTGGCTCTCCATCACGGGGTTCTCCACTCTCCCTCGTCGGGGACGGGTGCGGTTCGGGTCGGTGCGGTGGGCGCGAGGCGGTGCGGTGACGCGGTGCTGGGGGACGGCGCCGGACGCGGCGGGGGCGGGACGGGGGTGCGGTGCGGCGGCCGTCCCGGGGCGGGGAGCCGGACGTCAGGGCACGGGCGCGGTGGGCGCGGACCGCGGGGCGGACTCCGTCGCGGCCCGGGGGACGACGGCCGGGGGTCTGCCGTCCGCGCCCGGCGGCGGCTCCGCGAGGACCCGGCGCAGCCCGGTCGCGATCCCGGCGGCGAGCAGCAGCCAGGCGGCCTCGGCGAGGTGCAGCGCCCAGTCGTCCCAGCGGACGGCACTGGCACCGGCGTAGACGACGACCGCGGCGGCGCCGGCGACGGCGGAGTACAGCCAGCCCCCCACCGCGCCGAACAGGAAGAGCCCCACCACCGGCCAGGCCAGGTACTGGACGGCGGACGCGGTGGACAGCAGGAGCAGCAGCGTGGTGGAGAGCGCCACGGCGTACGCGGGCGAGGCCGGCCGTACCCAGGCGCACCAGACGCCGGCCGCCGCGCAGACGCCGACGAACAGCAGCGGGAAGTCGGCGTGCAGGGCCTCGGTGAACCCGTCGGACGCGCCCGCCCAGTCGGCGAACCGGACGAGGCCCCAGAGCCGTGCGCTGCCGCCCTCGTAGGCGAGGACGTTGTGCCACAGCCCTTCGGGCACGGTGGCCACCGCCGGTCCCCACACCACGGCCAGCGCGGCGGTCAGCCCGGCGGCGAAGCGCACCAGGACGGGACGGCCGCCGCGCGCGGCGGCCACCAGGAGCGCGGGGACGGCGACGACGGGGATCAGCTTGACGCCGACCGCCACGGCGGCGGCGACACCGGCGGCGAGCGGACGCCGCCGGTCGGCGAGGAGGTACGCGGCGAGCACGGCGAACATCACGGCGACGGAGTCGGTGTTGCCGTGGTGCCCGGAGGTCGCGAGGAGCACCGGGCTGAGGGCGCATCCCACCGCGCAGGCGGTGGCGGACCCGAGGCTCCTGCGGCGGCGCAGGATCTCCAGCACCAGCAGCGCGGAGACGAGGTCGGCGAGCGTGGCGGGGGCGCGGATCAGGCTGCCGAAGGGGATGCCGAGCTGCCGGAGTTCGTCGAAGCCCAGCAGCATCCAGCCGGTGAGCGGCGGATGGTTGTAGACCGGCTGCTGCGGCATCGGGTGCTCGTAGATCCGCAGCGGGCCGACCCGGGCGATCGCGGCGGCGAAGGCGTCGAAGATCCGGACGTCGGCCGGTCCCCGGGTCACCGCCGCGATGACGGTCTTGGCGACGAGGGCGGCCACCGCGGCGGCGAGGACGACGGCTCTCGCCCGGCGCACGCCGGACGTCCCCGTCTCCACCGCCGATGCCGTCCCGGTCCGCTGGTCCATGGCGGCCGAACGTAGCAACGGACGCCGCGGATCAGGCGGACCGACCATCACACCGGACGGTCTCCAGGGGGACTTCACCGCGATTCCCGGCGGGGCCGCGGCGCGCGAATCACCCGGACGGCCGAGGGTCCGCCACCCATGCGCCGCCGGACACGGACGGGCGGGGAGGCGGCGGGGAGAGGCCCGGGGCGGGAGGGGGCCGCGGGCCCTGGGCGGCCGCGGTCAGGCCTTGAGCGCGGCCACCGCCGAGGCCGCCAGGCCGTCCAGGTAGCCCTTCGGCAGGTCGCCGCGTACCACCACCAGCCGCCAGTACAGCGGTCCCACGATGAGGTCCAGGGCACGGTCCGGGTCGGCGCCCTCGGGCAGTTCGCCGCGGGCCACCGCCTCGCGCACGACGACGGCGGCCACGCCCTGCCGGCCGTCGAGCAGGGCGGCCTTGACGGCGTCGGCGATCTCGGGGCTGCGCGCGGCCTCCACCAGCAGGTCCGGGATGACCTGCGAGGCCACGGGGTGGCGCAGCGCGTGCGCCGCGACCTCCAGCAGCGCGCGCACGTCCCCGTGGAGCGACCCGGTCGCGGGCGCGGGCAGCCCCTGCACGGCGACCGCCGTCACCAGGTCGAGCACCAGGGCGAGCTTGGACTTCCAGCGCCGGTAGACGGCCGTCTTGCCGACGCCGGCCCGGCGGGCGATGCCCTCGATCGACATCCGGGCGAAGCCGACGGCGGCGAGTTCCTCGAACACGGCGGTCCGGATCGCGTCGGTGACGTCCTCCCGGAGCACGGCGGCTCCGGCGGGGGCTCGGCGGGTGGTTCCCGGGGTCTCGGCCATGCCCGGAAGCATACCCGCGACGACGAAACGGTTGCGTCCCGACGTGCGAGCGTCCTAGTGTCACCGTAGCGACGAAACGGTCCCGTTCCGTCGTGGAGACCACCGCCGCCCCGCGTCGCCCGGGCACGGCTCCCGTCCGTCCGGAGCCGCCCCGGCACCGCGTCACCGGCCGCACCGTCACCGCTTCAGGCCCTGACCACCGCCACCGAAAGCGACCTCGCGTGACCACAGCCCCCACCGCCCCCGCGGCCCCCGGACGCCCTCAGGCCGCTCCACCCCCGCCGTCACCGCCGGGCAAGCCCGCACCGCCGCCGCCCCCTGCCGAGTCCGCGCCGCCTCCGTCGCCGTCACCCGCTGCGGAGCCCGCGCCGCCGGTGGACCTCGCGGCGCTCGCGGCCCGGCACGTGCTCGGCGTGAGCGGCGCCCGCCCCTCCCTCGGGGTGTACATCGGCAGCCTCTGGTCGCGGCGTCACTTCATCGCCGCGTTCGCGACGGCCCGGCTCACCGCGCAGTACAGCCAGGCCCGCCTCGGCCAGGTCTGGCAACTGGCGACACCGCTGCTCAACGCGGCCGTCTACTACCTGATCTTCGGCGTCCTGCTCGGCACCGGCGACGACGTGCCCGACTTCGTCCCCTTCCTGGTCACCGGCGTCTTCATCTGGACCTTCACCGCGAACTCGGTGATGGCAGGGACCCGTGCCGTCTCGGGCAACCTCGGCCTGGTGCGCGCGCTGCACTTCCCGCGCGCCTCGCTGCCCCTCGCGCTCGCCCTCCAGCAGGTGCAGCAGCTGCTGTTCTCGCTGGGCGCGCTGGCGGTGATCCTGTGCTGCTTCGGCGAGTTCCCGCGCGCCTCCTGGCTGCTGGCCGTCCCCGCGCTGGCGCTCCAGGCGCTCTTCGTCACCGGCGTCGCCCTCGCCATGGCCCGGATCGCCGCCGCCATCCCGGACATCGCGCAGCTCATGCCGTTCCTGCTGCGGACCTGGATGTACGCCTCGGGGGTCATGTGGTCGATCGACACGGTGCTCGCCGACGGGCGGGTGCCCGGGGCCGTGGCGGCCCTCATCCGCTACAACCCGGCCGCGCTCTACATCGATCTGACGCGCTTCGCGTTCATCGGGTCGTTCACCGCCGACCGGCTGCCCCCGCACGTCTGGGCCGCCGCGGCGCTGTGGGCCGTGGGGTGCGCGGCCGCCGGGTTCGTCTGGTTCTGGAAGGCGGAGGAGAGGTACGGCCGTGGCTGACACCGAGCGGGTCCCGACCGTCGTCGTCGACGGCGTCCACATCACCTACCGGGTCAACGGCGGGCGCACCGGGCGCGGCAGCGCCACCTCGGCGCTCAGCCGGATCGTCTCCCGCCGTGCCGCGCCCGGCGTACGCGAGGTGCACGCCGTCAAGGGCGTCAGTTTCGCCGCCTACCGGGGGGAGTCGATCGGGCTGATCGGATCCAACGGCTCCGGCAAGTCGACGCTGCTCAAGGCGATCGCCGGTCTGCTGCCGACCGCCCGGGGCACGGTCTGGACGCACGGCCGGCCCTCGCTGCTCGGTGTCGACGCCGCGCTGATGTCGGACCTCACCGGCGAACGGAACGTGGTGCTCGGCTCTCTCGCGATGGGCATGAGCCGGCAGCAGGTCCGCGAACGCTACGACGGCATCGTCGAGTTCTCCGGCATCAACGAGAAGGGCGACTTCATCTCGCTGCCCATGCGCACCTACTCCTCCGGCATGGGCGCCCGGCTGCGCTTCTCGATCGCCGCCGCCAAGGACCACGACGTGCTGCTCGTCGACGAGGCGCTGTCCACCGGCGACGCCCGCTTCCGCCGCCGCAGCCGGGAGCGCATCGACGAACTCCGGGCGCTGGCCGGCACGGTCTTCCTGGTCAGCCACAGCAACTCGGCCGTCACCGAGACCTGCGACCGGGCGATCTGGCTGGAGGCGGGGCGGCTGCGGATGGACGGGCCCGCGAGGGAGGTGGTGGCGGCGTACGAGGAGTTCACCGGCCCACCGGCCGGGCGGCGCTGATCCGGCGGCCGATCCGGGTAGGCTCCCCTGCTGCCGTCGACCGAGGGGGAGTCAATGAGCGGGACACGGGGGCCACAGCCGCTGCGCGAGGACGATCCGCGCGAGGTCGCGGGATACACGCTGCGGGCCAGGATCGGCGAGGGCGGCATGGGGACCGTCTTCCTCACCCGGGAGCGGGACGGGCGGCGGCCCGTCGCCCTGAAGCTGATCCGGCGCGAGCATGCGCAGAACGAGCGGTTCCGCCGCCGCTTCGCCCGCGAGGTCCAGGTGGCCCGCTCCGTCCAGGGGCCCCATCTCGTCCCGGTCGTCGACCATGACGCGGAGGCCGAACTGCCCTGGCTGGCCACCCGTTACGTACCGGGGGTGCCGCTCGACGAGGCGCTGCGGGAGTTCGGGCCGCTGCCGGTGGGCGCGGCGCTGCGCCTGACGGCGGGCGCGGCCCACGCGCTGGCCGCGGTGCACACGGCGGGGCTGGTCCACCGGGATGTGAAACCGGCCAATGTGCTGCTGGCCGCCGAGGGGCCCTGGCTGATGGACCTCGGGATCGCCCGTGACACCGGCAACACCTCCGCCCTGACCACGGTGGGGCGGATGGTGGGCACCCCCCGGTACATGTCGCCCGAGCACGCCCTCGGCCGCGACCTGACCTCCGCCTCGGACGTGTTCACCCTGGGCCTGGTCGCCGCCGAGGCCGTCACGGGGCGCCACCCCTACGGCGAGGGCGGCGGTCTGGTCGTGGCCACCCGGATCGCGGGCACCGAGCACGACCCGCCGGACCTCGGCGCCCACCCCGCCCCGCTGCGGGAGCTGATCGCGGCGACGCTCGCCCCGCGGCCCGCCGACCGCCCGACGGCGGCGGAGACGGCGTCCCTCTGCGACGCCCTCGCCGCCGCGGCCCCGGCCCGCGACTGGCTGCCCCGGCCGCTGGCCTCCGCGATCACCGCCCTGGCCCGCGCCACCGACCCCCGCACCTTCCCCTGGCTGCGCCTGCGCCCCTGACCGCCCGCGCGGCGGCGGCCGGGCGGAGACGACGAAGGGCGGGGCGGGGAGGATCCCCGCCCCGCCCCGGTGTCACCGGATCAGCTGTGCGCCCGCAGGAGCTGGCGCATCGTCCGCATCGCCACCGACAGGTTCGCCAGGTCGAACGTGTCCGACCCGTGGATCTCGTCCAGGGTGGTCCGCGCCCGTCCCAGCAGCGCCGCGTTCTTCTGCTCCCAGTCCTTGAAGCGCTCCTCCGGCGTGGACGAGCCGTTGCCGACCGACAGCACGTCCGCCGTCAGCGCGGCATGGGCCGCGTACAGGTCCTCGCGGATGGAGGCGCGGGCCATCGACTGCCAGCGGTCGGCCCGCGGCAGCTCGATGATGCGGTCCATGAGCTGGGTGATGGACAGCCGGTCGGCCAGGTCGTAGTAGACCTCGGCCACCGCCAGCGGCTCCTGGCCCGTGCGGTCCGCGATCGCCACGATGTCGAGCGTCGGGAAGGCGGACGAGAAGCCCGCGACCCGCAGCGCCAGGTCCTCCGACACACCGGCCGACGTGAGCTCGTCCACGATGCCCTGGTACCACTCCAGGTCCGCGCCGCGCAGCATCTTCGGCAGCGAGGCCCAGACCTGCTCCACGCGCTCCGCGAAGAACTCGATCGTCCCGGCCAGTTCCAGCGGCTGCGGCCGGTTGCCGAGCAGCCAGCGGGTGCCGCGCTCGACGAGCCGGCGCGAGTGCAGCCGCACCCGGGTCTGGACGCCCGCGTCGACCTTGTTGTCCAGGTCCTCGACGGCGTCCCAGACCGCGCTCAGACCGAAGATCTCGCGCGCCGCGGTCTGCGCCCGCACGATCTCCTCCAGCGAGGCGCCGGTCTCCTCCCGCAGCCGGTGCAGGAAGGTCGAACCACCGGTGTTCACGGTGTCGTTGACCAGGACGGTCGTCACGATCTCCCGGCGCAGCGCGTGCCCGTCGATCGCCTCGGCGAACTTCTCCCGCAGCGGCTTCGGGAAGTAGGCGTGCAGCAGCCGGCGCAGGTACGGGTCGTCCGGCAGGTCCGTGCCGATCAGGTTCTGGGCCACCGTGATCTTGGTGTAGGCCAGCAGAACGGCCAGCTCCGGCTGGCTCAGCCCGCGCCCGCCGCTCAGCAGTTCGCGGATCTGCCGGTCGCTGGGCAGGAACTCCAGGCCCCGGTCCAGGAATCCGTCCCGCTCCAGCCGCCGCATGAAGCGCTGGTGGGCGTGGAGCAGGGAGGGCGACTGCGCGACGGCGTTGGCGAGGGCGGTGTTCTGCGCGTAGTTGTTGCGCAGCACCAGCGAGCCGACCTCGTCGGTCATCTGCGCCAGCAGCTTGTTGCGCTGCTTGACGGTCATGTCGCCCTCGGCGACCAGCCCGTTGAGCAGGATCTTGATGTTGACCTCGTGGTCGGAGGTGTCCACACCGGCGCTGTTGTCGATCGCGTCGGTGTTGATCTTCCCGCCCGTGCGGTCGAACTCGATGCGCCCGAGCTGGGTGCAGCCCAGGTTGCCGCCCTCGCCGACGACACGGACCCGCAGGTCCTCGCCGTTGACGCGGATGGCGTCGTTCGCCTTGTCGCCGACGTCGGCGTGGGTCTCGGCGGCCGACTTCACATAGGTGCCGATGCCGCCGTTCCACAGCAGGTCGACCGGCGCCTCGAGGATGGTCTGCATCAGCTCGGCCGGGGTCATCTTGGCGATGCCCGGCTCGATGCCGAGGGCCGTGCGCATCGCGGAGCTGACCGGGATCGACTTGGCGCTGCGCGGGAAGACGCCGCCGCCCTGCGAGATCAGGCCGGTGTCGTAGTCGGCCCACGAGGAGCGCGGCAGCTCGAACAGGCGCCGGCGCTCGGCGTAGGAGGCCGCCGCCTCGGGGGCGGGGTCGACGAAGATGTGCCGGTGGTCGAAGGCCGCCACCAGCCGGATGTGCTCGCTGAGCAGCATGCCGTTGCCGAACACGTCGCCGGACATGTCGCCGACGCCGACGACCGTGAAGTCCTCGGTCTGGGTGTCGTGGCCCAGCTCGCGGAAGTGCCGCTTCACGGATTCCCACGCGCCGCGGGCGGTGATGCCCATGCCCTTGTGGTCGTAGCCGGCCGAACCGCCGGACGCGAAGGCGTCGCCGAGCCAGAAGTCGTAGGCGACCGCGACCTCGTTGGCGATGTCCGAGAAGGACGCGGTGCCCTTGTCGGCCGCGACCACGAGGTAGGTGTCGTCCTCGTCGTGGCGGACCACCCGCTCCGGCGGGACGACCTCGCCCGCGACCATGTTGTCGGTGATGTCGAGCAGCGCCGAGATGAAGGTGCGGTAGCAGGCGATGCCCTCGGCCATCCAGGCGTCACGGTCGACGGACGGGTCGGGGAGCTGCTTGGCGACGAAGCCGCCCTTGGCGCCGACCGGCACGATGACGGTGTTCTTGACCATCTGCGCCTTGACCAGGCCGAGGATCTCGGTACGGAAGTCCTCGCGCCGGTCGGACCAGCGCAGACCGCCGCGCGCGACCTTGCCGAAGCGCAGGTGCACGCCCTCGACCCGCGGCGAGTACACCCAGATCTCGAAGGCGGGACGCGGGGCCGGCAGGTCGGGGATGGCCTGCGGGTCGAACTTCATCGACACGTAGCCGTGCCGGCCGCCGTCCTTGGTGGTCTGGAAGAAGTTGGTGCGCAGCGTCGCCTTGATGACGGTGAGGAAGGAGCGCAGGATGCGGTCCTCGTCGAGGGAGGCGACCTGGTCGAGCGCGCCGTCCAGCTCCTCCAGCAGGCCGTCGGTCAGCTCGGTGCCGGCGCGCTGGCGGTCCGGCGACATCCGGGCCTCGAACAGGGAGACCAGCAGCCGGGTGGTGTGGACGTTGTTGCGGAGGGTGTCCTCCATGTAGTCCTGGCTGAAAGTCGACCCTGCCTGGCGGAGGTACTTGGCGTAGGCGCGCAGCACCATGGCCTCGCGCCAGTCCAGCCCGGCGCCGAGGACCAGCGCGTTGAAGCCGTCGTTCTCGGCCTGGCCGGTCCACACCGCGGCGAAGGCGTCCTGGAAGCGCTCGCGCGCGTCGTCGGCGAGGTAGTCGCCGTTGCCCCCGGCCAGCGGCATCCGCAGGCCGAAGTCGTAGATCCACGCGTGCGTGGAGTCCTCGCAGCGCAGCTCGTAGGGGCGCTCGTCGACGACCTCGCAGCCGAGCCGCTGGAGCACCGGCAGCACCGCGGAGAGCGAGACCTGCTCGCCCGTCCGGTAGATCTTGAAGCGGCGCTCGCCGGGCGCGGCGCCGACCGGCTCGTAGAGGGAGAGCTGGAACTCCTTGTCGGAGTGGGTGAGCTGCTCGAGGCGCACCAGGTCGGCCACGGCCGAGCGCGGCGAGTGGTCGGCCTTGTAGCCCTCGGTGAAGGCGTGCTGGTAGCGGCGGAGCAGCTCGGCTGCGCGCTCCTCGCCGAACTCCGCGTTGAGCGCCTCGCCGAAGCCGTCGGCCCAGGACCGGGCGGCCTCGACCAGCCGGGCCTCGACCCGGTCGGCGTCGGCGTCGGTGAGGTCGGGCAGCTCGGTGCCCGCCGGGACCCGGACGACGAAGTGCAGCCGGGACAGAATCGATTCGGTGTTCCAGGCGGTGAAGTCGACGCTGGTGCCGCCGAGCTCCTCCTTCAGGATGTCGATCATGCGCAGCCGCACACCGGTGGTGTAGCGGTCCCGGGGCAGGTAGATCAGCGCGGAGTAGTAGCGCCCGTACTCGTCCTGGCGCAGGTACAGCCGCAGCCGGCGGCGCTCCTGGAGGTAGAGCACGCTGGTGACGATGGAGCGGAGCTGGTCGGCGGGCGTCTGGAACAGCTCGTCGCGCGGGTACGTCTCCAGGATCTGGAGCAGGTCGCGCCCGTCGTGGCTGTTCGGCGAGAAGCCGGCGCCCTGGAGGACCTCGGCGACCTTGCGGCGGATCACCGGCACCCGGCGCACCGACTCGGTGTACGCGGCCGAGGAGAACAGGCCGAGGAAGCGGCGCTCACCGATCACGTTGCCCTCGGCGTCGAACTTCTTGACGCCGATGTAGTCCAGGTAGCTCGGGCGGTGGACGGTGGCCCGGCTGTTGGCCTTGGTGAGCACCAGCAGCTTGTGCTCACGGGCCTTGGCGCGCGCGTCGGCGGGCAGCCGGCTGAACGACGGGCTGACGGGGTGGTCCTCGTCGGTCGAGTGCTGCGGGTCCGAGCGCAGTATGCCGAGCCCGGTGCCGGCGACGGCGGCGAGCGCGTCGTTCTCGGTGAGCTCGTACTCGCGGTAGCCGAGGAAGGTGAAGTGGTCGGCGGCGAGCCAGCGCAGCAGCTCGCGGGCCTCCTCGACCTCCTGCGCGGACAGGTCCTCGGCGGTCGGCTCGTCGGCCAGGCCGTCGGCGATGCGCAGCGCGGAGTCGCGCATCTTCTCCCAGTCCTCGACGGCCTCGCGGACGTCGGACAGCACCCGCAGCAGATCGGCGGTGATCTGCTTGAGGTCGGCGCGGTCGGTCTCCCGGTCGATCTCGACATGGATCCAGGACTCGACGAGCGCGTCGTGCGGCAGCTTCTTGAGGCCGGTGCCCTCGGGCAGCACCTCGATCAGCCGGCCGGTCACGTCACGGCGGACGACGACCTGCGGGTGGATCACGACATGGATGCCGCGGCTCTGGCGCGAGAGCTCGTTGGTGACCGAGTCCACCAGGAACGGCATGTCGTCGGTGACCACCTCGACCACGGAGTGGCTGCACGTCCAGCCGTTCTCCTCGACGGTCGGCGTGTGGACCCGCACGTTCGCCGTGCCCTGCGGGCGGTTCTCGGCGAGCCGGTAGTGGGAAAGCGCCGCACCGAAGACATCGACCGGGTCACGGTCCGTGAGGTCCTCGGGAGCGGTGTGCAGGTAGTAGCGCTGGAGGTAGGTGAGCAGAAGGTCCCGGTCGGGTCGCTTCCCCTGCTCGGCCCCGGTCGGAAGATTCCCCCCGAGCGGGCTGTTCTCAGCTACCCGGGCGGCCCGTGCGAGCAGCTCGGCCTTGGCTTCGTCCAGCTTGGTCTGCATGTCCTCTGGCTCCTGTCGCGCGCCGTTGCGTGACGTAGGTGAAAGATGCTGCGACGCAACGCCACGACGCGGGGTGTCCGGTCGCTGTCGACGTTATGCCGCGATGAGAGATGTCCGGGCGCTTTCGAGCCGATTGAGGCGGAAGGGCCGGACCGGGAAGATGATCAGGCACCGCCCGGACGCTGTGGCGCTCCGGGCGCGTTCCCCCAGCCGTGGCTGGGCGGTGGCCGCCGGGGGCTTCGCTGCCCCCACGGCGTATCGCGCTGATCACGCCCCCAGGCTATCGCCCTTGCCCCCCGCGCCGTCATGAGCCGTATGTGTACAAAAGAGGGGCCCGAAGTTTGACACTCTGGACAGCGACACAGGCCCTCATGGCAACCAACCACCGGGAGCAGCCATGACCACGAAGATCCTGATCGTCACGGGCGACGCCGCGGAGTCCCTCGAAGTCCTCTATCCGTACCAGCGGCTGGTGGAGGAGGGCTACGAGGTGCACATCGCCGCCCCCAGCCGCAAACAGCTCCGGTTCGTCGTGCACGACTTCGAGCCGGGCTTCGACACCTACACCGAGAAGCCGGGCTACACCTGGCCCGCCGACCTGGCCTTCTCCGAGGTCGACGCGGGGGACTACGCCGCCGTCGTCATCCCCGGCGGCCGCGCGCCGGAGTATCTGCGCAACGACGGCGAGCTGCGCAAGATCCTCAAGGCGTTCTTCGACGCCGACAAGCCCGTCGCCCAGATCTGCCACGGTCCGCTGCTGACGGCCGCGATCGGCGGGCTGGAGGGCCGCAGGGTCACGGCCTACCCGGCGCTGGAACTCGACATGCAGGCGGCGGGGGCCACCTTCAAGGACGCGGAGGCCGTGGTCGACGGCACCCTCGTCTCCGCCCGCGCCTGGCCGGACCACTCGGCGTGGATGCGCGCCTTCGTCGAGCTGCTGCGCACGACGGCTCCGCCGACCTGAGCCCGGGCGGGCCTCACGCCGTGTGACGGGCCGTTCCGCCGGGGGCGGCCCGCTCCCCGCGCCCCGCGCTCAGGACGCCAGCCGCAGGGCCTCCCGCACCGCGTCGGCCAGGGTGTCGACGACCGGGACGCCGACCGCCTCCAGGCTGGCCCGGCTGTGCGAGCCGCCCGTGTAGAGGACCGCGTGGGCACCGACGTGCGCGGCGGCCACCGCGTCGTCGACCGCGTCACCGATCACGACCGTGCGCCGCGGGTCGGCGCCCTCCAGGGCCGCCAGATGGCGCTCCATGTGGCGGGCCTTGGACCCGCCGGACGGCCCGGTGCGCCCGTCGACCCGCAGGAAGCGGCTCTCTATGCCGTAGCCGCGCACGACGGGGACCAGCTCCTCGTGCCCGTACATGCTCAGCAGCGACTGGCTGCGCCCGGCGAGCTGCCAGTCGCGCAGCAGCTCCTCCACCCCGGCGGTCAGCCCGCAGCCGGAGCGGCGCTCGGTGTAGTAGCGGTGGAAGGCGGCGTCCATGACCTCCCACTCGGCCTCGCTGGGGCGGCGGCCCATCAGCCGCTCGTAGAAGAGCGGGATCGGCACGCAGTAGAGATCGCGGTAGCGCTCCAGCGTGATCGGCGCGACACCCGCCTCGGCGAAGGCCGCGTTGGTGGCCCCGATGACCGCGGTGATGTCGTCGAGCAGTGTGCCGTTCCAGTCCCAGACCAGGTGGGCGCCGTGATTCCCCGTCTTCCCCATGTCGGCAAACGGTACCGGCAGGGTCCGACAGCGCTCCCGGCGCGGGGTCGGTACCGGTGACGGCCCGGGGGCGATACCGGTGCCGGCCCGGGGGCGATACCGGTGCCGGCCCGGGGGCGGCTGGTGCGGGGGCGGTGCCGGCCGGTGCGTTTGGCGCGGGGTCACCGGAGCGGGGTCAGCCCACGAGGGCGGGGATCTCCTGCACGCCGAACCAGAGCAGCTCGTGGTCCTCCGCCCCGTCGACGACGAACTGCGCGTCGTCGTCGCCGTGGTCGGCGGCACCCAGCGCGTCGACCGCGGCGGACACGTCCTCCACGGCGTCGTCGGCGTCCGCGTGGACGGCCGCGGCCCGGGTCAGCGGGACGGCTCCGGCGATCCGGACCTCACCGAGCGCGCTCGCGTCGAGCGGCTGGCCGGGGTCGGCCACCGCGTCCCGGTCGGGCACGTCGACGGCGACGACCACACGCCGGCGGGGGGCGCCGACGGCTCCCGCGAGCAGCCGCAGCGAGGCGGCGGCGGCACGGTTCAGCGCGGCGTACTCCAGCTCCTCGATGTCGTCGGAGACGTACCACTCGCGCAGCCCGGGGGTGACCGCGTAGGCGGTGAGCGGGCCGGGCCCGAGCTCGCCCGCCTGGTGCGCCGCTGCGAGACCGGGAAGGGTCAGGGGGACGTAGACGCGCATGCGGGCCGCTTTCGTAGTCGGAAATGCGCCCTCAGGATACGTGCGACGTCCCCGATCGAGGTGCCCGTCCCCGGCTTCACGGCGTCCACCCGGCACGATCGGCGTCCGCCTCCTTCCCTGGCGCCCCATGGGCCTGTTCACCCTGATAGGTGACATCGACCGAGGGGCCCCGGGGGCCTCGGGGCACGTTGCGGGTGCCGCGGCGCACGCCATAGAAGTTCCCCCGTCGAAGCTACTTCCCGGTACTCAGCCCGGGACCGGCACATCGGGGCGATGCGCATGGACAGGACCAGGCCCGCAGGACGGCACGACCAGCGCAGGCCGGCGGCGGCCGCGGCGGCGCTGACCCGGGCCCGCGGCAGGCAGCACAAACCGCACTACTGGTTCGCCGACCGCCTGCTGGCGGTCCTCAGCGGCCGGCGGCCCGTGCACTGGATGCTCGGGCACACCATCGGCGAGGCGTACGAGCAACTGGTCCGCCTCGCCCCGGGGACGCCGCTGCGGCCGGCCGACCACGCGACACCGGTGGTCCGCCACTGCGGCGAGTTCCACCCCGGCCCCGGCGTGATCGAGGCCTTCGCCCGCATCGGCTCCGGCGAACGCGTCGCGGCCATGGCCTTCCGCCTCGAACAGGGCCCGGACCACCGCTGGCGCTGTGCCGCCGTCGAACTCGGCGGCGAACGCACCCCGGCCCCCTGAGGACGGGGCCGGTGACCGGGGCCCGGCCCGACGGGTAGGGCCGCCTCCGGCGGCCCGCCGCCCACCGGGCGGCCCTCGTCGGCTGCGCCGCACCCGCCGCCCGGCCCGCGTCGACCGGGGTCCCGCCCCCTCTCGGGGCGCAGCCGGGCCGAACGCGCGGCGACGCGGGACGGCCGCCCCTGCCGGGGAGCCGCCCTGGCCCGACGCGGGTTCCGCGACACCTGGGCACGCGCACACACGGCCGCAGAGCCGGGGGGCCGGGCCCGCCCGCGCGGCCTGCCTCGGGACGGGCCGCCGCCCGCCGGGCGCCAGGACGCCCCGGCAAGCGCCGCAGCGCAGGCTTGCGCGGCCGTGGCGCGCACCGAGCAGCCCCGGGGCCACCGGGCGCCAGGACACCCCAGCAAACGCCGCAGGACGGGGCTTGTGCGGCCGGGAGTGCCCGAGGGCTCCTCCAGCAGGCCCCGGCGCCCTCACAGCGGCTGCGGGCAGCCTCGGCGCCGCCTGTGCGCACGTGCCCCGGAGTGCACCCGGCCCAGCGCCCTCACGGCGCCTGCTACGGGCGGCTCCGGCACCCCGCCGGCACGCGCACCGGAGCCCCGCACCCCAGCGCACCCAGCAGCAGGCGCCCCTCGGCCCCCGCTCCCCCGACGGGAACGCGCCCCGGCACGCCGCCGCTCCCCCGACAGGAACGCGCCCGGCCCGCCGCCCATGCGGAGGCAAGCACGCGGTCGGGCAAGCGCGCGGGGCCGGACACAGCGTGTGTGTCCGGCCCCGCGGGACGCCCGGTGGCCACGTGCGGCGTGGCCGGGGCGGTTACTTCTTGCGGCGGCGCCCGCCGCCCTTCGCGGCCTTGCGGCGCTCGGCACGCGTCATGCCGTCCGAGCCCGACGCCGACTCGCCGCCGTCGTTGTCGAAGTCGCCCTCGACGACACCGCCCTCACCGTCCACCGTCGGGGCGGAGAAGTGCAGCCGGTCGGGGCGCTGCGGCGCCTCCAGGCCCTTGGCGCGGATCTCGGGGCGCCCGGTGCCGGCCGGCACGGCGTCCTCCTTGGAGAGCGAGGTCTTCTCGGCCGCGTCCTGCACCGGGACCTCCTCGACCTGCTGCTCGACCTGGACCTCCAGGTTGAACAGGTAGCCGACGGACTCCTCCTTGATGCCCTCCATCATCGCGGTGAACATGTCGAAGCCCTCGCGCTGGTACTCGACCAGCGGGTCCTTCTGGGCCATCGCGCGCAGGCCGATGCCCTCCTGGAGGTAGTCCATCTCGTAGAGGTGCTCGCGCCACTTGCGGTCGAGGACCGACAGGACCACACGGCGCTCCAGCTCGCGCATGATCTCCGAGCCGAGCTGCTTCTCGCGCTCCTCGTACTGCGCGTGGATGTCGTCCTTGATCGACTCGGCGATGAACTCGCCGGTGATGCCGGCGCGGTCGCCGACCGCGTCCTCCAGGTCCTCGATCGTCGCCTTCACCGGGTAGAGCTGCTTGAACGCGCCCCACAGGCGGTCCAGGTCCCACTCCTCGGCGAAGCCCTCGACCGTCTCGGCCTGGATGTACGCGTCGATGGTGTCGTCCATGAAGTGGACGACCTGCTCGTGGAGGTCCTCGCCCTCCAGCACCCGGCGGCGCTCGCCGTAGATGACCTCGCGCTGGCGGTTGAGGACCTCGTCGTACTTGAGGACGTTCTTACGCGTCTCGAAGTTCTGCTGCTCGACCTGCGACTGCGCGGAGGCGATCGCCCGGGTGACCATCTTGTTCTCGATCGGGACGTCGTCGGGGACGTTCGCCATGGCCATCACGCGCTCGACCATCGCGGCCTTGAACAGGCGCATCAGGTCGTCGCCCAGCGAGAGGTAGAAGCGGGACTCGCCCGGGTCGCCCTGACGGCCGCTGCGGCCGCGGAGCTGGTTGTCGATACGGCGCGACTCGTGGCGCTCGGTGCCGAGGACGTAGAGCCCGCCGAGGTCCTTGACCTCGTCGTGCTCCGCCTTCACGGCCGCCTCGGCGCGCTCCAGCGCGTCCGGCAGCGCCGCAGCCCACTCCTCGACGTGCTCGACCGGGTCGAGACCGCGCTGGCGCAGCTCCGCCTCGGCGAGGTCGTCCGGGTTGCCGCCGAGCTTGATGTCGGTACCGCGGCCGGCCATGTTCGTGGCGACGGTGACCGCTCCGCGGCGGCCGGCCTGGGCGACGATCGTCGCCTCGCGCTCGTGGTTCTTCGCGTTCAGCACCTCGTGCTGGACGCCGCGCTTGTTGAGCTGCTGCGAGAGGTACTCGGACTTCTCGACCGAGGTGGTGCCGACCAGGATCGGCTGGCCCTTCTCGTGCTTCTCGGCGATGTCGTCGACGACGGCCGCGAACTTGGCGACCTCGGTGCGGTAGATCAGGTCGGACTGGTCGAGGCGGACCATCGGCTTGTTCGTCGGGATCGGCACGACGCCCAGCTTGTAGATCTGGTGGAACTCCGCCGCCTCGGTCATGGCCGTACCGGTCATGCCGGAGAGCTTGTCGTAGAGGCGGAAGAAGTTCTGGAGGGTGATCGTGGCGAGGGTCTGGTTCTCGTCCTTGATGTCCACCCCCTCCTTCGCCTCGATCGCCTGGTGCATGCCCTCGTTGTAGCGGCGGCCGGCGAGGATACGGCCGGTGTGCTCGTCGACGATCATGACTTCGCCGTCCATGACGACGTAGTCCTTGTCCTTCTTGAACAGCTCCTTCGCCTTGATGGCGTTGTTCAGGTAGCCGACGAGAGGAGTGTTGACCGACTCGTAGAGGTTGTCGATGCCGAGCCAGTCCTCGACCTTGGCGACACCGGCCTCGTGGATGGCGACCGTGCGCTTCTTCTCGTCGACCTCGTAGTCGCCGGTCTCCTCGATGCCCTTGAGCGGGTTGCCCGCCTCGCCCTTGGCGAGCCGGGTCACCAGCTTGGCGAAGTCGCCGTACCACTTGGTGGCCTGGTCGGCGGGGCCGGAGATGATCAGCGGCGTACGGGCCTCGTCGACGAGGATCGAGTCGACCTCGTCGACACAGGCGAAGTTGTGGCCGCGCTGGACGAGCTCGTCCTTGGACCACGCCATGTTGTCGCGGAGGTAGTCGAAGCCGAACTCGTTGTTCGTGCCGTAGGTGATGTCGCAGCTGTACTGCTCGCGGCGCTGCGCCGGCGTCATGTTCGCCAGGATGCAGCCGACCTCGAGGCCGAGGAACTTGTGGACCCGGCCCATCATCTCGGAGTCGCGCTCGGCCAGGTAGTCGTTCACCGTGATCAGGTGGACGCCCTTGCCGGACAGCGCGTTCAGATAGGCGGGGAGGGTGCCGACGAGGGTCTTGCCCTCACCGGTCTTCATCTCGGCGACATAGCCGAGGTGCAGGGCGGCGCCGCCCATGAGCTGGACGTCGTAGTGGCGCTGGCCCAGCACGCGCTTGGCGGCCTCGCGGACGGTGGCGAACGCCTCGGGCATCAGGTCGTCGAGGCTCTCGCCGTCGGCGTAGCGCTGCTTGTACTCCTCGGTGAGCGCCCGCAACTCGGCGTCGGAGAGGTTGACGAAGTCCTCTTCGATGGAGTTGACCTGGTCCGCGATGCGGTGCAGTTTGCGCAGGATCTTGCCTTCGCCTGCACGCATGAGCTTGTTGAAGACGGACACTGAGGCTGGTCTCCTTGCCGGTCGGGCCTGGCACTGGGTCGTGTGACGGACACTGGCGCGGGCACGGCAGGTGGGCCCCACCGCATCGGCCATCGTAAGCGAGGACCCCGCCGCGCCGGGAGGTCCATGGCCATCGAGGCCCCGCTGTCCGCCATCAGGAGAACGCACAAGGCGCGCGGAAGGTGCCGGGAAGGCCGCAAAAGTGCTCGCATCGCACGCGGGACCTGACCACAATCCCCGCATGGAGCCGATCACACTGACCACCGAGCGCCTTCTGCTGCGGACGTTCACGGCCGAGGACACCGAAGCCGTGTACCGGTCCTGCCAGGACCCGGACATCCAGCGGTGGACAACGGTTCCCTCCCCGTACGAGTGGCAGCACGCCGCCGAGTTCACCGAACACATGGTCCCCGACGGCTGGCGCAACAGCACGATGTGCACCTTCGCCGTGCTGCCCCGCGAGGGCGGGCCGCTCATGGCGTCGGTCAGCGTGACGCTGCGCACCTTCTCGGGCACCTGGGAGATCGGCTTCTGGACGGGGAAGGAGCACCGCGGCCGCGGGGTGATGGCCGAGGCCGTGACCGCCGTCTCGCACTGGTCCTTCATGCGCCTGGGCGCCACCCGGCTGGAATGGCGGGCCGAGGTGGGCAACACGGGCTCCCGCGCGGTGGCCGAGAAGACCGGATTCCGGGTGGAGGGCTGTCTGCGGGCCGCGCTGCTGAACAAGGACACCCTGCGGGACACCTGGGTCGGCTCCCTGCTCCCGTCCGACCTCGGGCTGACCGGCACCCACGCCTACCTCCCTGCCGGTCCCTGAACCCCACCGGGCCGCCGCCTCCCGGCCGGTTCCGGAACCCCCCGGGGGCGTCCCGCACTGTCGGTGGCGGGCTCTAAGGTGCGGGCATGACCACTGTGCCGCCCTCCGCCACCCTCTCCGCCGACGAGGCGCGTCGCATCGCCCTGCGCGCCCAGGGATTCCTCGGGGCCCCCGACCGCCGGGGCGGCGTCCGGGGCGTGCTGCGCGGCCTCGGCGCGGTGCAGCTCGACACCATCTCGGTGCTCGCCCGCTCCCATGAGCTGATCCCGTACGCGCGGCTCGGCGCCGTGGGCCGCCGGACGGTCGAGGACGCCTACTGGACCGAGGGCCACAGCTTCGAGTACTGGTCGCACGCCGCGTGCATCCTGCCCGTCGAGGAGTGGCCGCACTTCGCGTTCCGCCGCCGCGCCTACCGGGCCCGCCCCCAGTGGCACCACGACCTCCCCGACGGCGCGTACGACGCGGTCATCGGCCAGCTCCGCGCCGAGGGCCCGCTGACCGCCACCGAGCTGGGCGGCGCGAAGAACGGCGGCGAGTGGTGGGACTGGTCCGCCTCGAAGGTCGCCGTGGAGCGCGCGCTGATGTACGGCGAGGTGGTGTGCACCGAGCGCAGGGGCTGGAAGCGGGTCTACGACCTGGCCGAGCGCGCCATCCCCGACGCGGTGCTCCACGACGACCTGGATGACACCGAGTGCCTGCGCAGGCTGGTCCGGCTGGCCGGGCAGGCGCTGGGCGTGGGCACCCGGTCGGACATCGCCGACTACCACCGCATCAAGGGCGAGCAGTTCGACGCGGTGGTCGCCGACTCCGGACTGGTGCCGGTCACGGTGGAGGGCTGGGCGAAGCCTGCCTGGGCCGACCCCGAGGCGCTGGCGTCCGTGCCGCGCGGCCGGCACCGCACCACCCTGCTGTCCCCCTTCGACTCCCTGATCTGGGAACGCGCCCGCACCGAGCGGATCTTCGGCTTCACCCACCGGCTGGAGGCGTACGTGCCGAAGCCGAAGCGGGTGCACGGGTACTTCGCGATGCCGCTGCTCGCCGGGGGCAGGCTGCTCGGCCGGGTGGACCCGGCACGGGAGGGAACCACGCTGGTCGCACGTCAGGTGTCGCTGGCGGGCCCCCGGGCCGTGGCCCCGATGGCCCAGGCGCTGCGCGAGGCCGCCTCCTGGGTGGGCTGCGACACGGTGCGGGTGGAGCGGTTCGACCACCCGGGGCTCGCCGCGGACCTGGTCAAGGCCCTCGACTGAGCGAGCCCGCCCGGGCGGCCGTCAGCGGATCTCCAGGATCTTCTCGCGCATCGCGTAGACCACGGCCTCCATCCGGGAGTGGAGCTGGAGCTTCTCCAGGATGTTGCGCACATGGTTCTTCACGGTGTTCTCGGAGATGAAGAGCTCCTTGGCGATGTCCCGGTTGTTCATCCCGGTGGCGACCAGCTTGAGCACCTCCAGCTCCCGGTCGGTCAGCCGGGGCGCGGGCACCAGCCTGCGCTCGTCCGTGCGCTGGATCATCGACTTGAACTCGGTGAGCAGCTTGGACGCCATCGAGGGGCTGATCTGCGACTGCCCGTCCGCCACCGCGCGGATGGCGGTCGCGACCTCGTCGGTGGAGATCTCCTTGAGGAGGTAGCCCGTGGCGCCCGCCTTGATCGCGTCGTAGAGGTCCGCCTCCTCGTCGCTGATCGTCAGCATGATGATCTTCGCGCTGGGGGCGACCTCCTTGATGGAGGTGCAGGCCTCGATGCCGCCGCGCTTGGGCATCCGTACGTCCATCAGCACGATGTCCGGCAGCAGGTCCGCCGCCTTGTCCACCGCCTCCGCCCCGTCGCCGGCCTCGCCGACGACCTGGATGTCCTCCTCCTGCTTGAGGACGATCTCCAGTCCTCGCCGGAAGAGCGCGTGGTCGTCCACGACGAGCACCCTGATCGGCTCCGCCGCGTGGGGACCGGCCGGCTCCTCGCCGGTGTCGACGGCGAGCGGCCGACCGGATCGGCCCGCTTCGCCGTGCATCGGCCCGAAGCTGTCCGCCATCGTTCCTCCCCCTGAAGGCCGTGGCCCGAGATCATGTCTGGTCTGCCAACCTCAGTGCGCCGCACATCCGTTGGCTTGCCGGGTCATGCTTTCATGCCGGGACGGCGAAGGGGTGATCCCGCGGTCGCACGATGGTGCCCCTGGGGGCGCACGGGGCGCTCCAGGGGCACCTGACTCCTTGCTGCTGTTCCCGATTCACCCGGACGTGCCCCCGACGGGTGCGTGTCCGGGGCCTGTTGACCCTGGCAGGGGGCCGGTGCGGAACCGGCCACCGGGGGCCAGCGCCGGCCGGAGCGCGATGGGCTCGGGGCCGGCGACGGCCGCTTCGGGCGTGCGAGGCGGGGTGTCAGCCTCCGAGCGCGCCCCCGGCACCGCCGGCCTCGGCCCCGGCCAGCGGGTCGGTCTCCAGGTGGATCACGCCGTAGTCGTACGCGTGCCGCCGGTAGACGACACTGGGCTGCTTCGTCTCGGCGTCGACGAAGAGGTAGAAGTCGTGACCGACCAGTTCCATCTCGTAGAGGGCCTGGTCGAGCGTCATGGGGGCTGCCGTATGCAGCTTCTCGCGGACCACCAGCGGTCCCTCGCCCTGCACTTCGAGCGAGCCGATCCTGGTGGTGGGAACGGCGTCCGTCTCCTCCAGGGCGACCGGCTGGCCGTTGGCGTTCAGTTCGGCGACGCCCGGGACGACGTCGGCGACCTCGGCCGCCGAGAGACGCCCGTTGCCCCGCCGCGTGTGGCGCTTGTCGTGCTCCTTCCGGAGCCTTGCCTCCAGCTTTCCGGTGGCGAGGTCGAGCGCTGCGTAGGGATCGGCGGCGGACGCCTCCGCGCGGATCACCGGGCCGCGCGAACGCAGCGTGATCTCCACACGGTCGGAACGGTCGGCCTGCCGCGGGTTGTGCTCCTTGGACACCTCGACGTCGAGGCTGATCACCTTGCCGTCGAGCTTCTGGATCTTGTCCAGCTTCAGCTTCTCGGCCACGTGCTTGCGGAACCGCTCGGGCACCTCGGTCTTGCGGCCCTTGACGACGATGTCCACGCAGAACTCCGTTCCCGGATCGCCCCGCCGCTTCTCCTCGGCCGCGGAGCTTCTCCCAATTTCTGGCACCAGGCCCCGGTGGTCACCGGGGCGCGGACTCGGTGAGTTTCACCTCCTCCTCCCCAGTCGACAAGATCTCCACCCACCCAATTCAGAGAGGTCTCTGTCCCGAAACCCTGGCCGGAAAACACGGCACTGCATTCGGCTCGGAACGGATTCACCATTCCTTACAACCGAACATAGTCCCAGCGGGCCACTGTCGGCACCCGCTACCCGAAGGTACCTCCGATCAGGCGTTTTTGCCCTCTCACTACCTGCAACGTTGCGAGTTCCCCGTCAGTTCCGGTTTATGACCGAAGGAAGCGGAACAGTTGCGACGACCGCCGCGCTCACCTGTGCGAATCCAGGGAAATCCGGATGCCCGCCGCCGCCCGCGGCACGCAGTGCCCTGGCCGCCTCCGCCAGCGACGCACCCGTCGTCATCACATCGTCGACCAGTACCGGCACACCGCAGGCCGGCAGTCGTACCGCGGCGTCCCGCGCCCGCATCGAGCCGGACACGTTGGCCAGCCTCTCGGGCACCCCGAGACCGGCCTGGTCCGCCACCGGACGCACCTGGCGGAGCAACGGCAGCACCGCCGCGGAGCGCCCCGAGCGCCGCAGCTCGGCGGCGGCGGAGCACGCGATGCGCCGGGCGGCGTCGTGGCCCCGGGCCCGGACCGCCCGGCGCGCCGACGGCACCGGCACCAGCAGCAGCGGCCCCGCACCGCCCGCGCTCCCGGGCGCCGCCGCCCGCACCGCTCCCGCCAGCGCCCGCCCCAGCGGCGCCGCCAGCCCCATGGCTCCCCGCTCCTTGTGGGCCAGGATCACGGCCCGTACCGCGTCCCCGTACGCCGCGGCCGCGTGGACCGCGGGCAGCCCCGCAAGCTCCGGCACCGGTCTCGCCCGGCGCACCGGCCCGCCGTGCAGCACCCGCGCGCACCTCTCGCACAGGAGGGTGCGCCGCCGCCCGCACCCCGCGCAGTCGGCGGGCAGCACCAGGCCGGAGATCTCCCGCCACCACCATCCCCGCATGACCTCAGGGTGCCCGGCCACCGGAGCCGGGCCAACCCCTGTGGACAACGCCCTGTGGACAACGCCGGCGACCTCGGCGACACGGCCTCCGGGACGACCGCCGGGGCCTCCCGGAGGCGTGATTCAGCCCGGGTAGACCGGCGAGGTACCGCTCTTGACCAGGGTCTGCCAGTTCGCGCCCGCGGGCAGCCGGACGATGCCGTCCTCCTGCGAGTACGCCACCAGCGGCCGGCTCTCGTCGTCCGACGCGGCGACCGACCGCACCTGGTTCAGACCCGGCAGGATCGAGTTGGGGGCGGTCGAGCCGTCCGTCTGGATGTAGCGCACCTGCTGCACCCCGCCGGACTCCTTGCCGACCACCACGAGCCTGCTGGGGCCCGCCCAGGAGACCGCCGTGACGGTCTCCAGGTGCGGTGCCGCCGGGCGCAGTTCGGTGACGGTCACCGCGGGGTCGTCCTCGGGGCCGTGCCGCTCCACCCGCCCGATCTTCAGGGTCGTCGTGCCGTCCTTGGTGAGCAGCAGCGCGATGCGCACGCCGTCCGCCGACACCTTCACCGCCTCGATCCGCGCACCGTCGATGCCCGGCACGATCCGTACGTCCTGCGGCGTGCCCGTCCCGGACGGCACCCGCATCAGCGCGGCGTCCGAGGGGTTGCGGTCGGCGACCCACAGATCGCCCCTGCCGTCCCAGCTCGGCGCGGAGAGACGGTTCTCCGCCTGTCCGCCCGAGCTGCCGACGACCGCGTTCCGCAGCTCCGAGCCGGTGAGGATCGACGCCACGTACAGCTTGCTGCTGTCCTTGGACACCGCGGCGGCGGTCTGCTCGTCGCGGGCGACGGCCACCCGGCTCATGCGCAGCCTGCCGTCGCCGAAGGGGCCCGGCACGTTGTGCGGTTCGGCGGCGTCCTTGGATCCGCTCGCGAGCAGCGCGAGCCGGTCCTGCTCGTCGACGAAGTACTGGCTGTCGAGCCGGCCCGAACCGTGGTCGGGCGCGTACTCCTCCGCCTGGCCGCTGCTGAGCACGCACAGCTGGGAGCCGTTGGCCCTCAGCAGCTCCACCTGGTCGACCCGGGCCGACGAGAAGTCCTTCAGCGTGAACAGGATCTGCGCCGCCATCTTGGTGCACTGCGGACGGCCCACCGAGGACGCCTTCTCGTTCAGCGGCACCTTCAGCCCGTTGCGGTCGTCGAACTCCAGCGAGCGGGTGCCCTTCTTCAGCGCCGTCCCGGTCGGGAACCGTGACTCGACCACCGGCTTCAGCCAGTTCGTCGGCCCTTCGAGCAATGCCGAGACCGCCTGCGTCACCGGGTCCTGACGGGTCACCGGGTCCTGCCGCTGGCGGATGTAGACGGGGTCGGCGACCACGACACTGCGCCCCGAGGCGAAGTAGTACTTGTTGACCGACACGTAGTTGCGCTCGAAGTCGGACGCGCCCAGCAGCAGTCCGGGCGGCAGGCTGTCGATGCGCCACTCCTTGCCGTCGGGACCGTTCTGTTCGGACAGGTGGATCGTCCGGCGGTAGTCCGTCGGCGTCACCGGCTGGTAGGCGCGCTGGGCGTCGACGGTGGCTATCTGCCGGCCGAAGAGGGGGTAGCTGCGGCCCGGCTTGTCCCGGCCGCCGAGGATCGGCGCACCGGGGTCGGGCGCGGCCGTCAGCACGGTGGTGCTCGCCTCCGGCTGCCAGCGCTTGGACGCCTCGGCCGTCAGATACGAGCGGGCCGTGGCGAAGTTCGAGTCGTCGCTGGTCATCGCCTCCAGGAAGCCGGTGACGATCTCGTCCGGTGTCGCGCCCTTGCGCGGCTGCACCGCGTAGACCCGCACCTGCGAGTCGCCGCGCTGCGACGCCTTCACCGGGTGCACGTCACCACTGTCCGGCATCGACGCGCAGCCGGTCAGCACCACACCGGCGCACCCGAGAAGCGCCGTCAGGCGCAGCACCCGCGCCCGGCCCCCACGACGCTCAGCGCCCACGATCCGTGCCCTCCCGCTTCGATGAGACGTGTTCCGCGGGCTCGTCGGCCCGCTCCCCCGCGGACCGGGGCACCACCCGGGAACCGCTGCCCGGCAGTGCCGCGGGGTCGACACCGAGGGGTGCGCCGCCGCGTGCCTGTGCGGGCAGGCGGGAGAAGTCCGGCGCGGGCTGCACGGGCACGGACGTCAGCCGGTGCCCGTTCGCAGCGGGATCACCCGACGCGTGCGCACGCTCCCGGTTCTGGCGGGAGTCCTCGGGCTCCAGCGGGATCGGGGAGCCCCGCAGCGGCTCGTCCGCCGTGCGCGGCAGCGTCAGCCGGAACTGCGAGCCGCCGCCCGGCTCGCCCCATGCCTGGAGCCAGCCGCCGTGCAGACGGGCGTCCTCGACCGCGATGGACAGGCCGAGACCGGTACCGCCGGTGGTCCTGGCCCGTGCCGGGTCGGCCCGCCAGAAGCGGCTGAACACTCTGGTCGCCTCTCCCGGCTTCAGGCCCACGCCGTAGTCCCGCACGGCGATGGCCACCGCCCCGCCCGCGACCGCCATGCGCACCACGACGTCCTTGCCGTCGCCGTGCTCCACCGCGTTGACGACCAGGTTCCGCAGGACGCGCTCCACCCGGCGCGCGTCGGCCTCGGCCACCACCGGCTGCTCGTCGCCGACGACGCGGATCCGGGAACCCTTGCGCTCGGCCAGCGGCTCGGCCCCGCCGATCACCCGGCGCACCACTTCACGCAGGTCTATCGGCTCGGCCTCCAGCGCCGCGGCGCCGGCGTCGAACCTGCTGATCTCCAGCAGGTCGGCCAGCAGCGACTCGAATCGGTCGAGCTGGTCCCCGAGGAGCTCGGCGGACCGCGCGGTCACCGGGTCGAAGTCCTGGCGCGCCTCGTGGATGACGTCGGCCGCCATCCGCACGGTGGTCAGCGGCGTCCGCAGCTCGTGCGAGACGTCGGAGACGAACCGGCGCTGCATCCGCGACAGCTCCTCCAGCTGCTGGATCTTGAGCTGGAGGTTCTGCGCCATCTTGTTGAAGGCCTCGCCGAGGCGGGCGATGTCGTCCTCGCCGGTGACCTTCATCCGCTCCTGGAGCTTGCCCGCGGCCAGCCGCTCGGCGATCCCGGCGGCCATCCGCACCGGTGTGACGATCTGGCGCACCACCAGCCAGGCGATCGCGCCCAGCAGCGCCACGACGAACAGCCCCGCCGTGGCGAGCGTGCCGCGGACCAGGGTCAGCGACTCCTCCTCCTGCGACAGCGGGAACAGGTAGTACAGCTCGTAGGGCTTGCCCTCGATGTCGTTGAGCCGGGTGCCCACGACCAGCCCGGGCTCCGCGTCGAACGCGTTGTTCCAGTAGCGGATGCTCACGAACGTCTCGTACGTCCCGGTCCCCTGGCCCACGTCGTCCCGCAGGACCTGCGGGATGGACGCCGGGTCCACCAGGCCCGAGGTGCGCGGCGCGCGGCCGGGGCCGTTCCGCTCCGAGTCGGCGCTCAGCGCGACGACGTTGTACGAGCCCTGCCCGCCGCTCGCGAGCTGGGCCACGAGGTCGGAGCGCCACGAGTTGGCGTTCCTGGCACCCGAGGCCGATCCGTCCTGGCCGGCGGGGCCCGCGGGGGCGTTGGCCAGCTCCCTGGCGACGGCGAATCCGCCGGCGGCCTGGCTCTGGGCGGCCCTGCTCTTCGCGTCCAGCAGACCGTTGCGGACCTGGCCGATCACCACGAAACCAAGCAGCAGCACCACGCCGAGTGACATCAGCAGCGTGCTGGCGACCACCCTGAGCTGGATGTTCCGCCGCCACAGCCGCAGGGCGGGCAGCAACGGGCGCCGCAGCCAGCGCATGAAGAGCCTCGGTATCGGCGCGCCCTGCGCGCCGTCCTGGAGGAGGCGCCCGAACCGCGCGCGTCCCCGTCCCCCTCCGGCAGCCCGCCCCGTACGGACTCCCGGACCCCCGGGCTTCGGAGCAATGCTGCCACCGGACATGTCAGCTCGGCCCCGCCTTGTAACCGACGCCCCGCACGGTCACCACGATCTCCGGGCGCTCGGGGTCCTTCTCGACCTTGGAGCGCAGCCGCTGCACGTGCACGTTCACCAGCCGGGTGTCGGCGGCGTGGCGGTAGCCCCACACCTGCTCCAGCAGCACCTCGCGGGTGAACACCTGCCAGGGCTTGCGGGCCAGCGCGACCAGCAGGTCGAACTCCAGCGGCGTCAGCGCTATCGACTGGCCGTCACGCTTGACCGAGTGACCTGCGACGTCGATGACCAGGTCACCGATGGCGAGCTGCTCCGGCGCCGGCTCCTCCGACCTGCGCAGCCGTGCCCGGATGCGGGCCACGAGCTCCTTCGGCTTGAACGGCTTGACGATGTAGTCGTCGGCCCCGGATTCGAGCCCGACCACCACATCGACGGTGTCGCTCTTGGCCGTGAGCATCACGATCGGCACACCCGACTCGGCCCTGATCAGCCGGCACACCTCGATGCCGTCCCGGCCGGGCAGCATCAGGTCGAGCAGCACCAGGTCGGGCTTGGCCTCGCGGAAGGCGGCCAGCGCCTTGTCGCCGTCCGCCACGAACGACGGCTCGAAACCCTCACCACGCAGCACAATCCCGAGCATCTCGGCCAGTGCGGTGTCGTCGTCGACGACAAGGACTCGTCCCTTCATAATCGACATCATCCCATTCTCGTAACAGTGTCCGACGTGCTGGTGAGGTAGCTCACTGGCCAGTGACGATAGTCGTACCGGCCGATTTCCGTGCGTGGTCGCCGCCCGGGTTTCCCGCCGCTCAGCGGGACCGGCCGGCTCCGGAGCGTCGCCGTCCGGGTGATTCGGGCCCGCCGCCGACCGTCGCCGGGCCCGGACGGAAGGCAACGCTTCGTCCGGCCGCGGCGCCGAGGCCCCCGTCGTGCTCTCCGGTCAGCCCTCGCTCCCGCGCCGGGCAGCGGCACAGAGCCGGGCGATGCCGTCCCCGGTGACGGGTGACAGTACCCCCTCCTCGGTGACGACGGCCGTCACCAGCTCGGGCGGTGTGACATCGAACGCCGGGTTGTACGCCCTCGTGCCGAGCGGCGCCACGGACACCCCGCTTCCGGCCTCGGCAACAGCTCCCCTGGGCACGGGCACCTCCGTGACCTCCCGGGCGGGGCGCTGCTCCACCTCGATCGCCGAGCCGTCCGGCGTGGTGAGGTCCAGCGTGGTCGTGGGCGCCACGACCACGAACGGCACATGGTGGTACCGCGCCAGCACCGCGAGGGGGTAGCTGCCGACCTTGTTCGCCACCGAGCCGTCGGCGGCGATCCGGTCCGCGCCGATCATCACCGCGTCCACCTCGCCCGCGGCGAACAGGGAACCCGCCGCGTTGTCGGAGAGCAGGCTGTACGGCATGCCGTTGCGCGCCGCCTCCCAGGCCGTCAGCCGGGCTCCCTGCAGCAGCGGCCGGGTCTCGTCCACCCAGAGGTGCCGCAGCTCACCGGCCCGGTGCGCGGCCAGCGCGACCGCGAACGCCGTGCCCTCCCCGCCGGAGACCAGCGCCCCGGTGTTGCAGTGGGTCAGGATCCGGTGCCCGCCTCCGGGCAGCAGCTCGCCGAGGAACGCCAGCCCGTGGGCGGCCATTCGACGGCTGGCCTCGGCATCGGCCCGGTGCAGCGCCCGCGCGGCCTCCAGCGCGGCGCCCGCCGCCTGCTCCGGTGTCGCGCCCGCCGCCTCCGCCCGCCCGTGGGCGTCGGCCGCCAGCCGCACCCCGTACCGAAGATTCACCGCGGTGGGCCGCGCGACCTCCAGCAGGCCGGCGGCCTCGACGACGTCGTACCCCCGCGCGGCGGCGAGGGCGATCCCGTACGCCCCCGCGATGCCCAGCAGCGGCGCACCGCGGACGGCCAGTGTCTGGATGGCGTGCACCAGGGCCGGGACGTCGGTGCACACCAGTTCGGTCTCGTGCGCCGGCAGCCGTCTCTGATCGAGAAGCACCAGCACCGGCCCTTCGGGCGGTTGTGCCCAGCGCAGCACCGGAAGCTGCGGTGGTACCGGACCCGGGGCGTCGTGTACCTGCTGATCAGCCATCCGCCCAGTCTGCCCGCCGCCGCTCCGGCAGAGAAGGCACGAACGAGATACGGGCCCCCGCCCACCGGCAGCCCGCGCGTGGCACGATGGCTGCCAACCGGCCGCCCTGCCTGGCGGACGCACACCGTGAAGGTGCCGGTCCCCCACTCCGGCCCCGTGACCAACGCATGAGGTGGACGACCGTGAACGACTCTCCGGGCTGGGCCTCGCCCGGATCGGCTCCCTCCCCCGACGGGCAGACCCCGGGCGTACCGCGCCCAGCCGCGCCCGCGGACGGTCCGTCCGCGAAGTGGTCCAAGGAGCAGCCGCCCGCGGGGCAGTGGTCCGCGCCGACCGGCCCGGGCCACGTGCCCGGGCCGCCTCCTCCCGGCTGGGGAGGGGGCCGGCCCCCGGGAGCCTGGGGACGCCCGCCGGCCGCCGCGAAGCCCGGAGTGATCCCGCTGCGCCCGCTCGGCGTCGGGGAGATCCTCGACGGCGCTGTGGCGACCCTGCGGACCCACTGGCGCACCGTCCTCGCGGTGACCGTGACCGTCTCCGTCATCACGCAGATCGCCAGCATCCTCGTGGAGCGCTATCTCCTCCCCGCACCGCCGGTCGTCGACCCCGACGCGACGCCCGAGGAGGCGCTCGAGCAGTCGCTGGAGTCCCTGCAGTCCAGCATGATCGCCATGGGCCCGGCGCTGCTCATCACGCTGATCGGCACCCTGCTGACCACCGCCGTGCTCACCGTGGTCATCAGCCGGTCCGTGCTGGGCCGCCAGGTCACGCTGTCCGAGGCCTGGCGCGAGGCCCGGCCCCGACTGCCCCACCTGCTCGGTCTGACCTTCCTGCTGCCCCTCGGCAGCGCGGCGATCATGACCGTCGGCATCCTTCCGGGCCTGCTCATCGGCGGTGCCGGTGTGCTGCTCTCCGTCCTCGGCGGCATCGGTGCGATCGTGGTCGTCGTCTGGCTGATGATCCGTTTCGCGCTCGCCCCGCCTGCGCTCGTGCTGGAGCGCCAGGGCGTGTTCGCCTCCCTGCGGCGCTCGGCCAAGCTGGTGCAGGGCACGTGGTGGCGCATCTTCGGCATCACCGCGCTGACCGTGCTGATCTCCTTCCTCGTGAGCATGGTCATCGGCATCCCCTTCGCGATCGCGGGCTTCGCCGTGGACGGGGTCTCCCTCGGTGACTTCCTCGACGGCGGCGACTCCGCGATCGGCTGGCCCTTCCTGATCATCACCGGCATCGGCGCGGTGATCGCCTCGTCGATCACGTACCCGATCTCGGCCGGGGTGACGGCGCTGCTCTACGTCGACCAGCGCATCCGCCGCGAGGCCCTCGACCTCGAACTCGCCCGTGCCGCGGGTGTGCCGGGCTACGGGACCGAGCCGCCCCGCAACGTCTCCACCGGGGGCTGATGCGGTGCCCGGCGCGGGGGGCGGGACGGCAGGGCGTCTGCCGGTCCTGGCGAGGGACGACATACCGGTGGACATCTCGCGTGTCCCCGCCCGTGAGGCGGCGGAACGCGAGCTGTCCAGACCGGAGTACGGCGAAGGCGAACCGAACCTGCTCCAGCGGGCTCTCGACAGCTTCTGGGACTGGGTCGGCGGCATCTTCGAAGGGGTGGGCGGCGGGCCCGGCGGCACCGTCGGTCTGATCGTGGTCGTGCTCCTCGCCGCCGCCCTCGTGGGCGGCCTCTGGTGGCGGCTCGGCACGCCGCGGCGCGGCGCCACCGCCTCGGACTCCCTCTTCCACGACGGCCCCCGCAGCGCCGCGGAACACCGCACGGCGGCCGCGGAGCATGCCTCCGCCGGCCGCTGGAACCAGGCCGTGCAGGAGCGGATGCGCGCCATCGTCCGGGCTCTCGAGGAACGCGCCCTGCTCACCCCCCGCCCGGGCCGCACCGCCGACGAGGCCGCCGCCGAAGCAGGCCGCGCCCTCCCCTCCCACGCCGGCGAACTGCGTGCCGCGGCCCGCTCCTTCGACGACGTCACATACGGCGGCCGCACCGGCGACCAGCAGATGTACGAGCGCATACGCCACCTCGACGACGCCGTCGACGGCACCAAGCCGCTCCTCGCGGACGCCGGCCCGGGAGGCGCCTCGTGACCGGGACCTCCGCCACATCCCTGTCCCTCACCGGCCGCCAGGTCTGGACCCGCGCCCGGGGCCTGCTCCTGGCCGTGCTGCTCCTCGTCGTCGCCGGCATCACCATGGCCGCCCTGCGCTCGGGGACGCATCACGGCGCACTGGACCCCCGCTCGGCCGACCCCGCCGGCAGCCGTGCGCTCGCCGAGCTGCTCAAGGCGCAAGGCGTCTCGATCCGCGTCGTCACCACGGTGGGCGACGCC
Organism: Streptomyces zhihengii; assembly: GCF_016919245.1. Taxonomy (NCBI): domain Bacteria; kingdom Bacillati; phylum Actinomycetota; class Actinomycetes; order Kitasatosporales; family Streptomycetaceae; genus Streptomyces; species Streptomyces zhihengii. The sequence goes on along the minus strand of NZ_JAFEJA010000001.1, from coordinate 5,053,352 downwards.
TCGGACGCCGCAGGCCCCGGCGTCACGATCCTGCTGACCGATCCGGATCTCCTCACCGGCTCCCAACAGGCCACGCTCGCCACGGCCACCGGATCCGCCAGCGGCCGCACCGTCCTCCTCTCCCCCGGCCCCGCCTCGCTGGACGCCCTGGCCCCCGGCGTGACGGCCGAGGACCCCGCTCGGATCTCGGCCCGTGACCCGCGGTGCGACTACGCCCCCGCCCGGCGGGCCGGTGACGTCACCCTCGGCGGCGAGCGCTACTCCACCGACGCGGCGGAAGCCGATGGCTGCTACCCCGGTGACGGCCTGCCCAGCCTGCCCAGCCTGCCCAGCCTGCTCAGGCTGAACACGGCAAGCGGCGGTGACACCGTCCTCCTCGGCTCCTCCGACCTGCTGCGCAACGAACATCTCGACGAACACGGCAACGCCTCCCTTGCCCTGCAACTCCTCGGGTCCCGGCCCGAGCTGATCTGGTACATGCCGTCTCTCAACGACCCCGCCGCGGCAGGGCAGAGCGGAGAGACCCCCGGCGAGGAGACCGACGGCGAGCAGTCGTTCCTCGACCTCGTCCCGTCCGGCTGGCTCTGGGCGGCACTCCAGCTCACCCTCGCCGCCGTACTCGCCGCCGTCTGGCGAGGCCGACGGCTCGGTCCGCTGGTCACCGAGCGCCTGCCGGTCGCCGTCCGCGCGTCCGAGGCCACCGAGGGACGCGCCCGCCTCTACCACAAGGCGAACGCCCGCGACCGGGCCGCGGCCTCCCTCCGTTCCGCGGCGCGCGCACGCCTCGCTCCGCAACTGGGCGTGTCCACCGCCGACGCCCAGACACCGGCCGTCCTGCTCCCGGCCGTCGCCGCCCAACTGGACCGTCCCGAACGGGACATCCACGATCTGCTGTTCGGCCCTCCGCCGGCCGACAACACCTCCCTCGTCCTTCTGGCCGACCAACTCGACGCCCTCGAAAGAGAGGTACGCACCGCATGAGCGCCTCGACCCCCGAGACCGCCGATCACCCGGACCGCGCCCGGACCTCCCTCGAGGCCCTGCGCACCGAGATCGCGAAGGCCGTGGTCGGCCAGGACCCCGCCGTGACCGGTCTCGTCGTCGCCCTTCTCTGCCGGGGCCATGTGCTGCTCGAAGGCGTACCCGGTGTCGCGAAGACCCTCCTGGTCCGCGCGCTCGCCGCATCCCTCGAACTCGACACCAAGCGCGTCCAGTTCACCCCCGACCTCATGCCCAGCGATGTCACGGGCTCGCTGGTCTACGACACCCGCACCTCGGAGTTCTCCTTCCAGCAGGGGCCGGTCTTCACCAACCTCCTTCTCGCCGACGAGATCAACCGCACCCCTCCCAAGACCCAGTCCTCCCTCCTCGAGGCAATGGAGGAGCGTCAGGTGACGGTCGACGGCACACCGCGCCCGCTGCCAGAGCCGTTCCTGGTGGCGGCGACGCAGAACCCCGTCGAGTACGAGGGCACATATCCGCTGCCCGAAGCCCAGTTGGACCGCTTCCTCCTCAAGCTCACGGTGCCCCTGCCCACGCGCGACGACGAGATCAGCGTCCTCACACGTCACGCCGCCGGCTTCGACCCGCGGGACCTCACGGCCGCGGGCGTCCGCCCGGTGGCCGGCCCCGAGGACCTGGAGGCCGCCCGGGACGCCGTCGCCAAGACCTCGGTGTCGGCCGAGATCGCCGGCTATGTCGTCGACATCTGCCGCGCAACCCGTGAATCCCCGTCACTCACCCTGGGCGTCTCACCCCGTGGCGCGACCGCACTGCTCTCCACCGCCCGTGCCTGGGCCTGGCTCACCGGTCGCGACTACGTCATCCCCGATGATGTGAAGGCCCTCGCACTCCCCACGCTGCGCCACCGTGTCCAGCTCCGGCCCGAGGCGGAGATGGAAGGTGTCACCCCGGACTCCGTCATCACCGCGATCCTCGCCCACGTCCCCGTACCCCGCTGAGGCGTCCAGATGGCCCTCACCGGACGGACCGCACTGCTCGCGGCTCTCGGCTCACTCCCCGTAGGCATCCTCGCCCCCAGCTGGACGGGGATGCTCGCTGTCAACGCGCCGCTCTCACTGGCAATCCTGTGCGACTACGCACTCGCCGCGCCAGTGCGCACGCTTCGTTTCACCCGATCCGGTGACACATCAGTTCGACTCGGTGACGAGGCTCAGGTGCACCTGACCGTCACCAATCCCTCGCCGCGTCCGCTGCGCGCCGACCTCCGCGACGCCTGGCCGCCGAGCAGTTGGCCCGCCGACGCGACGACGGAGGCATCCAGGCACCGGGTGCGGGTCCCCGCCGGGGAGAGGCGCAGCCTCACCACCCTGCTGCGGCCCTCCCGACGCGGCGACCGGCACTCGGCCCGGGTCACCGTCCGTTCCTACGGCCCGCTGGGTCTGGCCGCGCGGCAGGGCAACCACGGGATCCCCTGGACGGTACGGGTCCTGCCGGCCTTCGAGAGCCGCAAGCACCTCCCGTCCCGTCTCGCCCGGCTCCGTGAACTCGACGGCCGCACCAGTGTCCTGGTCCGGGGCCAGGGAACGGAGTTCGACAGCCTCCGGGACTACGTCCCCGGCGACGACACCCGCTCCATCGACTGGCGCGCGACCGCCCGCAGGAGCGCGGTCGCCGTCCGGACCTGGCGCCCCGAACGCGACCGCCACATCCTGGTGGTCCTGGACACCGGCCGCACCGCGGCGGGCCGTGTGGGGGACGTTCCGCGCCTCGACGCCTCCATGGACGCCGCGCTCCTCCTGGCGGCCCTGGCGTCCCGCGCAGGGGACCGGGTGGGCCTGCTGGCGTACGACCGCCGGGTACGGGCGCATGTGCAGGGCCGTTCCGCGGGAGACGTGCTCCCGGCGATGGTCACCGCGATGGCTCCGCTGGAGGCGGAGCTGGTGGAGACGGATGCACGGGGCCTGAGTGCGGCCACGCTGCGGAACGCTCCGCGTGGCTCGTTGATCGTCCTTCTCACCAGCCTGGACGCCGCCCCCGTCGAGGACGGCCTGCTGCCCGTGCTGCCCCAGCTGACCCGGCGCCACACGGTGGTCGTGGCTTCCGTGGCCGATCCCCGCATCGAGCGGATGACACGGTCGCGCGGCAGCGCCCAGAACGTCTACGAGGCGGCCGCCGGCACCCAGGCGCACACACAGCGGCGGCGCACAGCGGAGCTGCTGCAACGGCATGGCGTCACGGTCGTCGACGCCACCCCGGAGAAGCTCGCACCGGCGGTGGCGGATGTGTACCTGGCGCTCAAGGCGGCCGGCCGGCTCTGACTCTCCGCGCATTCGTGCCTGGTCGCCACACGCATTGAGGGTGACCGGGCACGAATGCGTGCGGCCCTCATCGGGCCGTGAACGCAGAAAAGCCCCGGAACAGTGTTCCGGGGCTTCCCCACAATGATTGTTCGGCGGCGTCCTACTCTCCCACAGGGTCCCCCCTGCAGTACCATCGGCGCTGAAAGGCTTAGCTTCCGGGTTCGGAATGTAACCGGGCGTTTCCCTAACGCTATGACCACCGAAACACTATGAAGATGTCGAACTACCAGCCGGCAAAGGCGAGTTCGTTACTTCAGAACTAACACAGTGGACGCGAGCAACTGAGGACAAGCCCTCGGCCTATTAGTACCGGTCAACTCCACCAGTTACCTGGCTTCCATATCCGGCCTATCAACCCAGTCGTCTACTGGGAGCCTTACCCTCTCAAGGAGGTGGGAGTCCTCATCTCGAAGCAGGCTTCCCGCTTAGATGCTTTCAGCGGTTATCCTTTCCGAACGTAGCCAACCAGCCATGCCCTTGGCAGGACAACTGGCACACCAGAGGTTCGTCCGTCCCGGTCCTCTCGTACTAGGGACAGCCCTTCTCAAGACTCCTACGCGCACAGCGGATAGGGACCGAACTGTCTCACGACGTTCTAAACCCAGCTCGCGTACCGCTTTAATGGGCGAACAGCCCAACCCTTGGGACCGACTCCAGCCCCAGGATGCGACGAGCCGACATCGAGGTGCCAAACCATCCCGTCGATATGGACTCTTGGGGAAGATCAGCCTGTTATCCCCGGGGTACCTTTTATCCGTTGAGCGACGGCGCTTCCACAAGCCACCGCCGGATCACTAGTCCCGACTTTCGTCCCTGCTCGACCCGTCGGTCTCACAGTCAAGCTCCCTTGTGCACTTACACTCAACACCTGATTGCCAACCAGGCTGAGGGAACCTTTGGGCGCCTCCGTTACCCTTTGGGAGGCAACCGCCCCAGTTAAACTACCCATCAGACACTGTCCCTGATCCGGATCACGGACCCAGGTTAGACATCCAGCACGACCAGAGTGGTATTTCAACGACGACTCCCCCTGAACTGGCGTCCAGAGTTCACAGTCTCCCACCTATCCTACACAAGCCGAACCGAACACCAATATCAAACTGTAGTAAAGGTCCCGGGGTCTTTCCGTCCTGCTGCGCGAAACGAGCATCTTTACTCGTAGTGCAATTTCACCGGGCCTATGGTTGAGACAGTCGAGAAGTCGTTACGCCATTCGTGCAGGTCGGAACTTACCCGACAAGGAATTTCGCTACCTTAGGATGGTTATAGTTACCACCGCCGTTTACTGGCGCTTAAGTTCTCAGCTTCGCCTGGACGAATCCAAGCTAACCGGTCCCCTTAACGTTCCAGCACCGGGCAGGCGTCAGTCCGTATACATCGCCTTACGGCTTCGCACGGACCTGTGTTTTTAGTAAACAGTCGCTTCTCGCTGGTCTCTGCGGCCACCCCCAGCTCACCGAGTAAATCGGATCACCAAGAATGGCCCCCCTTCTCCCGAAGTTACGGGGGCATTTTGCCGAGTTCCTTAACCATAGTTCACCCGAACGCCTCGGTATTCTCTACCTGACCACCTGAGTCGGTTTAGGGTACGGGCCGCCATGAAACTCGCTAGAGGCTTTTCTCGACAGCATAGGATCATCCACTTCACCACAATCGGCTCGGCATCAGGTCTCAGCCTTAATGTGTGACGGATTTGCCTATCACACGGCCTACACCCTTACCCCGGGACAACCACCGCCCGGGCTGGACTACCTTCCTGCGTCACCCCATCGCTTACCTACTACCACCTTGGGTCAGCGGCTCCACCACTCCGACCTCGTCCGAAGACTCAGCCGGCGGCTTCACGGCCTTAGCATTAATGGGCTCGATATTGGGCGTTTCAAAGCGGGTACCGGAATATCAACCGGTTGTCCATCGACTACGCCTGTCGGCCTCGCCTTAGGTCCCGACTTACCCTGGGCAGATCAGCTTGACCCAGGAACCCTTAGTCAATCGGCGCACACGTTTCTCACGTGTGTATCGCTACTCATGCCTGCATTCTCACTCGTGAACCGTCCACAACTCGCTTCCGCGGCTGCTTCACCCGGCACACGACGCTCCCCTACCCATCACAGCACCCGTTGGGGCTATACGCTGCAATGACACGACTTCGGCGGTACGCTTGAGCCCCGCTACATTGTCGGCGCGGAATCACTTGACCAGTGAGCTATTACGCACTCTTTCAAGGGTGGCTGCTTCTAAGCCAACCTCCTGGTTGTCTCTGCGACTCCACATCCTTTCCCACTTAGCGTACGCTTAGGGGCCTTAGTCGATGCTCTGGGCTGTTTCCCTCTCGACCATGGAGCTTATCCCCCACAGTCTCACTGCCGTGCTCTCACTTACCGGCATTCGGAGTTTGGCTAAGGTCAGTAACCCGGTAGGGCCCATCGCCTATCCAGTGCTCTACCTCCGGCAAGAAACACACGACGCTGCACCTAAATGCATTTCGGGGAGAACCAGCTATCACGGAGTTTGATTGGCCTTTCACCC